>DEJF01000057.1:40013-53231 GCA_002353225.1 Prevotella sp. UBA2755 | reverse complement strand
GTCTACTCGAAGATCAAAGGCAGTGTCGCCGCTCCTACGGCAGGACTGCACTTCACGGAACGCGTCCTTGCCGACCTTGATGCCCATGGTATTGAGCGGGAAGAACTGACACTGCATGTAGGTGCCGGAACATTCCGACCCGTGAAGAGTGAGACGATTGGTGAGCACCCGATGCACACCGAGTATATCGCCGTGCGTCGTCATACCATCGAGCGACTCATTGCCTATGACGGTCAGGCGATAGCCGTCGGCACCACCAGTGTGCGCACCTTGGAGAGTCTCTACTATATGGGACTGAAAGTGATGGAGAACCCGGACCTTACAGAGGAGCAGTTGCATGTCAACCAATGGGAGCCATACGATGGAAACGGTAAGAAGGAGGATGTAAGAGTGGTCCTTCAGGCATTGCTTGACTGGATGGACCGTCATGCGCTGACGGTGTTGCATTCCTCCACGCAGATCATCATAGCCCCGGGTTATGACTACCATATCGTGAAGATGCTCGTCACCAACTTCCACCAGCCGCAGTCCACGCTGTTGCTGTTGGTGAGTGCCTTTGTCAAGGGCGACTGGCGCCGTATCTACGACTACGCCTTGTCACATGACTTCCGCTTCCTGAGTTATGGCGACTCGTCGCTGTTGATTCCATAGCCTTGAACTAATGCAATTCCGAGATAACGAAATAACGAAAAGAATAAGAATATGAAACATGGACTGATTACGGTGGCAGCCGCTGTACCTGCCGTTAAAGTTGCCGATGTCGAGTATAACGTGCTTGAGATCGAGAAACTAATTGCCAATGCGGAGGGACAGGGTGTCGAGATACTCTGTTTCCCGGAACTTGCCATCACGGGATATAGTTGTCAGGACCTCTTCAAAGAGCAACTGCTGCTGTCGAAGGCAGAAGAGGGACTGATGATGCTGTTGGACTTCACGCGTAAACTGAACGTCATCTGTGTGATTGGTATGCCTGTGCAGGCAGGAGGACTGTTGCTTAACTGTGCCGCGGTCATCCAGAGTGGCAACCTGCTGGGACTGGTTCCTAAAACCTATCTGCCCAATTATAACGAGTTCTATGAGAAGCGTTGGTTCGCCTCGGCACAGGACTTGAATCCCACAGACCTGTATATAGCAGGAGCCCATATCAACTTGTCCGCAGAGCCTAAGGTATTCCAGACGGCGGATGGCGTGAAGTTCGGTGTGGAGATTTGTGAGGACGTGTGGGCACCCGTGCCACCCAGCAATAACCTGACGATGGCAGGAGCGGATATTATCCTGAACTGTTCGGCGAGTGACGAACTGATAGGAAAGCATAACTACCTGCGCTCCCTGGTGGCACAGCAGAGTGCACGTACTATCAGTGGCTATGTCTATGCCTCCTGCGGTTTTGGGGAGTCCACCCAGGATGTCGTCTATGGCGGTAATGCGATGATCTTTGAGAACGGTCATCTGTTGGTGGAGGGAGAACGTTACTCTTTCCAGCCACAGATGCAGGTGACACAGATCGATGTCGAGCGATTGCGCACAGAGCGTCATACGAACTCTACGTTTATCAATGCACAGCGTGAGGCAAAGGCAGTGGTGATAGACTGTCGACCCGTGGAACTGCCTGATTTCCAGATGTTACGCTCGGTTAATCCGCATCCCTTTATTCCTACGGATGAGGATATGGCGACGACCTGTGAGGAGATCCTGAATATCCAGACAGCAGGACTCGCCAAGCGACTGGTGCATACCCGCTGCCAGCATGTGGTGATAGGTATCAGTGGCGGACTGGACTCCACACTCGCCTTGTTGGTATGTGTCCGTACCTTCGATAAGTTAGGAATCGACCGCAAGGGTATCGTGGGAGTGACCATGCCGGGATTCGGTACGACAGACCGTACCCATGATAATGCCATGACACTGATGCAGACCCTGAATATCTCACAGATGGAGATATCCATTGCCAAGGCGGTGACCCAGCATTTCGAGGATATCGGGCATGACATGAAGAAGCATGATGTGACCTATGAGAACTCGCAGGCTCGTGAGCGGACCCAGATACTGATGGACCTTGCCAACCAACTCAATGCGATGGTGGTGGGAACGGGCGACCTTTCGGAACTGGCACTCGGGTGGGCAACCTATAATGGTGACCACATGTCAATGTATGGTGTTAATGCTGGTATCCCTAAGACCTTGATACAGTACCTGATTCGCTATGTGGCTGGTCTTCCGCAGTTCAAGGCACAGCAGGAGACACTGCTTGATATCATCGATACACCGATATCCCCGGAGTTGACTCCTGCCGATGCGGAAGGTAATATCAAGCAGAAGACAGAAGACCTGGTGGGACCGTATGAGTTGCATGACTTCTTCCTGTATTACTTCCTGCGTTTCGGTTTCCGTCCTAAGAAAATATTCTTCTTAGCAAAGCGTGCCTTTGCCGACAAATATGACAAGGAGACCATTAAGAAATGGCTGACTACGTTCTGTCGCCGTTTCTTCAACCAGCAGTTCAAACGCTCATGTCTGCCTGACGGTCCGAAGGTGGGTAGTGTCAGCCTCTCACCGCGTGGCGACTGGCGCATGCCGAGTGATGCCTCCAGCGCTCTATGGCTGAAGGAGTGTGAGGCACTATAATAACTATAATGCCTATAGTACCTATAGTATAATCATAAAAGAAAGAAAAAATGCCCGAGAATAACCAGCGCAGAACGCGCCGCACACAACAGACAGACAATACCTATGCCCATGTGCAGCCGCAGGCTACGGAGATAGAACGTGCCGTATTGGGCGCCTTGATGATTGACAAGGATGCCTATACTGTCGTCTGTGAGATGCTCTATCCAGAGAGTTTCTATGAGCCACGCAACCAGAAAGTGTACGAGGCTATCCGTGACTTGGAGATGAGGGAACAGCCTGTTGACGTATGGACGGTGACTGAGCAACTTGCCAAGCAGGGTGACTTGGAGGATGTGGGTGGTCCTGCCTATGTGATGGAACTGTCCTCACGGGTGGCTTCCTCTGCCAATATCGAGTATCACGCCCGTATCATCGCCCAGAAATTCCTTGCACGTCAGTTGATATCGTATGCCAGTTTCATTGAGACGAAGGCTTTCGACGAGACGATAGATATCGATGACTTGATGCAGGAGGCGGAAGGCTCCCTCTTCGAACTCTCTCAGAAGAATATGAAGAAGGACTATACGCAGATTGACCCTGTCATCAAGAATGCGGTGGATGTCATCCAGAAGGCTGCTCAGAATAAGGACGGTCTGACGGGTGTACCGACAGGCTATCATAAACTGGACGATATCACCAGTGGTTGGCAGCCTTCCGACTTGGTGATTATCGCTGGACGTCCTGCGATGGGTAAGACATCATTCGCCCTGTCTATGGCGAAGAATATCGCTGCCGACTATCAGGTACCGATGGCTTTCTTCTCGCTGGAGATGAGTAACACGCAGTTGGTGAACCGTCTGATATCCAATGTCTGTGAGATACAAGGCTCTAAGATACTGAACGGTCAGTTGCACCCTGACGAGTGGGACCGCTTGGACAAGCGTGTCAATAACCTGCTGGGGGCTCCGCTCTATGTGGACGACACCCCGGGACTCTCCGTCTTTGAGTTGCGTACGAAGGCTCGTCGACTGGTTCGTGAGCATGGGGTGAAGATCATCATGATAGACTACCTGCAGTTGATGAATGCCAACGGTATGCGTTTCTCCAGTCGTCAGGAGGAGGTGTCTACCATCAGCCGTTCCTTGAAAGGATTGGCGAAGGAGTTGGATATCCCTATCATCGCCCTGTCGCAGTTGAACCGTGGCGTGGAGAGCCGTGAGGGATTAGAGGGTAAGCGTCCGCAACTCTCTGACTTGCGTGAGTCGGGAGCCATCGAGCAGGATGCGGATATGGTACTCTTCGTGCATCGCCCGGAATACTATCATATCTATCAGGATGATAACGGTCGTGACCTGCATGGCATGGCACAGATCATTATTGCCAAGCACCGTAAGGGTGCCACAGGTGATGTGCTGCTGACCTTCCGTGGTGAGTTCACCCGTTTTGAGAACCCAGAGGACAGTCATCTGGGTCGTCGTAAGCAGGATGGGGGAGCAGATAATGGAGGAGAAATCCTCGGTAGCCGAGTCAATGGTGAGCAGCCTAACGACCCTAATGCCAATCCCTTCGGCTACGAGAGTAACGATAAAGTGCCGTTCTAAGATTTAGGAGATCAGAGAAATAAAAAGAGGATGCGATGGCGCATCCTCTTTTCTTTATGTATCTTTGCATTAAGCAAATGGATTCTCAGTGGGGTAGTAGTCACCCTTCGGGAAGTTGTAGTCAATCTCCTCAACGGGGATACCCATGTACTTGAGGACCTCCCACAGATACTTACCTGCATGCTCGAACATCACAGCAGCATGGTGTGGGTAGTGCTTCTCGATGAGGACGTGACGATAGAAACGGCTCATGTTCTTGATACCGAAGGTACCGATGCTACCGAATGAGCGTGTTGCTACTGGCAGGATCTCACCCTGGGCGATGTAAGCGCGCAACTTGGTATCTGCGGTTGATTGCAGACGGTAAACAGTTGCCTTACCTGGCTTCAGGTCACCCTCCAAAGTACCGTTGGTTACCTCTACTGGCAATGCACGTGCCATGATACGCTGGAAGCACATCTGACAACTGCAAACCTTTGAGGATGCGGTGTTACCACAGTGGAAGCCCATGAAGATCTCCTTGTCGGTATAGGTGTCGCACTCGAACTTCTTACCCTTGATGCTCTCCTCGTACATGTCGCGAGGTACGGAGTTGTTGATGTCAAGCAGGGTAACAGCATCCTGTGTGATGCAAGTACCGATGAACTCAGACAGGGCACCATAAATATCCACCTCACAGGCAACGGGGATGCCACGACCTGTCAGACGGCTGTTGACATAGCAAGGAACGAAACCGAACATAGTCTGGAAGGCAGGCCAGCACTTGTTAGCCATGGCAACATACTTGCGAGAACCCTTGTGAGCCTCAATCCAGTCTGTCAGTGTCAACTCATACTGAGCGAGTTTAGGCAGTACAGAAGGAATCTTGTTACCAGCACCCAACTCCTGAGCCATATCCTTCACTACATCGTCGATGCGTGGGTCACCTGCATGCTTCTGGAATGCCTCGAGCAAGTCAAGTTCTGAGTTCTCCTCAATCTCAACATCGAGATCATAGAGCGCACGGATAGGAGCGTTACAAGCGAGGAAGTTGTTTGGACGAGGACCGAAACTGATAATCTTCAGGTTCTGCAGACCAACGATAGCACGAGCGATGGGGAAGAACTCATGAATCATCTCTGCGCACTGGTCAGCATCGCCAACGGGCTCCTCAGGGATGTAGGCACGGGTCTTGCGGAGGGAGAGAGCCTGGCTGGCATTCAGCATACCGCAGTAGGCATCACCACGTCCGTCAATCAGGTCGTTCTGTGTCTCCTCAGCGGCAGCGCAGAACATGGTGGGACCCTGGAACCAGTCAGCAAGCATGGTCTCAGAGATCTCAGGACCGAAGTTGCCGAGATAAACAACGAGGGCGTTACATCCTGCCTTCTGCACATCCTCCAGTGCCTGCTGTGCGTGAATCTCACTCTCTACGATGCAGATAGGACACTCATAGATGCCCTCCTTGCCATACTTTTTCTCATACGCAGCGATAACTGCCTTGCGGCGGTTTACAGCCAGTGACTCTGGAAAACAGTCGCGACTTACAGCGACGATTCCAATCTTCATTTCAGGTACATTCTTCATGTTTTAATTGTGTTTAATAAAGTATTGCTTAGTTACCAATGGTGCAAAGATAAGAATTTATCGAGAATAAACCAAATATTATTAATTAATATTAGCAGTTCTTTTTATTTAGCGTATTTCTCGATAAGAGACTGTGCCTGCTCATTACCCATTTCTTTTGCTTTATTGAGATTCTTCACACCTTCCGCTTTCTGGTTTGTCAGGCATTGTCCTAAGCCTAAGAACAGGTAACCGTCAGAAAGGTCTGGTGACATTTGTATCAGTTGGCGTGCCGTCTCTATGGCATCCTTATGCATACCGACACGTACTTGCAGGGATGCTTTCTCGGCATAGTACATGGACTCAGTGGGATCCAGTTCGATAGCCTTGTTGATATCGTTCAATGCCTGCTGGTAGAGATGCCCACCCAGTTCGGCAAGTTCACGCTGATAATAGAAGGGGGCTCCTAACTGACTGCCCATCAGTTCGGCGTACTCGTTGTAGTCGTTGACGGCAGGGCGGTATTTCTCGTGATTATATAATGCCTGAGCACGGGCAAACAGATAGGGAGCCGCTGTCTTGACATAAGGACGACTGAACTGATTGACGGCGCTGTCTAATAAGGCGAGTTGCTGTTCTGGCTCATTCAACTGTGCCTTACATTGTGAGGCGGCAAAGAAAATATCTGCACTGCGGAGGTCACTACGGGTGAGTTGGTCATAGAGATTGTATGCCTCAGCATATTGTCTTTGGGCATAGCGAATCTGTGCCTGTTGCTGTAAATAGACAGACATGGGGTTGATACGGTATGCCTCTTGTGACTCGCTGAAAGCCTTATCGAGTGTCCATGCACTGAATGGCTTGTCACTTTGATAGAGTGCTTTCTGGTAGATGAGTTCAGCGTATTGGTAGTGGACATCATCTTGTGCTCCTCCAATTCTTACTGCTTGCTGCATATCCTCCTCGGCACTGCTGAAATTACCTTTGGAAGTCTGGTAGCGGGCACGATAGATATAACCATCAGCCTCATTGGGGAATTTCAGGATGAAACGCTCCACCATATTGGCATACTGGCTCTCGCTCATCGAGGAGGAGGCAAGGAAGAGGGATAGCAGTGCTTCCTTGGTATCATCTGGCAAGGCGATAGGAATCTGTGTTTGTTTCATGACCGGGTCGTTGACACTCAGTCCACTGATCTTCAGGTCTGCTGCATACCGGGCACTGATAGCATAGGAGGTTCCTTTCTTATCACCAGCAGACGGTTGGATAATGCCTACTACCTCTCCATTCTGATTGAGGACAGGACAACTGACTTGGCTTTCCTCGACTGTCATGGAGAGTGTGTAGTATTGGTATTTCTCTTGAAACTGTTCCGCACTGCTGACCGTTCCTTGAACACATTCGGGTGTTTTGTTGACAGCATAGGGCAGGAGCCAGACACTACTACCATTAGTGGCATTTGCCGCAATGGCAAGAGGTGTGGTCTTTCGTGCGGCAACCTGGAACTTGGCTACATCATAGGTCTCGTTGGCACCTAACATGAACTCCACAGGATACTCTTTGCCTTGTGCGTCAATTACCACGGCACGTAGGGCTCCCTTGAAGGGGGCGTAACTGCTGACAGCCTCACCGTCAGTGCCGATAAAGAAACCAGTGCTACTGGCAAGAAGTGTGCCGTCAGCGGAGAAGGTTTTTACTGTCAATAGTGACTTTATTGCCTTGGATGCCCATGACTGGGCGGACAATGGTAGAAGGGTGAACAGGTATAAAGGTAATACTAATAATAATCTTTTCATAATTTCAGTAATTCTTTAGCGTTTTGTATAGCGGCGGCGGAGATATCACTGCCACTGAGCATTTGGGCAATCTCATGGATGCGCTCCTCATCGGAGAGAAGTTGCATCCGACTGGTTGTGCCCATTGCGGTCTCTTGTTTGGAAACACGATAATGGGTAGTACCAAGGGCGGCAATCTGTGGGAGGTGTGTAATAGAGATGACCTGACGGTCATTGGCTCCCATCTCCTGCATGATCTCAGCCATACGCTCGGCAATCTTTCCACTGACTCCTGTGTCTATCTCGTCGAAGATGATGGTGGGGAGTTTGACGGCTCCGCTGATCATCGCCTTCAGGGAGAGCATCACACGGGCTATCTCACCACCAGAGGCTACCTGAGCGATAGGTTGCAACGGACTGGATGTGTTAGCACTGAAGAGGAAGGCGATATCGTCTTGTCCATCTTTACGCAGGTCCGTCTTTTGGATGGTCACCTCAAAACGGACATTCGGCATACCGAGTGATTTCAAACGCTCTTTCATCTGCTGCTCTATATCCTTAGCGGCTTTCTGACGGAGTCTGGTAAGTTTGTCGGCTTTTTGCAAACATGTCTGCTGAAGGGTATGGAGTTCTTCTTGCAGGATTGCCAATGCCTCGTCGCTATTCTCTATCTGACTCAGTTGTCGCTTTAACTCATCACGCAGACTAATCAGTTCCGCCACGGTCTCAACATGGTATTTCTTTTGTAGGTCATATATCTTGTCAAGACGTTGGTTGATACGGTCCAGTTCGGCAGGGTCGAAATCGATGTCCTCCAAGTGTCCCTCCACATCCTGTGCGATATCTTTGAGTTCTATCTGGCAACTCTCCATGCGGGCGGTCCATTCCTCTGTCGTGGGATAGACCTTCGAGATAGATTGCAGGGCAGAGAGTGACTTGCGGAGTAGGGGAAGGACACCTTGCTCATCGTCTGCAAGATGGTTCTTGGTCTCATAGAGTGCCGTCTTGATATCCTCACTATGTGCCATCGTGTCACGCTGTTGCTCCATCTCCTCCTGTTCGTCCTCAACGAGATGGGCTTGTTCCAGTTCGTTGTATTGGAACTGCAGGAAGTCAATGTTCTGGCGGTTGCGTTCCATCTCCTCCTGTAAGGTCTGCAACTCACACTGCTTGTCGTGGTAAGCGGAGAATTCTTTCTGATAGGCAATAAGACTGTCCTGGTCCTTGGCAAGTGTGTCAACCACCTCCAGTTGGAAGTCTTGTTTACCTAATAACAGGTTCTGATGCTGGGAGTGGACATCCACCAACATGTCACCCAGTTCCTTTAAGGACGACAAGGCGACAGGGGTGTCGTTGATGAAGGCACGGCTCTTGCCTGCCGCCGTGAGTTCACGACGGATAATGCAGTCATTGGCATCATAGTCGATGTCATTATCCTCAAAGAAAGACTTCAACTGGTAGCGGCTCAGGTCGAAGTGGGCTTCGATGATGCAGCGGTCGGCACCTTGCTTAATGGTCTTGGAGTCGGCACGTTGTCCTAAGAGGAGTCCGATAGCACCGAGGATGATGCTCTTACCGGCTCCCGTCTCACCTGTAATGACAGAGAAACCAGGGCGTAACTCGATATTGAGTTCATCAATCAGTGTGAAATTCTTGATGTATAGTTGTCTAAGCATCTTCTAATTCTTGATTTTGTCCCACGCATTACTTTGTGAGGCATTGATGGAGAATAGTAGTTCATACACCTGCTCTTTCTCTTTCTGGGTACCTTTCCCATGGTAGATGGAGGCAAGTTCATCCCGCTTGTAGTCTGTCCATATCTGTGGCAGCAGACTCAGCGGCTTATTCTGGTGCGCCTCTTTTAAGTTATTAAGCGCTGTTGTGACATTTGCCCTGCCGCGCTCCGCATTGTTCGCCATCTCGTCAAGTCCAGTACGATAGTAGTCGTATTGTAACTGGCGCAAAGGCTTCAGACCCTCGTCCAGATAGTCGTTGATGATGGCAAAGCGGTTGCGGCTTGTCTCAAAAGCCTTCCATCCGGTAAACCCTAAGTTCTGCGTGTTGTTTACCAGATTCAGACAGCGTTGCAGGACATCTGTTCCACCCAATGGGGAGAAACTGTCAAGGTCAAGTCCGATGATCAGGTAGGCATAATAGGCGAAGAGGGCGGTCAACTGATTGTCTATCATCTCTTCCTGAAAGTTCAACTGGTCGTATTGGATATAGTCGAAGTTGAAGTCAGCATCCTTATTATTATATAAGGTGGTGGTGTACGTGGACTGATAAACAGGGCGGTTAGCCTGTATCATCGCTGTAGCCTCAAAGCGGTTTTCGTCCTTGTTGTATTTAGTGACAGTAATATTAAAGTTGCAATTGATACGCTCGTGCTTTTGGAATTGATAATCAGTCCATTGCCGCTCGTTGACGAATTGCTCTAAAGCCTGTTGTAAAGTCTCAAAGACACTGGCATCCGTTCCTTGAATTTGGGCATGGTTTATCGTAATCTTCGCATTCAGTTCCTGTGCATGGAGACTGAATGGACAGAGTATGATGATGATAAGCCAGATGACTCTTTTCATAGGATGGATGCTAATTCGTTAACAATATCGGTAGCGACCTCTTTCTTTGGTTTACGGGGATAGTCTTTCTGTCCTTTGTGGGAGATGATGCTGATCTGGTTCTCGTCCGACTGGAAACAGGTACCTTCGTTACGTAAGGAATTCAATACGATAAAGTCGAGGTTCTTGCGTTCCAGTTTCTTTTGTGCATTCTGCTGTTCGTCGTTGGTCTCCAAAGCAAAACCGATCAGTCGTTGGTCTTTCCGTTTCATCTGTCCCAATGCCGCAGCAATATCGTGGGTAGGTGTCAGGCGGATGACAAGGTCGTCATGCTCTCTCTTGATTTTCTCCTCAGCGATAGTCTCTGGACGGAAGTCGGCAACGGCGGCACAAAGGATAGCGGCATCACTTGTCGCATAGATACTTGTCGCTGCCTGATACATCTCCTCACAACTCTCCACGTCGGTGCGGTGAATGTGAGGATGATTGGTTGTCAGGGCGACAGGACCTGACACCAGTTCTAC
Source organism: Prevotella sp. UBA2755 (assembly GCA_002353225.1). Lineage (GTDB taxonomy): Bacteria > Bacteroidota > Bacteroidia > Bacteroidales > Bacteroidaceae > Prevotella. The sequence continues at coordinate 42,621 of DEJF01000057.1, read as the reverse complement.
CTCAGCCCCCTGAAGGGCGCATTCCTCCGCGAGGGCAAATCCCATCTTCCCACTACTATAGTTGCCGATAAAGCGGACAGGGTCTATCTTCTCATAGGTAGGTCCGGCGGTGATCATGATCTTCTTCCCGGCGAGTGGGGACGGGGTAGAGAGCGCGCAGTCTAAGAACTCCACGATTCTCTCTGGCTCTTCCATACGTCCTTTTCCTTCCAGTCCTGAGGCAAGAAAACCGCTTCGTGGTTCGATAATCTGATTGCCAAAAGACTGCAATTTGCGGAGGTTCTCCTGGGTTGTGGGGTGCTGATACATATCCAGATCCATTGCAGGTGCGATGAACACAGGCGCCTTCATGGAGAGATAGGTGGTAATCAGCATGTTGTCTGCAACGCCATGAGCCATTTTGCCAAGAGTAGAGGCAGTACAGGGAGCGATGAGCATGGCATCTGCCCAAAGACCAAGTGCCACATGAGAGTGCCACGTACCGTCACGTTGTGAGAAGAAATCACTGATAACAGGTTTCTGTGTTAGTGCTGATAGGGTGATAGGCGTGATAAACTCTTTCCCTGCAGGTGTGATGACCACCTGTACCTCCGCGCCTGCCTTTATCAGTCCACGGATGATATAGCAAGCCTTGTAGGCTGCGATAGAGCCTGTAATTCCTAAAACGATCTTCTTGCCTTTAAGCATACTCATGCGTTCATTTGACTCTCACGAAGACGGATGCGTGTGAGTACTTGTTTGGTGTTATAAGTGAAATCGCCACCTAATATCCAACTATAATAGCCAGGGTCATAACGGAGCACCTGTGTGACAGGCTGTCCCTTGTACTTCCCGAAGTTGAAGACTTCCGTCATGACGGGGTTGCCGTCCTTGTCAAGAACCGTTTTCCCTGTGCGGTCTTTCAATTCTCCCCATACAATACGACCGGCAAAGTCGATGTTGTTGTTGGCTTTCGAGAAATCAGCAAGATACTGCATGTCATTCTGAAGGATACGCTCTGGGTCTTCCTGTTTCTCTGCGGTGTACATATCCAATTGTCCTTGTAGTACCCGATAGGTCGCCTCTGTATCCTCATCGGCACGATGGGCGGTAAAGTCCTCTTCCATCTTTCTGCCGCAATAGAACTTATAGGCAGCGGCAAGATTACGGCGTTCCATCTTATGATAGATGGTCTGCACGTCTATCAACCGGCACTTGGAGAAATCGAAGTCTACACCGGCACGTAGGAACTCTTCAGCGAGCAGGGGCACGTCAAAATGGTTGGAATTATAGCCGGCGATGTCACTACCACTGAATACCTGATTCAGTTGCTGTGCCATCTGCTTGAAAGTCGGCTTGTCCTTCACGTCTTCATTCTTGATGCCCGTCAAATTCTCTACTACCTCAGGAATTGGCTTCTCGGGGTTGATGAGATGGTTGCCGCGCTCCTCCCTGCCATCGGGGTAAACCTTGATATAGGATATTTGAATGACACGGTCCTTGACAAGGTCAAGGCCCGTGGTCTCCAAATCAAATATTACAAGTGGTTTCTGTAAATTCAGTTTCATTCGCTATCTGTTTAGTCGTTGATGAGCATAGGCATCATCAGCATCAGTACATCCTGATTCTCTGGCTGCTCAGAGGGCAGTACCAGTCCGGCACGGCTGGGGTCTGCAAGTTGGATAATCACATCCTGACAATCGAAGTTGCTCAAGATTTCAATGAAGGAAGCACCCTTGAACCCAATACTCATCGGCTGACCATTATAGTCACATGACATACGTTCAGTGGCGGTTTTTGAGAAGTCATAGTCCTCTGCGTCCAGTTGCAGTGTTCCACCTTCTACATGGAAGCGAATCAGATTGCTGGAGTCATTGGCGAACGGTTGTACGCGGCGAAGGGCAGCAAGGAGTCCGAGACGGTCAATCGTCAGCACATTTGGATTACCCTGGGGAATGACAGAATTATAGTTAGGATAGCGACCCTCTATCAGACGACAGGTGATCTGTCCGTCACCATAGTTAATCTGTGAATTACGCTCATCAAAGCGAATCTCCACGTCACCACCGTCTTTCTGTAACAGGTTCTTCAGCAGGGAAGCAGGCTTCTTAGGCAGAATAAAAGCGGCAGGCTGCTCACTTTGGATAGTGAATACCTTGTTGCGTACCAACTTGTGTCCGTCGGAGGCTACAACAGCAAGACACTCTGGGGTGAGGTCGAAGTAAATGCCGTTCATCACAGGGCGAAGTTCATCCTGTGCGGTGGCGAACAACGAGCGGTTGATGTTCTCTGCCAGCAAGTCACTGGAAATGGTAATGACATGGGCACCCTCATTGATAGACTGTGCTTGGGGATACTCGTCTGCATTCTCAATAGGCAGTGAGAACATACCATTCTGGTAACTGATCTTAGCGGAATTCTCCTGTTGGTTGACATCAAAGGTGATAGGCTGCTCGGAGAAACCCTTCATTGCCTCTAACAAGTCGTGGTTGCCGATAGCAAAGCGGGCATTGCCGTCACAGTCAGTCAGTTCCACCTGTGTGTTCATCACATTCTCGCTATCGGAAGCGGTCAGATGAAGCACGTTGTCCTGAATGTCAAATAAGAAGTCGGCTAAGATAGGCAAGGA
>DEJF01000057.1:32126-40008 GCA_002353225.1 Prevotella sp. UBA2755 | reverse complement strand
TTCTTGCTGTTAATGACTCTCGAAAGAGCATTGAGTTTGCTGCTAAGCGCAGTGCTTGATACGGTAAATCTCATGAGTTATTTTATTTATTTGTTTTAAGTCCTTCAAATTGACTACAAAAATACAAAATAACTTATTCAAATGCAAAAATATTCCGTAAAATATTCTCAAATTAAAAGTATTTTTCGTAATTTCGCAATCTGAAACGTAAAATCAACAATTAATAACGAATAAATTATTATGGAATTAACAGGTAAGATTATTGCCGTACTTCCGGCAAACAGTGGCGTGTCATCACGCACTGGAAATCCTTGGATGTCGCAGGAATATGTGATAGAGGTTCCTGGTCAGTATCCCCGTAAGTGTGTCTTCCGTATCTTCGGAGAGGATCGTATCAAGCAGTTCAACATCCAGAACGGTGAGGATGTGACTGTAAGTTTTGACATTGATGCACATGAGTACAACGGACGTTGGTTTAACGAGATTCGTGCTTATAACGTGACTCGTGGGGCAGCACCCGTAGCAGGGGCTCCACAGGCTGCTCCGTTCCCGCCACAGCAGGATGCTGCTCCTCAGGCTGCCGCTGCTCCGTTCCCTCCAGCACAGGAACCCACTGGTGAGGGTAGTGCTGATGACCTTCCTTTTTAGGATTACCTTTTAACGGAAATGATAAGGGCTGCATTCTTTCGGATGCAGCCCTTATATTATATTAAGGTAGAAGGAGTAGGGGATTACTCACCCTTCTCCATCTTAGCCTTCAACTCTGCGAGTACATCGATGTCACCGAGTGTGGTGCTGGCAGCGACATTCTCAATCTTTGGAGTCTCGTCCTTCTTGGCAGCACGTGTCTTCTTGGCAGCAGCCTTCTTCTCCTCACGCTGAGGATCCTCGAAGGTACGGCTGTGAGACAGGATGATACGCTTAGAGTCCTTATTGAATTCAATCACCTTGAAGGGCAGTTCCTCATTGAGTTGTGCCTGTGAGCCATCCTCCTTAACGAGGTGCTTAGGAGTGGCAAATCCCTCAACGTCCTTGTCGAGGGATACAACGGCACCCTTCTCGAGCAATTCGATAATCTTGCCCTCGTGGATAGAGCCAACGGTATACTTAGCCTCGAATACGTCCCAAGGATTATCCTCTAACTGCTTGTGACCGAGAGACAGACGACGATTCTCCTTGTCGATATCAAGAACGACAACATCAATCTCTGCACCAACCTGAGTGAACTCAGAAGGATGCTTAACCTTCTTGGTCCAAGAGAGGTCACTAATATGAATCAGACCGTCAACACCCTCTTCCAGTTCAACGAATACGCCGAAGTTAGTGAAGTTGCGAACCTTTGCAGTGTGCTTGCTGCCAACAGGATATTTAACCTCGATAGCCTCCCATGGATCTTCCTTCAACTGCTTGATGCCGAGAGACATCTTACGCTCGTCACGGTCGAGAGTCAGAATGACAGCCTCTACATCGTCACCAACTTTCAGGAACTCCTGAGCGGAACGGAGGTGCTGGCTCCATGACATCTCTGATACGTGGATCAGACCCTCTACACCAGGCTGAATCTCAACGAATGCGCCATAGTCAGCGATAACGACAACCTTACCTTTCACATGGTCACCAACCTTCAGGTCAGCATCCAGTGCATCCCATGGATGTGGAGTGAGTTGCTTCAGACCGAGGGCGATGCGCTTCTTCTCATCGTCGAAGTCGAGGATAACGACATTAATCTTCTGGTCGAGTTCAACTACCTTATGAGGATCGTCTACGCGGCCCCAAGAGAGATCGGTGATGTGAATGAGTCCGTCAACACCGCCGAGGTCAACGAATACACCGTAAGAAGTGATGTTCTTAACGGTACCTTCGAGAATCTGACCCTTCTCCAGTTTGCCGATAATCTCTTTCTTCTGTGCCTCCAACTCAGCCTCGATGAGAGCCTTGTGGGAAACAACAACGTTGCGGAACTCCTGATTGATCTTCACAATCTTGAAGTCCATGGTGGTTCCTACGAACTGGTCGTAGTCGCGTATGGGGTGAACGTCAATCTGGCTACCGGGCAGGAATGCCTCGATACCGAATACGTCAACAATCATACCACCCTTGGTACGGCACTTGATGTAACCCTGAACGATCTCCTCGTTATCAAGAGCGGCATTAACACGATCCCAACTCTTAGAGAGACGAGCCTTCTTGTGAGAGAGAACGAGTTGTCCCTTTTTGTCCTCAGCGTTCTCAACATACACCTCAACGGTGTCACCAACCTTCAGGTCGGGGTTGTAACGGAACTCAGAAGCGGGGATAATACCGTCGCTCTTGTAGCCGATGTTTACGACTACCTCTTTCTTGTCGACGCTGATGACTGTACCGTCGACAACCTGATGCTCACTGACTTTGTTCAGTGTCTCATCATACGCCTTGTCAAGTTCTTCCTTGCTGACGTTTGCTGCCATGCCATTCTCAAACTCTTCCCAATTGAAGTCGTTCAATGGCTGGACGTTCTTTGTTAATTCTGACATAATTTAATTGTTTGTAATTTAATAAAGTTGGACTTTATGTGAACTATGATTGCGGCATGATTCCGCAAATCGGCTGCAAAATTACAAAAACTTTCGGTCACCACAAAATGTTTTGACCGAAAGTTTTTGTAAAGCATTGATTTTCCGTACAATATTAGTAACTGCGGGCAATGATGACACGGTATTTGGCAGGTTTGCCGCTTACCATATCCGTACCGGGTGTCTGCTCATAGGCGAAAGGCACACAACGGATGGTTGCCTGTGTCTCTTCTTTGATCTTCGCCTCTGTCTCGGCAGTGCCGTCCCAATGGCAGAGGAAGAAGCCGCCGTCCTTTATACGCTCTTTGAACTCTTCGTAGTTGTCACACTCATAGACATGCTCGTCACGATATTTACGTGCCTTCTCGAAAATATTCTTCTGAATATCCTCCAGCAGTTGCTCTACATATTGTGCGATACCCTCCAAGGGACGGGTCTCTTTCTCTAACGTGTCACGGCGCATCACCTCAATAGTGCCGTTCTCCAAATCACGGGCTCCCAGTACCAGACGAACAGGAACACCCTTTAATTCATAATCAGCGAACTTAAAGCCAGGACGTTTATTGTCTGCATCGTCGAACTTCACGGTGATACCTTTGGAACGGAGTTCCTCAATGATAGGTTGTACCTCATTGTTGACAATCTCCATCTGCTCAGGTTTATTGGCAATCGGGATAATGACCACCTGGATAGGAGCCAGACGCGGAGGCAGTACCAAACCGTTATCGTCGGAGTGAGTCATGATGAGCGCACCAATCAGTCGAGTGGAAACTCCCCATGAGGTTGCCCATACATATTCTGGTTTGTTCTCCTTATTTAAGTAAGTAACCTCGAAAGCCTTGGCAAAGTTCTGTCCGAGGAAATGAGAGGTACCGCTCTGCAATGCCTTTCCGTCCTGCATCATAGCCTCGATGGTGTAGGTGTCGAGGGCACCGGCGAAACGCTCCGTCTCACTCTTCACACCCTGTAGTACGGGAACAGCCATCCATTCCTCTGCGAATTTAGCATAGACACCCAGCATCTTCTGTGCCTCCTGCTCAGCCTCCTCCTTGGTAGCATGGGCGGTGTGTCCTTCTTGCCAAAGGAACTCTGAGGTACGGAGGAACGGACGGGTACGCATCTCCCAGCGCATCACGTTACACCACTGGTTACACATCAAAGGCAGGTCGCGCCAAGAGTGAATCCAGTTCTTATAGGTGTTCCATATAATCGTCTCAGAGGTCGGACGTACAATCAGTTCCTCTTCCAGTTTAGCGGCGGGATCAACCTCCACACCGCTCTTGTCTTCCTTGGCACGCAGGCGATAGTGAGTCACCACGGCGCACTCTTTGGCGAAACCCTCCACGTGTTCTGCCTCACGACTGAGGAACGACTTCGGGATGAGCAGGGGGAAATAGGCGTTCTGCGCACCAGTCTCCTTGAACATCTTGTCGAGTTGCTGTTGCATCTTTTCCCAGATGGCATAGCCATAGGGCTTGATGACCATACAGCCACGTACTGCCGACTGCTCCGCAAGGTCAGCCTTCACCACCAAGTCGTTATACCACTGACTATAATTGTCAGTTCTCTTCGTCATTTCTTTGAGTTCTTTAGCCATAAATCTCTTTAATTTTCAAAATTTGGTGCAAAATTACGAAATAAATATGAATTATAAACACCATGTTCCGAATTTATTTGTATCTTTGCGTCAAAATTATAACCATTTATTGAATATAAGTATGAAAATTAAAATTGTTTCCCTGTTACTTTGCGTAGGCATGCTCTTCGCTTGTAACAACACCCAGAAGGGTGCAGGTATCGGTGCCGGTGGCGGTGCTTTGTTAGGTGGTATTATCGGAGCCATTGCTGGTAATACAGCAGTAGGTGTTGCAGTAGGCGGTGCAGTAGGTGCCGGCGCTGGAGCCATCATCGGTAATAAGATGGATAAGGCAAAGAAGGCTGCTGAGCAGGTCCAGAACGCTCAGGTGGAGACCGTTAAGGACACCAATGGTCTGGATGCTGTGAAGGTGACTTTCGACTCTGGTATTCTCTTCGCTACTGGTAAGGCAGATCTGAGCACCAGTGCCAAGAATTCACTCGCTGAGTTTGCCCGTGTGCTGAATTCCAATACGGATTGTGATGTCGCTATTATCGGTCATACAGACAATACCGGTAGTGACGCTATCAACCAGCCTTTGTCAGTCAATCGTGCTAACAGCGTGAACAACTATCTTCGTTCTTGCGGTGTGCAGTCTAAGCAGATTAAGAGTGTAGAGGGTCAGGGTTCTACCAATCCTGTTGCCGACAACACTACTGCCGCTGGTCGTCAGCAGAACCGTCGTGTAGAGGTTTACATGTATGCCAGCAAGGAGATGATTCAGCAGGCTGAGGCACAGGCTAAGGCTCAATAAGCAATCGTGTGAAGCGTATTATCCGTTTCATTAAGAAAACCCTAATGTGGATAGTGGTGGCATTCTTTGCCTCCACTATTCTTTCTGTTGTAGTATTACGTTGGGTACCAGTATGGTTTACGCCCCTGATGTTCATCCGTTTGGGACAACAGGCATCTCAGGGTAAGGAACTGACATTGCATCACCACTGGGTACCCTATGAGGAGATATCTCCTTCGATGTCGCTTGCCGTGATGGGGAGTGAGGATGCCCGTTTCTTAGAGCATCACGGTTTTGACTATAAGGCAATAGAGCATGCTGCCATCCGTAACCTCAAACATCCGGAGAAGAACAAGATAGGTGCCTCCACCATCTCTCAGCAAACGGCGAAGAATGTGTTCCTGTGGCCTGGTCGCTCATGGATACGAAAAGGCTTTGAGGTGTATTTCACGGCATTGATAGAGTTGATATGGTCGAAACAGCGTATCATGGAGGTCTACCTGAACTCCATAGAGATGGGGGATGGTATCTATGGTGTTGATGCTGTGGCGGAATGGCATTTCCACAAGACTGCCTCCCAACTGACCAGTGCGGAGTGTGCGTTGATAGCCGCCACATTGCCCAATCCTTTGCGCTATAATTCCGCAAAGCCCAGCACTTATGTCCTTAAACGACAAAAGCGCATCCTCCATGAGATGCGCTTTGTAAAACCATTGCCGTAAGTACCTCTTTCTTACATTCTCTTTCTGATCTCTTCTGCCATCTGCTCTTGCAGTTCCTTTGCCTTCTGGGCGGCAACCTCTGCAAAGTCCTCTCCATTGCTGGCATAGATGATGCCGCGTGAGGAGTTGACGAGCAATCCACAGTCTTTCGTCATACCGTATTGGCATACCTCCTGAAGACTGCCGCCCTGTGCACCGACACCCGGTACGAGCAGGAAGTGGGTAGGGGCTACCTTGCGGATATCCTCGAACATACGACCCTGTGTGGCACCGACAACATACATCATATTCTCATCATTGCCCCACTGCTGACTTTGCTTCAGCACTTTCTCAAACAAACGGACACCGTCTTTATCCTCTGTCAACTGGAAGTCGTATGAGCCCTTATTTGAAGTCAATGCCAGCAGGATGACCCACTTGTCATCGTAGCCGAGGAAGGGGGTTACGGAGTCCTCGCCCATATAGGGTGCCACCGTCAGTGCGTCAACGTCATACTCCTCGAAGAAGGTCTTGGCATACATCTTTGACGTGTTACCGATATCCCCGCGCTTGGCGTCAGCGATAATGAAGTGGTTGGGATACTCCTCCTTCAGATAGTCGACGGTCGCTTCAAAGGCAAGGATGCCGTCAACGCCGTATGCCTCATAGAAGGCAAGGTTAGGTTTGTAAGCGACACAATAGGGTGCCGTGGCATCGATGATGAGGGCATTGAACTCACAGAGGGCGCGAAAGATATATTCTTCGCCGTCTTTCTCCTTCGCCTCGTCGATGATGCACTGGGGAATTTTGTTCAGGTCTGTATCAAGACCCACACAGAGAAACGACTGTTTCTCCTTGATTTGCTGTATCAGTTCTTGTCTGTTCATAATTATTTCTTATAGTATAAATAGAAAAGGTAGAAGAAATAAACAAAAATAAACCAGATTAAGAGAAGTCCCCATAATACCCAAATATTATCTATCTCTTTAGCAAAATAACTAATAGGAAAAATGCCTAAAGCCGAGATGATAATAGCCCATAACTGTTCTTTTCTCATTTTCTGGCGCATAGGTGCCCAAAATCTGTTCCAGTCCATCTCTTCTTATGATTTATTAGTTCCTTAATTATAGTTCTGACTCTTTCATGCGTTCAGCATTCTCTGCGACGGTGAGGGCATCAATCATAGGCTGTATGTCACCACCGAGGAAACCTTGCAAGTCATGAGTGGTATAGCCGATGCGGTGGTCCGTTACACGACCTTGCGGGAAGTTGTAGGTACGGATCTTCGCAGAGCGGTCACCCGTGGAGACGAGAGTCTTTCGACGTGAAGCGATATCGTCCATGTATTTCTGGTGCTCCTTGTCATATATAAAAGTGTACAGGCGCGAGAGGGCACGTTCCTTGTTCTTTGGCTGGTCACGTGTCTCGGTACACTCGATGAGAATCTCCTCAGTCTCACCCGTATTAGGGTTCTTCCACATATAGCGAAGACGGACACCAGACTCCACCTTGTTCACGTTCTGACCACCGGCGCCACTGCTTCGGAAAGTATCCCACTTAATCTCGCCCTCGTTGATATGTACCTCAAACTTATCCGCCTCGGGCAGTACGGCAACGGTGGCGGCAGAGGTGTGCATACGCCCCTGTGTCTCGGTGGCAGGCACACGCTGTACACGGTGGACACCCGACTCGTATTTCAGTGTACCGTAGACATCAGCACCAGAGACGGCAAAGTCGATTTCCTTATATCCTCCCACGGCACCCTCCGACACACTGGTAATGGCGAGTTGCCACCCCTTAGCGTCGCAGAAACTCTTGTACATTTTGAACAGGTCGCCTGCAAACAGACAAGCCTCGTCACCACCTGTTCCGGCACGAATCTCCATCTGCACGTTCTTCGCGTCCTCAGGATCCTTCGGAATCAGGGCGATTTTGATCTCCTCCTCCAGTTTGGGCTGCAATGCCTCGTTCTCGGCAAGTTCCTCACGCGCCATCTCCTTCATCTCTGCATCATCCTCGTTGGCAAGGATATCCTTCGCCTCCTTGATACTGTTCAGACAGGCGATATAGCGCTTGCGGGCATCCATGATGTCGCCCAAGTCCTTATATTCCTTCGTGAGTTTCACGAATCGGTTCTGGTCGGCTATCACGCTGGGATCGGTAATCAGGGTCGATACCTCCTCGAAGCGAGCCTCCAGTCCGTCCAATTTCTGTAATATACTGTTATTCTCCATAATGTGTGTGCAAAGGTACGATTAAG
>DEJF01000057.1:30858-32071 GCA_002353225.1 Prevotella sp. UBA2755 | reverse complement strand
TAAGTGAGAAGAAAACCAAATTTATTAGCATTTACTTCCCTCCCAGTTCCCAGAAAGCGATTGCCGAGGCGGCAGCGACATTGAGCGAGTCAACCCCATGTGCCATGGGAATCCTCACCACATAGTCGGCATTAGCAATGGTCTCCTTAGGCAGTCCGTCACCTTCGGTACCCATGACGATGGCAAGTCGCTCCTCTTGTTTCAGGATAGGGGCATCGAGTGGGAGAGAGTTGTCGGTCAGTGCCATTGCCAGTGTCTTGAATCCCAGACCGTGCAGTTGACTGATGTCACCCTCTATCCATGTCCAGGGAACGAGGAACACGGAGCCCATTGACACTCTCACTGCCCTGCGGTTCAGGGGGTCGCATGAGTTGGTGGTCAGCAATACGGCATCAATACCTAAAGCCGCCGCCGAGCGGAAGATGGCTCCGATATTAGTGGTGTCCACCACACCGTCTATCACCACGATGCGCCGTGCGTCCTTGCAGATGGTCTCTATACGTTGTGGGGTAGGGCGGCGCATGGCACAGAGCACCCCTCTGGTGAGGGTATAGCCTGTCAGGTCAGCCAATAGTTCCCGACTACCCGTATAGACAGGTATGTCGTCACACCGTTGGATGATGTCGGCGGCATCGCCCTCGATATGTCTCCGCTCGCAGAGCAGCGCCACGGGCTGATAACCTGCGTCCAATGCCACGCGGATCACTTTCGGACTCTCCACGATGAAGATACCCTTCTCTGGCTCCATCCTGTTGCGCAACTGTGCTTCTGTCAGTGTACTGAACAGTTCCACCCCAGGGTGCTTAAGGTCTGTAATCTCTAAAATTGCCATAGCCATTCATTTTGAATGTAAAGGTACGAACTATTCCCGATATCCCCAAATTATTTCCTCATTATTTTCCTTCATCAAACACCCTATTAGATGTTTTTTATCCCAATGTCTCCTATTTCAGTAAATTCACTGAATTTACTCAGTAAACACACTGAATTTACTCAGTAAATACACTGAATTTACTTTCATGGGAGATATTCTTTGGTGGTTAGCACAATAAGTTGTATGATGCCTTCTCTCTCCCAAAAGACAAATAGGAGTCTGTTTACAACACGGTTTTTACCCCATTTTAGGGGCAAAAATAGCATTTAGTGGCAACGAGTGACAACGATTTTTCGTCCTTGTCACCTGCAATTTTCTGATAATCAAATAGTTTTGCAA
>DEJF01000057.1:30668-30844 GCA_002353225.1 Prevotella sp. UBA2755 | reverse complement strand
GCAAGGCGGCAACGGTGGCAAGGATTTAAAAAACTATAGTGCGCACGCGCACGCGCGAGAGAAAGACAGAGTTTCTCGGTAACAAACCCTCCGCCAGTCGGTAACAAACGACCAGTTTATCGGTAGGAAACTCGTATCTTTTAGTCTTCTTTTAAGCCTTGAAGATTCTCTCGTTC
>DEJF01000057.1:3847-30590 GCA_002353225.1 Prevotella sp. UBA2755 | reverse complement strand
AAATTCTCAAATAAAATTTGGAATTTTACTCACTTATTCGTATCTTTGCGATGATATTACTGACAAAATGATAGATATGAAACAACACTTAAACATTTCCATTTTACTCATCATGCTCATGAGCATGATTGGAGTAGAGGCATTTGCCCATGACTTTGAGGTGGCGAACTCTGATGGGGTCACCATCTACTATGTAAAGACAAGTGACACGGAGGTTGCCGTCAGTTTCCAAGGGGATTATAGGTGGTCTAATGATAACGAGTACACCGGCTATGTTAATATCCCTGAGTCTGTATATTACGATGGGATTACCTATAGCGTGACGAGTATTGGAGAAGATGCGTTCTATGAGTGTAGCAACTTGACTTGGGTTGTTATTCCGAACAGTGTGGTCAGCATCGGTGATCACTCATTTCAAGGTTGTACAGGTCTTTCTTTCATTATTATTCCTGAAAGTGTGACTACTATCGGTTATTCTGCGTTTAGAAGTACTGGTCTTACTATCGTCACTATACCTAATAGTGTGACGAGCCTTAAAGCATGGGCATTTCAGGACTGTACTAATCTGACCACCGTCACTATTCCTAATACTTTGGACGGGAATAGTATGAGTTATGAGACTTTCAAGGGTTGTACTAATCTGACGCAAGTGAACCTGAATAGTAACAATATTGTAAAAAACAGTAGCGTTTATTCTTTCTTTGGAGACCAAGTAACAGAGTATATATTAGGTGATGATGTGAAATCCATTGGCAGTACTGCATTTTCTCATTGTACTAATCTGACTTCTGTCACTATCGGTAAGGGTGTGACGGAAATCGGAACCTCTGCCTTCCAAGGCTGTACAGGTCTTACCTCCATGGATATTCCTGCAAATGTGACGAAAATTGGTGCTTATGCTTTCAAAGACTGCAAAGGTCTGACCTCTGTCACCATTCCCAATGCTTCTATTGGAGAAAAAGCGTTTGACTGGTGTTCTAATCTGACCTCCGTTACGCTCGGTGATGGTGTGACATCAATTGCCACCAAGGCTTTCACATACTGCAATCTGACCTCTGTAACTATTCCGAAATATGTATTTACCATTGGTGAAGACGCATTCTATTGTTGTTCTGATTTGAAACAAGTAACCATTAATAGTACCATAGTCGGTCAATTAAATAAATTAAGGTCTTACTTTGGAAACCAGGTAACAGAATATATCTTAGGTGAAGGTGTGACCTCTATAGGTGCTAATGCATTTGATTACTGCAGCGATCTGACCTCTGTCACCATTCCGAGCACAGTGACCTATATCGGGACAGAGGCATTTTACAGGTGTAAAAGTCTGACTTCCATCATCCTTCCCGAAGGTTTGACTACTATCGGTGAACGTGCTTTTAGTTCAAGTGGTCTGACTTCCATCACTATACCCGAAAGTGTAACGAGTATCTATAACAGTGCGTTCTATGACTGTGATAATCTGGCCACCATCACCATTCCTGACGGCGTGACGAGTATTGGCGAAAGTGCGTTCAGTAGTTGCAGTGGATTGACCTCCATCACCATCGGTAGTGGTGTGACAAGTATCGGCAGGTATGCGTTTTCGAGTTGTACCAATCTGACCCAGGTTATCCTTAACAGCAACGACATTGTTTCGGCAACCTATACGGAAAAGTCCGATATAGCCAGTATTTTCGGAGCACAGGTAAAAGACTACATATTAGGTGATGAGGTGCAGTCTATCGGTGACTATGCGTTCAACAATTGTGCCGACCTTAACAGCATCACATTCGGAGACAACATACAAACCATCGGAAGCAATGCACTTCCTGCATGCAATTACTATGTGAACCGTGGAACCTATGGTTTACTTCATCTTTGGAATGCCGGCTTAGATCCTATGGAGACAGGTACGACAGACATCCTGTATCGTCCATCTGTCACTGTCAGTGACGTTACCCAGACGACTGCGACGGTGCAACTCAACAACATCAACTATGAGGACTACACGTTCACATACGGAGACCAAGAAATAACAAGTACAGACTTCACATTGACCGGTTTGCGACCAGAGCAGCCCTTGCCCTGTCTGAAAGCATCGTTAGGGGAAATCAGTTTCTCCACAGGTGACGAATATACGACAAGTGCCATATCACCCTTTGTGACATACTCGCAGTCCGCCACTGCCATTACCGCCACAGGCTCTTTCATAAAGGGCGATGCTCAGGTGACAGGACAACGCATGATACTGAACGGTACGACAGAAGACGGAAACAGCATCAAGGTGACAAAGTTGGAGCCAGGCACCACTTATACGGTGAACTACGAAATTGACGTGGCATACGGTGACAACGGGCAGGACACCTACACTTATACTGGTGCCGCCGACGTGACGACCGATTTCGTTACCCTCACCACTCAGAGTCCTAAGGTGATCTCCGCAGGCAATGTCGTCGTCTCCGCAGAATCGAACCTTGACGACGAAGAGGCAAAGGTGGGTTTTGAGTGGCGGCGCATGGACTGGGGTTCTGACTTTGCGTCAAACACCGGCAAGGCATATTTCTACGAGGGAACACTGGAAGGATTCATCCGCAATCTCAATTTTGCGGATAACACCTTGTGGAAGTGCCGTCCATATTATGAGTCGGAGGCTGGCAAAAAATATTATGGTGAATGGATGGGAATCGACCCGATGAACGTAGGTGACTATGAGCCTACGGTACATACCTATTCCACTGTCAGCGTGGATGGTAATACCGCCAGTGTGAAGGGTTATGTACAGAGAGGAACGGACAATATCACCAGCCAAGGCTTCAAGTATTGGAAGAAAACGAGTGATGTCCCATCCGTCTCAGATATACCAAGCAATGCGAAGACGACAGAGGCAAAGGGTACTGTGATGGAGGCAAGTCTGACGAGTCTTGACAACACAAGCAGTTATGACTATGTCGCCTTTGCGACGACCTCGGAGGGAGAGACCTACTATGGTGTGATCAGGACTCTTGAGACTGGCGAGGGGCGTCTGATACCCGGCGATGCCAATGGTGACGGTGTGGTGAATGTGACGGACATCGTGGAGATGGTAAACTCCATCTTAGGTCATCCCTCCGCTAAGTTCGACCCGATAGCAGCCGATGTGAATGGTGACGGTGTGGTGAACGTCACGGATATCGTCAGTGTGGTGAACATCATCCTGTCAGACCCCGTTGCCGCCCGTGAGTTGTTGGGGGACGAGGAGGACGATTAGTCCTCAAGACGTTTCATAATAACGACTGGCGGAGCAACGATTCTGCCAGTCGTTGTTTGGTGGTTAGCACAATTAGTTGTATCTTTGCATGTGTTTATGAGAAAAGAAACGATTGGAATGCTGGCAGGACTGCTGATGGCATGTCCGGCAATGGCACAGGAGAAGGAGACAGAGGGAAAACTGGAGTTTACCACCGTGAAGGAGGTTCCCATCACTCCCGTGAAGGATCAGAACCGTAGTGGTACGTGCTGGGACTATGCCACGCTGGGTTTCTTCGAGGCGGAAGCACTGAGGACGACGGGGAAGACGTTTGACCTCTGTGAGATGTTCGTGGCTAACAAAAACTATGTGGACGAGGCGATTTACTATGTGCGGATGCACGGTGACAGTCGTTTCTCTGAGGGAGGGTCTGCTGACGATGTGCTCAGTGTCTTGCGGACTCATGGTGTCTGCCCTGAGGATGCCATGCCGGCACCAGGTTCTTTGGTGGGTGACTCACTTGCCAACTTCAACGAGTTCTTCAGTCTGCTGACTCCCTATGTGGAGGCAGTGGCAAAGAGTAAGGCGAAGAAACTCTCTCCGCAATGGCTCGTAGGCTATCAGGCTATCCTTGACGCTTATCTGGGAAAGTGTGCCGAGCGTTTCGTCTATGAGGGAAAGGAGTACACCCCACAGTCCTTTGCCGCTACTTTACAACTCGACTGGGATGACTATGTGAGTATCACCAGTTTCACACATCATCCTTTCAGTACATGGTTTATCATCGAGGCTCCCTATAAGTGGCGTCCCCGACAGAGTTATAATGTGCCGCTGAGCGAGATGATGCGTGTCATCGATGAGGCTCTGGACGCTGGCTATACCGTATGCTGGGGCGGTGACGTGAGTGGTAACGGCTTCGACCGTAAAGGACTTGCGCAAGAGGATACGATACCCACGCAGGAGATGCGGCAACAGCGCTTCGACAACTGGGAGGCTACCTACGACCATGTGATGCTGATCTATGGTAAGGCGGTGGACCAGCAGGGCAGGGAGTATTATAAGGTGAAAAACTCATGGGGTGACTATGGGGACCATAAGGGGGTGTGGTATATGCGAAAGAACTATATAGCGCTGAATACCACTTACATCTTCCTCAACAGACATGCCGTCAGGGGCATCAAGTTCTAAAAGACAATCATCCCCGGCAGAACACCGGGGATGATTCTTTTAGGATTAGTAATTGTATGTGCCGAACTCACTCTGGATAGTGAGGCTCTTCTTGCCTTCCTCAATATGTCCGACAATCTGTGCGTCGATATTGAACGACTTCGAGAGGGCGATCACTTTGTCGGCGACCTCCGGGCGGACATAGATCTCCATGCGGTGTCCCATATTGAATACCTGGTACATCTCCTTCCAGTCGGTGCCCGAGCACTCGTGAATAGCGTGGAAGAGGGGAGGTACAGGGAACATGTTGTCCTTGACGACACGGCAGTTGTCGTTGACAAAGTGTAATACCTTCGTCTGGGCACCACCAGTACAGTGTACCATACCGTGAATCTCAGGACGTAACTCATCCAGCAGTTTCTTGATGACTGGAGCGTAGGTGCGGGTGGGAGAGAGTACCAACTGTCCCATATCAGGCAGTTTGGCATGTTGATGTGACGCATCAACATGTGGAACAGCATCCGTCAGTTTATACTTTCCGCTATATACCAACTCATCGGGTACGGCATGGTCGAAACTCTCAGGATATTTCTCTGCAAGATACTTGGCGAAGACATCATGGCGTGCGGAAGTCAGTCCGTTACTGCCCATACCGCCATTATAACGTTTCTCATAGGTTGCCTGACCAGTAGAGGAGAGTCCGACGATAACATCCCCGGGGCGGATATTGGCATTGTCGATGACATCACTACGTTTCATGCGGCAGGTAACGGTGGAGTCGACGATGATCGTGCGGACGAGGTCACCCACATCGGCTGTCTCACCACCTGTAGGCCAGATGCCTATTCCCATCTCACGCAGTTCCGCAAGTAACTCGTCGGTACCGTTGATGATAGCGGAAATCACCTCACCAGGCACCAGCATCTTGTTACGTCCGATAGTGCTGCTGACAAGGATATTGTCTACGGCACCCACACATAACAGGTCGTCGGTGTTCATGACGATGGCATCCTGAGCAATACCCTTCCATACCGAGAGGTCACCCGTCTCTTTCCAATACATATAGGCAAGACTTGACTTCGTACCGGCACCGTCAGCATGCATGATATTACAATAATCGGGATCGCCTCCAAGAATATCGGGGATAATCTTACAGAAAGCCTGTGGGAAGATTCCCTTGTCGATATTCTTAATGGCGTTATGTACGTCTTCTTTGGCGGCACTGACACCGCGCATCATATAACGATTGTCCATGAGCGATTAGAATTTAACTTGTGGTGCTTTTTCTGCTCCAGCCTCAGCCTCAAACTTATCCATCTTGGCGAAACCGAAAATGCCGGCGAAGATGTTCTTGGGGAAGGAACGGATGACGACATTATACTGCTGGACAGCCTGGTTGTATTTGTTGCGAGCCTCGTTGATACGGTTCTCTGTACCCTCCAACTGTACTTGCAGGTCACGGAAGTTCTCATTTGCCTTCAGGTCAGGATAGTTCTCCTGAATGGCAATCAAACGACCGAGGGCACTGCCCAGTTCGCCCTGTGCCTGCTGGAACTCCTTCATCTTCTCAGGAGTCAGGTTCTCAGGGTCAAGAGTAATAGACGTAGCCTTGCTTCGTGCGGCGACAACATCCTCCAAGGTCTGTTTCTCATGAGCGGCATAACCTTTTACGGTCTCTACGAGGTTGGGAATCAGGTCGGCACGACGCTGATAGGTTGACTGTACGTTGGCAAGTGCAGTCGTGGCAGCCTCCTGCTCGCTAACCATTGAGTTGTAAGCACTGGCAGCCCATGCGCCAATAATGACGATGACTGCGATAATTGCGATAAGTGATTTACTGATTTTCATAATTCTAATTTATTTATTTAATTCTCAACTCTCAACTTTCAATTCTCTATTCACCATCGTGACGTGGCACCACCGCCACCGAAACTGCCTCCTCCGAAACTGCCTCCACTGAAGCCTCCTCCGCTGCTGAAGCCACCTCTTCCGCCACTGAAGCCGCCTCCTCCTCCGCCACTGGAAAACTCTTCTTCATAGAACGGATTGGAGCGAAGAGAGGCAACACCGAGTATTCCTATCCATTGGTATTTCTTGTTCATGTGCAGGAAAATAATGCCCCATACGACAAGGAATAACATATACAGCCCGATAGTTATCGCTGTCTCATAGTCAATATCCTCATGCTGACTGGTAAGGTTTGACATCTCTGGTAGTTCTTTCTTCTGCATCGTGGCGAAGATAGCCTCCGTCAGGTAGAGCATCGCGCTATCAGGCATATCGGCACGCATGGCAGGAACGACGTATTGCTGTTGCAGACGATGACATTCCACATCGGTCAGGTCTCCCTCAAGACTTCTGCCTGGTGAAATGTTGATGCTATGGTCAAGGTAGCCAACCACCACCATCAGTCCACGGTCGTTTCTGCCTACACCATATTTATTACCTACGTCTTGTGCGAAGCGGAACGGGTCATCGTTCTCGATGTGGTTGACCACAATGACTACAGACTCGATATTCAGTTCTTTGTCCAGACGTCGCAGTGTCACATTCATCTGGTCAACAGTGTTCTGTGTGAGTACCTTGTCAGGATTGGACACATACTGACTCGCATCTTTCAGATGGGGGATGGGGATATTTTCCGCATTCCAGTAATGGGTGCTTGTCTCACTGATGCTTGTGGTGGTTGGAGATTCCTCTTCAAGAGGCAGGGATGCCATACAACAGAAAATCGTACTGATAGTACCGATGAAAAATACCCAGCCCCAAACGTTACGTGCCTTGCACCAAGCGGGGTTCATCTGCTCCCACACATGAGTTATCTGATGCCGCTTACTACGATATTCACGCTCTAAAGCCTGATAACGCTTAGAGTACTGGCGCTTGATGCTGGAGGAGGAGAGGGACCATCCTCTTTGTGCCTTGTCCATATCGAAGGCATCCTCTAAAGCATGGATGGCATCATTGTATTGGTTGGTTAGTTGGTTGATGTCCGACGACTTCTTCATCAGTGCCGTAGTGGGCGTATAGTCCCACTTACGGGTGATGGCATAGCCCCCTCCCAACAGGAGGGCGATATATCCGAGGAAAAAGAGGAAGGTCGTCATGATAGGATATTATTTCTCGTGCCAGAATTCCCAAGACGAGAATGCTTGCAGAAGTAGCATCTCCAGTCCGTTCTTCACGTTAGCACCATATTCTGCACCACGTTTCATGAAGAGCGTTTCGTCGGGATTATAAATAAGGTCATAAAGGATAGTATGATTGTCCATCGCCTCGTAAGGCAGTTCCGGACAAAACTCTGTCTTAGGGTACATCCCTACAGGGGTACAGTTCACAATCACATTATACTCTTTCACCACTTCTGGGGTGATGTTCTGGTACTGGATGGTGTTCGGACGCTCATACCGACTAACAAAGACCGTCTCCAGTCCGAGGTTACGCAGTCCGTAGTCTATCGCCTTGGACGCACCGCCCGTTCCAAGAATCAATGCCTTCTGATGCCATTTCTTATCAAGCATCGGCTCAATGCTTTTAGTAAATCCTATCACGTCAGAGTTATAGCCTTTCAGTTCTGTCTTACTGCCACGGTGTGTGATGCGGATGACATTTACAGCACCGATGGCGCGTGCCTCCGGTGAGATACTATCGAGGAAGGGAATGACTTTCTCCTTATAGGGGATTGTCACATTAAGTCCTTTCAACTCTGGATTAGAACCAAGCACTTCAGGGAGTGCGTCAATACTGGGAATCTCATAGTTCTCATACACGGCATCAATGCCTTCATCCTGAAACTTCTGGTTGAAGTAACTGATGGAGAACGAGTGTCCCAATGGATAACCAATAAGTCCGTACTTGTCCATAATTTCTTTTCCTTTCCTTTATTTAGTTGCGAAATACATCGTGCAGATACCAAAAGTCAATCGCTTGAACTTTGCCTCACTGAACCCTGCGTCTTTCAGAATACTGACCATCTGTTCTCCCTGGGGGAATGCCTCAATGGTCTTCGTCAGATATGAGTAGGCAGCAGTGTCTTTGGAAATCAGTCTGCCGTAAACAGGCAATACCGTGTGGGAATAGATGTGGAAGAGTTGCTTCATAGGGAAACGGACGGGTGTCGTCAGTTCCACGATGCTTAAATGCCCACCTGTTTTCATTACTCTGCACATCTCTCTCAGTCCTTGGTCAAGGTCGGAGAAGTTGCGGATGCCAAAGGCTGCCGTCACAGCGTCGAAAGTACCGTCGGCATAAGAGAGGTGTAGACAGTCCTCTTTCTCGAAAGAGATGATATCCTGCAAGTTCCTCTCTGCAACCTTCTTCCTTCCTATCTCCATCATTCCCTCACTGATATCAGCGCCCACCAATTTAGCGGGTCTCAGCATCTCAGCCGACAGGATGGCGAAGTCACCAGTGCCTGTGGCGATGTCTAACATTGTTTTTGGCTGGTAGGGCAGCAGTTGGCGGATAGCCTTCTTGCGCCACCCCCGGTCAATGTCCCATGAGAGACGATGGTTGAGGGTATCGTAGGTGGGAGCGATGTTGTCGAACATCTGCTCCACCTGCGTTGTCTTCTCACCCTCGTGATAGGGCTTTATCGTCTCTTGTTGGTACATTCTTTTTAGTTTTTATTATAGAATTTTCTAGAACGTTCTAGGTTATCTGGATTTTAGATAGTCCGAAACGTTCTTCTCGATGCGGGCGGCGATATCGTCGTTGTCGCTTGCCTTCTCGAACTTCTCCCCGATGATGTGCTCGTACAGTTCAATATAACGGTCGCTAACGCTCTCCGCATATTCATCAGTAATCTCAGGCATTACTTGACCAGGTTCGTTCATGAAATTATGCTCGATAAGCCACTGGCGTACGAACTCCTTCGAGAGTTGTTTCTGGGGCTCGCCCTTGGCAAGTTTCTCCTCATAACCGTCAGCATAGAAATATCGGCTGGAGTCAGGCGTGTGAATCTCGTCAATGAGGTATACCTTACCATCGCGCTTGCCGAACTCATACTTGGTGTCTACCAGAATCAGTCCTTGTTTCTTGGCAATCTCCTGACCACGGGCAAAGAGTTTACGAGTGTAGTCTTCCATGACGGCATAGTCCTCAGCACTGACAATACCTTGAGCGATAATCTCTTCCTTGGAGATATTCAGGTCGTGACCCTCGTCAGCCTTAGTCGTCGGCGTGATGATAGGCTCTGGGAATCGCTCGTTCTCCTTCATACCCTCAGGCAGTTTTACACCGCATAGTTCACGGCAGCCGTTCTTATATTCACGCCATGCACTACCTGTCAAGATGCTTCGGATAATCATCTCTACACGAAAACCCTCGCATTTCAGTCCTATAGTTACCATAGGATCGGGAGTGGCAAGTTTCCAGTTGGGGCAGATGTCACTGGTAGCATCCAGGAACTTGGCGGCAATCTGGTTCAGCACCTGTCCTTTGAAAGGAATACCTTTCGGAAGGATGACATCAAAAGCCGAGATACGGTCTGTTGCCACCATTACCATCAGGTCGTCGTTGATGTTATACACGTCACGGACTTTTCCGTGATAAATACTCTTTTGTCCTTCGAAATTGAAGTCAGTCTTTGTTAATGCTTTCATTGTTATCTTTGTTTTGTTTCTCTTTGTCAAATCGCTCATAGGCATTCACGATACGGGTCACCAGTTTATGGCGCACAATATCTTTGCGTCCGAGTTCCACCACACCGATACCCTCAATGTCTTTCAGAATGCGCAGTGCTTCCACCAGTCCGCTTTTTTGCTCACGGGGCAAGTCTATCTGTGTCATATCACCCGTGATGATCATCTTTGTGTTCCATCCCATACGGGTCAGGAACATGCGGATTTGCTGAGGTGTTGTGTTCTGTGCCTCATCGAGGATGACGACGGCATCACTCAGTGTCCTGCCTCGCATGAAAGCGAGCGGTGCAATCTGAATGACGTGTTTCTCCATCATGTCCTGTAGTTTTACCTGTGGCAGCATGTCCTCTAACGCATCGTATAGTGGTTGCAGGTAGGGGTCTATCTTATCCTTCATGTCACCGGGCAGGAATCCCAGTTTCTCACCAGCCTCCACGGCAGGGCGTGAGAGAATGATTTTCTTCGCCGTCTTCTCTTTCAGTGCCTTCACGGCAAGCGCTATCGAGAGATAAGTCTTACCCGTTCCAGCAGGACCGACGGCAAACACCATGTCGTTCTGCTCGTAGGCATCGATGAGCCGTTGCTGGTTTTCCGAACGAGCCTTGATGGGACGTCCCGACATGCTGTAGCACACTACGTCCTCTGGTATGTCGTCCTTCGTACGGTGTCCCTTGACGATATCCAGTATATCCTCTTCCCTCAGGGCATTGAAGCGCAACACGTGCTGGCGCATCTTCTCAGCACTCTCCTCAAAGGCAGCCATCTGTTCTTCGTCACCCAGAATACGGATGACATTGTCACGAGCCACAATCCTCAACTTGGGGAATAGGGCACGCATCATCTGCAAATGGGCATTCCCCGTCCCATAGAACACGACGGGGTCTATATCCTCTAATACAATATGTTTCTCTATCAAAATAACGTTATTTTCTAATGTGACTGCAAAATTAATAAAAAAAATAATAATCTCACTATTTTCGGAGATTTTATTCGTATCTTTGCATCCAAATGAAGATAACGAAGAATAGATATTTACTCGGATTTGCTGTTACGGTAATGCTGCTTGCCCTTGTCAAGTTGATATTTCCTGATGTGGCAGCACCTCGTGGCAGTCAAGAGACAATCAGTCCTCAACAGTATAATTCGCCCCAACTTTCAACTCATATTCCTTTGCTCTCCTCTCAAAAGAAACACCGTATACGGGGTGTTCAAAATTATAAGGTGGCATTCCCGGATAGTCAGGCTGTGCAGATTGTGGCTGCTGAGAAATGGGGTGTACGTCCTGTGAAAAACCGGGAGGATGCAGAGAAGCGCAAGAAGGAATTGGTGTATGTGGGGGCAAGTCCTTACTACCATGTAGATCCGCTGTATAGTAGTATTCCGTATTTGGTGCCTCGTGCCGCCGTCCTCTTGCAAGATATCGGTCAGGCATTCTATGACAGTCTGTATGTGAAAGGGGTTCCCTTCAATCAACTGATTGTCACCAGTGTGTTACGCTCTGAGTCGGATGTAGAAAAACTGCGCCGGAGAAATGGCAATGCGACAGAGCGCAGTTGCCATCTCTTCGGCACGACATTTGATATCTGCTATAATCGTTATCACTCTGTTACTCAACCTGTTCGTGATGACACCTTAAAGTGGGTGTTATGCGAGGTTCTGCGTGATATGAGGGAACAGGGACGCTGTTATATCAAGTATGAGGTGAAACAAGGTTGTTTCCACATGACAGTCCGCTAACGGCTCATGAGGAAGTGCTTGAAGTCTTCGAATTCCCTTGTCATCTCTACACTTTGTTTTTGTCCTCTCATGAAAGCGGCAAGGCGTTCAGGTATTACAACATCTCCGCCAATGATGCCGTCAACGGTCTCCTTGAACTTAGCGGGATGGGCTGTCTCACAGAACACGCCAACCTCTCCGTCTTTTAATCCTTCTTGCAGGGCACGATAGCCACATGCTCCATGAGGGTCGAGGATATAGTTGGTCTCCGCATAGCACTGACGCATGGTTTCCTTGATCTGCTCATCATGATAGGTGGCACCGCTGATGATATTACTGATGCGCTCGTGACTTTTTCCATAGAGGTCATAGATACGGGCGAAATTAGAGGGGTCCCCCACATCCATTGCATTGGCAAGGGTTTGTACGGATGCCTTTGGCTCGTATTTTCCTGTTTGCAGGTATTTATAGAAGATGTCGTTGGCATTGTTGGCGGCAATAAAACGCTTGATGGGCAGTCCCATCTCATGACCGAACAATGCGGAGCAGATATTGCCGAAGTTGCCTGATGGTACACACATCACCAGTTCGTCAGCCTTACCCAGTTCCTTCATACGTGCATAAGCATTGAAATAGTAGAAGGCCTGTGGCAGGAATCGCGCTACATTGATACTATTGGCAGAGGTCAGTTTCATGTGTTTGTTTAGTTCCTCGTCCATGAAGGCTGACTTCACCAGTGCCTGACAATCGTCAAAAACACCATCTACCTCAATGGCGGTGATATTCTTGCCGAGGGTTGTGAACTGACTTTCTTGTATCTTGCTGACCTTTCCTTTAGGATAGAGCACATAGACATGGATGCCCTCGACACCGAGGAAACCGTTGGCTACCGCCGACCCAGTGTCACCTGAGGTGGCTACCAGCACATTCACCAATTCGTGATTGTCTTGGCGAATGAAATACTGCAGCAGGCGTGCCATGAAGCGGGCTCCAACGTCTTTAAAGGCTAGGGTAGGCCCATGAAAGAGTTCCAGCGTATAGATGTTGTCTTTGACTTTTACCACGGGACAATCGAATGACAAGGTGTCATAAACGATTTTCCTCAAGGCTTCTGCTTCCACGTCCTCACCGAAGAACGCGTCAGCCACCGTATAGGCGATCTCCTGAAAACTTTTGGTCTCAATAGTGTCGAAAAACTCTTTGGGCAGTTTCTTGATCCGCTCTGGCATGTACAATCCGCGGTCTTCGGCAAGTCCTTTGACTACTGCCTTTTTCAGATCAGCGATGGGCGCTTTTCCATTGGTACTGTAGTATTTCATATCTTCATTAATTCGTTCATAAATTCATTCAACTGCAATAGTCCGTAACTGCCACTCACGCAACTCTCCTCGTCGTAGTGCTGTACATCATCAGGAGTAATTCCTTTGTGCCAGATGATGAACGGTACGGGCTCGTTGACGTGGATGCGTAATTCTACGGGTGTAGGGTGGTCGGGCAGGATAGCGACACAGACATCCTCCTGCATCTCGTTGATGGCGTCGAGGATGGGTTTGATAAGTCGTTTGTCAAGATAGTCGATAGCCTTCAACTTTAACTCTAAGTCACCATCATGCCCAGCCTCGTCAGTAGCCTCAACATGGACGAAGACGAAATCATCCTTTTTCAGTGCCTCGATGGCTGCCTGTGCCTTTCCCTCGTAATTGGTGTTAGCAAGTCCAGTAGCACCAGGTACCTTAACGATGCGAAGTCCGGCATAACGTCCGATACCTTGAATAAGGTCTACGGCAGAAATCACGGCACCGCTTTTTACCTGTGGGTATTGTTCCATCAGTGTCTGCATTGATGGGCGATAACCACCACTCCAAGGCCATATACTATTCGCCTGACGTTCACCCTTTACCGCTTTGGCAAGATTATATGGATGTTTTGCAAGTAGTTCTTGTGATTTTATAATCAACTCATTCAGCAGGTCGGTGGTCTCATGGGCAGACAGTTGTCCTTCCTTTTGTGGAGCATTAGCCTCTGCTTTTACTAACAACGGACGCCACTCCTCATTTGGATGGTCATGGGGCGGATTACAGATGATATGCTTATTACCCCCTTTAATAACGAGCAGATGGCGGTACTGAATACCAGTGATGAACTTCACCCGCTCATTGCCTAAGTGCTCATTCAAATACTGAATGAGAACTTCGGCATCCTTTGTCTCCAGATTACCACCATTATGGGTGATGATCTTGCCGTCTTCTAAGGTGATGATATTACAGCGGATGGCAAAGTCGTCGTCCGACATCTCATAGCCAATACTCGCTGCCTCTAACGGACCACGTCCCTCATAAACCTTATTGAGGTCATAGCCAAGGATAGCCGTGTTAGCAACCTCAGAGCCTGGGGGGAATCCTTCGGGTACCGTAATTAATCGTCCTGTACGTCCCTCCTTAGCCAGTTGCTCCATGTATTGGGGACGGGCATATTGTAGTAACGTCTTGTTACCTAGTCTGGCGACATGGTGATCCGCCATGCCGTCGCCTAATATAATAATGTGCTTCACTGCTTAAATGTTAGCGATTGACATGATATTGGCAAACACACCGGCAGCAGTTACGGCAGCACCAGCACCATAACCCTGAATGAGCATCGGGTATTCCTTATAGCGCTCTGTTGTCAGCAATACAATATTATTAGAGCCTTCCAATGGGTAGAAGGGATGGTCGGAAGGTACTTCCTTCAGTGCCACATTGGTTTTCCCGTTCTCCATGGTAGCCACGAAACGCCAGCGCTTGCCTTCTGCCTCCAATACTTTTCGGCGAGCCTCAAAGTCTGCATCCAACTCTGGCAGTCGTTTCCAGAAATCGTCAAGACTTCCCTCGAAGTAGTCATCAGGAACGAAGAGATGCTTCTCTACATCAGCCTGCTCCACTTGATAACCAGCCTCACGGGTGAGGATCACCAGTTTTCGAATGACATCCGTACCACTGAGGTCGATACGTGGGTCAGGCTCAGAATAACGCTGTTCCTTGGCACGACGTACAGTCTCTGAGAAGGGAACGTCAGCGGCAATCTCGTTGAAGATGAAGTTAAGGGTTCCTGACAGGATAGCCTCGATCTTCAGAATCTTATCACCAGAGTTGCACAGGTCATTGATAGTTCCGATGATAGGCAGACCGGCCCCCACGTTTGTTTCATAACGGAACCATACGCCACGGTCACGTGCCGTCTGCTTCAGTTTGATATAACTCTCATAGTCGCTGGAAGCAGCAATCTTATTGGCAGCAACAACGGAAATATTATGCTCTAAGAATGTTTGGTAGAGTGATGCGATTTGTTTACTTGCCGTACAATCAACAAAGACGGAGTTAAAGATGTTCATCTTCACGATTTCGTCACGCATGTGTTCCGTATTAGCAGGATAACCAGCACGAAGAATCTTCTCGTAATTATCCAGGTCAATACCGTCACGGTCGAGAACGAAGTTGGCAACATCGCTGATACCTACGACATTCAGTTTCAGACGTTTTTTCTGCATCAGGATTTGCTGCTGAGTACGTATCTGCTCTAATAACATACCACCTACGGTACCGATACCACAGATAAAGAGATTGAGCACCTTGTATTCTGACAGGAAGAACGAGTCGTGCAGCACGTTGAGCGATTTGCGCAGGAACTTACCGTCAACTACGAATGAGATGTTCGTTTCTGACGCACCTTGTGCACAAGCAATCACAGAGATACCCGAACGTCCGAGTGTACCAAACAACTTACCAGCAATACCTGGTGTCTGTTTCATATTCTCGCCCACGATAGCGATGGTGGCAAGTCCACTTTCCACCTGCATGGGGAACATGGCACCAGTCTCAATTTCTTTGGCAAATTCTGCATTGAGGACCTCTACAGCAGCATCTGCATCCTCGTCACGCACACCGATACTGGTGGAGTTCTCAGAGGACGCCTGTGATACCATGAATACAGAGATGCCTTTGTTGGCGAGGGTGGTGAAGATACGGCGGTTAACACCAATCACACCGACCATCGACAGACCAGTGACCGTGATCAGGGTTGTTCCTTTGATACTGGAAATACCCTTAATGGGTTTCAGGTCGTCCTCAATTTTGTCTTTGATGAGGGTTCCTGGGTGTTCAGGATTGAAGGTGTTCTTCACCCTGATAGGGATGTTCTTGATACAGACGGGATAGATCGTCGGTGGATAGATAACCTTAGCACCGAAGTTACAGAGTTCCATCGCCTCCACATAAGACAATTCATTAATGGTATAGGCGGATTTTATAACTTTCGGGTCTGCAGTCATGAAACCGTCGACATCCGTCCATATCTCCAGGATTTCGGCATCGAGGGCTGCTGCAATAATGGCAGCGGTATAGTCGCTACCGCCACGTCCGAGGTTGGTGGTCTCATGGGTGTCACGATCTCGGGCTATAAAGCCTGGTACAACGGCAATCGTCTTATTGGTTGCTGTGGCACAGCAACATACTGGGGTGAAAGCCTCCTTCACCAGTTTGTTTGTCAGTTCAGAATCAAGGATATGTTTGCCGTTCTTGTTCTCCGTACGGATGAAGTCGCGGGCATTCATACGGATGCCGTTCTTGACGAGGGCAGCGACGATGTTAGAACTAAGTCGCTCACCGTAACTAACGATGGCATCAAGTGTCTTGCCACTGAGGTCATGAATCAGGAAAACACCATAGTATATACTCTTCAACTGTTCGAAGAGTTGGTCTACCGTGTTGAATAAGTCTACGCGTTTCTGATTGTCAAGGATGACGGTGTCAATCATCTGGTGATGGCGTGTTACCATTGAGTCAAATTCCTCTCTCCACCGTTCGTCACCCTTGAGCGCCAATTGCGAGGTGGCTATCAACGCATCAGTGATACCGTTTAGTGCACTAACTACTACTACGACAGGTTGCGTCCGAGCCTCTGCCTCCACAATCTCTTTTAAGCATAAAATGCTTTTTACGGAACCTACGGACGTTCCGCCGAATTTCATTACTTTCATATCTCTATGCAATTTATCTTGCCAGACGGTACCCTTTGACAAGCAGGGCGTATTCCATTGGCGGTGCAAAGTTACAAAAAGCAAAGAAAAACGCAAAGAAAAAGCGAGGAAATTTTCCTCGCTCATCGTATTTAGGTATATAGGAATCGTTTGATACTGCGTTTCGGTGTCTTGGCAAACTCCTCTGTACGTATCTCTATTTCCGTAATCTTCTCATAAGCAGGTAACTGCTCATTGAGTTGTTGGCGGTTCTGTTCCATGATATTCTTGATGTCATTCTCGTTGAAGTTCATGTTCTTCGCCTCATCATAGTCTGGATATACCAGTCCTACGAGTTTTGTGTCACGTTGTACCACCACGCTTTCCACCACCATCGTCATCGAGTTCAGTTTGTCCTCAATCTCCTCAGGATAGATATTTTGTCCGTTAGGACCTAATAGCATGTTCTTGCTTCGTCCGTTAATATACACGTTACCGTCGTAGTCCATCGTGCCGAGGTCACCCGTATGATACCATCCCTCCTCGTCGAGCGTTTCCTTAGTAGCCTCTTCGTTCTTATAGTAGCCCAGCATCACATTGAGTCCACGTGCAAGAATCTCACCGGGGCGGTTGGCAGGATCGTTGGAGTTGATTTTTACCTCCATATGGTAGGCAGCCTGTCCGCAAGAGCCCTGTGCAAAGGTATGCCAGTCACGATAACAGATAATGGGTGCGCATTCCGTGGCACCATAGCCAACAGTATAGGGGAACTCGATTTTCTTCAGGAAAGACTCCACCTCCTGATTGAAGGCGGCGCCACCGATGATGACTTCATAAAGATTTCCGCCGAAAGCCTTTACCACTTCTTTACAAATCATCTGACGTACCTTCTTTGAGATAACCGGCATTGACAGTAGTAAGCGCATGCGGTTGTTCTGTATCTTGGGGAATACTTTCTTGCGGATAATCTTCTCAATCACCAGAGGAACGGCGATGATGATTTTCGGTTTGATTTCCGCGAATGCTTGTGCAATGATAGCAGGTGAGGGGATGCGGTTGAGATAATATACATGACAGCCATGCATGAATTCGAAGATAAACTCGAATGCCATGCCATACATGTGTGCCATCGGCAGGATAGAGATAATGCGGTCACCTGCATTAATAGTCTTACCCAAGACATATTCAGCGAAGTCGTAGTTAGACCACAATGCGCGATAAGGTATCATCACACCCTTTGAGAAACCTGTTGTTCCAGATGTATAGTTGATCATTGCCAGTTCCTCACCATTCTCCTCTATATAATAATGTACGTGTTCTTTACGGAAATACTTGGGGAATTTCTTTCCGTATAACTCGTTCAGATGTTCACGGGCATAGGTTAGTTTATCCGTCCGTGACAGCATTAGGGAGTAGTCAGGATTATTAATGATACCTTCCAGATTCGGCATCTGTGCCGGGTCAATCTGTGTAGCCACATGGTCACCTACGAAGAGCAGTTTGGCATCCGAGTGGTTGACGATATTGTGAATCTGGTCAGCCATGAACTCATGAAGAATGGGTACAGCAACGGCTCCATAGGTCAGTGTAGCGAGAAAAGCCACTGCCCACTGGCTGGAGTTTCGTCCACAGAGGGCAATTTTGTCGCCCTTCACTACACCGCAGTTTTCAAACAGGATATGCAACTTCTCAATCTTACGTGCTACATCATGGAACTGCAAGGTGGCTCCTTTGTAGTCAGTCAGTGCATCGAGATCCCAGTGGTCGATGACACTTTGCTGTATTAGTTGGTTAAAACTGGGTACGTTTTCCATATCGATTTTCGATTATTTATATAAGTAGCGTTTAATACTTTTTTTGGGAGTCTTCTCAAACTCCTCATCACGGAGTTCGATAGCGTTGAGGCGACTGTAAGGCGGCAGTATCTCGTTGAGTTGTTGACGGTTCTGCTCCATTACGTTATGCAGGTCCTCATCGGTGAATCCCATCTCTTTTGCCTCGTCCATGTCTGGGTATACCAAACCAATGAGATGTTCTCCGCGCTGAACAATGACACACTCGCTGACCATCGTCATAGAACCGAGTTTGTCCTCTATCTCCTCAGGATATACGTTCTGACCATTAGCACCTAACAGCATGTTTTTCGAACGACCGCGAATGAACACATGACCGTCCCATGACATGGTGGCAAGGTCACCTGTGTGATACCAGCCGTCCTCATCCAGCGCCTGACGGGTAGCCTCCTCATTCTTATAATAACCCAGCATTACGTTGGTGCCTCGTGTCACAATTTCTCCTGCTATGTTCTCTGGGTCGGATGAGAGGATCTTCACTTCCATGTGATCTACTGCTGATCCGCAGGAACCAGATACAAAGTCGTGGTAGTCGCTATATGTAATCAGTGGCGCACATTCGGTTGTGCCATAACCGACCGTGATGGGGAAGTCGATGTCTTTCATGAATCTCTCTATTTCCTGATTCAGAGGAGCACCGCCCACGATAACTTCGTATGCCTCACCACCAAAGGCGGCATATACCTCCTGGCATATACGCTCCTTTACTTTCTTGGAGACAACAGGCATCTGCAAGAGTAGTTTGATGGCATTGCTTTGTATCTTGGGAAATACACGCTTGCGGATAATCTTCTCGATGATCAGTGGAACGGCAACCACTAGATGGGGCCTCACTTCCTTGAAAGCCTCAGCGATGACAGCAGGGGAGGGCAGACGAGTAAGAAAGAAAAGGTGATAACCGGCACAGAAGGGGAAGAGGAACTCTATCGCCTGTCCGTACATATGTGCCATAGGCAGAATACTCAGCATACGACTGAATTTCGGCATGTGGGGTGCCACCTTGTTCATACAAAAATCCACGTTACCCCATAGGGAACGGTAGGGTAGCATTACACCCTTTGAAAACCCTGTCGTACCACTCGTATAGTTGAGCATGCACAATTCCTCAGGAGTATCCACGTGCCAATTGATATGATTGGCACGGAACGCCATAGGGTATTTCTCACCAAACAATTGGTTGAGATGCTCACGGGCATCCATCAATTGCTCATTTCTGCAAGTATGGAGCGAGAAGTCTGGAAGATTGAAGATACCCTCCAGATGGGGCATCTCTTTCGGGTCGATGAGGTTAACCACATAGTCACCCACGAACAACAACTTAGATTCTGAGTGGTTGACGATATTATGAATCTGTTCCCCGTTAAACTCATGGAGGATAGGTACGATAACGGCTCCGTAAGTGAGCGTGGCGAGATATGCCACAGCCCAATGGGCAGAGTTACGACCACAAACCGCGATGCGGTCACCTTTCTCGATTCCCGCCGCCTCCATCATGATATGCAACTTCTCTATCTTACGGGCTACGTCGTGATATTGTAACGTAGTGCCTTTATAGTCTGTCAGCGCATCGAGCAGCCAGTTCTCCTTGATAGTCTTAATGATATAGGAGTTAAAACTTGGTATGTCGTTCATTGCACAATTTTCAAAATTTTGTGCAAAGGTAATATCTTTCCTGCACAATTCCAAAAAAAATGTGCAGTATTTTATTGGTTAGGGCAAAAATAATAGTAAAAAGGTGAAAATGAACAAGTACAACTTAAAGTCGTATCACCTCATCGCATAGTTCGCTGACGGTTTTACGATGGGTGATAAACAACATGGTCTTTTCCTTGTATGTTGCGAAAAGTCGTTTATAGAGTTCCTGTTCCGTAGGGTCGTCAAGACTGCTGCTGATCTCATCGAGCAACAGAATATAACCAGGGCACAATAGTCCTCTGGCGATGGCAATGCGCTGGGCTTGTCCTTCGCTGAGTCCCTTTCCTCGCTCTCCTAATTCTGTGTCAAGTCCCTGCGGGAGGTCGCATACAAAGTCAGCACAGGCAGTATGGAGCACTGCTAACAGTTCGTCATCAGTAGCGTCTGGTTTGGCGAGTTGGAGGTTATAGCGGATACTGCCGCTCATCAAGGTATTGCCTTGTGGTACGAATACGAAATTTGGACGAGTCTGGGTGCCTGCGGTCTCCTCATTGTCTTTTGTGTAAAGGGTGATGCTACCCTCTGTAGGTTGTATGAAACCGAGCAACAGACGGAACAGGGTCGTCTTGCCGATGCCGGTCTCTCCCATGATTGCCGTCTTGGTGCCAGCCTTGAAGTCGTGGCAGAAATGGTCGATAACCATTCTGTCACCTGTGGCATAGTGGAACGACACCTTGTCGAAACGGATACCGGGAGCCTCTTTCTCTGGTGTATTATCTTCTTGAGGTCTTTCCTGTTCTATCTGTCCTAATTCCTCCAGTCTGTCGATACTTGCTGTGGCGTGGATAATACCAGGCACCATGTTCAGCATCTGCAGGATAGGATGCTGTATCATACCTACCAGTTGCAGGAAGGAGGTCATCACGCCAAAAGTAATGGTGCCGTTACGCAGTCCGATGCCTCCCCATACGAAGGCAAGGAGATAACCCAGTCCGAAGGCACAGCCCATAATCAGACGGGTGAGGACGGTGAAACGGGTGCGTCGCATCACATTACCCTGCAGTCGCTGTTGCATCGTATCCAGACGGTCTGTCACCCATTGCTCACTGCCTAATGAACGCAGCACGGCATTATGCTCCATGGTCTCTTGTACCTGCATCTGTATCCTGCTCTCATCCTGTCGGATATCGAGAGTCATCTGTCGCAACTTCCTGGCGATAAGTTTTCCGAATATGACGGCGAGAGGCGTGAGTATCAGCAGTGCCCAGGCAAGACGAGCATCAAACCATCGCATCAGCAGGAAAGCCCCACAAAGTTGTATCATGGTGATTGTCATCTGTGGCAGTGTGTCTGTCGTCACAGTGCTTACGGTGTCGATATCCTTGGCGAGTCGTGAGGTGATATCTCCGGAATGCAGTGTCTTGTCGTCAAAGAGTTGACGGCGGAAGAGTTTACTGAAGATCTGTAAACGTAGCGTATTCGTCTGGCGTATATTGGCGGTGGTTGTCATGTAGTAGTAGATCTGTCGCAACAGAACACCACCAACGACTGTCATCACCAACCATACCACCATTTGTATGACATCCTCGGTATTACCCGTACGGATGGTCTTGTCGATGAACACACGGCTGAGCCATACCATCAGCAGTCCAAGTCCTACTTGTCCGATACCAATGATAATACGCACCGCTGAGTTCCAGCGGATGCCTAACATATTATGCCACAGCCATGCGATATATTTCATTCAATGACTCCTTCTTTCTGCCACTGTCCCACAATTGCCGTCACGTCATTCTGGGCTGTCTCATTGTCCACTTCATAATCCTCGCAGAGTCTCTCGGCGAGTTTTTCAACGGTGAAGTCACCCATGGTGTCCGCCTGTTTCCACAACCATGCCGCAGTCTCGTTAAGAGCAAGTAGTCTGCCGAAGTTAACAGCACCCAGTCCTTCGCCCATGATGACATGCTCACCACAGACCTCACGTAGTATAAATCCTTTTTTGATTCTCATAATATTATATTATTTATTATTTTTTTCGATATTCCGATATCTTGCAGTTAAATCACCCGCCGATAAATGGCGAGGATGTATCTCCTGACAGGACGCAGATGCCACCAGATAGTGACGGCACGCATACGCCATTTGCTGTATAAGTCATGTTGCTTTCCATCAGCACTCACCACATGGGTGGCTGTGGCGCAGAGGTCGTTCAGATGACAGTGCTCGGTACCGAGGATATTACCATCGCCCATCAGGGTCACGTTGTCACCGTCAATTTTGATGATGCGGTGTACCACATAGCGACAGTTCTCGACCCAGGCGAGTACCACGTCACCCACTTTGGGATTAACAGTTTTCTGGAGGATGACACTCTCCTTGCCGCCAATGATAAACGGCAGCATGCTGGTGCCTTTGACAGGCAGCGTCACACTCACACCCTCTTTCGCCAAGCGGGTTGCCTCCTCTAATATCTCGTGATCACTAATCATCTTTTAACACTCTCTCTTCAACTTTCACCTTTCAACTGCCCCCTGACACACTTTTGCCGCTTCCTCATCGGGGAGACATTCCAGATGCCAGACGGGTGTCGTCATGGCAAGGGAGTTCTCTGTCTGATGCAGTCCGTCGGCTACCTGCTTGTCCCATCGCTTACCGCTGATACTGGGTACCAGTGAGGCGTATGCCTCGATACCTTTCAGTCGGCGTATCTTATTATAAGGTGCCTGACTGAGCAGTACGATACCACCTAACGGATAACTGACATTACGGTAACAGGGGGTCTTACCGCTCCAAGGACTGCCATAGACTATTGCTGTGTCATGTTGGATGCGTACCACAGGATTGTCATCGTTCACCAATGCCGTACCCTCGATATATTTCAGCCATAGACGGGCATGGGTACTCTTTCCCGTACCGCTCTTGCCTAAAAACATATACGCTTTCTCCTCATGACTCACGACAGCGGCATGGAACAACACTGTTTGATGGGGTGCTGTGGCAAGGGCATAGAGCACCATCAGTGCATTGTCGATAGCGAGTTTACGCCATTTGCCAGTCACGACGAGTCGTCCTTCATGGTAGTCATCAGGACATACCAGCCAACCAGCCGTCTCGTATTGCCAGCGGAACTCGAATACCGACTTGCCATCGGCAGTCTTGCCACAGTATATTTCCTGTCCTTCTTCCTCCTGACGCAACTCTTCTGTATAGTCAATGCGTTCACCGTCCTCGACCTTCAGGGTAAAGAGCACTGCGTCTTTCTCACAACAGAACGGCTCATAGTTCTGCATCAGCGCGAAGTCTTCTTCGGCAGTCTGTACGCCAAACACATGGTCAGCCACCTTATAATATTTTATATCAGCCATCATGCTTCCTTGTTTTTGACGACAAAGGTACAAAGAAGTGAGTAAAGAACAAAATAAAATGATTTATTTTTTCTCTGCTCTATAGGACATATACATGGCTATCAGAAGCAGTACTCCCGATAAAATACCAAGTATTTTACTGCCACCCCATCCTGGGAAAAACAGCCATACAATGATGTAAACAACACAAAACGCTGCAATAGACAGTCGCATTTTCTGCTTTTTATTCATCTTTTCCTAAAGAATCTCAATTTATGCCACAAAATTAATCATAAAATCTTAGAATTTACCAGAAATGACTAACTTTGTAACATAATATAAGAATATTGGCAGATAAATCGGAATTTAGCAAACAACGAACAATATGAAATACAACAAAATCCAAGTTGAAGATTGCCGCGTGTTTTACCGCGAGGCAGGCAATCCAGAGAATCCAACACTTCTATTGTTGCATGGCTTTCCAAGCAGTAGTCACATGTTTCGTGAACTGATGCCCGAAATGGCAGACGATTTCCACCTGATAGCACCGGACTTTCCTGCTTTTGGACAAACGGTGTCGCCAAGACGTGAGGAGTTCACCTATTCCTTCGACCATCTGGCCCGCATCGTTGACAAATTTACCGAGGCTGTCGGTCTGACGAAGTTTGCCATGTATGTCTTCGACTACGGCGCACCTGTCGGCTACCGTTTGGCGATGTGGCATCCGGAGCGTATCACGGCTATTATTTCGCAAAACGGTAACATGTATGAAGAAGGCTTGGGCAAGAAATGGGAAGCACGGAAGGCTTATTGGAAGAATCCGACAGAAGAACTTCGGCAGCAGTTTTCATCTGCTTATGCTCTTGAAACCATCATCGGACAATACACATTCGGGACACCCGAGGGCAGTGTTGGTCCTGATGGCTACTCGCTTGATTACTATTATGTTTGTCTGCCAGAACGCTCTGAGATGCAGAACGACTTGATTCTGGACTATCGCTCGAATGTTGCACTCTATCCGGAGTTTCAGAAATACCTTCGCACTTATCAGCCCCCATTGTTGGCCGTTTGGGGTGAGAACGACCCATCGTTCATCCCTGCCGGAGCCAATGCCTTCAAACGCGACCTGCCTAATGCAGAAATCCATTTCGTACCCAGCGGACACTTCGCCCTTGAAAGCCATCACACTGAGATTGCCCGTCTGATGCGTGATTTCCTCGCCAAGGTTATCTAGTAAATTCCAATTTATGTGCGAGGTGAGTGCAGAGCCAAGTTTGCTTGAGGACGGCTGGCAGAGCAACGTTTTTGTCTGCCTTTTCCCTACACGTAATTTTTAAAACCCTTGTCACCGTTGCCACCTTGCAAAACTATTTGATTATCAGTGGATTGTCGGTAACAACGAGGTGGAAA
Organism: Prevotella sp. UBA2755; assembly: GCA_002353225.1. Taxonomy (GTDB): domain Bacteria; phylum Bacteroidota; class Bacteroidia; order Bacteroidales; family Bacteroidaceae; genus Prevotella. The sequence continues at coordinate 5,622 of DEJF01000057.1, read as the reverse complement.
GGGTGACAACGATTGGCGATTTTGCTGCAAAAATGGGGTAAAAACGAGTGGAAAAACACTAAAAGATGGCATGTATTCCATGAAGGTTGCAGGGGGCTCTGAATGATTATGCAGATAGTAAAGCCTCCGATCACCGTGGCGGGTGCCTTCGCTCACAGAGAGGAGCGTCTCCTCTCTGAGAGGGAAAACTTTACCATCTTTAATCGGAGGCATTGCTCACTGTGATCGGAGGCATCGGCATCAAAAAGGGCACCCATTGAGGATGCCCTTTTAATTATAGATAGGATAGGGGATTAGTCCTCCCAGTTCTCCTGAGTCTTACGAACATAGCTCTTGTAACGGAGCTGTGCCATCTTCTGAGCCTCGGCGAAGAGTTCCTCAGCCTCGTTAGGATAAGCCTTCTTCACTGACAGGTAACGAACCTCGCCCAGCAGGAAGTCGTGGAAGTTTTCCCAGTTAGGCTCCTTAGAGTCGAGTGAGAACGGATTCTTGCCTTCCTCAGCAAGTGCCGGGTTGAAGCGCCACAGGTGCCAGTAACCGCACTCAACAGCCTTCTTCTCCTCAGCCTGGCTCTTACCCATGCCGCCCTTAGCCTTCAGACCGTGGTTGATACATGGAGCATAAGCGATGATGATAGAAGGTCCGTGCCATGCCTCAGCCTCACGGATAGCCTTCAGGGTCTGAGCGTGGTCAGCACCCATAGCGATCTGAGCGACATAAACATAACCGTAAGTGGTAGCGATCATACCAAGGTCCTTCTTGCGGATACGCTTACCCTGAGCAGCGAACTGAGCGATAGCGCCGAGTGGGGTAGCCTTAGAAGCCTGACCACCAGTGTTAGAGTAAACCTCAGTATCGAGCACGAGGATGTTCACGTCCTCACCAGAAGCAATTACGTGGTCGAGACCGCCGTAACCGATATCGTAAGAAGCACCGTCACCACCGATGATCCACTGACTACGCTTAACGAGGTAGTGGTCAAGGGTCTTCAGTTCGTTGCAGAACTCGCAACCGTTGGCAGCACCAGCAGCGATAGCCTCACGCAACTTCGGAGCAATCTCCTTGGTCTTGTCAGCATCGTCCTTGTTGGCGATCCACTCCTCAGCGAGTGCTGTGAACTCTGCAGGTGCGTTAGCCTCAGCCTCCTTCAGCAACTTAGCAACGCGCTCCTTCATCTTCTTGTTACCCAGAGCCATACCGAGACCGAACTCACAGAAGTCCTCGAACAGTGAGTTGTTGAAGACAGGACCCTGTCCCTTCTCGTTCTTGGTGTAAGGAGTAGAAGGAATAGAAGCAGAGTAGATAGAAGAGCAACCGGTAGCGTTGGCGATCATCTGACGGTCACCGAACAACTGGCTAATCAACTTCACGTATGGAGTCTCACCGCAACCAGAGCAAGCGCCAGAGAACTCGAACAGAGGCTGTGCGAACTGTGAGTTCTTCACGTTGCTGCGGATGTCAACGAGATCCTGCTTAGACTTAACTTCCTTCACGAGGTACTCCCAGTTCTTAGCCTCCTGCTTCATATCCTCAGCGTCAGGATTGAAGGCAACCATGGTGAGTGCCTTGCCGGTCTTAGGATTACCTGGGCAGATATCAGCACAGTTACCACAACCCAGACAGTCGAGAACGGAAGTCTCAATGCGGAAGTGCATACCCTTCATAGCGGCAGGAGCCTTCATCTCGATAGTATCTTCAGCAGCAGCGAAGCCCTTGATCTCGTTCTCGTCGAGTACGAACGGACGGATTGCTGCGTGAGGACAGATGTATGCACA
>DEJF01000057.1:0-3839 GCA_002353225.1 Prevotella sp. UBA2755 | reverse complement strand
TGGTTACACTGGATACAGTTCTCCTTGTTCCATACGGGAACGAATGCCTCAACACCACGCTTCTCGTAAGCGGCAGTACCAACCATCCAAGAACCGTCGATGGTGCCGTGCTTAGCGAAGTCGGAAACCTTCAGCAGGTCACCAGCNNTGAGCGTTGATAGGACGAACGAGTTCCTTTACGAATGCGGGAGCGTCATCCTGCTTCTCTGCATCGTCTGGCAGGTTAGCCCACTCGGGCTTCACGGTCAATTTCACGTACTCACCACCACGGTCGATAGCAGCGTAGTTCTTGTCAACCACGTCCTGACCCTTGGCTCCGTAAGACTTCAAGGCGGCAGCCTTCATCTTCTCAACGGCAAGTTCTACAGGGATGACCTCTGTGATACGGAAGAAGGCAGACTGCAGGATGGTGTTGGTGCGGTTGCCCAGACCAATCTCCTGTGCAATCTTCGTAGCGTTGATGGTATATACGGTAATATTGTTCTGTGCGAAATAACGCTTTACCTTGTTAGGCATGAACTTCTCCAACTCGTCAGCGTCGAAGATGGTGTTCAGCAGGAACTGACCGTTCTTCTGCAGACCACGGGTAACGTCGTACATGTGGAGGTAAGCCTGTACGTGGCAAGCCACGAAGTTTGGTGTGGTTACCAAATAGGTAGAGCGGATAGGTGTGTCACCGAAACGCAAGTGAGAGCAGGTGAAACCTCCAGACTTCTTAGAGTCGTAAGAGAAGTAAGCCTGACAGTACTTGTTGGTGTTGTCACCGATAATCTTTACAGAGTTCTTGTTAGCACCGACGGTACCGTCAGCACCCAGACCGAAGAACTTAGCCTGGAACATGCCAGCACCACCAAGAGCAATCTCCTCAACCTCAGGCAGAGAGGTGAATGTAACATCGTCTACGATACCAATGGTGAAGTGATCCTTCGGAGTTGGCATAGCGAGGTTGTTGAATACAGAGATGATCTGTGCGGGAGTGGTATCGTGTGAACCCAGACCGTAACGACCACCAACGATGAGAGGACGATCCTCTACGTCGTAGTAAGCATCCTTAACGTCGAGATACAGAGGCTCACCATTTGCTCCTGGCTCCTTCGTGCGGTCGAGAACGGCAATGCGCTTAACAGACTTAGGAACAGCAGCGAGCAGGTGCTTCACTGAGAATGGACGATAGAGGTGTACGCTGATCATACCAACCTTCTGACCGTTAGCGTTCAGATAGTCGATAGCCTCACGTGCTGCATCAGTAGCAGAACCCATCAGGATAATCATGCGGTCAGCATCCTCTGCTCCATAGTAAGAGAACAGGTGATACTCACGACCAGTGATCTTAGACAGTTCACCCAGATACTTCTCAACAACCTCAGGTACTGCATCGTAGTAGGGGTTGCAAGCCTCACGGTGTGTGAAGAATGTCTCAGGGTTCTCAGCGGTACCACGAGTGATAGGACGCTCTGGTGACATAGCACGGTCACGGAAGCGCTTGATGTACTCTTCCTTTACGAGAGGACGAACATCCTCCTGGTCGAGCAACTCAATCTTATGATACTCATGAGAGGTGCGGAAACCGTCGAAGAAGTTAACGAAAGGTACGCAGGTCTCCAGAGAGGCAAGGTGAGCGGCAGCAGTCATATCCATAACCTCCTGTACAGAACCCTCACAGAGCATTGCGAAACCGGTCTGGCGGCAAGCCATCACGTCCTGGTGGTCACCAAAGATACAAAGAGAGTGAGAAGCCAGTGTACGAGCGGAAACGTCGAATACACAAGGAATCAACTCACCGGCGATCTTATACATGTTAGGAATCATCAGCAACAGACCCTGAGAAGCAGTGAATGTTGTGGTGAGGGCACCAGCCTGCAAAGAACCGTGAACGGCACCAGCGGCACCAGCCTCAGACTGCATTTCCTGAACACTGACGGTCTGACCCCACAGGTTCTTACGACCGCGGGCAGCCCACTCGTCAACATGCTCCGCCATAGGAGATGACGGGGTGATGGGGTAGATAGCGGCTACCTCCGAGAACATGTAACTCACGTGAGCCGCAGCCTCGTTACCATCACAGGTGATAAACTTTTTTTCTTTTGCCATTTGTTTAGTTAATTTAAAAATAAAACTTTTCGTTATTTCAATATTTCGTAATCTCGATATCTTCAATAAAGGAATCCCAACAACCACAGTGGTATCTGATTGTCCTTGCCTACCTCGGTGTTGTAACGGGCATAGATAGTATCGGGCGCGTACCTTATTTTATTACGTGATTCCGCGTCACAGATACGGAACTTGATTTTTTCGTCCACAATGTAGACGGAGTCACGGGAACCTTGGCTTACCTTATGGTCTTTCCATAAGGAGTTAACAAAGAAGGTCTCCATGGCATTCTGCTTCTCCACATGAATAGGGTAGATAGCATAGAGCAGGTTGGAGTTGTGAAGCATCACCTTGGAAGGCTTCTTGGGGAAGTCCTCACCCACAGGGTAAATCATATTCAGCAGACGGGCATCTGTCAGGTACTTGATATAGTTCATGACGGTGGCACGGCTGGTCTCGATGTCCTTAGCGAGTTTACTGACATTAGGTGCCTTAGGACCTTCCTCGGCAAGTTGATAGAATAGTTTCTTAATCTTCGAGAGATACTTCAACTCGATTTGCTTTATCAGCAGGATGTCCACCTCGGTCATCATATTCATCGTCTTCAGGAGATTCTCGCTATAGTTGCGTTGCTCTTGGAAGAAGGGATAGAACCCATGATGGATATAATCCTGAAAATACTTGTTGGGTGACACCTTCGGTAAAATCTGCTTGATGATGTGCTCATGGTTACGCAATATCTCATCGAGGGTGTAGGGCTTAAAGTCATTACTTGTCATCAGGTTGATGAACTCACGGAAAGAGAAGCCTCGCAGGTTGTAACTCTTTACAATACCATTTAGTTCGGGGTTTTCCTCTTTCAGTCGCATCACACTGGAACCAGTGAATACGATTTTCAGTCCCGGATGCTCATCGTAACAACGACGCAACTCCTTCGACCAGTCGTTCTGCTTAAACACTTGGTCTATCAACAGCACACGACCGCCTTTGTGGTAAAATTCCCCAGCGAAGTCGGCAATACCACGTCCTTGGAAATAGAAGTTGTTCATGTTGATGTAGAGACATTGCTTATCCTGAATATCAAAGTGCTCCTTCGCATACTGGAGCAGAAAAGTTGTTTTTCCGACGCCTCTGGTTCCCTTAATACCAATCATGCGGTCGCTCCAGTTAATCTCATCCATCAGGGTGCGACGAACTGGGGCATTGACATGCTCTACCAAGTAACGATGCGTACGAAAAAAAGCCTCCATTTAATTAGATTTGTTTTAAAACAGATGCAAAGATAATACATTTCCGTCAAATTGCAAAGCCGAGATTGCAAAATCTTGTGAAAAAGCATTATTTTTGTTCTATCTAAATAAGAAAAGGAGCCTTTTGGCTCCCTTTCCTTAGAATTTGTAGGCGATATCGAACATAAACCAGCGTCCTCGTTGAGGGATAAGTCCTGTGTTCAGACCGCTCTGCTTGTAGCTCTTGTTGAACAGGTTCTTCACGTCAGCGGAGATGGTCAGTTTACCGAACTTACAGGTGGCACCGAGGTCGAAGAGAACACGGGGACTGAAGTCGCGGGTGACGTTGACTTTTTGATATGCCTCATACATTGCCATCTCGGCTTGGTTCATTAACTTTTCGTTTTCCGGAGTTGGATCAAGCATCCACTGTTTATACATTTCTCCGTAATGATTCGTTGCTGAATTGTAAAGTGCGTATCCAATTGCGTCTGTCGTCCAGGATTTCTGACTGCTGTA
>DEJF01000003.1 GCA_002353225.1 Prevotella sp. UBA2755 | reverse complement strand
CGCTACGGTAAGGCTGCGAAGAAATAATATTTCCACGTAAGAAAGATTAAAGGTGCTGCCTGGGTAGTTGCATATGCCAAGGATAGCACCTTTTTTAATACTAACCCATAACAATCACCAACAATGAAGACTATTTATGATTTCTCTGTCAAGGACAGAAAAGGCAAGGACGTATCGCTGAAAGAGTATGCGAACGAGGTATTACTGATTGTCAACACAGCGACAAAGTGTGGCTTTACGCCTCAGTATGATGAATTGGAGGCTCTCTACAAAAAATACCACAGTCAGGGCTTCGAGATTCTCGACTTCCCTTGCAACCAGTTTGGTCAACAGGCTCCCGGCACTGATGAGTCAATCCATGAGTTCTGCAAACTGAATTTCGGTACGGAGTTCCCCCGTTTCAAGAAAGTTAAGGTGAATGGTGAGGATGCCGATCCTCTCTTCAAGTTCCTGAAAGAGCAGAAAGGCTTTGCCGGTTGGGATATGTCTCACCCCATCGCCCCAATCCTCGAGGATATGCTCTCTAAGGCTGACCCTGACTATAAGCAGAAACCAGATATCAAATGGAACTTCACCAAGTTCCTTATCAACAAGAAAGGACAGGTTATCGCTCGCTTTGAGCCTACAGAGAAAATCGAGAATATTGCCAAGCAAATTGAGGAACTCCTCTAAACACTATACTATCTATGAACACTAAATGTCTCATTATCGGCAGTGGACCTGCGGGATATACAGCGGCAATCTATGCCTCTCGTGCCAACCTCCATCCTGTTGAGTATTGTGGCATACAACCAGGTGGACAACTCACCCAGACCACAGAGGTAGAGAACTTCCCTGGTTACCCACAGGGTGTGGACGGTAATCAGATGATGATGGACCTGCGTGAACAGGCAGAACGCTTCGGTACGGATATCCGTGACGGCTCTATCACCAAGGTTGATTTCTCGAAAGCACCTTATCACTGCTGGGCAGAGGATGGTGAGGAGATTATCGCTGACACGGTGATTATCGCCACAGGAGCCTCCGCAAAATACTTAGGACTGGATGACGAGCGGAAATACAACGGACAAGGTGTGTCAGCATGTGCTACTTGTGATGGCTTCTTCTATCGTAAGAAGACTGTTGCCGTAGTAGGTGGCGGAGACACTGCCTGTGAGGATGCCCTCTACCTCAGTCATCTCGCCAAGAAAGTATATATGATTGTACGCAAACCCTTCCTTCGTGCCTCGAAAGTGATGCAGGACCGTGTCATGGCTGCAGAGAACATCGAGATTCTCTTCGAGCATAACACCCTCGGACTCTTTGGCGAGAATGGTGTGGAGGGTGCTCATCTGGTAAAACGCAAAGGGGAACCTGACGAGGAACTCGTAGACATAGCCATCGATGGCTTCTTCCTTGCCATAGGTCATAAGCCTAATACGGATATCTTCAAAGAATGGCTGGAGACTGATGAGGTGGGCTATTTCAAGAAAATAGACGGTACACCCCGCACTAAACTCCCTGGCATCTTTGTTGCAGGCGACTGTGCTGATCCCACCTACCGCCAGGCAATCTCTGCCGCAGGCACCGGCTGTCAGGCAGCCATAGAAGCAGAACGCTATCTATTATCCAGAACCCTCTAGAAATTTCTAGAACATTCTAGAAAACTCTAGAAAAAAAGACTCGCTTCACAGCGAGTCTTTTTTAATACTTTAAAAAACTAAATTAATCAACCATAAACCTTAACCATTAAAAATCTAAACAAAATAATCATTTCAGAACGTCTCGTTCTTACTCTAAGACTTGGTATCAGAAAAAACACCTTTTCTTCAACCGCTGCAAAGGTATGACTTTTCCTTTGTTTTCAAGTTCACTTATCATTAATTTTGGTTTGAAATACGTGAAAATCGCATTTTTCAAACCATAAATCACGAATTTCGAACTATTTTGAACGTAAAAACAACTTTTTAGCGACTTTTTTTGCTGGTAATTCGAAAAAACACTATCTTTGCAGAAACATCTATAACATAACTATGAATCTCTCAACCATAATTATACTGGCTAGCATCATACTACTGATTGTGTTCTACCTGGTAGGAAGAGCACTCTATATCCGTAGTGTGAGAATACGCAACCAGTTGCAGATGAGTTATGTTTTCACCAATATCACCCATGAACTGCTGACACCACTCACCATCGTAGCAGCATCTGTAGAACGACTACGTAAGACAACTCCTGAGAATGTACGGGATTACGACCTGATGGAACTGAATATCGCACGTGCGGTACGACTGTTACAACAGATCCTCGAGACCAGTAAGTCACAGGCTGGAGAGTTGAAACTAAGGGTCAGTAATGGGGATGTGATGAACTATATCCGGGAGACAGCCCTCTGTATAGAACCCCTGATGGCAAAGAAAGGACTGGAGTTCACCGTTCGTTGTAAACCCGAGAGCATGATGGGATGGATAGATACCGACAAACTCGATAAGATTATCTTCAACCTCCTGTCAAATGCGGTAAAATATACGGGAAGGGAAGGAAAAGTCATCGTGGATGTCACTACCAACTCCCGCTATGACAAGGTCATCATACGGGTCAGTGATAATGGCACAGGGATTCCACATGATAAGATGAAACACCTGTTTACCCGTTTCTATGACGGGGAATACCGTAAGCATGCCACCTTCGGCACAGGTATCGGTCTTGCCCTGGCTCGCGACTTGGCATATCTCCACCGAGGCACTATCCAGTGTCAGAGTTTCGAGGGACAGGGCACTACCTTCATCGTAGAACTGCCTATCAAGAAGAATGCGTTCTCCAGTTCCCAGATCGACGAGAGCCATCAGATCAATCCAAACCACCCACGTAGCAATATCATTGACCTTGCCACAACTGTAGAACCACCACAGGAGGAGAATGCTCCTACCCCTCTGACGAACGATGAGAACGACATCTACACCCTACTTATCGTAGAGGATAACGTGGAACTGCTGATGCTCATGAAACAATTGTTGCAACAGCGTTACCACGTATTGACTGCCTCGAATGGGATGGAGGCACTGGACGTGATTCGCGCCCATGACCTCGACCTCATCGTTTCTGACGTAATGATGCCTGAGATGGACGGTAACGAACTGACTGCCGTTCTGAAACAGAACCCCGACTATAGTCACCTGCCCATCATCCTGCTGACAGCAAAGACACAGGAGGAAGACCGAAAAGAGTCATTGCTTATCGGTGCTGACGACTATATCACCAAACCCTTCCGTATGGGTGACCTCCAGATACGCATCGACAATATCATCGAGAATCGCCGCCGTATCCGTCATCTATTCCAACAACAGACCACCGAGGAGAACATCGAGCAGATCAAACAGACAGCCCCCTCAACAGATAATGAGTTCCTCCAGCGAGCCATCGACTGTCTGGATGCCCATCTCTCCGACAGCGACTACGACCGGGATGCCTTTGCCCGTGACATGGGAGCCAGTGCTTCTACCTTATATAATAAGTTAAGGGCACTGACAGGCATGAACGTCTCTGGTTTCATCCGTAACCACCGTATCAAGACGGCATGTAAACTCGCCCAGCAACATCCCGACCTACGTGTCAGTGATATCGCCTATCGGGTAGGATTCAAGGATCCCAAATACTTCGCTACCACGTTCAAGAAGGAAATGGGCATTCAACCCTCTGAGTATTTTGAGGAAATAAGGAAATAAAGGATAAGGGGATAACGTATGTTGATAATGGTGATTGTCATAGCCTATTTCTGCCTGTTATTCGGCATCAGTTGGTGGACAGGCAGGAAAGCGACTAATGAGACCTTCTATAGAGGTAACCGCCAGTCACCATGGTATATGGTGGCTTTCGGTATGATAGGTGCATCCATCTCTGGAGTCACCTTCGTGAGTGTTCCTGGTATGGTGAATGGCATCGACATGACATACCTGCAGACCTGTTTAGGTTTTATCATCGGGTATATCCTTGTCGCCTTCCTGCTGTTGCCTTTGTTCTATCGGCTGAACCTCACCACCATCTACTCATATCTTGGTGAACGGTTAGGACCTCGTTCCTATCAGACAGGTGCCTCTTTCTTCCTGCTATCGAAAATGACAGGGGCTGCTGTTCGTTTCTATGTGGTCTGCATCATTCTCCAGCGTTTCGTCTTCGATACCCTCGGGATTCCCTTTGTGTTTACGGTATTGGGAATGGTACTCCTCATCTGGCTCTACACACGTCGGGGCGGTATTCGTACCCTCGTTTTCACCGATGTACTCCAGACCGTCTTCCTATTCAGTGCCCTTCTGTTGATTATCTGGCAGGTGGTAGATGACTTGGGAATGACGTGGGGAGAGGCTTATCATGCAGTATCGACAGACAGTAAGAGCCGTATCTTTGTGTTCGATGACTGGATGTCGAAGCAGCATTTCTGGAAACAGTTCCTTAGTGGTGTGTTTATCGTCATCGTCATGACAGGACTGGACCAGGACATGATGCAGAAAAACCTCACGTGCCGTTCTTTACGGGATGCCCAGAAAGACATGTGTACCTACGGTGTGATGTTCTTCCCTGCCAACCTGCTATTCCTGTCGTTAGGCATCCTGTTGACACAGTGGTATGCCACTCACGGCATAGCCTTGCCTACTGCAGGAGACGAACTCCTTCCCACCTTTGTCACACTAAATGCGAACACTTTACCACTTATCGAGATCCTCTTCGTCTTAGGAATCCTTGCAGCATCATTCTCCAGTGCTGACTCAGCAATGACCGCCTTGACGACAAGTTTCTGTGTAGACATCTGTCGTCGACCCGATGATGAGTCACTGCGCAAGCGGGTTCATATCCTGGTGGCAGTAGTGTTTACTATCTTCATTCTCCTTTTCCGTGTGTTGAACTCCACGAGTATCATCGATGCCATATACATCCTCTGCTCCTACACCTATGGTCCCTTGTTAGGTCTCTTCGCCTTCGGCTTATTGACAAAACGACCAACGAACGACCGGTTTGTTCCTTATATCTGTATTGCCTCTCCCATCCTCTGTTATCTCTTAGACAGGGTTGTTGGTTCTTTTACTGGGTATCATTTCGGGTATGAACTTCTGATGCTTAATGGCATCATTACTTTCATTGCCCTTTTCTTGTCAAGAAAAGAGCCAAAAGAACTTCCTCTCTCATAAAATCATTTATTTATTGGGGACTTTCCCCAATACTCCCTTTTTCTGTTGCAGTGATCCTGCACTTTTTTCGAACCTCCCTCCCTCCTTGCATTTCTTTCTCTGGAGAAAGAAACGAAACAAAGAAAGAGGGCGAAAACGTCCTGGGCTCGGGGCACGTCTGTCCGATTTTCGGAATCACTCGAAGAACGCGCTCCGCTTCAACGGCATCTCGTATTTCGTTCCTCAGGCTGCTA
>DEJF01000017.1:85014-85217 GCA_002353225.1 Prevotella sp. UBA2755 | reverse complement strand
TCCATAGGGTGGAATAAAGTATCCCCTTGACTGCAATCTTTGATCGGGATGCCTTCTATCTTTGATCGGAGTGCCTTCTCTCTCCCAAAAGATCATCATGCATCTGGTGACGCCCCCGTTTTTATCTCTTTTTTGAGACAAAATAACCCCACTTTTAGGGCAAAAATCGCCAATCGTTGTCACCGTTGCCGCTTCGTTGTTAC
>DEJF01000017.1:0-84968 GCA_002353225.1 Prevotella sp. UBA2755 | reverse complement strand
GAAAAATTACGTGTAGGGAAAACCGACTGGCAGAATCGTTACTATGCTAGCCTTTTAATGTTTATGAATTGTGAATCATTCAGTCCCCACGATTTACTTCGGGTAGTTGTCGAGCATGTATATGAGCACCTGCCGTTCGTGGTTAAAGTACTCCGACTTCATTGAGGTTTGTCCAAAAGACAGTTTACTGTATCGGACTTGGCTATTCTTTCTTGACAAAGTGAATCCTTTGGAATAGAGCAACTATCTTTAGGCGTTTGTATCACAACTAATAAGATAGTTAATTGCTTTTTCATGAATGCGATTTTAAAAATCGATTGTTTTATACGAAATAATAAGCAGAGAAGATTCCCAAAAGATTACATGTGACATGCGTAATCACACAATAGCGAACATCTCTGGTTCTCATATACATCAAGCAAAGAATGACCGCCATAATCAGTGTGTCTAATCTCCAAACGCCTGTACCCACATGCGCCACGTAAAAGATGAGTGCATTGGAAACGACAATCGCTATCTTGCCGAAAGAGGCTCTTTCCATCACAGATATGTACAATTTCCGTAAAAACAGTTCCTCTGCAATGGGACCAATGATGGAGAAGGAGAATATATGCAGGATAAGAGCCGCCACAGTATAGGGCTCCCGAGGGTCTGTGTTGGGTGTGTCAAACAAGGAGGTCAGCAGAAGTATCATGAACTGCCAGAGGACTCCCAATGCCAAGGATAGAATAGCCGTTTTCAGGTTCATTCCATGGCTCGGATTACGCCATATTCCCAACTTCTCTTTCTTGTCTTCATAAAGTAAGACGGCAAAAATTGCTAACGGCCACAGAAGGTTTCCAATATCCAATATTGTACGACTGAACGGGATGTCCCGCCCGAAAATATAGGCGAAGTAGGGCAACAAGAAAACACCCATCAAGATGAAGGAAGCAAGAAAGACTCCTGTCATCTTGAAAATAGTTTCTTTTTTAGAATAAGTCATAAAAACAGCATAAAGTGAGATAAGATATGTAGGGGGAGGAATATAAGAAAGGAATACTAAGGATTCTGCAATTTCTGTTCCTCCAAATAGCGTTTGTACTTACGCTTACGGTTATGACAATTGACTAGGATTACAATACCAACTGCCAAGGGGATGAGGGCAAAGAAAGCGAAGAAGAGGAGAAAGGCACCGCCAATGTTAAAGCCGATGGCACCACGCGGGTGGTATTCTGGCTCGGCATAGAGGGTGAGACTGTCTGTCAGTTCCGCTACCAATGCGGAATCCCCAGCCTCGTCCGCTTTCTCTATCTGTGACTGGATTCGTTGATATTCCGCCTGTAGGTGGACAGAGTCAGCATTATACGCTTCCAGAGCCTCCTCGTACTCCTTCTCTGCCGCAGCATACTCCTCTCTCTTCTCATCCAGACTATCCTCCATTCCAATTGTCATGAGGATGCACATCAAGATGAATAACGCACTACCAATCGTCAGCAGCCATCCGAAAAAATTCAGACAGCCACTTGGTTTCTTGACAGGTCGGGATATCTGTTCCATTACTTCTTGGCTTTATGATAATATTTCCCCAATATAGGTATCTCTTTGACTAATGCGTCAGACAAAAGTCCCGCCACGACATGGGCACCATATATATTATAATGTGTATTGTCCTGACGACCTTGTGGCAAGGCAGGATGCTCACCAGGCTTATACCACATGTGGAGTTTCTTGGAGCCCTCGACACCCAACGACTGCTCCAGATCGTGCGTAATCTGATTGGCATCCACGAAATGCGCATTCATACGCCGTGCCACATCACGAGGGGCTACGGCATAAAGTTTGTGGGTATCTATCAGGGAGTCACCCTCCACAACCTTGGAACCATCAGCAAAGGTAGTGTTACGTAGTGCCTCGTCATCATCGTTCTTCACTGCCTTCGTGGCGAAGTTACGACGGACAACAGGATTCATGATGACAGGGATCCCCCCTTTCTCACGGGTCTCACGTACAAACTTCGCCAGATTATAGTCGAAAGTAGAGCCTGGATCAGTATGACGGTCTGCCTTGGGCTTCTCGTCATTATGTCCAAACTGGATGATGACATAGTCACCAGGCTTGATCAGCGAGAGCACCTTGTCCCATCGTCCCTCGTCAATAAAACTCTTCGAGGAACGACCATTGACGGCATGATTGTCGACACGGATATAGGTAGAGTCAAAATAATCCTGCAACGCCATCGCCCATCCTCTTTCTGGTGAACCAGTAGAGAGATCTTTCTTGGCTGCCGTGGAGTCGCCTATTACGAAAATAGTCGTCAAATGGTCAGGCTTCAGGGAGGTCAGTGTTGCCAAGACCAATACTGCCATGATTACTTTTCTCATAACTTGCCTATTAATTCTTCTGGGGTTACCAACTGCTGTTCACCCGTCTCCATATTTTTGAGGGTGATCTTCCCTTCCTTCATCTCATTCTCACCAGCGAGGGCGACATAAGGAATCTGCTTGGCATTGGCATAACTCATCTGTTTCTTCATCTTTGCGGTATCAGGATAGATTTCAGCCCGAATTCCCTGCGCACGTACCTTATTTATAATAGATAGGCAATAAGCCGTCTCCTTCTCTCCGAAATTGATGAAGAGAATCTGGGTGGCTGTCATCGAGTCTTTCGGATAGAGGTCTAAAGTATTGAGGACATCATAGATGCGGTCAGCACCAAAGGAGATACCTACCCCACTCAATCCCAGCATGCCGAAGATACCCGTCAGGTTGTCGTAACGACCACCACCCGTAATACTACCCATCTCCACGTCTAAAGCCTTCACCTCAAAGATGGCACCAGTATAATAGTTCAAGCCACGAGCCAGTGTGAGGTCGAGTTGTATCTCATTCTTCAAGCCTACAGACTTGAGGACATCCAAGATATACTGGGTCTCCTCAACACCTTTCAATCCTGTCTCACTACCACTGAGCACTTCCGAGATAGTCTGCAGTTTCGCATCATTGGTTCCCGACAAGGAAATGATTGGCTGGAGTTTAGCAATCTGCTCCTCGCTGAGTCCATCCTCACGCAACTCCGCATTCACATTGTCAATACCGATCTTGTCGAGTTTGTCAATCGCAACGGTGATATCCACTATCTTATCCGCAGCACCAATGACCTCTGCGATACCAGACAATATCTTACGATTATTAATCTTAATCTGAACACGGATGCCAAAGCGAGTGAAGACAGTATCCACAATCTGCATCAACTCCACCTCGTTCAACAGGGAGTCAGAACCTACCACATCGGCATCACACTGATAAAACTCACGATAGCGCCCCTTCTGGGGACGGTCCGCACGCCATACGGGCTGTATCTGATAACGCTTGAAGGGCAGTTGCAACTCTTCCCGATGCATCACCACGTAACGGGCAAAGGGCACCGTCAAGTCGTAACGCAATCCTTTCTCGCAGAGTTTGGCGGCAAGATGCAGGGAGTTACGCTCTTGCAGTTCCTGCTCTGTCACCTTGCTCATAAAATCACCACTGTTCAATACTTTGAAGAGCAGTTTGTCACCCTCTTCTCCGTATTTACCCATCAAGGTTTGAAGAGTCTCCATCGCTGGAGTCTCTATCTGCTGAAAACCATAAAGCGCATATACCTCACGAATCGTATTGAAGATATAGTTACGCTTCGCCATCTCGACAGGTCCGAAATCGCGCGTTCCCTTTGGTATACTTGGTTTCTGTGCCATTTACTTTCTTACAATTGTTTGTGCTCTGTCCGGACCAATAGAGATAATCTTAATAGGAGTCTCCAAGAAGTCCTCCAAGAACTTGATATAGTCTTTGAATGCCTGTGGGAACTGCTCCTCACTAGTAAACGATGTCATATCTGTCTTCCATCCCGGGAGTTCCTTGTAGACAGGCTCGATACCTTCCTCAATATTATAGGGGAAATAATCGATCTCTGTTCCATTCTGCTTATAGGCAACACATGCCTTAATGGTATCGAAGTCGTCCAGCACGTCACTCTTCATCATGATCAACTGGGTCACACCATTCACCATGATAGAGTATTTCAGGGCAATCAGGTCAATCCATCCGCAACGACGCTCACGACCAGTCACCGCACCATACTCATGACCCAGGTCACGGATGCGCTTACCAGTCTCGTCAAACAACTCTGTGGGGAAAGGACCTGCACCTACTCGAGTACAATATGCCTTCATAATACCATAGACATCACCTATCTTGTTAGGACCTATTCCCAGACCCGTGCAAGCACCAGCACAAATGGTATTAGAAGAGGTGACGAAAGGATATGATCCGAAATCAATATCCAGCATCGTACCCTGAGCACCCTCACAGAGTACACTCTTGCCACTCCTCAACAGATTGTTGATTTCATGCTCTGAGTCAACAATGGGGAACTGACGAAGATACTCGATACCCTCCAGCCATTTCTTCTCCACCTCTGCGATGTCGTAATCAAAGTTCAAGGATTTGAGGATCGCCTCATGACGAGCCTTTGCCTTGGCATATTTCTCCTCAAAGTTCTCAAGGATATCACCAACACGCAGACCATTACGGCTTACCTTATCTGTATAGGTAGGACCAATACCCTTACCAGTAGTTCCTACTTTATTCTTTCCTTTTTGTGCCTCGTACGCTGCATCCAGAACACGATGAGTAGGCATGATAAGATGCGCTTTCTTGGAAATATGCAGTCTGCTCTTCAACTCATGACCACTGGCTTCCAAGGCTTTTGCCTCTTCCATAAACAGATCAGGAGCCAAAACGACACCATTTCCGATAATGTTAACCTTACCACCCTGGAAGATACCAGAGGGGATGCTGCGAAGCACATATTTCTGTCCTTCGAACTCCAATGTATGTCCTGCATTAGGACCACCTTGGAAGCGTGCAACCACATCATATTGTGGTGTCAACACATCTACTACTTTTCCTTTTCCCTCATCGCCCCACTGCAATCCGAGCAGGACATCAACTTTTCCTTGATTCATTTTTTCTTATTTTGAGTTTTTTGTTTTTTCTGCTGACTTTTGGTCCTTGTAATCTTTGCCTGACACGTGCTGCATATTCCATAAATATAGAGGGAATACCCATCTTTTCGGAAACGTTTCATACGCATATTACTAATCGTCTCTGATATCTGAGGAGACTTTATCTCTGTCACCTTTCCACAAACAGTACAAATCTGATGACTATGACTATTGTTGTCATAACATGCCTCATACTTGGTTTGTCCTTGGAAACGATGACGAATCACCAGACGTAACTCCATAAAGAGTTTTAAAGTATTATAGAGCGTTGCCCTGCTAACTGGAAACTTATTATCCTTAGACAGATTGTCACTAAGTTCCTCAAGGGTAAAATGCCCATTTATCTCATATATCGCATCTAATATAGCATATCGCTCAGGCGTTTTCCGGTGATTATTCATCTCCAGATAATTAGTCAGAATCTGTCTGACTGTTGTCCTTACGCTTTCCTTCATAAAATCATTAATACCTAAAACCGCACAAAATTACAATATTTTATTTAGAATAAGGCATTAATTATTTAAAAAAGTTCTAAATTAAGACTTTTAACCGCACTTTTTGCCATTCGCTCATAGACAAGTCCTAATTCTGCAAAGCGTATCATACATTGCATAGCAGCCTTTCGTACGATCATGGAAGGACTTTGTAAAGCAACAATTGCCTGGTCTATGAATTCATTGATACCCCTTTCGTTAGGCTCTTGTTTATTCATAAACAAACGAGTGAGTATATGGAAACCGCACATCTGATATAACTCCTTATCAGAAGCCATCCATTGGTAAGCCTTCTCAGCCGCAAAAGGCAAATACTGGTAGAGATTAAAGGCTGCTTGCTCGGCTATCTCCTGTGAGGTTGTCTGCTCCATCCAAATATCCACTACTTCAGGAAGCATCTCATCTGCCGGCATAATCATTGTAGCGAGAATCTTACATTCTCTGACATCCGCTTTCCAAAGTTCGATTGCCAAGTCGTAGTCTTTCCCGATTTCCCTGGCTTTCTCCTGAAGCATCGGAATAGATGCGCCCCAATTTAGTTTATACTCAACACCTTTGTCACGCATGGATTGAGCCGTCTTGCCATCCATCAGCAAACGGAACGACTGTTTGATTTCCTTAACTTGTTCTTGTACCTTATCACTCATATCAATGTACCATATTCCGAACTATAACGTAGCATCTGTTCAACATAACCCTCTGTATAGTCAACCTTAATATCCGTGATTACTCCTGTCGCATCTCTCACAGGTATCAGTTTGGGATTGATAAATCCCTTGTAAGGAGCCAGATTCAAGCGTTGATAACGTTCTAATATTTCTTGATGAATAACAGGATCGACATTTACAGCATAACGCTCCACCAACTGACGGGCAGCCTCATAGTCGCCCTCACTCTTTATACGTTGTATTTCTGCCAGAAGGGTTGCAAACAATCGGCGTAACTCTTGGTAGTCGTGGATTTTCACAAAGGTCTTTCCATTATTTTTAACGAGGGAAACAGCATTTCCATTCTCATAACACCAATGGGCGATTAAGGCGCGATTCCTCATATGGGCTTCCTCTATCTGGTTTCCTGGCTGTATACGAATCAACTGTGTTAGCAGCCCATTCATGATATATGTATAATATTGAGACTTATAAGCCTCCTCGTTAGGGGTCAGACCAAGTTCCACCAATTTTGCATCTGCGATATAATAAAGTCCAAAGAGGTCTGCACGTGCCTCCTCAATCGTATTGCCATAGGCTTTCAACGCATCTGGATCCGTACCAGGTAATAGTTGTCCACTTCCATGCCCAAGACACTCATGCAGATCGGTATGGAGGTCATCACAGATATCCCCATATTGTTCTATTAATCTTAGAGTATCCTCATCAATAACAAACTCCTCTTTAAAGCCATTCCCATGGGCAGCCTTATTATAAGCATCTGTAATATTACTGATGGTGATACTCTTACTACCATATTCTGCCCTAATCCAGTCGGCATTAGGCAAATTAATACCAATAGCAGTTGAAGGATACTCATCACCTCCCAGTATAGCGGCACAAATCGCATTTGCCGTAACACCTTTTACCTTTTTCTTGCGAAAACGTGGGTCAACAGGTGAGTGGTCCTCAAACCATTGAGCATTCGTGCTGATGGTCTGTGTCCGTTTAGTTGCCTCAAGGTCTTTATACTCAACAATTCCTTCCCACGAGCCTTTCAGTCCTAATGGATCACCATATACCTCTATGAAGCCATTGACAAAATCTATTCTGCCTTCATGCTCGCTCACCCATTCCTTACAATAAGCATTAAAACTTTGAAGATTACCCGTCTGATAGTAGTTTATCAAAAGTTCGATGATACGCACTTGATGCTCATTCTCTGCATACTCTCTTGCTTTCTTCAACCAGAAGACAATCTTTTCGATTGCCGCGGAATATTTCCCTCCTACATGCCAGACATCCTCATAGAGAACTCCGTCTTTTTTCACCAATGTGGAGTTTAGTCCGAAAGAAGGCGGTTCCTTTCCTTGATATTCCTCTTTTTTCCTTTGGTAAAAAGTTTCTGCCTCTTGCTGAGTTACTCCTTCATAGAAATGGCAAGCGGATGTTTGTACTAAATCTTCACCATCATTCTTATTAACCCGTTTGGGGGCTACCGATTCATCAAAAATCACAGGAAAAAGTTCTTGACATAAATCCTCAATGTCTTCTCCGTCTATTAAAGGGAGAGTGGACTTGTCGACCATCAAAAGGGCTTCACGAAGATAGTCCTCAGAAAACTCGGCCTGGAATTTCTCACATCCATAATGATGATAGATACCATTAGAGAACCAGAGTCTTTTCAGATATACCTCTAAAGCTTTGAAGTCCTTCGTTGTACGGTCAATGTCAGAAGACATATAAACGGCCTCCAACATCTTACGGATACGTAAGTTATACTTTCCGAACTGATCAAAAGTAATATCTCGTCCATACAATGTCGCTTGGGACAGTGCATAGATGTACTGTTTCTGACACAAAGTTAACTGCTCAAAACCAGGGAGCTGGTATCTGAGCAGTTGCAGGTCGGCGAAACGTTCGTCTGAATAATTAAACATCTTGTTTCTTAATTCTTGTTTTTGTACGTCTAACCTTCTGAGAGGGATGATTTTCATAATGTCTCAAACGATACTCACGGGGAGTCATATTCATGAATTTAAAGAAAGAGGCATAAAAAGACTGACGATTAGCAAAGCCAACCATATCACTCACCTCTTCCATTGTCAGTTCCTGAAATCGTTTGTCAACCATAATGGTCATCGCCTCCTCAATCCGGAACTTGTTCACAAATGACGTGTAGTTCATATGAAACTGAACACTCACCACGGCAGAAATGTATCGGGTGTTAGTACCCAGATCCTCTGCCAACTTCTTTGCAGAATAATCCTTGTCTTTGTACTTCTTCTGCATGACAATGACATCAAGGATCCGTCCTTTCAGACTATCCATCAACTGAGGATTAACCAGCGTCCTATACGCTGCTTCCTTCACTTTCTTCTCAGTGATATTATACTTTGCCATACTTAAAATAAATGTAACAGAATGATTATTTTGTTTATTACTTTGCAAATATAGTAAAAAAAATCTATAATACATCATTTTTCAACAGTTTTTTAGAAAATATTTATTAATTTTGTTCCCAAAATGACGAAATGGACATCAAAACAATATTAAAAAGTTATTTTGGTTATGACTCTTTCCGAGCCAACCAAGAGGAGATTATCAATTCCATTCTGCATCAGCAAGATTGCCTGGTTCTTATGCCAACAGGAGGAGGTAAAAGTATTTGTTATCAAATTCCAGCAATTACCTTACAAGGCACTGCAGTTATCATCTCTCCTTTAATAAGTCTGATGAAAGATCAAGTGGAAAGTTTAAAGGCGAATGGTATAGAGGCTGCGGCTTTAAACAGTGGTAATGATTTCAGCACAGATACCGTTATCAGACGTAAATGTACGGATGGCACCTTAAAACTATTATACATTTCACCAGAAAAACTACTCACAGAAATTCCTTTTTTGTTAAAACAAATGACAATTTCTTTGTTCGCCATAGACGAAGCACATTGTATCAGTCAGTGGGGGCATGATTTCCGACCAGAATACACACAATTAGATGTCCTTCATCAGGAGTTCCCTAACGTTCCTATCATGGCACTTACTGCGACTGCGGATAAGATTACTCGTCAGGACATTATCAAACAATTAAGACTAAACAATCCTCAAATATTCATTTCAAGTTTCGACCGTCCAAACTTAAGTTTAACGGTAAAACGTGGATATGCGACAAAAGAGAAAGACAATTACATCTTAAACTTTATCAAGGCTCGTCCATTAGAGAGCGGTATTATTTATTGTTTAAGCAGAAAGACTACAGAGAAAGTCTCTAACTTTTTGAAAGAAAAAGGTATACGTTGCAATATATACCATGCTGGTATATCTCAGCAAGACAGAGACAAAGCACAACTTAACTTCCAAAAAGACGATGTACAAGTTATTTGTGCCACCATTGCTTTTGGCATGGGTATTGACAAAAGTAATGTGCGTTGGGTTATCCACTACAACATGCCCAAAAGTATAGAGAGTTTCTATCAGGAGGTCGGGCGTGCCGGTCGTGATGGCGCTCCAGCGGATACTGTTCTTTTTTATTCCCTTGCCGATGTTGTACAACTCTCACAATTCGCAAAGGAAAGTGGACAAAAAGATATCAATCAAGACAAGTTGAGACAAATGCAAAATTATGCTGAGTCCAATGTATGCAGACGTCGAATCTTGTTAAATTATTTCGGAGAACAGCGAGACCATGACTGCAATAATTGTGACGTATGCAACAATCCTCCCCGTAGATTTGATGGTACAGAATATATACAGATGGCACTAAGTGCTGTCAAACGCACAGAAGAGAGTATCCGCACAGCAACTATCATAGAGATTCTGAAAGGAATTCCTTCTCCTACAGTCATACGCAAAGGATACGACACGCTCAAGACTTATGGTGTTGGAAAAACATTATCTACCAATGATTGGCAGGATTACTTGCTACAAATGTTGCAAATGGGATTTATTGAGATTGCATACGACCAAGGGAATATCGTAAAAATCACTGAAAGTGGCAATGACATCCTTTATGGTAGGAAACGAGCCGAACTTTGTGTAATAGACCATACTATTAAAGAATCCATCAAGCCTAAGCGTCGTTTGCATTTACAGATTCCCACCATTACCATCCCCGGATTACCTGAGACAACAGGCATTGAGGACAAAGAACTCTTCGAGGCACTTCGTAATCTTCGTCGACAGTGTGCTGATGAAGAAGGATTCCCACCTTATATTGTCTTTAGCGACAAAGTATTACACGCCCTTGCCACTATTAAGCCTGTCACTTTAGAGGCTTTTGGATTCATCCAAGGAATTGGAGAGCATAAAAAAGAAAAATATGGGAATCGCTTCGTCACCTTGATTCAAAAATATGTCTAAAGACGCAAATCTTGTAATTTGAAGTCACTTAGTGAGTGAAGATAATTGGATCGCAGTTCCATTGCCTTTCCCCAATGTTCAGAAAAAAGTTGAGAGACATCCAAATCCAGTTTCCATTGCCCATAAGACTCCATACAATCTATCATATAGCCTAAAGTCAGATTTTTAATATCCTCTGCTGGCAAGAAATGAGATGTCTCTCCTTTCTCGTCACTTGTCAGTTCCACAATCAGTCCGGCATTCAATAACTCTTTCAAGAGATCATTGACTATACGAATAGGGATTTTCGTCTCATCACGTAATTGAGAGGCTGAGTATGGTTTGCCCCCTTCGGCAAACTTCCGACATATACAACCCATCAACAAAGCACACATCATCGTCCGATAACGATAACTTATTTCCCCTGTATTGGCATTATAATCGTAATAGTCCAAGTACTGATTAGCATAACAAAGTTCTGCCCCAAAAAGACAGATTGTCCATGAAATCTGCACCCATAACATAAACAACGGTAATGCGGCAAATGAGCCATAGATAGCATTATAGCCAGAAAGAAATATCTGCGAATGGATATAGAATATCTGCAGCCCCTGCATCGCAACACCTGCCAAAACACTTGGAACTATCACATGTTTGGCTTTTACATGAGTATTGGGCATGAAAGTATAAAGGGCTATAAACATAACTATCATCAACACATAGGGAATCATATCTATGAGAAAACGGATAGCAGGTCCCAACATCAGATAGTCAGGCATAGAGTCTGCTATAGTAGCCATGAAAATAGAGATACCAGAAGTTACAACTATAACGATTGGAAAACAAAAGAACATTGCTAAGTAGTCAGTAAATGTTCGGAATATACTACGTGGTTTTGTCACTTGCCATATCTCATTGAACGCATCCTCCACATTACTAACCAGCATCAGCACTGTATACAACATAAACAACAGACCAACGCCCAAAAAAATACCACTTTTTGTGTGTATCAGGTAACTATTCACAAAACCGATAATCACGTCTGCGACTTGCGGTTGAGACTCAAACGCATCACGAAACCATACTTCAATATATTTATTATAACCAAAGCCACGAGCGATAGCAAACACGACAGCAAGGATTGGCACGATAGCAAGTAAAGTGCTATAGGTCAACGCTGATGCTTTTAGCATCACTCGCTTTGAGATAAAGAAACGAATGGCTATCACCAACTTCTTCAAAATCTCAACCAACAGGAACTTCAGAGGAGAGACATTATTCTTGGATATTCGCCACATATCAGTCTCAATGAACTGAATGATTTTCTGTATCATATCTACAATCGATTACTTCAATAAAAAAGCAGTGTCTCTGTAAGCCGGGTTCTGTTTCTTCTCCAAAGGAAAGACACTTGTCATTTATCTACTCCGCAAGTCACCCTACGGCTCTAGCATTCTACCCTCCATCGTATTGTTCGGACGGGCAGCCCTCAGACGATGGTTTACGCGAACTTGCAGCCCCCAGATGGAACAGCCCACTGATCACCCAGTGGCTGGTGGTCTCTTACACCACCTTCTCACCCTTACCTCGCCAAAGCAAGGCGGTCATTCTCTTCTTCCGACACCAGCCGTCACCAACTGCTTCCACTTTCAGAAGTGGGGCGCCCTATGCTGCCCGGACTTTCCTCTCGTACCCTTCCCACTGTCATTAGACAATGGTGGTTGGTACCAGCGACAAGCCAAGACACTGCTTTCTGTATGCAAAGGTAGTGCAAATCAATGGAAATTGCAAATTTTTTAGTAATTTTGCAGCATGAAAACATATAATATTTACATTTTTGACCTTGACGGCACCCTGCTTGATACACTTCAAGATCTGGCTTGCTCTGTCAATTATGCTCTCAGGCAATATCGTTTGCCAGAACATTCCAACGACAACATCCGCCGTTTTGTAGGCAATGGTGTCCGATTATTGATGGAGCGAGCAGTCCCTCAAGGTGCGCTTCATCCACAATTTGAGGATATCTTTGCTACTTTTCGGCAACATTATATGAAGCACGCTCTCGACACGACAAGACCTTACGAAGGTATCCCGGAGATGTTACATACTCTTAAATCACACGGTTGCCAATTGGCTGTAGTCAGCAATAAGATGATGGCTGCTACACAAGAACTAATTGCCCATTTCTTTCCTGAAATAGATGTTGCCATTGGTGAACATGAAGAGAACGGCATCCGAAAGAAGCCTGCCCCAGATACCGTCTATGAGGCACTTCGTCAACTGGGTGTTACTCCTATACCTTCTCAAGTCTCTGCTGTCTATATTGGTGACAGCGAAGTTGACATCCAGACTGCCAACAATGCTGGACTACCTTGTATCAGTGTACTTTGGGGCTTTCGTGATCGTCAGTTTCTTGAAGCACATGGTGCCACAACTTTCATCGAACATCCTATAGAGTTACTCTGTTACTAAATAACAAACTGGTATTTTTTGCCATTACCTTTGGTAATGTGAGAATTATTTCGTACTTTTGCACGTCAAAAATAACAAAAGGACTAAATAAAGACAATGAAGAAACCAACAGCAATCTTACTTCTGCACTGTCCTGACCAACAGGGCATTATTTCAGAAGTGACTCGCTTTATCACTGACAATCAGGGTAATATCGTCTACCTCGATCAGTATGTAGACAAGCAAGACGGCATATTTTTTATGCGTATCGAATGGGAACTTGAGAATTTCCTGATTCCCCGTGAAAAGATTCAAGAGTACATCAATACGCTCTACGCACAACGTTATCAAATGACATGCAAGTTATATTTCAGTGACAAACGCCCTCGCATGGCAATCTTCGTATCGAAGATGAGCCACTGCCTTTACGACTTGCTGGCACGCTGGAAGGCTGGAGAATGGGAAATTGACATTCCTTGTATCGTCAGTAACCATGAGGATCTTCGTTATGTCGCTGATCAGTTTAATATTCCCTACTATGTTTACAGCATTAAGAAAGACCACTCCAACAAAGCGGAAGTAGAGGCTGCAGAGATGGAATTGCTAAAAAAGAACCAAATAACTTTCATCGTTCTTGCCCGCTACATGCAGATTATCAGCGATGAGATGATAGCCGCCTATCCTAACCATATTATTAATATCCACCACTCTTTCCTTCCAGCCTTCGTCGGTGCAAAGCCTTATCATCAGGCTTGGGAACGTGGTGTGAAGATTATCGGAGCGACAAGTCATTATGTGACAGCAGAGTTGGATGCCGGCCCTATCATTGAACAAGACGTGACACGTATTACTCACAAGGATACCCCAGAAAGTCTGGTACTAAAAGGCAAGGACTTGGAGAAAATCGTATTGTCGCATGCTGTTTCTAAACATATCCAGCGCAAGATTCTGACTTACAAGAACAAGACAATTATTTTTAGTTAATGGACATAGCCATCGTAAAATATAACGCAGGAAACATTTATTCCGTTGTCAACGCCCTACGAAGACTGGGTGTTGAGCCACTACTCACGGACAATGCCGAGCAACTGAGGAAGGCTGACCGTGTACTCTTCCCAGGACAGGGGGAGGCTCGTGGTGCAATGGAGTATCTGAAAGCACGACGATTGGATGAGGTAATCCGTGATCTTAAGCAACCTGTATTCGGTATTTGTGTTGGGCAACAACTGCTCTGTCGTCATTCTGAGGAAGGGGACGTAGACTGCATCGGGGTTTTTGACGCAGTGGTGAAGCGTTTCACCCCCCAGCAACACGAAGAAAAGGTTCCATGTATGGGATGGAATAGTCTTCATCATGTGAAAGGACCACTCTTCGAAGAGAACACCTACGTATATTTCGTACATAGTTATTATGTCCCATTATGCAGTGATACGGCTGCGGAGGCAAACTACATTCTTCCCTACTCAGCAGCGATGCATAAAGATAACTTCTATGCTTGTCAGTTCCACCCAGAAAAGAGTGGAAAGGTTGGTGAGCAAATCATTAAGAATTTCTTAGCACTATGATTGAACTGATTCCTGCCATAGATATCATCAACGGACAATGTGTCCGACTGACCAAGGGTGACTATGATCAAAAAACCGTGTACCGTGACTCGCCAGCCGATGTGGCTCGTGAGTTTGAACAGATTGGTTTCAAGCGTCTTCATGTGGTGGACCTCGACGGAGCGAAATCAAAGCATATAGTCAACAATCAAGTACTCTTTGACATTACCAAGGAGACAAAACTGCGAATAGATTTCGGAGGAGGTATCAAGACTGATACAGACATTGAGACTGCCTTTGCCAATGGAGCCGAAATGGTGACAGTGGGCTCAATCGCGGTTACAAATCCTGACCTTTTTATCTCATGGATAGAGAAATATGGTGCTGAGCGAATGATACTTGGCGCAGATGTTCGTAATGGAAAAATCAGTATTAATGGTTGGAAAGAGGACTCTACAGAGGATCTGTTACCCTTCCTTCGGAAATACATCAAAGCCGGTGTGAAAAATGTGCTCTGCACAGAGATATCTAAAGACGGAACCCTGCAAGGTCCAGCAATTGAACTATACTGTCAAGTGATGGAGGCATACCCTCAGTTGCATTTGATCGCCAGTGGCGGTGTATCAAGTATAAAAGATGTGCAAGCCTTGGACAAGGCTGGCATTCCTGCAGTTGTCTTCGGCAAAGCAATATATGAAGGTAAAATAAACTTAAAGGAACTATGGGACTGGCAAAACGCATAATACCTTGTCTGGATGTAAAAGACGGTGAGACTGTCAAAGGCACTAATTTTGTCAATCTCCGTTCTGCCGGTGATCCTGTGGAACTGGGAAAGGCATATAGTGAACAAGGAGCCGACGAATTAGTATTCCTTGATATCACTGCCTCTTTTGAGGGTCGTAAAACATTCACAGACATGGTTACCAAAGTAGCGGAGACACTGAACATTCCTTTTACTGTCGGTGGAGGCATTAACGAACTTGCTGACGTAGAGCGTCTGTTATATGCCGGTGCTGATAAAGTGAGCGTCAATAGTGCTGCCATTCGACGGCCAGAACTGATAGATCAGATAACTACACGCTTTGGTAGTCAAGTATGTGTTTGTGCCATTGATGCCCGACTCGACGAGGACGGCTGGCACTGTTATCTGAAAGGAGGGCGTGAACGTACGGAACGACAACTGTTCGAGTGGGCTCATGAGGTTCAAGAACGTGGTGCTGGCGAGATTTTATTTACCTCTATGAACCATGATGGTACAAAAAATGGATATGCCAATGAGGCTTTACGTGAACTTGCTGACCATCTCTCCATTCCCATCATCGCCAGTGGAGGTGCTGGGATAAAGGAGCATTTCCGTGATGTCTTTATTGAGGGACATGCCGATGCGGCACTTGCTGCCAGTGTCTTCCATTTCGGAGAGATACCTGTTCCAGAACTTAAACAATACTTAGCAAAAGAAGGAATTAACGTAAGACTATGAAGATAGATTTCGAGAAAATGGGCGGTCTGGTACCCGCTATCATCCAAGACGCAACAACAAAGAACGTGTTGATGTTAGGTTTTATGAACGAGGAAGCATATCAGAAGACTATTGACACCAAACACGTGACGTTCTGGAGTCGCACTCGCCAGGCCCTATGGACAAAAGGAGAGACCAGTGGACATTTCCTCAATCTGGTCAGTATGCAAATTGACTGCGACAACGACACCTTGCTGATAAAGGTTAATCCTATTGGTCCTACTTGCCATACGGGTACTGATACATGTTGGGGCGAGGACAACAATGCGAATCCCCTACTCTTCATAACAGAGTTGCAGGACTTTATCAACAAGCGTAAAGAAGAAATGCCTGAGGGATCTTATACTACTAAATTATTCAAGGACGGAGTTAATAAGATTGCCCAAAAAGTTGGCGAAGAGGCTTTAGAGACCGTTATTGAGGCGACCAATGGTACAAGTGACCATCTGGTTTATGAGGCAAGTGACCTGCTCTACCATCTCTTAGTTCTCCTGACTGAAAAAGGACTGCGAATAGAGGATGTAGCATCAGAGTTACAGCAACGCCATGACCCCAACTGGGATAAGAAACGCCGCGAGGCCAAGGCTATTGGAGCAATGAAGTAAGATTATAAGAAGTAAGAGTTATGCTTATAGATTATCAGAAAGCCAATATCTATCAGAAAGATGGTATCCTCGTACTTAAAGAAGTAGACTTCCACGTTAACGAGGGTGAGTTTATATATATTATTGGTCGTGTGGGGGCTGGTAAGAGTACCCTTTTGAAGACACTTTACTTTGAATTGGATGTCGATGAGGCAGAAAATGCCTTTGTCCTGAACCATGACCTACGTGGACTGAAGCGCAAGTATATTCCCGCCCTTCGGAGACAGATGGGTATCATCTTCCAAGACTTCCAGTTACTGAGCGACCGTACTGTTCATGACAACCTTGCCTTTGTGCTAAAAGCAACAGGATGGAAGGATAAGGATGGAATTGAGGAACGCATTAATGACGTTTTGGAGGATGTAGATATGCAGGACTTTGCCGACCGTTTTCCGCATGAATTGTCTGGTGGTGAACAACAGCGTATTGCTATTGCCCGTGCTATCCTCAACAAACCCAAAATCATCATAGCGGACGAACCGACTGGTAATCTTGATTCAGAAACTGCCGCAAACATTATTAGTTTGTTGCGTCAGGTTACCCAGATGGGTACGGCTGTTGTGATGACGACCCATAACATCCCCTTACTGAAAGACTATCCCGGGATTGTCTATCGCTGTATTGATGGACATGTAGAGGAAATCACCAACGATTATAACAAGATTGCCGCCTACGAACAAGAAAATGAGCCTGAGGAGATCCGTAAGGTAGACTATTCTTCACGAGAGGATATTTAAAGGAAAAAGTAAAAAAAGATTATAAGCACTATGAAAGTAATGAAGTTTGGCGGCACGTCGGTAGGTTCACCGGCCCGCATGAAAGAAGTAACAAATCTGGTCACTAAGTCTGGTGAACCAGTATTTGTGGTATTGTCAGCAATGTCAGGAACAACTAACTCTCTGGTTGAGATTTCTGACTATCTCTACAAGAAGAACCCAGAAGGTGCCAATGAGGTCATCAACACTTTGGAGAGAAAGTACATGAAACACATCGAAGAACTGTACACTACTGAGGAGATGAAGAGCACCACCCGTGATTTCATTGTAACAGAGATGAATTATCTTCGTTCCTTTACCAAAGAACTTTTTACCTCATTTGAGGAAAAGAGCATCGTGGCACAAGGTGAGATGATGTCCACTAATATGGTGGTTAACTACATGAAGGAGCAAGGCATTAACGCCGTACTTCTCAACGCACTTGATTTCATGCGTACTGACAAGAATTCAGAGCCAGATCCATCCTATATCCGTGAGAAACTTTCTGCCATCATGGAGAAAAACGAGGGACAACAGGTTTATATCACACAAGGGTTTATTTGTCGCAATGCCTATGGCGAGGTCGACAACTTACAGCGAGGAGGTTCCGACTATACCGCCTCTCTTATCGGTGCCGCTTTGAATGCCGAGGAAATACAAATATGGACCGATATTGACGGTATGCACAACAATGACCCTCGCGTGGTTGACAAAACAGCGCCCGTTCATCAATTACATTT
This sequence comes from Prevotella sp. UBA2755, assembly GCA_002353225.1. Taxonomy (GTDB): domain Bacteria; phylum Bacteroidota; class Bacteroidia; order Bacteroidales; family Bacteroidaceae; genus Prevotella. The sequence continues at coordinate 66,808 of DEJF01000017.1, read as the reverse complement.
CGAGGAGGCCGCCGAACTTGCCTATTTTGGTGCTAAGATCCTTCACCCCACTTGTGTCCAACCTGCAAAATACGCAGGAATCCCTGTTCGCTTATTGAACACCATGGATCCTGATGCTGAGGGAACGACTATTAGCAACCACACTGAATACGGAAAAATCAAGGCTGTAGCCGCAAAAGACAATATCATCGCCATCAAGATTAAGTCAAGCCGGATGTTGCTTGCCACTGGCTTCCTGCGTAAAGTATTCGAGATCTTCGAGAGTTATCAGACACCTATTGACATGGTATGTACTTCAGAAGTAGGTGTCTCCATGTCTATAGACAACTCCTCTCATTTAGGAGAAATTGTTGATGAGTTGAAGAAGTATGGTACCGTGACAGTGGACACGAATATGTGCATTATCTGTGTGGTTGGCGACCTCGACTGGTCGAACATCGGTTTTGAAACACTGACTCTGGATGCCATGAAGAACATCCCCGTCCGTATGGTAAGTTATGGCGGTTCCAATTACAACATCTCTTTCCTGATCCGTGAGGAGGACAAGAAGCGTGCCCTGCAGAGTCTGAGTGATACTTTGTTCAATAAGTAATATCCCTACAACACAACACAATGACAAAAGGACAATTCCCAACAGATAAGTTCCAGCAACTCCAAACACCATTCTACTATTATGATGCGGAGTTGTTGAGAAAGACATTGCAAACTATCAACGAGGAGGCAGGCAAGCATGAGGGCTTTGTGGTACACTATGCTGTTAAGGCGAATGCAAACCCTCAATTGCTACGCATCATCCGGCAGGCTGGCTTTGGAGCCGACTGTGTGAGTGGCGGTGAAATTGAAGCCTCCCTGAAAGCAGGTTTCCCTGCCTCTAAGATTGTATATGCAGGTGTTGGTAAGAGTGACTGGGAGATTAATCTCGGACTCGATAACGACATTTTCTGCTTCAATGTGGAGAGCATTCCCGAACTGGAGGTTATCAATGAACTCGCCGACCGGAAAAACAAGATTGCTCGTGTCGCCTTCCGTCTGAATCCCAATGTAGGGGCCCATACCCATGCCAATATCACCACCGGACTTGCCGAAAACAAGTTTGGTATTGCCATGCGTGACATGATGAGTGTTATAGAGGAGGCAGCGAGTATGAAGAATATCAAGGTAGTGGGACTGCACTTCCATATTGGCAGTCAGATTCTTGACATGGGTGACTTCGAAGCACTCTGTAATCGTATTAATGAACTGCAAAATGAGTTGGAACGTCATCGTATCATTGTGGAGCATATTAATGTGGGAGGCGGACTTGGTGTTGACTACCAGCATCCCAACCGTATCCCTGTCCCAGACTTCAAAGCCTATTTCGACACCTATGCCAAGAAACTCAAACTATATCCAGGACAGACGCTCCATTTTGAACTGGGTCGTGCGGTTGTGGCACAATGCGGCAGTCTTATCACGCGTACCTTATATATAAAGAAAGGTGCCTTGAAACAGTTCTGTATTGTGGATGCTGGTTTTACAGACCTTATCCGACCGGCGCTCTATCAGGCATACCATAAGATTGAGAACATCACCAGTGAGGAGCCTGCACAGACGTACGATGTGGTAGGACCTATTTGTGAGTCGACAGATGTCTTTGCTAAGCAAATCGACCTGAATTGTTGCCATCGTGGTGACCTATTAGCGATACGCTCGGCTGGTGCTTATGGAGAGATTATGGCATCACAATATAACTGCCGTCGTCTGCCACAAGGCTACATAAGTGATGATATTTAACAAGTCAAAATGACAAACGATACTACGAAGAATACAAACATACAACTGTCTGTTGTGATAGTGGTTCACGACGAGGATTTAGCGTTGGAACAAAACCTGCCTCTTTTCCTCAATGCGGAATGTAACACTGCCTATGAGGTCATAGTAGTGGACGATGCTTCCACAGACAGAACACCAGATGTGTTGAAACAGTTCAAGGAGGATTATCCTGCACTGCACACCACTTTCTTGCCAAAATCTGTCCCTAATCCAAGCAGGACTCAACTGGCATTGTATATTGGGACGAAAGCCGCCAAGAGCGATTGGATCGTCTTTGCCGACATCCACCGCCCTCCCACATCCTCCGAATGGATAGACTGCCTGACAAGAGAAGCCACATCAGGAACTGTTGAAATTGCCATGGTGTATTCTAACAGAAAGCACCCCGAGATGGTAGAATGCCATTCCTTTATGCAAATAGAGGATGCCGCCTCTATCTTGAAAAAGGCTGAGCGTCATTCGGGGAAGGGACACCTGGGAAAATGGATGAAAGTAAGGCGTGGACTATATGATGCGGTGGCAATACACCGCAGTCGGGTGTTTGAGGCGATACGTCTGTATGACCAACATATTAAAGGCGGCAAACTAATGGGGCTCCGTATGCTCGTTTTCTGGAAGAACTGAAGACAAGATTTCCTATGAGAATACTTCACTACATACCAAAGGGCGACAGCATGATTACCGACTATGTGAATATGCTGGTTAGCAGTATGGGATTAGAGGCAGAGAATATTATCGTGGACGCTGAACCTATTGCTAAGGAGAAACTGCAGAGCATTCATATCGACATCCTACACATTCACGGCTGTTGGCGTTACTCTGCATATCGTACCCTCAAACTGGCTACCAGAAAAGGAGTTCGTGTGGTTCTCTCCCCCTATGGGCAGTTGGAGCCTTGGATTATTAATGAGGACTATTGGAAGGATAAACTCCCAAAAAAATTATTCTATCAGAAAGCCATCGTTGAACACGCCTATGCTATTATCATACAAGGCAAAATGGAGGAAGAGTGTATTAAGAAACTGGGATGGAACAGTCGCATGGAAATCATCCGAAACCCGATTATCACCCAATCTATTACGTCCTCTGGGATGGCATACAAGACCTATTGTGTCTATCGGAAAGTCCTTGATAGCCATACGATAGAACTGATGAAGGAACAGACCCAACAACTGCTGCGCTGTTTCATCAAAGCAGGAATTACGGGAGACGCACAATGGGTTACCGATGACCTCTGTGAGATTAACGACCCTGAGCAATGGCGGTATATAGTAATATACGCATACTATGAACATATCAGCAACATCGTACTAAGGGGCATCCACCTACTGAATTATGAGATACCTGACATAGATATCCAGAAGATATCATGCTACCTACCTACACCTGACGAGAAGACACAGTCTATCCAAGATGTTATTGGTTTACAGTATGCCTCTGAGAACGATCGTCTGATAGCCACTTTCAAACAAGTACGCAAACTCATCCTTCGCCATCAACTCACCATCAGTCATCTGTGTGAGATAGACAGAGAACTACGTGAGCATGATGTAGAGGAGGATCATCTTTATGAGACCCTTAAGGAGACAAAACTTTATAAGACTGCCTGTCGCACCATGCAACTTCTGGATGACTATACAGGCTTTGACGAGGGCTATATGCCTGTGCCCCCTCTTGACGATAGAATGACGAGACGTATTAAACAACAAATCTATAATCACCTGAAAATATGAGTCAAACTACTAACCTAAACCGTGATATGAACTACCTGCAACTGCTTTCAAACTCATTTCCAACGATAGCAGCAGCATCGACAGAGATTATCAACCTGGAGGCTATCCTCAACCTGCCAAAGGGTACGGAGCATTTCCTTGCTGACCTGCATGGGGAGAGTGAGGCATTCCTACATGTACTGAAAAACGCCTCTGGTAATATCAAACGTAAGGTGACGGAACTATTTGCCGGCGATATCCGAGATAAAGAGCGTAAGGAACTGTGTACACTGATTTATTACCCTGAACAGAAAATAGAACTCATCAAGGCAGCCGAACCAGACATCGAAGACTGGTATCATATTACCATCCATCGCCTCGTTGCCGTATGCCGCGATGTCAGTAGCAAATACTCCCGTTCAAAGGTGCGTAAGTCACTGCCAGAAGATTTTGGATATATCATCGAAGAGTTATTACATGAGCGTACCGATGATTCCGACAAAGCAGCGTATGTCAGCGTCATTGTAGACACTATCATCTCCACAGGACGAGCCGATGACTTCATCATCGCCCTGTGTAATGTCATCCAACGACTTGCTATCGACCAGTTGCATATCCTGGGAGACATCTACGACCGTGGTCCTGGTGCGCATATTATCCTCGACACCATGCGTCAGTATCACTCTTGGGATATCCAATGGGGTAACCACGATATCCTGTGGATGGGAGCCTGTGCCGGAAATGATGCCTGCATCTGTAACGTGTTGCGTCTCTCCCTCCGCTATGCCAATCTTGCCACCTTGGAGGAAGGGTACGGTATCAACCTCGTTCCACTTGCCACCTTCGCCATGGAGACTTACGGTGACGACCCCTGTGAGGAGTTCATCCCTCGCCTACTAAAAGACAATACCCTCGATGAGAAGAACATGCGTCTGACTGCTCAGATGCACAAGGCGATTACCGTCATCCAGTTTAAGACAGAGGCACAGATATTCAAACGCCGTCCAGAGTGGATGATGGAAGAACGTTGTCTGCTGGACACCATCAACTATGAGAAAGGCATCTGCCATTTGGATGGTAAGGATTACAAGATGCTGTCCTGTCATTTCCCAACCGTCAACCCTGCCAATCCATGTCAGTTGACTCCAGAAGAGGAACAATTAATGCAGAAACTGCATCATAGTTTCCGCGTCTGTGAGAAACTACGCAAGCATATCAAGATGTTGCTCTCTCATGGTTGTATGTATAATGTCAGCAACCACAACCTGCTCTTCCATGCCTCCTGTCCTTTGAATGCCGACGGTAGTTTAAAGGAAGTTACACTTTATCAGGGAAAGAAATACAGTGGAATAGACTTGATGCACAACATCGGCATGATTATCCGTTCCGCTTTCACTACTGACACAGATGCAGAACTGCGACAGTATGCCAAGGACTATTTCCTCTATCTCTGGTGTGGCAAGGACTCTCCCTTGTTCGACAAGTCGAAGATGGCGACCTTTGAGCGTTATTTTCTCTCCGACAAGAATACCTATAAAGAGGAGAAAGGTTACTATTTCCAGTTACGTGACTCTGAGGAGATTTGTGACCGCATCCTTGATGCCTTTGGCGTGAAAGGTCCTAACCGTCATATCATCAACGGACATGTTCCTGTGCATGCCTCTAAGGGAGAGAATCCCATCAAGGCGAATGGTAAATTGATGGTGATTGATGGTGGTTTCTCCGAGGCTTACCATAAAGAAACGGGTATCGCTGGTTATACTCTGGTTTACCACAGCCGTGGTTTCCAATTAGTTCAGCACGAGCCGTTTACAAGTGCCGCAGATGCCATTCAGAAGGGAACTGACATCAAGTCTACTACCCAACTCGTGGAACTTTCTACCCATCGTATGCTGGTGGCTGACACAGACAAAGGTGACGAACTCCGTTCACAGATTGAAGACCTCCGTCAATTACTTTACGCCTATCGTCACGGCATCCTGAAAGAGAAAAAATGAAGCATCGTGTCATCATCGCTTTAGGGTCGAACCAACAGCAGGCTGTCCATATCCAATGGGCATCTGAGTGTCTGCTGTGTCTGTTGGATGATTGTCTATTAAGCCGTAGATTGTGGACTGCCGACATTAAGGGCTCAGGTAAGTGGTACATGAACCGCCTTGTCACAGGAATGACAGACTTATCGGCTGACGACCTGCAAGCCTTACTGAAGGAAACAGAGGCTGCAACAAGACGGACGAAAGCCAGAGTGACCATCGACCTTGATCTGATGCAGTATGACGATTGCCGTTACCATGAGAAAGACTGGCAGCGACCATATATCCAGAACATTATCCAAGATATCCTATGAAGATATTCATCCTCCTCTTAACTGCGCTTATCTCGGTGGGCATACAGGCTCAAGACTATGAGCAATATTTTTCAGACAGTACCCTTCGCCTCGACTATGTCTTTGCAGGTGATGTCAATAGCCAGCAGATTTATGTAGATCAACTCTCCAAGAGCAAACGCTGGTATGGACGCAAGCACAGACTGAGTGAACTACCTCTTACTGGTAACGGACAGATAACGGTTTGCGACAAGTCGACGAGAACGGTCATCTACCGTCACTCCTTCTCCACCCTCTTTCAGGAATGGCTTGCCACTGAGGAGGCGAAACATACCAAGAAATCATTTGAGAATGTCTTTCTCGTACCTTATCCTAAACAACCCGTCAGCATCAAGGTGGAAATGCGTGACTACCACGATAAGATCATCGCCTCACTGACTCATGAGGTTGACCCGAAAGATATCCTGATTCGTCAATTGAAACGGAAGGAGAACACTCCCTATGTCACCCTCCAACAGGCAGCAGATACTACTTGCTGCATCCATATCGCCTACGTTGCCGAGGGTTATACCGCAGAGCAGATGGACCAGTATCTTGCCGACTGCCATGTGGCAATGGAGGCACTCTTTGAGCATGAGCCTTTCAAACAATTGCGTAACCGTTTCAACATCATTGCCCTACTCTCACCCTCTCACGACACTGATGTCAGTCAACCATGTATGGGTATCTGGCGGAATACGGCACTTGCCTCGCATTTCGACACGTTTTATAGTACACGTTATCTGACAACCCTCCACCTGAAACAACTACACGACTGGCTTGCCTGTACACCCTACGAGCATATCATTATCCTTGCCAATACTGCCCATTATGGAGGTGGGGGCATCTATAACTCCTATAATCTGAGTTATACCCGTGGCAAACATTTCCGTCCTGTGGTGGTCCATGAGTTCGGACACTCCTTTGGCGGCTTGGGTGACGAGTATCCCTATGGCGACAGCGACCCCATGTATTTTGCGGATACAGAACCTTGGGAGCCAAACCTGACGACAACCACTAAGAAGCCTGCTAAATGGCAGAACCTGATTGATGCGGGAAAAGCAGGACTCGTAGAGGGGGGTGGTTATCTCTCTAAGGGTGTCTGGCGAGGACAAGAGGATTGTAGGATGCGCACCAACGAGCACCCTGTGTTCTGTCCTGTCTGTCAACAGGCGCTCACCAAACTGATTGATTTCTATACTGTTCGTTGACGGACAGCCTCGAACAACAGAATGGCAGCCGACACACTGACATTCAACGAGTCGAGTTTACCCAGCATCGGAATACGGATATGTGCTGTGGCTGCTTTACGCCATTGGTCGGTCAGTCCTGTTGCCTCTGTCCCCATCACGATAGCCGTTCCTTTCCGCATGTCCTGATCATAATAGAGGTTGGAGTCCTGGAGTTGTGCCGTCAGTATCTGGATATTCCTTGCTTGTAAGAAACGGATGCACTCCTCGGAGGTACAAGCGACTGTAGGAACAGTAAAGATTGCTCCTATACTGCTTCGTATCAGATTAGGATTATAGAGATCTGTCAAGGGGTCACACACGATGACGGCATCAGCCTTGGCGGCATCGGCAGAACGCAGGATAGCCCCTAAGTTTCCTGGTTTCTCTACCCTCTCCAATACCATCAACAAGGGATTCTCTGGCAACTGTAAGTCATCCAACGCTTTAGGTTTGGCACGGACAATTGCCACTACTCCTTCCGTTGTCCCCCGATAAGCGATTTTCTCATACACAGCAGGAGTCACTAGTACAGCATCCTGTGGTACCTCGTCCTGATACAATACTGGACAGACAAAATAGGTCACCACCTCGTAACCACCTTCCACACAATGCTGCAACTCACGTTTTCCCTCTATCACAAACACGCCCTGTTTGCGACGTTCCGAGGATTTCTGTTGCAATAGTAACAACTGTTTGATCCTCGGATTCTGTGTACTCGATATCGTATCTGTCATCATACGATTACTTTTCCCACCTTTATTGATAATTCTTAATAATATCTTGGAAATAATCCTTATCACTACCTACCCCATCTGTTGCAAGGAAATCGTCCACATACCAGTCGTCCCGCTCAAAAAGAAGACGGAGCATGATGGGATAGTCATTGTCGAAGTTATGGGCTGTAATGGTAATCACCGCCGTAGAGTCCGTGATATTACTCACTTCCTTAATAGTATACGTGAAGTTATTGTCATCCTGTGAATTCGTCCAATGATCATAATCAAACAAAGGCTCTTCATCATTCAGTTTTTCCAATGCCAGTCTCATCAGTGACATATAACGTGAAGTACAAAATGCACTGTCGTAATTGACAGAGTTATCCATCAGTCTAATTCCGTATTCATCATAGACGGGATTCTGATAACGCCCGTAGATGATGTCAACACGTTGTCGTATATAAGTCTCTGAATGCTTATCATCATTAACAGAAACTCCTCCTTGTCCCATCTGTCCGTAAACAAACAGAACAACCATCAGAAGCATCACAAAACTACATATTTTTTTCGACATACTTGTTTTAATCTTTAATGACATATTTATTTTACTTGGCAAAGATACACCTTTTATTTCATTCCACAAAATGTCTATACATTAAAGTGGATCATTCAGAGTCCCATTCTATGTTTTTAATCGTGTCTACAAACTCACCGTACTACTCGTTACCTGTCCGTAGTAGGTAAGTGCGTTGCTCTCCACACCAGCCACCAGTTGCTCCTTATTATATACATCGGTATAAACGACCTGATGTTTCTCGTCAAGGTCGGATAAGTCACGTAAGTCCCACACCACATTCATGGCAGACTCGTCATTTAGTTCATACTCCACTAATTGCTTTTCCACTTTGTCGTCAATACGTAGAGTATGGGTGCCTGTTATATTCTGGGCATGACTCTGCAAACAAGTCAGAGTCAGTATAATGGATAATAATAGAGCCCCCATTCCCCTACACGTAATTTTTAAAACCCTTGTTACCGTTGCCACCTTGCAAAACTATTTGATTATCAGGGGATTGTCGGTAACAACGAGGTGACAAGGGTGACAACGATTGGCGATTTTGCTGCAAAAATGGGGTAAAAACGAGTGGAAGAAGCACTAAATGACGGCATGTATTCTATGGAGGTTGCAGGGGGCTCTGAATGATTTTGCTGATAGCAATGCCTCCGATCACCGTGGCGGGTGCCTTCGCTCACAGAGAGGAGCGTCTCCTCTCTGAGAGGGGAAAATTTCCCATCTTTAATCGGAGGCATCACTCACTGTGAGCGGAGGCATCGGAGACTTAGAGCAACTATTCCCGTCTTGTAACGCCCTGCACATTGGTGTTTCAGAAAGAAACGGCAGAAGGGGAGTGATTTTTGAGCGAAGGCTCCTATTCGTGATTGGAGGAAGCCTTCTCATACCACTCTTTGAGAACATAGAAAGCCTTTTTCTTCTGACCCTCATCAGAGAAAAGTCCCTTGCGGTTATAATAGTCCTGTATACCGTTAAGGACACGTCGAGGAGAACGGAAGTCTTTGAGAATCCATGGGGTGGTACCTGCCAAACCGTCAATCTTGTCAAGCATGGCACAGTTCTCCCGATAGAGGTTCTCTTGGAACTCCTCCGTCCATCGTTGGTTCTTATCGCCATGAAGTCCATATTTAGCACCTCCGCCGAACTCACTGATAATGACTGGTTTATCGTAAGGTATCTCCCACTCCATCTTAGAGGCGTCATTCACATCACGATACCATCCAATATACTGATTAAATGACACGACATCAACGTATTCATTCATGTTGTCCTGCAAGCGGTTCTTGTAATGATCAGCGGAAGTAACCTCCATTGCCATAGATATCAGACGGGTGGAATCCAATGAACGTGCCTTCGTGGCGAGACGACTGAGGAACCTATCACGCTCCGCACTATGTGGTGTCTCATTAGCGATTGACCAGATAATGACATTCGCACGGTTCTGGTCGCGACGGATCATATCCGTCAGTTGTCGCTCCGCATTTTGATAGGTTTCCGGATTCGTCCATGCGATAGTCCAGTAGACAGGGATCTCCGACCATACCAGCATTCCCATGCGCTCCGCCTCACGGACAGCATACTCATTATGGGGATAATGGGCAAGGCGCACAAAGTTGCATCCCAACTCCTTCGCCCATGAGAGCAAGGTATGGGCATCGGCTGTAGAGTTGGCACGCCCACCCCCATGGGCTTTCTCCTCATGGATGGAGATACCTTTGAGGAAAATGGGTTCCCCATTCAACAGAATCTGCTTACCACGCGTCTCTATCGTTCGGAAACCGATCTCATCACGTATCACCTCCGTGCCACGCTGAATCTCTACCTTATATAATTTAGGAGACGCAGGTGACCATAACAGAGGTTTCGCCTTCATCGACAAGGTGGCACACCCCTCTGCATCCGTCATGACCGACTTCTTAATCTTGAGTTCTGGAATGGAAAGCGTCACTTCCTGTCCTGCCACCCTTTGATTCAGACAGACACTAAAAGACAGTCTCCGTCCTTCCAGACTAACCAGTTGCAGGCTGTAATTCTCGATATATACTGGTTCCACGTCGACCAGCAACACATCACGGGTGATACCCCCATAATTCCACCAGTCGAATATCTGCGTGGGGACGCTCTCGGCATGCCGTTTGTTATCCACCTTTACAATAACGACGTTCTCCCCATCTCGTAATAACTTAGTCACATCGAAATTAAACGGAGTGAAACCGCCTACATGATGACCTGCCAACTGCCCGTTGACATAAACATGCGCCTCATAGTTGACGGCACCAAAATATAATATGGTATGATGGTCATCATGGGGATGCCATTGGAAAGAGCGTTTCAGCCATACTGTTCCTTCGTAAAAGAACAACCGCTCGTCCTGCGTGTTCCAGTCACCAGGTACTTGCATCACCGGCGCCTTGTCAAAGTCATACTCAATCAAGTCCTCTGGTCGCTGTGGTTTGGCGTTACGAAAGAACCCCCATGGCGTCGGTTTCATCCGATAGTCATAATAGCCCTCCTCCTGCACATCCACAATATAGTTCCATGCGCCATTGAGAGAAGTTGTATGGCGCGCCAACACATTTGCCACTTGCGGTACTTCTTCTGCTACTGTCGCCATGACGGCAGTACACCATAAGAAACACCATAAAACGAGTCTTTTCATTCTTTCTTTTTAGGTTTATGTTGCAAAGGTATGAAAAAATACTATCTTTTTGCTAAATATTCCAAAGAAATAGTGAGAATTAAAAATAATTCAGTAAATTTGCAGAAACGTTAATCTAACGCAATTATTACAATATTATTAATATTTATATTATGAACGACAACAAAGTTATGAACATGGCAGCGGACAATATCCGTATCCTGGCTGCCTCGATGGTTGAGAAAGCAAAGTCCGGTCACCCCGGTGGTGCTATGGGCGGCGCTGATTTTATCAACACCCTTTACAGTGAGTTCCTTGTTTACGACCCAGAGCATCCCGAGTGGGAAGGTCGTGACCGTTTCTTCCTGGATCCTGGTCACATGGCTCCTATGCTCTATAGTCAGCTCTGTCTGATTGGTAAGTTTACCTTGGATGACCTGCAGAACCTGCGTCAGTGGGGCTCTGTTACTCCTGGTCACCCTGAGCGTGAGATTGCCCGTGGTATTGAGAACACCTCTGGTCCTCTCGGACAAGGTCACACCTTCGCTGTTGGTGCAGCCATCGCCGCTAAGTTCTTGAAGGCAAAACTGGGTGAGGAAGTAATGGGTCAGACCATCTACGCCTACATCTCTGATGGTGGTGTACAGGAAGAGATCTCACAGGGTGCCGGTCGTATCGCTGGTAACCTCGGACTTGACAACCTCATCATGTTCTACGACGCTAATGATATCCAGTTGTCTACCAAGACAGAGGTCGTAACGACAGAGGATACCGCCAAGAAGTATGAGGCATGGGGCTGGTATGTACAGAAGATCAACGGAAATGACGTTGACCAGATCCGCGAGGCTATCAAGAACGCACAGAAGGAGCAGAACCGTCCTTCACTGATTATCGGTCACTGTGTGATGGGTAAGGGTGCCCGTAAGGCCGACAATAGCAGTTACGAGAGCAACTGCGCTACCCACGGTGCTCCTCTTGGTGGTGACGCTTATATCAACACCATGAAGAACCTCGGTGCTGATCCTGAGAACCCCTTCCAGATTTTCCCAGAGGTCAAAGAGATGTATGCTAAGCGTGCTGAGGAACTGAAGAAGATCTGTGCTGAGCGTTATGCCAAGAAAGAGGCTTGGGCTAAGGCTAATCCAGAGAAGGCTCAGCAGTTGGAAGACTGGTTCAGCGGTAAGGCTCCGAAGATTGACTGGAGTAAGGTTGAGCAGAAAGCAGGTGCCGCTACCCGTGGTGCAAGTGCTACTGTGCTGGGTGTTCTCGCTGAGCAAGTTCCTAACATGATCTGTGCATCTGCCGACCTTTCTAACTCAGATAAGACAGACGGTTTCTTGAAGAAGACTCACGACATCGTACGTGGTGACTTCAGTGGTGCTTTCTTCCAGGCTGGTGTTGCTGAGTTGACAATGGCATGCTGCTGTATCGGTATGGCACTGCATGGTGGTGTCATCCCTGCTTGCGGTACCTTCTTCGTATTCTCTGACTATATGAAACCAGCCGTTCGTATGGCTGCCCTGATGGAACTTCCTGTGAAGTTCATCTGGACCCACGATGCCTTCCGTGTTGGTGAGGATGGTCCTACCCACGAGCCTGTTGAGCAAGAGGCACAGATCCGTCTGATGGAGAAACTGAAGAACCATCACGGTAAGAACTCCGTTCTCGTAGTACGTCCTGCGGATGCCGAGGAGACAACTGTCTGCTGGCGCATGGCGATGGAGAACACGGAGACTCCTACCGCACTGATCTTCTCTCGTCAGAATATCGAGATGCTGCCTGCAGGCAACGACTACAGCCAGGCAACGAAGGGCGCTTACGTAGTTGCCGGCTCAGACGAGAACTACGATGTGATCCTCCTTGCTTCTGGTTCTGAGGTATCAACCTTGGAGGCTGGTGCCGACCTGCTCCGTAAGGACGGTGTTAAAGTGCGCGTAGTCAGTGTTCCTTCTGAAGGATTGTTCCGCAGTCAGTCGAAGGAGTATCAGGAGAGCGTACTGCCTGCTGGCAAGAAGAAGTTCGGTATGACAGCCGGTCTGCCCGTGACCTTGGAGGGTCTCGTAGGTGCTGACGGTTGCGTATGGGGTCTGAACAGTTTCGGTTTCTCCGCTCCTTACAAGGTGCTTGACGAGAAACTCGGCTATACAGGACAGAATGTTTACGAACAAGTTAAAAAGTTGCTTGCATAATGGAAGTAAAGACTGTTGGAGTAGCCTGTGATCACGCAGGCTACCCCCTTAAGAAATATGTGCTCCAGTATCTGGAGGAACATGGTTATCCGTATAAGGATTATGGTACATGGAGTGATGCCTCTGTCGACTATCCAGACTTTGGTCATGCACTTGCCGAGGGTATTGAGAGTGGTGAGGTATATCCTGGCATTGCCATCTGTGGCAGTGGTGAGGGAATCTCCATTACCCTGAACAAGCACCAACAGGTACGTGCCGGATTATGCTGGATTCCAGAGATAGCCCATCTCATCCGTCAGCATAACGATGCTAACGTACTGGTGATGCCGGGTCGTTTTATCGATAATAAGATGGCGGAGAAGATCATGGACGAGTTCTTCACTGCTACCTTCGAGGGCGGACGCCATCAGAAGCGTGTCGATAAGATTCCTGTACAACCTAAATAACACAAATGAAAAAAGGAGCGTCACGCTCCTTTTTTCATATATTCCGCACACATCTCCGCACACCGCTCTCCATCAACTCCAGCCGAGACGATACCACCGGCATAGCCAGCACCCTCGCCACAGGGGAAGAGTCCTTTAACACGTATATGCATCAGTGTTTCCTTATCACGGATGATACGAACGGGTGAGGATGTGCGTGTCTCCACTCCAATCATCACTGCCTCATTAGTCAGGAAGCCATGCGCATGTTTCCCAAAATACTTAAAGCCCTCTTGTAACCGTTTTGTGATTATTTCCGGCATCCAGAAATGCAAGGGGGAGGAGATGAGTCCCGGCGCATAAGAACTCTTAGGGAGGTCATAACTCAACCGTTTATTCACAAAGTCAGCCATACGTTGGGCAGGAGCCGTCTGCTTCCTGTTTCCTTGTTGCCAACAGTCATGCTCCAGTTGCTGCTGAAACGCCATCACCCGCAGTACATCAGTACCTTGAATATCCTCGGCGCGCACTTCTACCACCATACCGCTATTACTCCATTGTCCACCACGATTAGAGGGCGACATGCCGTTGACGACAATCTGCTCTTTGTCGGTAGCCGCAGGAATCACGAAGCCACCAGGACACATACAGAAAGAGTAGACACCACGACCATCCACCTGAGTGACGAACGAATACTCTGCGGCAGGCAAATACTTCCCCCTACCCTGTTTGTTATGGTATTGTATTTGGTCTATCAGCATCGAAGGATGCTCCAAACGCACACCTACGGCAATACCTTTCGCCTCTATCTCTATCTTCGCATCGGCAAGGTAGCGGTAGACATCACGGGCAGAATGTCCTGTGGCAAGGATAACGGGACCTCGGAAGGTGAGTTGTGTGTTGGAAGTAGAGAGTTGGGAGTTTGTAACAGCCTCCACACCGACAACAGTATCGCCCTCCAGTAGTAAGCGTGTCATCTTCGTCTGAAAATGAACCTCTCCGCCACAACGCAGGATGGTGTTACGCATGTTCTCTATAACCCTCGGTAACTTATCCGTACCGATATGGGGATGGGCATCGGCAAGGATATTGGTTGAGGCACCATGCTGACAGAACACATTCAAAATCTTCTCGATATCACCACGTTTCTTACTACGGGTATAGAGTTTCCCGTCCGAATAGGCACCGGCACCACCCTCACCGAAACAATAGTTGCTCTCACCATCCACCTGCTGTGTCTTGGTAATCATCGACAGGTCTTTCTTACGTTCATGCACATCCTTTCCACGCTCCAGCACAACAGGACGAAAGCCTAACTCTATCAGTTTCAAAGAGGCGAAAAGACCGCCCGGTCCCTCGCCCACCACAATCACCTGCGGACGACCAGAGACATCGAGATAGTCTGTTTGCCGGTAGGCATTATCCTCTGGCATCTCATTGACATACACCCGTACCTTCAGATTAACGTAGATGGTACGCTGACGGGCATCAATACTCCTCCTGAGGATGCGCAAATGCGTGATGGTACGGACATCTATCCCCTTTTCCTCGGCAATATACTGGCGAAGCGACTGCTCGTTGGCAGCCACTTGAGGCAGTACACGAAGATCATACTCGTAAGTCATTCGCCGTCTTTGAAGAGGTCTTTGATTTCTGCGATCTCGTCATCGTCAAACCATCTGGAGAGTTTCGACTTTGCCTTCTCCTGAATCTCCGGGTCAACTTCCGTCCATACCTTCTTCAAGACATAGATGAGTACGGCAAGGTCGTCAGTCAGTCCGACAATGGGAATCGCGTCAGGTAACACGTCCAACGGACTAATCATATAACCCAGTGCGCCGATAATCATTGCCTTGTTAGCGGTGCTCACCTTATCACTCTGTAAGGTATAGTACAGAATCAATGCCGCATACACCAGTTTAGCGCCAGCCCGCTTAGCGATGCGGGAAATCTTCTCAACGAAATCCGATTGAGAGAATTTATTGGCATAACTCATAAAATCAGGTAATTCCATATCTTATTCGTTTTAATGTTATTCTTTTGTTTTCTTCTTTTTCTTATACGGACCACGCGGACCGAAGTTCAAGCCCACATAGATGCTCAAGTCACCAAAGATATTATTGGCGGCAAAGCGTGACTTACGGTAATTATAGGCACGTATGACCGCACTGGCACCAGCATACCATTTCGTATTGTTCCATACGATACCGAAGCGACCGATACCATCAAAATTAAAGTTGCCGAAATCAAAACCATTGTCTTTCTCTGTGTCAGTCATCCTCTCTGTCTCACCCATCGAGGTCTTATAGGCAAGTGCCATTGACAGGCTGGCGCATAACAGACAGTTACGGGCAAAGACCCAGTTATAGGCATATCCCACTGACGCATTGATGTCCGTATACTTGATTCGGTTGAACATCAGACCGCTGTCCAATTTCACTTCCCATCCTAATCGCTCACGGGCAAGGGATTCCAGCCGCTTGTGGTCGAACTCGATATCGTTCTTCATGTAACCGACTCCCACCATCCATGAACCGCAACTGATTTTCTGACATGTACTCTGAGCGAATGCCGCAGGATAGGAGAAACGCTTGTGGTTGAAGATATAGTAGAAGTTGACACCCGTGATACTCACATTCAGACCGTCAAAGTCTACACCTTTCAGTGGCTCCGTATTCACATTCTTCCCAAGATAGACATTTCTTATTTTATAGTCGTCCACCGAGCGACGGTAGAAGATATCGGCTCCGAAACGGGAACTATAGATACTTCCGTCAATCTCCAGTTTTCGGGCACCTTTGAAGAAGTGAATGTTACGAAGGTCGATCGTGTAGCCTAAGAATATCCATCGCCAACCGAAATACGGTCCCATGCGGACACCAATCGTAGGGGCAAAAGATATCGACTGGTTATCATCACCATGTGTACTCAACCGGTAATAGTCGTAGGTATTGATAGACTGGAGCATCAACGCCCAGTTGTAATGCTGTGGTTCCACATAATTGGTATCTATCTCACTGAAACTGTCGATGAGACGTGCGAGCCATCCCTTTTTGGGTGTCTCCACACTCAATGAGTCTTGGGCATTCACACCCAGAGCTGACAGCAACAGAATGATGAGCAGAACCTTTCGCATGGACATCAGAATTTACCAAGAATACGGTCTAGCGCCCAGTTGACGGGCGTTGCCGAAACACTCGTGCAATTGCATATGTCAAGACCTTGAAGATGCTCAATCACTTTTTTAATTAACGGATACTGCACATAGGGTGGATTGGGTACCGTGATACTCTCCGCCCCCTCACTGGTATGCAGTTTAATGGGCTGGTAGTCGAATACCGAGAAACTCACAGACCCTTGGTCGCCAATCAGTTCGATACGGTCCTCACGAGCTGACTCATGGGCAACGAAGCACCATGAGCCACTGCCAGGCAGTCCATTCTCAAACTGGAAGCACGCACTCACACTATCCTCCGCCTGATACAGTCCACCACGGTTGGCGCAGATACCACGAGCCTCGATGATGACACCAAAGATATCCTGCAGCAGGTCTAACTGATGAGGGGCGAGATCATAGAAATAGCCACCCCCTGCAATATCTGGCTGCAGACGCCATGGCAACGTCTTTGCCTTATCTTCCTCGCGAGATGGGACGGCAAAACGGACATGCACATTAACGACTTTACCTATCTGTCCGCTGTTCACAATATCCTTTACTTTCTGGAAATAAGGAAGGTAGCGACGGTAATAGGCAACAAAACACGGCATCCCCGTTTCCTCACTGACACGGTTGACACGGGCACAGTCCTCATAAGTCGATGCTAATGGCTTCTCGACATAGACTGGTTTTCCAGCTTTCATCGACATGATGGCATACGTCGCATGACTACTGGGAGGAGTGGCGACGTAAATGGCATTGACATCCGGGTCATTGATTAATTTCTGTGCATCGGTATACCATTTAGGAATGCCATGTTTGATAGCATAGGTGCGGGCACGCTCCTCTGTACGGCTCATCACTGCGACAACGCTGGAGCCTTCCACTTCTGAGAAGGCGGGACCGCTCTTAATCTCAGTCACCTCACCACAGCCGATGAATCCCCACTTGATATAGTTCATAGTTTAGAGTTCAGAGTTCATAGTTTATAATAAACCTTTGGTGCTAGGTAACTCATAATGATAGATATCACGATGCACCGCCATCTTCAGCGCTCGGGCTAATGCCTTGAAGATACCTTCAATCTTATGGTGTTCATTTGTGCCCTCCGCTTTAATATTCAGATTCATCTTGGCGGCATCACTCAGACTCTTAAAGAAATGCAGGAACATCTCTGTAGGCATCTCCCCTATCTTCTCACGACGGAACTCAGCATCCCATACAAGCCAGGGACGACCTCCGAAGTCGAGGGCGACACTGCACAGGCAATCGTCCATCGGCAGACAGTAGCCGTAACGCTCGATACCCCGTTTGTCTCCTAATGCCTTCAGGAAACACTCGCCCAGTGCTATTGCGGTGTCCTCGATGGTGTGGTGCTCGTCCACCTCCAAATCGCCCTTGGTGTGTATCGTCAGGTCCATCATTCCATGTTTACCTATCTGCTCTAACATGTGGTCGAAGAAACCCAGTCCCGTGGAGATATCACACTTGCCTGTACCATCCATCCATACCTTAATCTCTATATCGGTTTCCTTCGTTGTACGCTTCACCTCCGCATAACGCTCACCAGCAAAGAGAATCTCCGTAACTTTGTCCCAACTACCTATCTGCAGGAACTTACAACCGATATTCGCCGCGAACTGACGGTCAGTATCACGATCGCCAATAACATAACTATTAGCGATATCGTATTCGGGATTGTTCATATATTTCTCTACCAGTCCTGTATTAGGCTTACGGGTTGGCGCATTGTCCTCTGGAAAATGAGGATCAATCAGTATATCGTCAAATTCCACTCCTTCGCTCTTCAACGTCTGGAGAATGAAGTTATGTACGGGCCAAAATGTTTCCTCTGGAAATGCGTCTGTACCCAATCCGTCCTGATTACTGACCATCACAAATTCGAAGTCGAGTCGCTGACGGATGAACACGAGGTTACGGATAACTCCCTCTACGAATCTCAGTTTCTCGAAAGAGTCTATCTGTTCATCAGCAGGCTCCTCAATAATCGTGCCGTCGCGGTCAATAAATAACAGTCTTTTCATATATCTAGTTTATTTTTCTCTTGTTCATAGGTCTCTATCGAACCATACATATAATACCATATCATCAGCATCGGCATACAGAGATAGATCAATATAAAACCTGTCAGGAAGTAGGTGATGTACGACATCATATTAATATAGTCAGGCATGCCCAAAGGGTCACCATTCAGGAATCCTTCCTGCGAAATCCAATGAGCCTGTGCAAGGATAATAGCAGGCAAGCAACAGATACCTGCCATGACACAGACTATCATCCCACCTATCAGACAGGTGGTGAAGATATGTCCCCAATGGCGTAGTCCTATTATATAGGATGGACGAAGCAAGTGGAAATACGACTTCCCTTGATTCATTACATATTTAACGAATACAAACAACATGGGGAAACACATCAGCCCTAACAGCATGAAAAGCACGGCAACGATTATCATCAATGTCATTGTAGCGGCAGGCATCAAATGATGTAATGCCACTAAAAGAAACGCCACCAACACTACAGGTGCCAATACCGTCAGGATAATAAATACATACCCTTTCAAGGTACGTCCCATCATACGACGGGAAATAGCAAACCAACGTTTAGGCATCATCATCGTATTCGTATCATGATGTTCCTTTAGTTTATTCAACACTGTTGCCGTCGTCAGTGCCTCCACCACGACATATAGTAATCCGAGCAATAAGGTAATACCTATTGCCATTAAATATTGTTGAGCGACTTCTGGTGACAATTCCGTTCTCAACACCAGTTCCTGTTTCATGATAGTCGCTGAGAGTGCAGGCAACTGTACAGACAACAGCATTTCCAAAGTAGCGAAGACAACGGCAAAGATGACAGCCATCACCCATGAAGCCTTGAAAAACAGACGGAAATGAGAAAAGTATAACCCAAAGCCTGCAGAGATGACCCCACGATAACTACGGTTCTTAAATAATGCGTATTCCATTCTAATGACTAATTTGGGTACAAAGATAGCGATTTTTTATGGAATAGGAAAAAGCACTGACAATTTTCCTATACTTTTTGTTTGGTTTTAAAGGTATTTTAGTATCTTTGCGATAAAATCGCGAAACTATATGAAAATAATTCTAATTCTAACCTTCGTAACAGGAACGGCATTACACACTTATGCACAGAAGGCAGACTCCACCAGATTAAATATCGGCTATACACAAGGCAATGAGATAACAACGGCGGGGGCTGTAGACAAAGTGACGTCGGATCGTATGAACAAAGGTATGATTACCAACTCATTAGACGCACTGAATGGTCAGGCTGCGGGTGTGCAGATTCAGACGGGAGGCAACCAAGAGGCAATGATTAGTGCAGTCAGGGTACGTGGTACCACCTCGCTGACCGGAGGTAATGACCCTCTGGTAATTATCGACGGTGTGCAGAGTGACATCACGACACTGTCGACCATCTACCCTGCTGACATTGAGAGTTTCACCATTCTGAAAGATGCCTCTGAGACAGCACAGTATGGTAGCCGTGGTGCCGCTGGTGTCATTCAGGTGGCAACGAAGAAAGGTAAAGGGGGACAATTCCATATTGCCTATGACGGTAATGTCGGTTTCGAGAGTGTCTATAAAAACCTGGACATGCTGAGTGCAGACCAGTTCCGTCAGGCGGCACGACAGTTAGGGATGACGATTATAGATAACGGTCACAACTCAGAATTTATCAACGCACCTATCCGCACTGGATTTGTCCATAACCACCATATCGCTTTCGGAGGTGGTAACGAAACGGCCAACTACCGCGCCTCTATTAGCATGACAGACCATCAGACGGTGGTGAAGAATAACCGCTTTCGCAACTACATCGCCAAATTAGATGTCTCCCAACTTGCCTTCGACAATCACTTAACGATCGACCTTGGCATCTTCGGCTCATTGCAGAAAAACGACTATATTCCCCTCAGACAGAAACTATTCTATTCTGCAGCCACCTTTAATCCTACCTTCACGGAGGGAAAGAATGAGAATGGCGGCTACGACCAAGTGACAGAGGCACTGTGGATTAACAACCCCTACTCTCTTATGGAGATGAAGGATGATGATAATAATGCGCATTTCAATGTTCACCTGAAAGCAAAGGTAGACCTCGGCTATAACCTAACATTGACAGCCTTCGGCTCATTCAGTTATAACAATATTCATAGCGGACATTATTATCCCACCTATGTGTGGAGCCATGGAGAGGCATTCCGACGTTCGAGCAAGACAGAGGAGCGACTGTTTAACCTCTCTCTGAACTGGCAGCATGACTTTGCCAAACACCATGTGGAACTGATGGCACTTGGAGAATCTGAGCACAACAAACAAAAGGGGTTCTATACTACCGTTAGTAATTTTTCTACTGACGCTTTCGGCTATAACAACTTATCGGCAGGAGCCGTACGTCCTTGGAACGGTACCAATTCTTTCTATACCGACTCTCACATGGAGTCTTTCCTTCTCCATGCCCTCTACACCTATAAAAACCGCTATACCCTTTCCGCCAATGCCCGTTTCGACGGATCGTCAAAGGTGGGTAAAAACAATAAATGGGGTTTCTTCCCCTCTGTCAGCGGTGCCTGGATTGTCAGTGATGAGCCTTGGATGAAACGCTTTGACTGGCTGAAGAAGTTCAAGGTACGTATGGGCTATGGCGTGAGCGGCAACCTCGGAGGTATTGACTCCTACCTGTCACAGCAACTCATCATGCCCAACGGTATCGTGTCGGTTGAGGGAGCACCTGCCGTAACATTGGGCATCATCCGTAATGCTAACCCTGACCTGCGCTGGGAAATCAAGCGGACCTTTAACGTGGGTATCGACCTTGCCTTCTGGGACAACCGCATCATGCTAACTGCCGACTTCTATACTTCCAGGACTTCCGACATGCTCTACAACTATAATGTGAGTGTACCGCCCTTCACTTACGACCATCTGCTTGCCAACCTCGGTAAGATGCGCAATAGCGGTCTGGAGATTGGCTTCGGCATCACTCCCTTACGCACCAAGGACATGGAACTGGATATCAACATGAACTGGACCTTCGAGCGTAACAAACTCATCACCTTAAATGGTTATTATGACGGTGAATACCTGACTGCCCCCGAGATCAAGGGCATCAGCGGACTGGTTGGCGCCGGCTATCACGGAGCGAGTGATGCCTGTTTCCAGATTGTAGGACAACCGTTAGGCGTCTTCTACCTGCCACATTGCAAAGGACTCATTACAATGGAAAACGGCTCTAAACGTTACGACCTGACTGAGGAGAAATATATCTGCGGACAAGCCACGCCTAAGGCAATGATGGGTTCAAACTTCGCTTTCCGCTATAAGCAGTGGGACATCACCATGCAACTGAATGGCGCCTTTGGACATAAGATTTATAATGGTACCAAACTTGCCTATATGAATATGCTCTCCTTGCCTAACTATAACGTCATGCAAGGGGCTCTGGAAATGAATATCCAAGACCAGGACATCAGTGACTACTGGCTGGAGCGTGGTGACTACGTGAACATTGACTATGTCACCATCGGCTGGAACGTACCCATCCGCTCCAAGTACATCAGGAACCTCCGTTTGTCCTGCTCTGTCAACAACCTTGCCACCATCACTAGTTACTCCGGGTTAACACCTATGATTAACTCATCGATGGTCGACTCCACACTGGGTGTTGACGACAAGCGCTCCATTCCCGTATATCGCACCTATTCATTTGGACTCAGTATTCAATTCTAATTCCTTCCGACTATGAAAAAAATGCTTTCTATCATATTGTCCATCATCTTGACAAGTTGCACCCTTAGCGAAGAACCCAGAGACCAGATTCCTGAGGAGAAGGCAATTACCAATGCCTCCACACTATACCAGAATACTGTTGCCACCCTTTATTCCTATATCGGGGGCAATACTGACGGACAAGGGCTGCAAGGTACCTGTCGTGGCATCTACGACCTGAATACGTTCGGCAGTGACGAGGCGATGCTGCCCACCCGCGGTGGTGACTGGTTTGATGGTGGTATCTGGCAGGCGATGTATATGCACTCATGGACGGCTGGTCATGAGATTCCCAAGAACGCATGGCTCTACCTCTATAAAGTCATCACGCTATGCAACCGTTCCCTGGAGATGCTTGACAAATACGTAGACCTCACCACAGAGGAACAGTATATTACCTGGCATGGTGAGATAAGGGCACTACGTGCTATATACTACTGGTATCTGATAGACCTCTTCGGCGATGTTCCCTTGGTGACTTCCAGTGATGTCGCCATGAATCAGGTCACCAGAGAGAAGAGAGCCGTAGTCTTCAACTTCATCGTCAAAGAACTGACAGAGGTACGTGACTACATCTATCATGTGAATAGTACCAAGAAAGGGGATTTCTATGGACGTATTACTTACCCGGTATGTGCTTTTGTACTTGCTAAGTTGATGCTTAATGCCAGTGTCTATACAGGTAAGTCGCAGAATAGTTACTATGAGAAGTGCATCGATTATTGTAATGAGATAGAAAGTTTAGGTTTTGAGTTAGAAGAGAATTACTCAAATAACTTCCTGGTATATAATGAGAACTCCAAAGAGAATATCTTCGTAATCCCCATGGACAGAGACCTGTATACCAACCAGCAGCAGAACCTCTACCGCAGTTATCATTATCGGCAGGCGGCAGCCTACGGCTTCACGGCGGAGAACGGCAGTTGCGCCACGAAACATGCCTTGGAGATATTCGGCTACGGAACAGATTACGTGGACAGCCGCTTTTTCTATAACTACTATGCAGATCAGGTCTATGACCTTTACGGCAATGAAATAACCGACCGTACAGGCAACCCGCTCATCTATTATCCTATGGAGGTGGAGATGGACCTTAGCGGTTCCCCATATGTAGAGACCGCTGGTGCCCGTATGTTTAAATACGAGGTCGACAAAAACGCCATGAAGGACGGTAAACTGATGGATAATGACATCGTACTCTTCCGTTTTGCTGATGTGCTGCTGATGCGTGCCGAGGCGCAATTCCGTCTGGGAATAGGCGGACAGGATGATTATGACCTTGTGCGCCAACGTGTTAACATGCCATCACGGTCCATTAGTCTCGACAACCTCTTGGACGAACGTCTGTTAGAACTCTGTTGGGAGGGATGGCGTCGTCAGGACCTTATCCGCTTTGGCAAATACAAGTCCTTATACGAAGGACCTGACAAAGTGGATGAGAGTGATGGTCACACCACCCTCTTCCCTATTCCTGCTGATGTCCGTGCCATGAATCAGAACCTGACACAGAATCCTGGATACTAAGGCTTCGAAAGAAATCTCACTTTCAGTCCAACAACCAGCATTCTGCCTGGAGTGTAGAGCGCATATTTCCGTAAAGAGGAGTCTATGCGACGATCTACCTTGTCAAAAATATTATCGATACCGATGTTTGGTTCTATTATCGCCCATCTGGCAACATCAAAAGTATGAGTGGTTTGCAGGTTCCATACTCCAAAGCCAGGGGCATCCTCATAATCGGGATAGTAGGTCTTCGACTGCAGTCTGCCGTTTAAGTTAATGTTCATTTTATACTTGCCCCACTGATGATGATAGTTAGCGGCAATAGTTGCCGCATGCCGTATGCTGCGTTCCAATGTCATCCATTCGTCATCACTCTTGCTGCGTGCATAGGTATAGGCATAGTTCGCTGAGAGATTAAAACCCGTGAACAGGTTTGCTGATACATTCACTTGGAGTCCCTTCACATCGCCCTTGTCACTATTCCGGTAGAGCGAGTAGCGTTCCAGTTTTGCCATCTGGTCAGCAGTCATTTCGGGAAACTCCGTTTGTAACATCTGTAAGGTGGTGGCATCAACATCGATGTTCTGTCTGACCACCATATCCTTGATACGGTTCAGGTACCCCATCACACTCACTACGATAAAGTCATTGTGATATTCCGCATTCAGCGAGAAATAATGGCTCTTCTCTGGTGACAAGTCCTGGTTACCGAAGATAATCTGTGCTTTACCACGGTTGACGGAGAAATAATGGTAATAGAGTTCGTCCAGTCCTGGAGCACGGAATCCTGCTGAATAAGTAGCACGGAAGCGGAAGTTGCCCGGGGCATACATCAGCGTTGCCTTAGGTGTCAGATGGTTCTTGAAAGTCTCATGATGTGTCCATCGAAGTCCTAAGGTTGCCGTGAAATCTTTGAGAAACTTCATCTCATGCTGGGCATAGGCAGCAAACGTTGACACGTGCTGGTCAATGTTGCCAGACGTAGCCGTCAGGTAGTCTTTCTGCCAGTCAGCACCGAAGATCGTCGTAGAGTGACTGGTAAAACCGAGGATTGCCTTCAACTGTCCCTCCATCGATCGTTGTTTCTTAGACTGCACATAGTCACCCACCTCATTCGTTTTAGTGGCAACATCATATTCCTTGCCATAGCGGAAGCGGTCTACCGTGAAGTCTGCCTGCAAGGAGTTACGCTTGCTGAATTTATAGATACCACCTAAGTTCCAACGGAATCCCTTATATCTCATTTCGTAGTCTGTTCCACCAGTGATATCCTCACGAGTATTGGGACGGTCGGTGATTTTATAGGAATAACTAAGTCCTGCATTCAGTGCAAGTTTCTGGTTGGGTTTGTAGGTGAACTTCTGACTGAAGACGTTAGAGCGATAACCTGTGAAGAAGGGGGCAATAGTCTCTTGAGTCTCCGTGTCTGAGCCTTTCACATATTCTAAGTTGTTGTTCTGGTAACTGTCAGCACGGTCGTGCGTAAAGGTGGTATAAGAACCGAAACCGTTCTTGTAAATATCCAATCCGACACTTTCTGTCAGTACACCTTTACCACTCACTTTCAGATCGTTATGAACGTTCACAAGTGCGTCTGTCGGTTGGCTTGTAATGATATTGATAACACCGGCAATGGCATCACTTCCATAGAGGGAAGAAGCGGCACCGTCGAGAACCTCGATACGCTCTACACGAGACATGTCAATGCGGTTCAGGTCGACATTATTCGAGATGTCACCCGTTACTTTCTGTCCGTTGATAAGGATGAGGATGTATTTGTTGCCCAGTCCGTTCAGTCGAAGGAAGGTTCCCATAGAATTGGGTGCCATAGAGGTCTGTGGCATCATCCGTGTCAATGCTTGGTCAAAGGTCGTGATACCCTGCTCGCGAATCTCCCTGTTACTCATCACATGAACAGGGGTTGCCGTGGATTTCAGACGCTGATGATGACCAGAACCTGTTACTACAATAGGGTTCAGGTTATATGACCTACTCGTCTTTGTGGTGTCGACCTCTCCTTTTCTGTGAATCTGTGCCTGACTGTTGATACAGCATGCCATTAAACAGGTAATCAGTATTTGTACTCTTCTCATGGTTTCTTTTTTTAAATAGGAGATGCCGTCTCACGACCGCACCTCCTTTTAACAAACTTATATAATAATACTACAAAAATTACTCTTCTGGTGCGGTAGTCGGGGTAGACATAGCCTCGTCAGTACCTAACTTAGCAATAGCGTCCTTGGTGTGCTGCATCCAAAGCGCGCGAACCTTTGCACGCTCGGCAAGAGCAGGGATATAACCATTAGCCTTTATCTCGTCCGTGTTCTTCCAGCAAGCCTCGGTGAAGTTGCTCTCGTAAGCCTTAGTGTCAATACCTGCAGCATTGAACAATGAGAACCAACTCTCAGGATCTTCCGCATCAGCCATGTCGTTATGCGCATGGTCACCGGCGATAGACATCAACGGGTAGAGTTGAGCCTTGGTGGCATTGTTTGCAGTATAGGTGATTGTTTTGGTCATATCTCCCACCTGATAAGTAAATGTTCCACCTGCAATATGCTCAAGTACATCCTCAGCGTATGTCTCATCCATATCCACTGTACCTACGTAGTAGTTATTGTTGATTTTACGAAGTGCATCCTCTAACTGCAAGTAACGGATGTTACCACCGTAGTAGTCATAACCCTCGGGGTTACCATGTCCCATAAAGGCAACGATACCCTCATTGACTGCAGCCTTGATGTCAGACTCCTCGTTCAGGACCTTGGCAAGAGCCTCGGTGTCGCTTTCCTCAGCCATCAGTGGTGTACCAACGACTACATTCAGGTCGAGACTCTTCATGTATGCGTTAGTGAAGTCACCGTTACGGTTGTTCATGAAATCCTTTACATAAGTGTCGCGAACACGACGGAACTCCTCACCAGGAATGACCTGCAAAGACTGTACAACAATCTTCTTGTAACCAGCAAGACCAATGGCAGTCAGGAAATGCTCTGGATCATAGAAGTCGCGAGAAGCAACGTTCTCACCGGCACGGGCATTGTTGATGCAGATGGCGGAAGAGAAAGACAGGAAAACGTCCCAACCACTAAACTGGCTCTTATAATCTTCAACCACCTTGTCGAAAGTATCGTAAGCCTGCTCCCATGTCGAACCGAACGCAACGACCAGGATCACCTTGTCATTCTTTTTCTGGGAGTTTACGATGTTATTCACAGCCTGCTGATAGCGGTCATAGTTAGAGGATGGCGTAGACTGTGGCTCCTCATCATCGTTATCATCGATGACGACAGGTGGGTTGTTATCGTCCTTATCGTCACCACACGCAGTAAATGTTGTACATACGGTGAAAGCCATCATGGCGATCATCAAGAATTTAATTTTCTTCATTGCTTCTTTGATTTAAATTAGACTTGTATTTGTTAATGAGTTTCTTTCCTTTATTGAAACGGATAGTCAGCGAGGCATAGACTGTCGTCCCCGGTGTGGTTGTTCCTAAATGGAGTCCATGTGGGGTCTTATCGACATAGTTGAAGATATTATCGATGCCTGCCTCCAAGCGATAGTTCTTGCCAAACTGATGAGTTGTGGCAAGTCGCCATATCTGATAGCCCTTGCCGTCACCATCAACCTGATAGTAGCGCTTACTCGACATACGTCCGTAAATACCAATGCCTAAGTGATAGCATTTCGTGAAGTCATGATTCCACGTCGCATACCAGTTCGCCTTATGGTGTGCCATACCGTCGATGGTGACCTTTTTCATCACGTCATCCTCGGTGTCATACTGGTGAGCCTGTGTGTCCAGGTAACTATAGGAGCCACCAATAGTAAAGTGTTTTGTCTGATAACGTGCCGTGAAGTCGACACCATAGGTCTTGGCATCTTCCATGTTCTGGTACTGCCGTACTCGTCTTGGGTCATATTGAACAATCAGATCGCCTGGTGCCTCACTCGTCGGAATGGTCACCAGTGCGATCATATTGTCCACCTTATTATAATAACCAGAGAGCGTCAGTGTCAAGTTGCCGATACTATATTCCGCACTAAGACCTAAATAGTTGGAGGTCTGCGGTTTCAGGTCCGTATTTCCAAGATAGAGCAGTACTCCGTTCATATTACGCACATACTGGTAGTGCAGTTCCTTGGGGGTTGGTGTCTTGTAGCCCTGACTCCATGTAGCACGCAGACGCAAGTCTTTCACTTTCAGCATGGCGGAGATCTTGGGAGTCAGTCGTGTACCAAACCCCTCATTGCGGGTCAGGCGGAGACCTGCTGTCAGATAAAGCGGGTTAAGCAATGCCCATTCATCTTGCACATACACTGCCTGCGTGTTATCTGTCGCCTTACCTTCTTTTACTCTCATAGGAGCCTTCAACCAGTCATAGCGGTATTCCAGACCAGCGCTCAATTGTTGCTCGCAAGGTAAAGCAAACACGCCTTTCAGTGTGACATGTGTCAGTCGTTGGTCACTCTGCAAATCCTTGTCACCAGGAAAATACGGATAGTAATTGGTGAAGCGTCCATTCACATAACCGTCAGTCAGTGTGGTGTCCGTAAAGACATAATTATAGGCATGGCGTTTCCAGTCGGCATCGAACGTGATGACATCTGTAGTGTTGAGTTTCCATTTACCACCTACCGATACAGAAGCATTATTGTATTGCATATCATAGGTCTTGACATCCACACCAGGATGTTTACCACTGGGGCGATAGATACGTTTCCAATAGATACTGCCGTCTGCATAGAGTTCTATCTTGGGAGTCAGTTGATAAGAAAGATGCTCCGCTATCTGCCAGTTAGTATGACGGTTAACTGTTTTGTTACGTGAGTCCGTAATATGATACTCCGTCTGCGACAGTGCTTCCTCACTGGTATTCTGCCATCCGTCTGAGTGTTGCAACTGGAAGTTAGTATATGACGAGAACTTGCCGTAGTTCAGGGCAATACCGTTATGCTGGCGGATATCACCATAGGAGCCGAAGCGACTGGTGTTCTCCAGCATCAAGCCCTGTTCACGGTGCTTCTTGGTAATGATATTGATAACACCGGCGATGGCATCACTACCATAGAGTGCCGACGAAGCGCCTTTTACGATCTCTATCTTCTCGATATTATGAGGATCAATGAGTGAGAGGTCATTCTCACCACCGTTATCACCGTGCAGTCGTCGCCCATCAATAAGAATCAGCACATAACTATTACCCAGTCCGTTCATCTGCAGATGGGAGCCCATATCATTCTCGTTGAAGGCGAAACTTGCCGTCAGACCTGAGAGAATATCCTCAATGCTCTTACCAGCGTACTGCTGTAACTGCCTGCCACTGATCACCTCCGTCTGTACAGGGGCATCCTTCAGCAGGTGCTGTGTACCAGTACCTGTTACCACAATCTCTTGTATACTGTCATTACGCCAGATGTCATTTTGTGCGCTGACAGTCATACAAGCATACATAGCCAGTATTCCTACCGTCAGAATCCTTTTCATCTTCTCCTATTGATTTCCGCTTCGCATATTCCTGTGCGTGCGTACCTTAAATATATATAGGCAGGTCTTCTGACTCTCCTCAGTCTGCTTTACCTTCCCGACGTATGTCAGTGGCGTTATACAAGCAAACCATCCAATGAGGATTACAGCTGCAGGTACAGTTCTGGACTCTCACCAGATTCCCTTACATCAGGCGGCATCAACCACCAGATTGCCTTTTCTGGTTGCAAAGTTAGTATAAATCGAATGAATCACCAAATTATTTGGACTTTTTCTTTTCTACGACAAGTTTTTAAGATAGTAAATAACTAAAAGGTGAAGGGGATAGAAAGCGTAGAAGGCATATTTGGCAAACGTGCCACGGATGAAGCCACGCTGTCCGTTGTACATATTAAT
This sequence comes from Prevotella sp. UBA2755, assembly GCA_002353225.1. Classification (GTDB taxonomy): domain Bacteria; phylum Bacteroidota; class Bacteroidia; order Bacteroidales; family Bacteroidaceae; genus Prevotella. Next base: position 36,776 of record DEJF01000017.1, on the reverse strand, counting down.
AGGAATGAAGGCAAGACCTGCCACCCATTTCATAGGTAACATACAACTGCCAATGATTGCTTGTAGAAGTCTGTGCTGCCGTAGGGTGTATAACAAAAGGATAAAGGCGAAACCAGAGCCATTGTATTCTGCCCGGAATATCACTGAAAAGACGAACATCCCCAACAGATAGAGTGTTAGTTTTCGGACATCAGTGCGATAGCGTTCCAACACACAAAGTCCCAGATAGCCTAATAACAGCGTGAACATGACATTATGCCCCAGCAGTCGTAACGTACCTCCATGAACCAACAACCATGGAATCTCAGAAATGAGTGCGAAGATAAAGAGGTTACGACCATAGTTCCACCTATTGCGAGTATGTAGGAATCCTTCAACGATAAGAAAGGCGAACAAAGGGAATGCCAGTCGCCCGATGGCACGCAACAGGAAATAATAGGTCAGACTCTTTCCGTGATACGTCAACAATGGGGTCATAAACACCTCATGATAACGAAGGAAGTGAGACGCGATATGATCAATTGCCATTGTAATCACTGCTATCATCTTCAGGCTGCTGCCACTAAGGATTCTATTCATAAACGTACTTTCTGTTATTTAACGCTTGCGAAGGTACGAAATAAAATGATAAATGAAAAATGAAAAGTGAAAAAGTTGCTACCTTATTGCCAAATAAGACAAAAAGTATGTATCTTTGCAGCATGAAGAACGCTTTCATGATAGCAGCCCCACATAGTGGCTCGGGCAAGACAACGATTGCACGAGGACTGATGGAATTGTTAACACGAAAGGGTTATCGTATTCAGCCTTTTAAGTGCGGTCCCGATTATATTGACACAAAGTTTCATGCGAGCATTCACGGGAGACCTTCTGTCAACCTCGATACATTTATGGCAACGCAAGGACATGTCCGTGAACTCTTTGAGCGATATGGTGAAGATGCTGATGTGTGTATCGTTGAGGGAATGATGGGGCTCTTTGACGGTTATGACAAGGACAAGGGGTCTTCTGCCGAGATAGCCAGTCTGCTGGACATCCCCATCGTTCTTGTGGTTGACGCAAAATCGGCCGCCTATTCTACTGCAGCGCTGTTGGCTGGTTTTCTCCACTTCCGCCAAGACATCCGTTTCCTGGGTGTTATATTTAATAAGGTAGGAACAGAGAAACATTTCAGAATGTTGCAGGAGGTTTGCGAGGAACAGGGAGTGGAGTGCCTTGGTTATCTACCTAAGAAAGCATCCCTCGAACAAGGTTCCCGTTATTTAGGACTGGACTATAGCGAGATAGGTGGTATTCAGGAGTTAGTGGATTTATTGGAAGAGAAAGTAAGATGGAAGAGACTATTAACGTTCTGATAGCACGAAACAGAGAGTCGTTCTCTTTTCTCTACCAAGAGGTTATCGACTCCTTCCAACAGGTCATGTTCTTCGACCCGGAAACGGAGGTACCGAATCTGGAAGGGATAGACTTGTTGTATTTGCCAGGTGGATATCCTGAGAAGCATCTGGAAGCCTTGGTCAAGGCGGAGACGACCCGTCAGGTTATCAAGGAATATGCTGAGCGTGGCGGACATATCATCGCCGAATGTGGAGGGATGATGTATCTCTGTAAGTCCATCGTGACAGACGACGGCGAGTATCCGATGTGTGGTGTGTTACCTTATCAGATTACCGCTAAGAAGGCTGACCGTAAACTATCTTTAGGTTACCGGCGCTTTATGCTGGACGGTAAAGAATACAGAGGACACGAGTTCCACTACACCCAATTCCTGGGGACTATTCCCAAGAGTGTCACACAGGTATATGATGCCAAAGGCAATCCTGTTGACACACCAGTCTTGAGATATAAGAATGTATTGGCAAGTTATACGCATCTATATTTAATTGAGCGATGAGCAAGAGATTACATCCGTTGATGTTCGTAGGTACGGGAAGTGATGTCGGCAAGAGTGTGATTGCCGCAGGTTTCTGTCGTATCTTTCTACAAGACGGCTATCACCCTGCACCTTTCAAGGCACAGAATATGTCCCTCAACTCCTATGCCACTCCTGAAGGACTGGAGATCGGACGTGCACAGGCAGTACAGGCTGAGGCGGCAGGAATCCCCTGTCATACGGATATGAACCCTATCCTGTTGAAGCCCCAATCCGACCACACCTCCCAAGTGGTACTGAACGGCAAGCCCGTCGGCAACCAGTCGGCAGGTAGTTATTTCCGCAATGAAGGAAGGGATCGCCTACGTATTGCCGTTCACGAGGCTTTTGACCGACTTGCAGCCCAGTATAGCCCTGTCGTCATGGAAGGTGCCGGTAGCATTTCCGAGATAAATCTCCGTCATGTTGATCTGGTGAACATGTCAATGGCGATGTACGCTGGTGCTGATGTCATCCTTGTAGCCGACATAGACAGAGGTGGTGTCTTTGCCAGTGTCTACGGCAGTATCATGCTTCTCACAGAGGAAGAAAGAAAACACATAAAGGGTATCATTATCAACAAGTTCCGTGGTGACATCCAACTCTTTAAAGAAGGTATTCAAATCATCGAGGACCTCTGTCATATTCCTGTTCTGGGTGTTATCCCCTACTTCACTGATATCCATATAGAGGAAGAGGACAGCGTGTCATTGGAGCATAAAGCCCATTACGCTCAAAGTGCTACACTTAACTGTGCCGTAGTACTTCTCCGCCACATGAGTAACTTCACCGACTTCGACGTGTTAGAGCATGACCCGCGAATACATCTCTATTATGCCAGCAATGCATCCGATATCGAAGACGCGGACATAGTCATCCTGCCCGGCTCCAAGTCAACCATAGATGACCTGTATCATCTGCGGCGTAATGGATTGGCGGAAGCGGTTGTGAAGGCACGTCGCCGCGGCGCCACCATCCTTGGCATCTGTGGAGGTTATCAGATGATGGGGCGTGAGGTCTGTGACCCCCACCACACGGAAGGTGACATCGAGCGTATTCCCGGACTGGGACTCTTGCCTGTCACGACTATTATTGACGGTGAAAAGAAAACCCGGCAAGTGACCTGTGAGTTCGGACAAGGCTATGAGATTCACCAAGGTACGACTACCCCGTTGGAGAAACCGTCTCCCCTGTTGCATCTGCATAATGGTACGGAGGACGGCTATAAGGTGGATGACCATTGTATGGGCACCTATGTTCATGGTATTCTCGACAATACCGCTTTCATTGACGCACTGCTGCAACCCTTTACTGACAGACTCGCAGAGAACAACAGACCTTTTGACTACCATGCCTTCAAGGAAGAGCAATACAATCGCTTGGCAGCACATATCCGCAAGTATGTGAATGTAGACAAAGTATATGAACTATTAAGCACGAACAAATAACTGTAGAGTAGAAATGAAGAAGATCATCATAGTAGGAATCGGTCCTGGTAATACAGGGGACATGACCTATGCCGTCCAAGAGGCGGTCAGTGAGGCTGATGTGGTGGTTGGCTACCAATACTACTTCCAATTCGTGAGACCTTTCCTCCGACCAGACTGCACGTGTATCGACACGGGGATGAAGAAAGAGCGCCAACGTGCTGAACAGGCTTTCGACTTGGCAGAGCAGGGTAAGACGGTGGTGGTGATCTCCTCTGGGGACGCTGGTATCTATGGCATGACACCTCTCATCTATGAGATGCGCAAAGAGCGTGATGCCGATATCGAGATTTGTTCCCTTCCTGGTATCTCCGCCTTCCAGAAAGCAGCCTCCTTATTGGGTGCACCCATCGGACACGACCTGTGTGTCATCTCCCTCAGCGACTTAATGACACCATGGGAAACGATAGAGCGTCGCATCCGTGCTGCCGCTGTTGGGGATTTCGTCACAGCCATCTACAATCCCAAGAGTCATGGACGCTACTGGCAGTTATACCGTTTGCAGGAACTCTTCCTGCAAGAGCGTAGCGGTGAGACCCCTGTAGGCTATGTCCGTCAGGCAGGCAGACCAGAACAGGAGGTGAAGGTGACGACCCTTCGTGACTTCAACCCGGAGGACGTGGATATGTTTACGGTCATCCTTATCGGTAATTCGCAATCGTATATCGATGAAGGGAAGATCATCACACCCCGAGGATATTATCGGGAGGATGCTTCTGACGATTTGAAACCAGGACAGCAGATTATGATTCAGAGTTTCCGACGGATTGAGTCGGAGTTACAAAACAAGGAGATTCCCCTCGACCATAAATGGGCTTTACTGCATGCTATCCATACCACTGCCGACTTTGAGATGGAGAAGATTCTCTATACGGACGACGGAGCGGTAGAGACGTTATATCATAAGGTAAAGGATGGTACTTTAAAAACGATTATCACGGATGTCACCATGGTGACCAGCGGTATTCGGAAAGGAGCACTGCAACGGTTGGGTGTCGATGCGAAGTGTTATCTGCAAGACCCACGGGTGGCAGAGATGGCTGCCTCTGAGGGGATTACCCGTACACAGGCCGGCATCCGTCTTGCGGTGGAGGAGCATCCTGACGCGCTCTTCGCTTTTGGCAATGCTCCTACGGCATTGATGGAACTCTGTGAGTTGATACGCAAAGGCAAGGCACATCCTGCCGGTATCATTGCGGCACCTGTCGGTTTCGTCCATGTCTGTGAGTCGAAACACATGGTGAAGCCGTTCAAGGATATTCCTAAAATCATCGTGGAAGGGCGCAAGGGGGGCAGTAATCTTGCTGCCACCCTCTGTAATGCCATCCTTTGTTTTGATGATGCGGAACAACTAAAACCAGGAAGGGACTTGTGAAGAATTGAAGAGTTGAAGAATGAAGTTTATTGTTATTGGCATATCTGACAACCCGACACCGTTCTTTCCTCCAGAAGTGATGGAGATTATCAAGAGCGGGAAGGTGTTCTCTGGTGGTAAGCGACATCATGAGATTGTCGCTCCATACCTGCCTGCTGATGCCCAATGGATTGACATCACCGTCCCCCTTGATGCCGTCTTCGAGCAATATAAACTTCAATTTTTCAATCCTTCAACTCTTCCATCCTTCAATTCTTCCATCGTCGTTTTCGCCAGTGGTGATCCGTTGTTCTTCGGTTTTGCCAACACCATCCAACGGAAGATGCCAGAGGCAGAGGTGGTGGTCTACCCTACTTTCAACTCCTTGCAACTCCTTGCCCATCGCCTGCTGATGCCCTATCACGATATGCGTATCGTCTCCCTGACAGGCAGACCATGGCAGGAGTTCGACCGTGCTCTGATTGAACGGACACCTAAGATGGGGGTATTGACAGACAAAGAGCACACCCCAGCCACGATAGCCCAACGCATGTTAGACTATGGCTATACACAATACCAGATGTATGTAGGCGAGCATTTAGGTAATCCCGACAAGGAGAAAGTGACAACCCTCTCCCTTGACGAAGCCACCCATCACGATTTCACACAACCCAACTGCTTAATAATCTCAACTCCCAACTCTCAACTCTCAACTCTCACCTCTCAACTCCCAACCCCCCCCTTCGGCATCCCCGACCATTCCTTCACCCTCCTTGACGGCAGAGAGAAGATGATCACCAAGATGCCGATTCGTTTGTTGACCTTACAAGCGCTCGACCTACCCCACCATCATACATTATGGGATATTGGTTTCTGCACAGGCAGCATCTCCATCGAGGCTCGCCTGCAGTTCCCCCATCTGCACATCGATGCCTTTGAGATTCGTCCTGAGTGCGAGGCTATCATACAAGAGAACATGCGACGCTTCGGTGCCCCAGGTATCAACATCCACATGGGTGATTTCTGTGCTGTCTGTTGTCATGTCATGACAACAGACAAAACGCGCCCCGATGCCGTCTTCATTGGGGGACATGGGGGTAAATTGAAGGAGATCATGGCGAAAGTAGTGGATGTTCTTGCTGATGACGGATGTATCGTGATGAATAGTGTCATCGCTCCCAAAGTGACGACAGACAGTCATCAACTATGGGACGAGGCTTGTGCGGCTTTAGGTCTCAGGCAAGAACCACCTATTAGAATACAACTGAATGACAATCACCCTATAACAATTCTAAAATGCAGAAAATAGCGATTATCCAGATTAGTGACGCAGGACAGGAGGTAGCCGATATCCTTCAAAGAGAATTACGAGCCAAAGTCATAGACCGTACAGACGTTGGCAAGCAATGGAAGAAGTATGATGCTTTTGTGTTCATAGGTGCGATGGGTATCTGTGTACGCACCATTGCTCCCTATATACAAGACAAGCACGAAGATCCTGCCGTGGTCTGTGTAGACACCTTCGGCAAGCATGTGGTATCTGTATTGTCTGGACATATCGGTGGTGCTAACGACCTCACGCAGCAGATATCTGGAGCCTTGGGGACAAGCCCGGTCATCACCACTCAGAGTGACAATGCCGGACTATGGGCACTCGACACGCTCGAACAACGTTTTGACTGGCCTCTTGCCACTGATGACGACATGAACGACTGTATCTACGCTTTCGTCAATCGCCAACCTACCGCCTTATTATTAGAGGTGCGTGACGAGGGTACGAACTATCTGGAGAGCACCCTCCCCGACCATGTCACCATCATCAACGACATCAGTGAGGCTGACCCGAGGAAGTTCAAGTTGGTGATTATCGTATCTCCCTTTATCCGCTATGCATCTGACGAGATGCTCTCTCTCCAATATGTTCCGATGGTGGGTACGATAGGGTTCGGACTTGCTAATCACCCCGACGATTACGAGTGTATCTATGAAGAGATAGACCAAGCGTTTGCCGATCGGGGTATCTTGCCCTGCTCCCATCGTTACTGTACTATCGACGTGAAAGAGGATGAGGAGTTTATCGAAGTCTTAGAGGACGATTATGGGGAGGAGGTATTGTTCTTTACCGCTGAGGAGTTGGCAAAGGTCGACGTTCCTCATCCCAGCGAGATTGTCAAGAAGCATGTGGGGACACCCAGTGTCTGCGAGGCTGCCGCTATCCTTGGTTCTAACCATGGCAAACTCATCATGCCTAAGGTGAAAGGCAAAAACTGGACGGCTGCCCTTGCCATCGATTATCATCATCTGAGGGAGAAGAAGGGACATATCGAGATCGTGGGTGCAGGACCTGGTGACCCCGACTTAATCAGTGTGCGTGGACGGAAGATGCTGGAACGTGCCGACCTGATCTTGTATGCAGGCAGTCTCGTACCTCGCGAACTGACTGATTGTCATAAGCCGGGTGCTGTGGTTCGCTCCTCTGCCAATATGAACTTGGAGGAGCAATGTGCGTTGATGAAGGAGCATTACGACAAAGGACATTTCATCGTCCGTCTGCATACAGGTGACCCTTGTATCTTTGGTGCTATCCAAGAACAGATGGCTTTCTTCGATCGTGAGGGGATGGACTATCATATCACCCCGGGTATCTCCTCCTTCCTTGCCGCTGCCGCCGAACTGCGCAGTCAGTTCACGATCCCTGAGCGCACTCAGACCATCATCCTGACTCGTGGTGAGGGACGTACGCCCATGCCGGAGAAAGAACAACTGCATCTGCTCGCCAAGAGCCAGTCGACCATGTGTATCTTCCTGAGTGCCGCTATTGTGGATGACGTACAACGTGAATTGCTGATGGAATACCCGGAGGACACCCCTGTTGCCGCCTGCTACCACCTGACATGGAAGGACCAGAAGATATATCGTGGTGTCTTGAAAGACCTCTCTAAGATTGTTCATGACAACAACCTCACCCTTACGACCATGCTGGTAGTCGGTGAGGCTATCGACAATCGTCAAGGACTCTCAGAACTCTATTCCAAGCACTTCACCCACCTCTTCAGACAGGGGGAAGCGTGAACACTTGACGAAGCCTGTCCCTTCGTAGGACAAAGACACCACCTTAGACCTTTGACACCCGTACCTTAGACCTCGGAAGCGGTGCCTTCACAGACAGGAGGTATGGACTTCGGAACAAAACAAGTTGTTTTGTTCTCATGGGAGGCATCCCTTTCATCGATTAAGATTATCCTCATCGGAACAAAACAACTTGTTTTGTTCATGGAGAAATCATGGGTGTTTTAGATCGAAAGCACCTTTCCTTGTCACCCTTGCCGCTTCGTTTTTACCGACAACTGCCTGATAACTAAATAGTTTTGCAAGGTGACAACGGTGACAAGGGTTTGAAAAATTACGTGTAGGGGAAACGAACTGGCAAGATATGCTCAACTCATTCCCATATTTCCAGAAATTGTTCTTGCGTCAGAATATGATAAGAGGAAGAATTTAAGGCATGATAATCAAAAAAGTCAATCAGGAAACGCTTGACATTTTTCGACACCCCGTCATACGGATTCTTGTCATTTTCTGCAAAGCGTACTTTTTCCTTGTTTCCCTCATTGTCCTTATATATTATCCGCTGAATCATTCGTTGACCATATTCAACATAATAATCACCATTTGAAAGGGTAAAAAGTAAATACGAGGACTCATTGTTGGGCTCTTGTGTTTTCAGCCATTCACGTATTTCAAGTAAGTGCGGTTTTGTGGCTTGTTCTCTGTTTATACAGAAATGATAAGTATACCGACCAAGAATGCATTTATCGGAAATGTTATAATCAAGGATATAATCTTTATCCCTCACCCATTTCTCCATCTCCATCATTTGCACAGGAATTAATTGCACATCCTTTGTAATGGGCAAATCTATTCTGTGACCATAAAAGAACAATTTTTCCTTTTGGTAATACAGGAAGAATGTGGGACTGAGTTCACTACCAGCCAAATAATAAGTAACATCTTTTGTCTCTTTAATCTTCTGTACTTGAAAATCTTCACCTATCCATTTTCCACGACGAGCAATCCATGCCCTATCAGTCAAGGAATAGCAAAGTGCCGATATACATACAATCGTCATTATTACAAAAATCATCATGTACATATTGCCATCTTGATATGGAAGGTATGATTCTATAAAAACACATAACCCTGTAAATAGGAATATTATTGCGAAGAATACCATCCATTTAACCACAAATCTCGCAATTCTATTAGAAGTGTCTTCTGATTCTCGCATCGCACTTTCATTTGCCTCTATCTTTGAGTCAAGATAACAATTCTTCACATGCTCAAAGTCTGCGGAAGATATAGAACATAAGTAATCTATATCACCATTCGTCTTCTCCTCCGACACATCGCACAAATTCAAGTAATACTCAGGTAACTCATCTATGTCTAAACGGTAATAGGTTTTATCTGGACTGATGGCATATATTTCATTCTCACAAACACCTCCGTCTATATAATGACAGCAAAAGAATGTATCAGAAAGAGACTCTTTAATCACTAAATAGATATCTTTGTTGTTAGTATCAACAACCTCTAATGGTTCTTCTGATGTAAGAGGTGTTCGCTCCACGACTGGATTCTTAATATTCTTCCCCCATTTCTTTTTCTTAAACACTGAGCATGACGGATCCATAGAAAAATATAGGAAAAACATTCCCAATAAAGTACATATATCGCGTAAACCTCCTTTCTCTAACTGAAAACAAATGATGAGGGTTACTATTGTCAATAACAAGAATATTAGAGACGCTATTTCCTTTTTTGTCATCACAATTCTATATCAATGCTTTATTATTTCAAAAGCAAAGGTATGAATATTTGAGGGAAAAGCAAAATTAATCTCGATATATTTTGCATTTCCCTTGATTTGCACTACCTTTGCCTTCATGATACTCGTATTGGGAGGAACAACGGAAGGACGCAAGGCGGTGGAGGTGCTGGAAGAATCTGGTTCCACCTATTACTACTCTACCAAGACGGAGGAGCAAGAGGTGGCTTTGCACCATGGTATTCGATTGCATGGGACTTTAGACCAGCAAGCGATGGTTGCTTTCTGTAGAGAGCATGATATACAATTGCTGGTTGATGCCGCCCATCCTTTTGCTAAACAACTGCATGAGACGGTTGCGGAAGTGGCAAAGGAGTTACAAGTTCCTGCTATCCGTTATGAGCGTATCTTTCCTGAAAGGGACAGCAATCTGACATGGATTGATGACTATTCACAGGTTCCTACCAATATTCATTCCTTACTTGCCACTACTGGGGTACAGTCGATAGCGAAACTGAAACCTTTGGAAGCAAAGGGAATAAAGATTTATTATCGTATTCTTCCTCGTGAGTCTTCTATTCGTCTTGCCAAGGCACAAGGTGCGACAGACGAGCAGTTGCTATACTATGAAGACAGTTCCATTATCGACACTAGCGCAGAGGCTATCCTTTTGAAAGAAAGCGGATTATCAGGTGGCTTTCAAGAAAAGGTTGATGCCGCAAAAGCAAAGGGAATGCGTATCATCGTACTGAAACGTCCAGCAACCTCTGATGTCTTTCATATCGTCAACGGTCCTCATGGTTTACGTAGGATGGTGGAACAACTATTGCCCGATTTCTATCCATTGCATAGTGGACTGACGACGGGTACATGTGCCACTGCCGCTGCTGTTGGTGCTACCCTGCGACTCTTAAAGAACGAGACACCAGCCGAAGTACCAGTCATCCTACCAAACGGTGAGACGATTCATGTTCCTGTGACTTATGGAGACGGATATGTCTCTGTTTTCAAAGAGGCTGGTGATGACCCAGATGTGACAAATGGTATTGAGGTAAGAGTGAGTGTTAAGAAGATAACGAAGAGCGACAAGCATTCAGAAATCATCATAGAAGGTGGCAAAGGTGTAGGACGTTTTACCCTTCCTGGTTTCGACTATCCTCCTGGTGAGCCTGCTATCAACAAAGCACCCCGCCAGATGATTGAAGAAAACATTCTTCATTCTTCATTCTTCATTCATCATTCATCATTCTTCATTCATCATTCTTCATTAAAAGTAACCATTTCCGTTCCTGACGGTGAGGAGATTGCCCGTCGCACCTTCAATCCCCGTTTAGGAATTGAGGGAGGAATCTCCATCATAGGAGTGAGTGGTATCGTCAAGCCCTTCTCTGAGGAGGCTTTCATCCAGAGCATCCGTAAATGTATGGAGGTGGCAAAGGCAAGTGGTTCGGAGCGAGTCGTCATCAACAGCGGGGCGAAGAGTGAGCGATTTGTAAGAGCATACTATCCCACCCTGCCCTCACAGGCTTTCGTGGAGTATGGCAACTATATTGGTGAGACATTGAAGATAGGCCACGAACTGGGTTTCAAGAATGTCACATTAGGGGTGATGTTAGGAAAGGCTGTGAAACTTGCTGCTGGCAATCTGGATACCCACAGCAAAAAGACTGTGATGGACAAGACCTTCATCGCATCTATGCTTGAAGAAGCAGATTGTCCTATCGACCTTACTAACCTGACTCTTGCCAGAGAATTATGGGAAAGGATTCCCAAAGAGAAGACGGAAGACTTCTGCCGAGTCGTGATCCATCACTGCTTGCAGTTCTGCGAACCCATCGTGCCACAAGCAGCCCTTACTCTTCTATTGATTGATGACGACGGAACAATACACTCGCTATAACAGGTGCACCCACCAATGCCGTCACACTATTGACAGGTAAGGCACCCTCAAAACCAGGCATACGGGCTATGAGATTACAAAGTAATGCCAATGATGCTCCGGCAAGTAACGTTCCTGGCATCAGGATACGATGGTCACTACTGCGGAAGATAGCACGACAGAGATGGGGTACTGCAAGACCAATGAACATGATAGGTCCACAGTAGGCGGTAACGATAGCGACCAACACCCCAGAGCACAGAATCACCAGCATACGGGCACGACGGATATTCAAACCTAAGTTACGGGCATAACCGTCACCTAACAATAATAGGTTCATTGTCTTTACCAGTAACATACTCAATGGCAATAGGATTGCCATTAGGATGACAAAGAGGATCATCTGATTGCCAGACACACGGGAGAAAGAACCTAACCCCCAAACCACATACGCCTTGATATCCTCCTCAGCAGAGAAGAACTTCAAGACACCAATGACAGCGGTAGCAAGATAACCTATCATCACACCTATTATTAATAAGGTGACATTACCCTTCACTTTCTGCGATACGTAGAGAATCAGTGCCATGACGGCAAGGGATCCGATAATTGCCGCTATCGACATGGCGACATCACCCAGATATCCCAACCGGCTCAGGGCGACACCTCCTAATGAACCAGACATCAGGACAACACAGGCTACACCTAACGATGCACCATTGGAGATACCCAATACAGAAGGTCCTGCAAGCGGATTGCGGAAGACGGTCTGCATCTGTAGACCACTTACGGCAAGTCCTGCTCCTGCCACCATTGCCGTCAGAGCCTGTGGCACTCGTGAACTCCATATGATATTGCGTGTAATCTCTGTTATGTCCTGACTCCCCATCAGTGTCGCCACCACATCACTAACAGGTATCTTAACAGTACCCAGTAAAAGGTTGAGTACAAACAACAGGATGATACTCAACAGCAGAAGCAGGATGTTCAGAGCAACACGGTTTCTCATTTCAGCAATTGATAGTATTTGGGTTGATAATCTTTCTCCACCAACTCAGGATGGAAGATGGCAAGCAGGTCTTTCAATACCACATCAGGCTCTACAGGTGTAGACTCGTAATAAGCAGTTTGTTTCATATTACAATAGATGACCTGCTTCTCTTTAAATGCCTTAAACAATTCATTACGAGGCTCAGAAGCCTTCAATGCCTCATAACTGAACGTATCAGGATAACTATTGAGGATACGCCAGTAGTCGGCATTGGCAGCCATGGCATACATCTGCTCAAACTCTATCGTCGAGCCGCCCGTATCCTCATTCTTGATGATATAGTCGGCACCAGCGTCACGGAAGAGTTGTGCGAGGAAATTCTTACCACCGACGGCATACCAGTTGCCGCCATGCATCTCACCACTGAACACGGTCGGACGGGTCTTTGCCTGTGCTGCTAATGTCTTTGCATCTTGATAACGATGCTCAATACCCTCAAACAACTCGTTGGCTGCTTTCTCCTTTCCAATAAACAGACCTACGAACTTCACCCATTCGGCTTGTCCTAACGGATCCAGTTCCTTATAACCTAAATGAGGGATTAACGTGATACCTGTCTCTTTGATGGCATCGTAGCCACCACGCTTGAAGGGAGAGATGAATATCACCTCTGGATTGGCAGCAAGAATCAATTCGGTATCGAAGTTACCCTCCATACCTATCTTCACAATACTACCGTCCTTTACTCGTTTCTTGATATCCTTATTAAAAAGATTCTTCGTTCCTGTAATTCCCTTTACCACGTCGTGGGCCTCCAATGCCGTGAAGTTGGAGAGTTGCAACATCGTCATCACCAAAGTACGCTCCACAGGAACCTCCACCTTGGTATAGCCCTCTGGAATATCGGCATCACTCCCCTTCTGCACCAAGGCAAACTGATAACTCACTGGCATCTTGTCATCATCCTTCTGCGGGTCCTCTACCTCCACCAGTCGGACACCATTCTCCATATACTTGACGGTAAAGCCTTTGGCATACTTAGGCTGTATCAATGCAAGGGAATCATTCTGCATCTCCTCACTCACTGCCTTAGTACCTTTATTTCCACAGGCAACGAATAACAAAGCGGTTAGGACTATTAAAATATTTCTCATTGTTCTCAACGTTTAATAATCACATAGATAATCACTGGAGCACCTATCATCGGCGTAACAGCATTCAGCGGAATGACACCAGTCTCACCAGGAAGGATTGTAATCAAATTACAGAATAGAGCAATAACGGCACCCATCAGCATGGTAGCAGGAAGCAGTACCCGATGGTTGTCCGTCGTCAGCATCATACGGGCAATATGGGGAACAGCCAGTCCGATGAATGCGATAGGACCACAGAATGCTGTGGTGATAGCAGTTAGGACACCAGTTACTATCAATAACCAGTTACGTACCTTAATAATATTGATACCAAGATTCTCCGCATAAGCATCGCCCAACATCAGGGCATTAAGTGGTTTGATAAGCAATAGGCTACCGATTAACCCTAACATCGTCACACTTGCGAATACGGGCATCATCTTCATCGACACTCCGCCAAAAGAACCTAAGCCCCATACCATGTAAGAGCGGACGCCCTCGTCTGTCGCAAAGAAATTCAGCAGAGAAATGGCGGAGGTAGAGATATAGCCTATCATGATACCGATAATCAACAGCATCACATGGTTGCGGACAATGGTGGAAAAGAAAAAGATAAGTGCCATCACTGTCATTGCTCCTACAAAGGCAGCCACCAAGACGGCAACAAAGCCGGACAGACTGACAGAGCCTGCGGAGATACTGCCACCAAGAAACAGCATGACCAAAGCGACTCCTAACCCTGCCCCACTATTGATACCAAAGATACTCGGACCTGCCAAGGGATTACGAAAGGCGGTCTGCAACATCAGTCCACTGGCTGCCAAGGCACTACCACAGAAAATAGCGGTCAATGCCTGAGGCAGACGCGACTCAAGAATAATATACTGCCAGGAGGGTTTGGCACTCTCCTCACCCATCAAGATACGAAGCGTGTCACCTGCCGGGATTGATACAGACCCCATCATCAGGTTAAGCACAAAAAGCAGTAGAATAACTACTGCCAACCCTATACAATATATCGTTCCCTTATTCATTCAGTTTCCGATAATAGCGTAAAGGGATAGTAGACGTCATTGAGGAATGAAGAATCTGGATGAAGTCACTCAGCAACCAGTCCGGGCGGAAAGGTGCCTCCTCATAGAACTGCGACTGCTCGACATTACAGCCATAAACATTCCTGTCGGCAAAAGCCTGCAACTGTTGATAACCACGATACTCACTCAAAAGTTCGTGATAGGAATGTTGATGGTCACTGCTATATCGATAAAGCCAAACCTCGGCATCACCTGCTTTCTCCAATACAGTCTCAAAGGGTAAGGAGAGACTTCCACTATGCTCATCGTCTTTCCAAGCATAACGACCACCTGCATCCTGTATCATTTGTCCGAGGGTGCTTCTGCCTCCTGGCACGTACCACACTGTGCCAACCATCTTGTCAATCAATACTGAACGACCTTCGCCAGCCTCCTTTGCCTGTACTTTTAACTGCTGGTAGTTCTTGTCGACCACTTCAAAAAGACTGTCAGCCTGTTCCTCCTCACCAAATAGCATACCATAGAACCTCATCCATTCGGCACGAGCAAGTGGAGAGTTCTCCATATATTCCGCACACTCCACCAAAGGGATGTCGATCTCCTCCAGTTTACCATAGCCCCCACTATTCTCAAAAGGTGAAAGCATGATAATTTCTGGCTTGACATCCATGATCTTCTCCACCATGGGACTCATTCCGTTTCCACAGTCTGCAATCTTGCCTTTCCTGACTTGTTCCTGAATGAACGGTATCTTGATATACTTCAAATCGGCGACACCAACGATATTCCCACCATGTCCCATAGCATGAATAAGTGAGCAATGGACGGTAGTAAAAACAGCAGCACGCTCAATGGGGGTACGGATAATAGACCCATGGGGAAGATGCTTCGGCATCTCTCCTTGGCGAGGCACAAGAATATAGGTATGTAACAACATACCATCCTTCCAAGGATTACGGATATCTACCTCCGTATAACCATCATGCTTAATGATAGATAGTAAGGTGGCGTATTTAAGATGTAAAGTGTCACCATCTTCCTGTGAGAAGCCAGTACGGTTCCCACAGGAAGACAGCAATACGATAATGAATCCTAAGAGGACGAGACGCATCGAAATTAATATGTTACATATTTAACACCAACATTAAAGGCAATACGAGTGGGACCTACACCACAAGTGAAGGAGCCTTTCTTTCTGAACGTGGTATCATAGAAATTGACGTAGCCGTCAGTACTGTAACTGGGATATCCCCCATCCATCTTACGCGAAGCGACAAACAGATAGTTCGAGATAGGATCAAAACCAATAGCGGCAGGACTGTCTATCTCCTTGAGGTCAATATTGTAAGAGTAGTCAGACTGGATATCATAGACCGTATAGGTAGCACCGCCTGTTGCGCCATAAGGATCATTGAAAGTGTAAATCTTCGTATCATAACATGTCATTCCCGTTGCATTGGGAACAATCACCTTCACACCATTACTGGAGATACGATATACACCAGCATGTTCCTGGGCATAGGTAGGAGCAGCGCCAAACTGTCCATAATCCAGAAAATAGATATCAGAGCCTGCCACAGCAATCTCTTGCGGGTTACGGATATTCTCATCCGTGAGTATCTGAGAGGCTTTCGTATTAAGGTCGATGACAGAGATAGAGGCATTGCCATTACCATAGTCAGAGTTAGCGACATAGAGTTTACCATTATTCACCACAAGACCCTCAGGATAAGAGCCAACCTGATATTTGGCAGCCAACTCAAAGTTGACGGTATCAATAGCAGCCACATAGCCTCCGAATGTAGATACGTAGATCTTATCATCAGCAGCAGTGATGCGGCGTGGAGACGCACCCTGTGTCTCGCCCAACATGTCAGTACCTGTGATGTTAATCTGACGGATCCTCTGCATGTTCTTGGCATTCAACACAAAGACGGTGTTCTCGCCATCCACAACGACATACACCTTATCTCCATAGCGAAGGACATCATTGGCGGTCTTACCAAGACTTATCCCGTTGACACTGGAGAAAATGTCTTTCGTGGCAGACTTCGTGGCATAGTCATAATAAGTAAGACTTCCATCAATACCCTTACCCAGATTTCCTGAACCAATGACAAAGACACCACTGGTCGATGCCACAGGATAGGTCTGAGGTGTCTTGTCATTGTCTGTCGTACATGCCGTAAAAAACGCTGTGCTCAATACAGCAAAACTCAATAAATACTTTTTCATTGCTTTTTAAAACTTATAATTAATTGTCATTTGATAACTTCTTCCTGGCATCGGATAAAACCGTACCAACTCATACTGATGGTTAAACAGGTTCTTCAAGTCAAAACGACCCTCCAACAGATGTCTACCGAAGCGAAACTGACGCCATGCGGTGAGACCCACCTCCACATATCCATCCATATCAGTGTCGTCATAATGCTCATTGTTTGCCCATCGCCTCGACATACCTGTGGTATGCACAGAGAGATTAAGCCAAGGATTCTCATAACTCAACGAACCACTAAATGTATGCTCTGGTATATAGGCAAGTTGATGCCCATACGATGTGGAACCGTTAAGTGTCTTGTCTTGAGCGTGTTGATAACTATAACTACCTGAGAGTGACAACAACTGATCCGCTGTCAACCGCTGATTCACGCGGAAAGTGGCATCAGCACCCAATATCTCCACCTTACCCACATTGATACAATGCCATACGAACATGTTATAGGGTACCGCCATAATCTTATCATAGACTTGGTTGTAATAGCCGTCAAGCGTCAACTGGACATTTGAATTAGAAAAGGTGGTACCCACATTAATCTGATGTGTACTCTCTGGTTTCAGGTCAAGGCTACCATAGTGATAGTAATAGTTCTCATTGAATGTCGGTGCCCGGAAAATGTTCTTATAGGACATACGAACATACCAATCGATATCCTCTATGACCCGATAAGACAAAGACAGCGACGGTGAGAGACGTCTCATGTTCCTCGCCTCATCATTCAGATAAAGAGAGTATAGCAACCGTCCTAAAACTGTCAGACGCTCATTCTTGTATCTGACAGTTGCTGACTGTAGAATCGTATGACGACGGGGATGCCCCACTACCGTTCTTCCAGAACTGCCGTTGAGATTATTAAACGCATAGTCAGCGGAATAGTCAAATGACCAGTTCTCATGAGGGGTATACAATAAAGCAACAGCAGTATATGCCTCACGCTGCCAGTAGTCTGCATCATTCACCCCACCCTGATATAAGGGGTCACGATAGGAGGAGGAATACCAGTTGAACTTCCCGAGCCATTTCAAAGACAACCTGTTGCTCCAACGTGTCTGATAGACTAACTGTCCAAAGAAATTACGGTCGCGAAGTGTCTCCTTGCTCACATTTGTATAATAGCGCACCTGCCCAGGCAACTGACGGTCGTTGTCATAATAATACACCTTACCTGTCAGTCTGTTTAACGCATTGATATTCCACAGGAAACTGAACTCACCATATCCACTATTCATACGATTATTCGTACGATGGTCATGCTGCCTCACTGTCATATTCTGGATGGTGTATGGATAGTCATTCTCCGCATAAACATACTCTGCGACAGCACTGAAGGCAAAACGACTGGAGAGGTTCTGCTCATAACGCAAGAAAGGACTCACGTAACCAAAAGAGCCCACCTTCAGTTGGGTGGTCAGATGGGGCATCTTGTCTTCTGTAGGCAAACGGAGAGTCTGAATATTCAAAACGGCTGGTGCCGTTACCTGACGGGCGGGAATAAAAATATCGTCATTGTCACCAATCACCAATGAGAGGTGGTCTACCTGATCCAAGGAATAACGGGAGAGATCGATTTCACCACTCTGGCACTCCGAGAGCATAATACCGTCATAGCATACACCTGTATGTTTTGCACCAAAGCCACGTACAGAAACGGTTTTCATACCGCCTGCACCTCCATAGTCACGTATGGTGATACCTGGTATTCGATGCAGCGCATCAGCGATATCTGTCACACCCATCGTTAATATGTCTTGCCTATCCAACAGATGAAGTGGTGATGTACTGGTTACCGTATGCTTCCGTTGGGTCTCAGTAACAGTCACCTCCTCCAACTGATGCACACGACCAGTAATGGTATCAGTCTGTGCCATAACGACAGAGAATACCATTATCCACCCTGTCAGTATTAAAACTAATCTTTTCTTCATTCCACTTCAATCGCCTAACCCCAGAGGCAGATTTGTTACTATTCGCAAAAGGCAGGTCTTCTGACTTTGCAACCAGCAGTGAACGTCTTCCCAACAATATCAGTGACATTTGTTCACGTAAAAAAGGTTGCTTACAGCTGCGGGACAGTAGAGGACTCACACCTCTTTCCCTTTTAATCACCATCTATGTGAGCCTAATGCGGATGCAAAGGTAATTGTTTCTCACGAAACAACAAAACTAATCGAGGCTTTTTTCGTGATGGATATCCCCTTACTTTAATCTCACTTTCTTCTTTGCCACCTTACTCTCGTTCTGCATACGGTCAAGGGCTGTAACGACATAGACATACTTTCCCTGTTCCATCTTTGTCGGTAACTCATAAAAAGTATCTGTCGTAATCGCTACAATATGAGAAGGATCGTCCGTATTCAGACTTTCTCCTTTCTTGAAGCAATATACAACATATTTCGTGGCTTCATCTTTCCATGACTTGAACTTTGGAGCAGTCCACATCAACACCTGATGGGAACCCATATCAATCACTTTTAACTTACGAACCTTACCAGGAGCCTTGTCGTCAATATGCGACATCAAAGGTTGCAACGCCGGATAACGCCAATAGACATTACGAAGATTGGTTCCATAATTCCCTATATTGTCTACGGCTGCTTTGGCATACCATAATACCGTGCCTTTCACACCCCTATTCTCTTGATGGAGCCTCATCTTAGCGGGTAACTGGTGGCTCTTAGAATTATGCGGATCGGAATGCTTGACTGTACGCTCCACATCCTCACCGATAAACAACGGACGAGCGGAGGCATGATCGCTCCACCAGCGTATCAACTCTGTATAGTCTGCTGCCTTATGCCCCATCTCCCAATAGAGTTGTGGTACGGTATAGTCAACCCATCCCTTATCAACCCACAACAAGATATCGGCATAAAGGTCATCGTAGTTCTGTAGACCGTTGGTCTTACTACCACGAGGGTCGTTTTTCTGATTACGATAAATACCAAAGGGACTCACGCCAAACTTGACCCAAGGTTTTACACGATGGATAGTCTCATTCAACTGCTCAATAAGCAAATCAACCTGATGACGACGCCAGTCATTCTTGTTTGTATAACCTTGTGGATGAGCACGGAACTGGCTCTCGTCAGGTATTGTCTTACCAGCCACAGGATAA
Organism: Prevotella sp. UBA2755; assembly: GCA_002353225.1. GTDB lineage: Bacteria > Bacteroidota > Bacteroidia > Bacteroidales > Bacteroidaceae > Prevotella. The sequence goes on along the minus strand of DEJF01000017.1, from coordinate 16,762 downwards.
GGATAGAAATAGTCGTCAATATGTAGTCCGTCGACATCGTAACGCCTCAGAATATCCTCCACAATCGTACAGATATAATCACGATTCTCCTGCAGGGCAGGATGAAGCACCATTAGTCCATCATACTCAAAGACACGCTCTGGATGCTGATTACAGATGTGATTTGACGCAAGGGCGTAAGCCAGTTTCGACTTAGCACGATATGGGTTTATCCAAGCATGCAACTCCATCCCACGCTTGTGACACTGGTCTATCATCCACTGGAGTGGGTCCCAATAAGGATAGGGAGCCTTACCTTGTACACCTGTCAGGAAATGGCTCCATGGCTCTATTCTACTTGGATAAAGGGCATCACATGCTGGACGCACTTGGAAGATAATAGCATTAGCACCATCTTTCTGCAACTCATCCAGTTGATAAGTAAGTGTCTGTTGCATCTTCTCTGTTCCTATGTTCTGGAACTGACCATTTACACACTGTATCCAAGCGGCACGGAACTCACGCTTGGGAACCTGATAGGTCTGAGCCTGCAACATACTCACACTACACAATAACATCAAAAAAATATATCTCCTCATAACTTTAACTATGAACTNNAACTATGAACTCTAAACTATGAACTTATAAATCTCTTCCGTCCAATCGGAACCATTCACCGGGCAGTAAGTGCGGAACCCTATCTGACTGGCTGTCGCCACATTGCGAGGACCATCATCAACAAACAAAACCTCATGAGGGAATGTCTGTTCTTGCCGCAACACCTCACGGAATATATTCTCTGAGGGCTTCATCATTCTCAACTGATAACTCAAATAGCAATGGTCGAAATAATCACTAAGAGAATGACCCTTCCCATCAAATTCCGAACTCATTGCCCATTCCATCATATATGGGTTAGTATTCGAGAGCAATATCACCCGATAGCCCTGCTGACGCAGTCGCAACACTGTGTCCAGATTACGCTGTGGCACCTCCTTGGCATATCCTTGCCAGGCATAGGCACATTGCGCTGCTGTAAACTCTTTCCCCATCAACCGACTGAGTTCTACACGAAAATCCTCCGCGGAAATCAGTCCATGTTCTAAATCCCCAAAGATACCTGTCTGTGTATAGGGATCCAGATAGTTCTCCACATCAACAGCCCCAATCTCCTTGAAACGACGTATCGCCTGAGGCTGGTCGATGGTAATGATAACTCCACCTAAATCAAACGCTATTGTCTTTATCATATTTATTAAATATCTTATTCTTTAAAGAAGTCTTTCTTTTGTTTTCTTGCCTCACTGAGTGGGAGCAGTTGTTGCTGCTCAAGTTCATACTCCTCACGCAGATGCTGGTATTTCTCTTCAAGTTCCTGTTCCACCTTTGCCTCCTCTTCTTTGTTAAGCAAGCGGGCTGCAACTAAAGCATTCTGGGAAGCATCCTTCATCCACACGACAGGTCCTCCATAGACTGGAGCGATCTTCAAGGCGACATGCAGTTCACTGGTTGTCGCACCGCCAATCATAATGGGAATATCTAATCCTGCACGCTGCATCTCATGAGCCACATTGACCATTTCCTCCAGACTGGGAGTAATCAACCCTGAGAGTCCGATAATATCTGCCTTGACATCAATTGCCTTACGTACTATCTGCTCGGCAGGAACCATCACGCCCATATCAACAACCTCATAGCCATTGCAGGCAAGGACAACAGCGACAATATTCTTGCCGATATCATGCACATCGCCTTTCACAGTGGCAAGTAATACTTTTCCAGCCTTCTTACTATTACCCTCCTGTTGCTGTTGGATATAGGGCTGAAGCACTTCCACCGCCTGTTTCATGGTGCGTGCCGTCTTCACGACCTGTGGTAAAAACATCTTTCCACTTCCGAACAAACGTCCTACCTCATTCATACCTGCCATCAAAGGACCTTCGATAATCTGTACTGCCTTAGGATATTGTCCTAACGCCTCCTCTAAATCCTGTTGGAGATAATCGCCGATACCTTTTATCAAGGCATATTGCAACCGTTGGTCCAGATTACCCTCACGCCATTTCTCCTGATGCGCCTGCACAGACTGACCTGCTGAGGATTGTTTCGTTTGTTGTGCTTCTAAGAGTTGATTTGCTAGATCTGTTAAGGCTTCGGCTGCTCCTTTCTGACGATTCAGAATCACATCCTCAATGATAGTCAACTGATTCTGTGGTATGTCACTATATAACACTTTCGTCGCGGGATTCACAATTCCGAAGTCCATACCTTGTTGGATGGCATGATAAAGGAACACGGCATGCATCGCCTCGCGGATATAATTATTGCCACGGAACGAGAATGACAGGTTACTGACACCTCCACTCACATGGGCTCCTGGAAGATGTTTCCGAATCCAGCCTGTGGCTTTGATGAAGTCGGCAGCATAACTGTCATGCTCCTCCATACCCGTTGCCACAGCCAAAACATTTGGGTCAAAGATAATATCTAATGGATTTATGCCAACACGCTCTGTCAGAATGCGATACGAGCGTTCGGCAATCTCTATCCGACGTTCATAACTGGTAGCCTGTCCTTGTTCGTCAAAACACATCACAACGACGGCAGCACCATAGCGCATGACATCCTTAGCATGCTGAATAAACACATCCTCACCCTCTTTCAGAGAAATAGAATTGACGATGCTCTTACCCTGTACACATTTTAATCCTGCTTTGATCACCTCCCAATCAGAGGAGTCTATCATTACTGGGACAGAGGCGATATCAGGTTCTGCCGCAATCATATTAAGGAATGTCGTCATCTCCGTACGGGCATCCAATAGTCCGTCATCCATATTGATATCGATGACCAAGGCACCGTCTGAGACCTGTTTACGGGCAATGGCTATAGCCTCATCATATTTCTTCTCCTTAATCAGACGCAAAAACTTACGAGAACCTGCCACATTACAACGCTCACCAACATTCACGAATCGGACTTCGGGAGTCACATCCAACAATTCAAGTCCGCTCAGCCACATCGTATCTGGTTTGCTAATAGGCTGATGCGGTTGTTTGCCCTCGACCAAGGGAATATATTTCTCTATAAAATGCTCATCGGTACCACAACAGCCTCCAATGATATTCACCAGTCCCTCGTCAATCATCTTGCCTATCTGTGGCGCCATCGATTCTGGTGTCTCGTCATAAAGACCCATGGAGTTGGGCAATCCTGCATTCGGATAGGCACTAATATAATAAGGTGCTTTCTGAGCAAGTTGGCGTAAAAACGTTATCATCTGACTGGCACCAAACGAGCAGTTCAGTCCTACAGAAAAAACAGGATAACTGCTGATACTGGCAAGAAAAGCCTCTAAAGTCTGTCCACTCAACGTGCGACCTGCCAAATCGCTGACTGTGGCACTTAACATGATGGGTAACGCCACACCACGCTGCTGCATCACCGTCATCGCTGCGTCAATAGCGACTTTCGCATTGAGCGTATCAAAAATCGTCTCTATCAATAAAGCGTCCACTCCGCCCGCTATCAGTCCGTCAATCTGCTCACTGTAAGCATCATGAAGTTCATCATAGGTCATATCACGGGCAGCGGGATTACTCACATCAGGTGACATGGAGCAGGTCTTATTGGTAGGACCGATACTTCCTGCCACAAAACGAGGTTTCTCTTCTGTAGAGAAAGCATCCGCCACCCTACGGGCAATGCGAGCACCCTCGTATGCCATCTCTCGGGCAAATGCCTCCAGATGGTAATCTGCCTGGGAGATACGCTGTGAACTGAACGTATTGGTGGAAATAATATCAGCACCTACTTCCAGATACTTGCGATGGATATCCTCAATGACATCAGGACGGGTCAGACAGAGCATGTCATTATTTCCCTTCATCTGTCCTTGAACATCTAGGAAAAGAGCACCTCGGAAATCTGATTCAGTAAGATTATACTTCTGAATCATCGTACCCATAGCACCGTCAAGTACGAGTATTCGCTGTTGTGTTAAGTCTTGTAGTCTTTTCATCTAATAGTGTTTCATTACACGATCTATCTCGCGCTTGTCTTCCTTTTCCTTCAATGTCTGACGCTTGTCAAACTCCTTCTTACCTTTGCAGAGGGCTATATCCATTTTGGCTCGTCCGTGCTCGTCGATGAAGACTAACAAGGGAACGATGGTATAACCTGTCTGCTTGGTAGCAGCATGTAGTTTTTGTATTTCTTTCTTAGTCAGCAACAGTTTACGGTCACGCTTCATCTCATGGTTGTTATACGAACCATAGAAATAGGGAGAGATGTTCATACCCTTCACCCATATCTCGCCATTATTGATAAAGCAATAGGTATCCACCAGACTTGCCTTGCCAAGACGGATGGACTTAATCTCCGTACCCGTCAGGACAATCCCTGCCGTATAGGTCTCGATGAAGAAATACTCAAACGATGCCTTCTTGTTGCGTATCTGTACAGGACTCTTCTTCCTGATTTTCTCTTCGTCTTTATTCATTTTATTTCTCTATGTGAGCGAACTGCTCAATATGCTGGTCAATATACTCGGCTATCTGCTCCGTCCATGCCTCCTCACTCTCCACGAAGGTGTCATCCATATCGTCAAACTCAGGAAACTGCTCAAACAGTGCCATGAACTCTTCCTCCGTACAGTCCTGCTCTATCTTCTCTTTATGCTTCAGATAAAGCGTGTGAGCATCATATATCAGTTTGGAAAGATCACGCAAGCCCCAGAGTTTGACTGCCTTGGCAAATGGATTCTTGAAGATAAATGGACCATAGCCGTTATGTATCAGTTGCACAAAACCGCCATCCATCACCTCCTCATGCAGGATATCCCAGGCAAGAAGGGTGATCTGGTCGGCATTCAACTGTGCCATCGTCTCTGTAGTCAACTCATTCTGAATACCATCACGGATGGCATTGACAAAAACACTGACGAAGGAGTCCATTCCTGTCTGTGCTGCCTTCTGCAACTGACTGTCTTTAATCTTTATCTCTATCATAGTTCTATGATTACCTCCTCAAAATTACCCTCCTTATTGATCACGTATCGGCATGCTGCCTCCTCACTCTCCGTATCATCATCCTCACCACGGAAATAACTGACAAGGGTAACCTCATACTGGCTCGTGACATAATACTCCTGGCGCATGAGTCCCAGTCTGCCGTTCCTATCCTCTATCTTCTGTTCATAGATACACAGACGATCTACCAACACATAATCCCGATTCATCGTACAGAGATAAAGAGACACATTGGTGGAGTCCAGTTTCTCACCCAGCAACATCAAATGATAGTTCTGGTAGGAAGGCAACTTGACAGCATAGAGGTCTACATTACTCTCATAGTCGAATCGACTATTATATGCTGCAGGTACCTTCTGCATCTGAGGCAGATACTCCACAAACTCCGGAGAATATTTCATAGGAACAGACTTCATGGCAAGGGAATCGAAGAAAGCAATGACGGGATCACCCCCGGAAGGCTTGAGCAACTCCTTCTCCACCTCCGCCTTACGAATACTGTCCAACATACCCTCATAGTCTGCGGCACTCTTCCTGTTACCACAAGAGAACGTAAGCGACAAGGCTGCCAATATAACTATTATATACGTTATCTTCTTCATATCGACTGCAAAGGTACGAAAAACGAGTGAAGAACAAAAGAAAACTTGTTTCTTTTTTATTCCAAGTGCCAAGTACCTTCGACCCACGAAGCCAGCGCCTTCGACCCACAAAGCCGGCACCTTCGACCCACGAAGCCGGCACCTTCCTGTTTGTTCCATGGGGTGGAACACTTTGTTCCATGGCATGGAATAACTTGTTCCATAGGGTGGAACAAAGTATCACCTTCTTTCGGATTAAACATCCCTATGCATGGAATGGTTGATTCCAATGCATGGAATCATCGAGCGGAGTGATGCCTCTCTCCCATAAGATAGTCATCAGCATAGTTACGAACCCGTTTTTACTTCATTTTAGAGCCAAAATAGCCCCACTTTTTGGGCAAAATCGCCAATCGTTGTCACCGTTGCCGCTACGTTGTTACCAGCAACCAACTGATTATCAAATAGTTTTGCAAGGCGGCAACGGTGACAAGGGTAAAAAACTTTATGTATGCGCGCACGAGAGAGATTGTGTTAATCTGCAAATGCTTCCACCAGCGCTTCTGCATGCCCTCTTCGGAGTTTAGCACGATTTCGTTAATCTTCCAAAATCGCTTTGCCACTTCAGCATTATTTCGTATCTTTGCAGGCAATGAGACATTTAATTTTCGTTCTGCTACTCTTAGCATCTGATGTGCTTGCTGGCAACAAGATATACTCGCCAACGGTCAAGACACTGACGACCATCGTCAATAACAATTGGCAGAATCGTCCTGTCATGGAGTTAGGCAGCCGGGACCGGCTATGTATCGGATTCGACGAACTCTCACATGACGCTCATCGTTACATCTGTCATCTGACACGATGCGAGGCTGACTGGTCGGAGGCAGAGGATGTGTTTGAGAGTGATTGGCTGGAAGGGTTCAACGATTATCCCTTAGAAGACTACCAGAATTCTTTAAACACGACAGTTAACTACACACATTATGAGTTCAACATCCCCAACGACAGATGCAGAATTCTGATGAGTGGCAACTACCGATTAAGTATCTATGACGAGGACAAAGGACATGAGAAAATCATAGATGCAGAATTCTATGTGGTGGAACCCATCGTCAATATCGGTTTGAGCATGACAACGAATACAGATATTGATGTCAACAAAAGTCACCAGCAACTTTCCATGACACTTGATTACAAAGACCTAAGGGTAACTCGTCCCGATGAGGAAATCTATACTATCGTCATGCAGAACTGGAATGAGCAGACTGCAAGAATCAATCCGCAACCCCAATACACTTACCAACAAGGAATGCGTTGGGAGCACCAACGTGACCTTATTTTCAATGCAGGAAATGAGTATCATAAGTTTGAGGTTCTTGACGTGAGTCATCCCACAATGGGCATTGACCATATCGGATGGGACGGCGAGCATTATCAGGCATTTCCCCTTGCCACAACCATACGCCGCAATTACCTCACGGACGAGTCTGCTAATGGTGCTTTCTATATTCGCAACAGCAATTACTCTGAAAGTTCCCATACCTGCGATTATGTATGGGTTAACTACACTATAGAGGCTCCCTATTGCGGTGATATTTTCTTGCAGGGACAATGGACTAACAATGCCGATGACACTGCCTATCAGATGCAATATGACACCAGCGATAATTGTTATCACACTCAGATTATGCAAAAGCAGGGGTATTATTCCTATCAGTATGTAGATAAAGAAGGAGAAACCGCCCCAACAGAAGGTAATTTCTTCCAAACACGCAACAAATATCAGGCATTTGTCTATTACAAAGGGATGGGGAGCCGCACTTGGCGGTTGGTAGGTTATCGCGGATTAGACACCCGGTAATCTTGTGGTGTCTGACGATACTGATGATAAAAACTTGCTATCAGGAAATTCGTTGATGAGAAGTGTAACTCTTCTGCTATCTCATCAATGGACTTATCACTATTCAAAAGCATTTCTGCCGCATGTTGCAACCTGATTCTCATAACCACAGCATGTGGGTTCTTATAGAGGTTAGACGACATCATCTCGTAGAATTCATTGATATTCATCTGAGCCTCCTTTGCCAGTATTTTCATAGAGACATTCTGCTGCTGACTTGTCACATAAGGCACGATCTTCATCATAGCATCCGCAAAAGCGCTCCCTTCCGCATTCTCCAAAGTGTTGTCTATATCCGAAGTATAAGGGGTTAGCATCTCCTTTTCCATGTTATTGCACATATTGACAAAGTTCCTGATTCGCTTAATAACACTACCTTCAATATTGGCACGATTAAGTTTCATGCGAGTATTACGATTATAGAATATAAAATTGGCAATCAAAAGACCTAACAGCAAAAGACCTAAAGTCAAATAAACGAATGTCATACGCCACCACGGCTCATTCACTGACAGCCGCCAGACGAAAGGATCTACCATCCATTCATTAGGAGACATTGACGCCTGTACCTCTATCTCATATTTACCAGGAGGAATACCGTACATCGAATAATGAAGCATTCCTTGATTGTCCACTCTTCCAGAACCATCATGCAACGAGAAGATGGTCCATTCATTTCGAAAACCTTTGACACGTACTCGATAAAAAGTCTGGGTCGGACGAAAATAATTCAAACCTGAGAAGAGCAAGGAGATGTTATTCTGATCGTAATCCACATTAATCTCCTGGGCACGAGTGATGACACGGTCAAGTATCTCTTTCCCGTCTATCTCCATACCTGGTTGGATAGTCCTGCCATTGACCATCAGACGTATTAGTTTCGGATATAGTTTAATATCCGTCTTTCTTGTCGTATGGAAACTACTTGGATCAAACTTCACGATAAAATCTAATGTCTGCATGATGATAGAACCGTCTTCTAACTTCATGGCAAGTCCATTGACAAAAGATTTTGTCGGAATATTGTCGTCCTCATTAAAACTAACGACTCTTACCAAGGAGTCATTACGTATGACGAGACATGAGATACCATTACTTGTACTGACCCATAAATTATGGTCGTTGTCCTCAATGATTGAGTGAATGACATTATTTTTTAACCCATCCTCATTATTTATAATAAGTGGATGATTATCTTTATCTGACAGATAGCGCTTTAGTCCTACATAGGTGCCATGCCATGTCCACCCACGACTGTCATGAAAGGCACAATTAACACGACGAGGCAAAGTCTCTTGTTTCTTGAGGAACTCCTGGGTTAGCATCGTGGCATATTTTTTTGCCATGGGATCATCCCACTTCAAGACCTTAAAGGGCGAGTTAAACGGTTTTGAATATAGCAAGCCCTGTTTCTCTGTCCCCATCCACATTCCCCCTTGAAGGTCAAAGGCTATATCATTGATATCTGTATTAATCTCCTGATAGTTGGTACTCATTAAAGTCTGATAATGCTGTTTCTCTCCTGTGGAAATGTCATAGGTCCAGTAACCATATTGAGAAGCCACATAAAGGACATTATCCTTTATTGCCAGATTATTCAGATGGTACGATGGTTCCAGCAATACCTTGCTCTCTCCTGACACAGCATCTATATCCAACAATATTCCTTCACGCTCACCATTACGGATCTGATAAAAACCATGGTCGTTTACTAATACAACAGATGATTTTTTGTATTTCTCTGCTTTGTGGGTATCCAACAATGTCTTGATATATTCCATCTTTCCTGTTGAAAGATTGAACGCCTCAATACTACTATCATCGTAAAATAACAGGAACTGCTCTTTATACTTTCCTATATCTTGCAATTTCTTCCCTTTCCTAACAGGAAAAGACTTTTTGGTCTTACAATTATATAATTTATCCTTTGACAGCAGTAACATACTGCCATCTTCGTCCACAAACAAGTCCTCTGCTTTGTCATTAAAGCCCATTTTCTTGAATACCCCCTGCACATCTTCAATAAAACGCTCCGTCATCAAATCGACACAGGTCACTTGGTACTTGTCTTTTACCCACAAGTGATGGTCTTTATCAAAGTAAAGATGATAATGTCCTTCATACTTAGGCAACTCATAAATGTTCTCTGTATGAGCATCAATATGGTCAAAGGATGAACCATTATAGAAATTGATATGACCAATAGAACTAATTACCATTCTCCCCGTCTTTGTACAGATAATCACTTGAGCACCATTATCCGCCAACCCCTCAGAGGCATCATGAATACTGAAAAGACGGTCAGACTCTGTCGCATATACAGAGACAGATATTGTCAAAAGAACTGACAACACCCACCAGCACAACAGTTTTCTACTTTTCATATCATTTTGAAGGTTTTTAGCCTATCAAGTGCAAAGATAATGAAAAAGTTTTAATTACCCAAAAATTTGAATGAAATTTCTTTAAGCAACGAGAGCCGACATGTGTATGAGGAAACTCGTCCACAACATCTGCCCATCATCAACCTACTGGAAGAAATGGTAGAGACAAGATTCTATCCGACCCCAAGTCGGCAATGCTACCCTTTCTGCAAACGATGGCGTTTGATCGCGTCTAATCAGCAGACAGATCTACATCCGTTGTGGCACGCCCGTCGGCACTATGGAAGACAAACACCAATTTCTCCTTGGGCAGATCCTGAAGGGAAATACCAAACACGTTCTTGCCACCATACGTATAGGTCTTGACGGTCTTGCCGGAAAAACTGATCACATCCACAGACTCTACCTGTCCAGAAGCCGACACGTTGAGAATCATGCCGTTACGCTTGACCTCTACCGACAGTTTCGACACAACGTCACTTGCCTTATCCAGCCCTGCTGCAGCCAGTTGAGCCCTGCAGGTCTCTGCCAGCGCAGGATTGGTAGTTTCCAGATAGCGCAAGGCATAGTGACGCCCCAGCATACGATACCCCTCGCTGGAGAAATGTAGATTATCATCGCTGGGCATACAGCCCTCTGACGATACGACATACGTATTCGGATAGTGATTAGCAATATCATTGATGGTAGGATTGGCATGGGCGCAGATACCACCATATTCTCCACGTACAACCTCGCCGACCAGCAAGGGAACAGATGTAGAATCGAACCTGAGTTCCTGCTGCAGGTCACGATATATTTTCCTTAGTGTCTTACGCCACTGGTCATTATAGGCATCCGTCTCTCCCTGATGCAGCAGGATGCCTTTGATGACACCATCCTTGGCAGCCACTTTCGCCATCGATAACAGTCGCTCATAGGGGTCGCGTCCATACTGGTTCAGAATATTGTTCATCCAGTCACGCTCCTCCTTGGCAATTAGGGTCGCATTCTGATCCTTATCAAAGAACGTGATGGGACAACCCTCGACAGCCACAGATACAATACCAATACGTACATTCTCCGGCACAACCTCAAGCAACGTCCGTCCGAACCAGTCCACAGGTCCCAGATGAGCATCAGCACGACAGAGTGGAGGCACGGCATTACGCCATTGTCCGAGTTTACGGTCTGCACCATCGGTTGTTGCCATACTGAGATAGCGGTCGCTCACCTCGAGGTCTTGCTGTTCGATGGGTGCCTGGCCAGCCATATTCGACTGTCCAAAACAAAGGAAAATCCAGAAATTCTCATCCTGCGCCTGTAATTGAAGTGTTCCCATAACTGTCATCAATAGAATAATAAGTTTCTTCATTGTCTTATATCGTTAAGTTAATATTATCATGTTGGCATATTTGATAAACATTATTCATATTGAGTGCAAATATACTGATTATTTAGCAATAACACCTATTTTTACTGTCATATTTAAGTGTTTTTATCACTATATTTTATCTAAATGTCTGCTATAACGGCGGCTTTCTACCATTTTTTGAGTACCTTTGCATTCCGATATGCAGAAAGAAAAGACGATATTGTTCCTTCACGGATTCTATGCCAGCGGTCAGTGTGTGCCTGCTATGGCATTGAGGGAGACTTTCAAAGGAAAGGCTCGTGTCCTGACTCCTGACCTCCCACTCCACCCTCATGATGCCATCAGACTCATCCGCGAAATATGTGACAAGGAGAAGCCTGACATACTCGTCGGCAACAGTTGTGGGTCGTTCTATGCACAGATGATCTCACCGATTGTAGGCATCCCTGCCCTACTCGGCAATCCGCATTTCAAAATGTCAGACTTTCTCCGTGACCGTATCGGCAACCATCAGTACAAATCACCAAGGGCTGACGGCAAGCAGAACTTTACCATCGACGAACAATTAATCTGTGAGTTTGAACAACTGGAAGCACACCAGTTCGACTGCTGTAATATATATAATAAGGACCGCGTATGGGGAATCTTCGGCGAGGAAGATACGCTGGCACACTTTGAACCGCTTTTTCTGGAACACTATCTGAACAACTTTCACTTCCCAGGTGGCCATACGCCAACAGCAGAGCAGTTCAAGACATGGTATTGTCCGCTCATTGAAAAGTTGCTACTTGAATGTCAATTCAGACACAGATAAAGAGTACGTTTTGCCTCTACTTATGCCCTCAATAAAGGACATCGAGGAATTTCCAGAAATGGGAGTTCCCATTTTAACCACTGTTCTGATTTCATCTTGAGTGCGCCAGATGGTATCGAAATCAGTCATTATATCCGTTTATCCTTAGTTTTCCTTCTCTTTTAGGATTTCCAGCATTTGGGGACGGAAGTCGTTGCCCCAATTGCGCAACTGTTCAATAATGGGGATAAGAGTACGACCTAGGGCTGTGAGGCTGTATTCTGAATGTTTGCAGACAGGATCAATGACCTGCTTCTTAATGATTCCATACTCTACAAGTTCCTTCAGTTGCTGAGCCAACACACGTTCACTGGCTTCAGGCAAACGACGCTGGAGTTCGCTGGGACGCTTCGGACTGTCGAGCAGTTCATAGATGATGTATGGTTTCCACTTACCGCCCATCACTTCGATGGCGATGCGGAAACCGCAGTTGATGTCCAAGGGTATCTTCTTGTTATACATATCGGCTGCGAAGTTACTAAAAATAATCGATACTGCGAAAATTATCAGCACAATACTGCGAAAATTATCAGTATTCACGGGTTTTGTAGCCTCACGGAATCATAGTAATTTTGCAGCCGTTATGAAAGAGTTAAAGATTGAAACGCAAAGAGGAACGCTACTCGATGGGGTGCTATTCCATACCCAATCGGAGACAGACACGGTGAAAAGTTCAGGCATTGCTGCCTCACGAGGCAGCGATACCGTACTGATTGCCATCACTGGCATTCACGGCAACTTCTACAGCAATCCGTTCTATTATAATATAGGTGAAACGCTGACCTCGGCAGGTATCGACTTTATCTATGCACAGACGAACGATGCTTTTGGGGTAATCCGTACTCAAAACGTCAAGACTGGACGTGAAGAGATAATCGGCTCGTGGAATGAACGGTTTGCGCTGACTGACGAAGACGTTGCCGCCTATGTAGATTATGCAGAGCATGTGGGCTATAAGCACATCATCCTGGCAGGTCATTCATTGGGTGCCAACAAGGTTATCTACTATCTTTCACGTCATCACGAAAGGCTACGGGTAGGCGAACGAAGTTCGGGAATCATGCGGGTAGAGCATTTCCTTCTGCTCTCGCCTGCAAACCTCGATTATATGACAGGCAGCGTGACACCTCAACAATGTGAGATGATTCGCCAACTCTATGAGCGTGGTGATGCAGACAAGATGCTGACCATCGAGCAGAACAGGCCGGCTATGACGGTGTACAGATTCATGCTGCCCATTTCTTTTATCTGAGCAAGTTCATTAGTCCGCTCATCAACCACCGTACAGACCGCTATGGTGGTGACCAGCGAAACCGTTCTCGCATTCTTTATGAGATACTGAAGGATATGAGAAGCAAGACGAGTGACGACTTCCTTATCACCATGAAGATTAACTCTACCGACGAGTATCCTGGAGGGTTGACGGTACAAGACTTCCTGGTGTCTTGCAAACTGATGGCTGATGCCGGCATCGATGCCATTGAGGTGAGTGCCAACGGTACGTCGCACACAGGTGTCAAGGCTGGACGTAACGAGGGCTATTTCCGTGTTGCCGCCATGTCATTGGCAGCACTCGTTGACGTACCCGTTGTATTGGTGGGTGGTCTGCGTTCCGTTGAGAAGATTAATCAGTTCCTCAATGATACCAAGATTGAGTATGTCAGCCTGTCGCGACCTCTCATCCGTGAGCCGAATCTGATTAACCGGTGGCAGTCAGGCGACATTACACCATCGCTCTGTGTGTCGTGCAACACCTGCTATCGCACTCCTGGCCATCAGTGCATTTTTTATCTCAGAAAGAAATAACATCGAAAAATATAGAATATGGAACAGAAAACAATTAAGGCGTTGTTTGTCAACGGCGGACCACGTAAGAACAGAAACACAGCACAGATGCTTCAAAGTGCTATGCAGGGCGCAAAGGACGCTGGTGCAGAGGTTGAGTTGGTGCATCTCTATGACCTCGACTATAAAGGCTGTAAGAGTTGCTTTGCCTGTCAGTTGAAGAATGCCAAGACCGATGGTGTATGTGCCATTCGCGACGGTCTTCGCCCTTTACTTGAAAGAGCACGTGAGGCAGATGTGATTATCATTGGCTCACCAGTTTATTTCAGTTATCCAACGGGTGAGACTCGTTCGTTTTTGGAAAGGCTGATCTTCCCCAACTTTACCTATGATTACGACGAGCAAGGAAACCGTCGCCGTCCTATCCGTGAGAAGCAGACCGCTATGATTTTCACGATGAACATACCAGAGGAGGCAATGGAGGATTGGAAATACCCCGTACTGTTGGGGTCTTGTGAGAAGCAGTTGCAGGAGAACTTCGGGCACAGTGAGACGCTCTATGCCTGCAACACCTATCAGTTCAACGACTATTCGCGCTATGCTATGACTGTCTTCAAAGAAGAGGACAAACGCCGTCATCGCGATGAGCATTTCCCACAAGACCTGCGTAAAGCCTACGAACTGGGTAAGCGACTGGTTGACAAATCATGATTGTTCGTGCTTCGTCACGATGAATGAGAGTAACATAGACAATGCCAGAACACCAAAGATAACTATAAGACTGATGGAGGTGGGCACTTCAATATGGGGCATGTTCAGGTTTAGACCTACGAGTGCCCCCAAACTGTTGATATACTCATTCATAGCCAGCAACATCTTGATACCGACAAAGATCAGGATGATGCCAAGTCCGTACTTCAGATACTTGAAATATTTAGCCACAGCAGCCAGTGCGAAGTAAAGGGCACGTAGACCGAGAATGGCAAAGATGTTGGAGGTGAGCACAATGAACGGGTCGCGACTGACACTGAACACAGCAGGGATGCTGTCAACGGCAAATGCAACATCGGTAGTCTCAATAACCAGCAGGGCTACGAATAACGGTGTTGCCACACGTCGTCCGTTCTCTACAATGAAGAAACGGTCGTCATGCATACGGTTGCTTACAGGATAGAACTTACGGAACCAGCGCACGATGATGTTCTGTGAGGGGTCTGACTGATCATTGTCGTCATGGGTAAACATCTTACCGCCCGTATAAAGCAGGAAGAGACCGAAAAGTCCCAGTATCCACTCGAAGCGTTCCACCATCGCCGCACCGGCAAAGATGAAGATACTGCGAAGGACCAATGCTCCGAAGATGCCCCAGAAGAGCACCTCATGCTGATACTTGCGCTCAATGCCAAAGAACGAGAAAAGCATGAGAAACACAAACAGGTTGTCCATCGACAGCGACTTCTCTATCAGATAGCCAGCCAGAAACTCCAAAGCCATCTCATGAGAGTCACCGGGATAAAAGAAATAGATACCTGCACAGAACAACAGCGAGACACCTATCCACACGGCAGTCATCTTGAGTGCCTCACCGACTTTCACCTCATGTTGTCCTTTCTTGCCGAACATCTTCAAGTCGGCTACCAACATGAGCAATACTAACACATAGAAAACAATCCAAGCCCAAAGGGGCAATACCAATAAATTCATGGGTGCAAAATTACTAATAATACACGATAACGGCAGTGATGCGATGGTTACAATCGTGTTACATTTCTTAAACAACAGCAAAGTGGGGATATCGAGGTGATACCCCACTTGCTGATTCTATTGTGAATGTCATCAACTAAATCAGTTGTGCGACATTCTCCACATCTGGTCCCTCATAGAAACGAGGCTCGAAGACTGGATTGTATTTGAAGTCACTGAAGCGGAACAGTTGAAGGGCACAGAACTGATAGTCGTCACTCAGACAGACTTCCAGACGGAAGTGACCATTGGCACCTGCTACGGGTTTCCCTTTCTGCTGGATGTCGGCAGCCATCTTGTCGGGGGACATTCCCAAAAGACGCTCCACACGCTCACCCTCCGAAGGGGTGTATTCCAGAATGACAGGCTTGACCTGACTCTGTGTAGGCGTATAGATAGCCTTGGTTGAAAACAGTGATTTCTTAATCTCGATATGCTGATAGGAGGAGAGGGCAGCAGCCATCTCCAAGTTTTTTATACTTGACATAGTTGTTACATTGAATATATTAATTATGTGAATTGATAGTGTGTCCCAATGATAATAGACAACTATGTCAACGGATGATGTGTCTCAAGGCGATGACATAATAATCGCTTGAGACAGACATGCAGAATGGAGCCGCCTCCAGACGGCATCTGCTGTCGTAGTAAGAATAAAGGGGCTTGACGCTATGTTGCCGGATGGCAAAGATGCCAAATGGCGTGATGGTTCTTTCCGTCTTTGATCCTTGGGAAGGAAGAATACGCTGCGGACGAGAACTGCAGATGCGATACATCTGCGAGGCATCTGTCAGTGTGGCTTCCTGATGATGCTGGTGTTGCGGAGCCAAAACGGACGACTCTCGGCGCTGATAGGATTCTTCGAAGGTCGGGTCGTTGCGATTCTGCCAGTTCAGCAAAACCGTCAGGCACACGGAGCAAAATGCCGTAAGGATTCTTATCGTTGTCAGAGTTCGTCTCATTCCGGCTGCAAAGGTACAAAAAATATTCTTAACAAAAGAACCTTATCACAAAAAAGGGGGCAACATCTAATTCGGACGCTGCTCCCTTTGTACTTATGCGGTTAATCAATGTCTGCTTACGAGACCTCAATGGCCTTGGTGACTTTCTCCTTCGGTTCGGTCTTTGGCATGGTGATGGTCAGGATGCC
>DEJF01000010.1:31037-72045 GCA_002353225.1 Prevotella sp. UBA2755 | reverse complement strand
TGCTGGTTTTACCAATTCGGAGGTAGGACGATATTTTCTACTTCATGTGCCTGCTCAAACAGTGGGGAGATTTCTTCGTCCGTGAAGCCGGCTATGCCACAGCCAATGCGGGTTACGAGGAATGTCAGATCGGGATGCTGCTTGGCAAACTCGATGAACTCGTCCACATACGGACGGATGGTGTCTACGCCGCCTTGCATCGTGGGGATGGCATAACTCTGACCTTGCAAGCCAACGCCCTGTCCCATGATGGCACCAAACTTGCGGTAGGCGATGTAAGCCGCACCGCCTCCGTGCATACCTCTCAGATTGCTGCCGAACACAAAGATCTCATTCGGCTCCAACGATGTGATAAACTCTGGTGTTGTTCTTTTCTCCATAATATCTTCTCTGATAAAGTCCATATTTTGTTTCAGAGCCTATTGCCTACGAACATAACTCGGGATTAATCGATAAATCGTTGGGTGATGTCCCCATATTCGTCGATTCTCCTGTCACGCAGGAAGGGCCACCAGCGGCGTACCTGTTCAGAGCGTTGCATATCGACCTCCACGACGGTTGCTACCTCTTGGTCTATTGAAGCCTCGTAGAGCAGTTCTCCCTGTGGACCAGCCACGAAGGAAGTACCCCAGAAAGGAACATTATCCTCATCTCCTACACGATTGACGGTGACGACAGGGAGTCCGTTTGCTACGGCATGTCCACGTTGGACGGTCTGCCATGCCATACGCTGGCGTTCCTGTTCCTCTTTCGTGTCGTTGGGGTCATAACCGATAGCGGTGGGGTAGATCAGCAGGTCGGCACCCTGTAGTGCCATCAGACGGGCAGCCTCGGGATACCACTGGTCCCAGCATACGAGGACACCCAACTTACCTAATGAGGTGTCGATGGGATGGAAACCCATGTCGCCTGGTGTGAAATAGAATTTCTCATAATATCCGGGATCGTCGGGGATATGCATCTTACGATACTTGCCGGCAATGGTGCCGTCTTTCTCCAAAACGACTGCCGTATTATGATACAGTCCGGGTGCTCTGCGCTCAAAGAGGGAGGTGACAATCACCACGCCATATTCCTTGGCGAGTGCGCCGAAGAAGTCTGTTGACGGACCAGGAATCGGTTCGGCAAGGTCGAAATAGTTGACATCCTCCACCTGACAGAAATAAAGCCCGTTATGCAGTTCCTGCAAAACGATGAGTTCTGCTCCTCGCTGAGCGAGGGCAGCGATCTTCTCGGCAAGGCGAGCCTTGTTGTCAGCGATATCCGCTGTGTTGTGTTGCTGTATGATACCTATTCTCATATTTCTAATAATATTGCATAGTACAACAATGTAATGAGCCGTGTTGTTTGATGACGGCACGGCAGTCGATGCCCACGATCTCCCTGTCTGGGAATGCCTCTCCAATGATGCGCATCGCCTCTGCGTCGAGGTCGGGCTGTGCATAGGTCGGCACGAGAACGGCACCGTTGATGACGAGGTAGTTGGCATAGGTGGCGGGCAGTCTGTCTTCGCCATCATAGATGGGACGGGGGAGGGGGAGTTTTAACAGGCGGTAGGGACGGTCATGACATGTTCGTAAGCACGACAGTTCTTTTTCCATTTCCATTAGGTCGGGGTGGTCCTTGTCGCCTCCTGTATAGATAATTGTATCGTCGGGGGCAATGCGTACCAGTGTGTCGATATGTCCGTCGGTATCGTCACCGATGAGGCTGCCATGATTCAGCCAAACGATGCGCTCCGCACCTAAATACTCCTTCAACCGCTCTTCTATCTCCTGTTGGGTCAGTGGCTGGTTACGATGGGGAGCCATCAGGCAGCATGTCGTGGTGAATATCGTACCCTTGCCGTCGCTCTCGATACTGCCACCCTCTAACACAAAGTCCAGATGTGACTCGTAAGTACCCTTTACAAGTCCCTTCTCATAAAGACGGCGGTTGAGGGTGTTGTCCAGTTCTGCAGGGAACTTCTCGCCCCAGCCGTTGAACTTGAAATCGAGCAAAATGAGGGCTGAGGTCTGGGGTCTGGGGTCTGAGGGCTGGTGGCTGAGGGCTGAGGTCTCCTCCACAGTGATAAAGCCGTGGTCACGAGCCCATGTGTCGTTATGGGGGATGTCGTCCACGATGATCAGTGGCTCGCGCTTGCTGATCTCACGCTTCATCTCCTCATAGACAGCCGTTATCTCTGGCAGGATGGGAGCCCAGTCGGTATGCTCGTTAGGCAGTGTCAACTGCACGGCACTTTGTCTCTCCCATTCGGCAGGCATCCGCCTATTTCTTGTCTTCATGGGTGCAAAGGTAGTAAAAAAAGTTCATAGTTCATAGTTCATAGTTCATAATTATTTTGTAATTTTGCACCAAAATACGACGATGTTAGAACTGCATAATGTAACGATAGAGCCCATGATCCACTCACTATCCCTGACGGTTGGCGATGGTCAGTTGGTCTGTCTGACAGGCTCGCATGGGGCAGGGAAGACCACCGTGTTACGTGCCGTCCTGGGCTTGATACCCATCAGTCAAGGGCATATCAGTATTGATGGTGAGTTGCTGACACCCCTGTCGGCTCCCTATTTCCGCAGGCAGATAGCCTATGTGCCGCAATCCCTGACGGTGATAGAGGACTATGACAGTATTGCCGACCTCTCGGAGATGCTGTTTGGACTGAAAGTCAACAAGGGAGAGGCATCCTACAGGGTACCGACTGACGGGCGGCGGTGGAGCGAGTTGTCAGCCGACGAGCGTTACCTGTTGCTGCTCCAGAATGCCGTACAGTTGGGCAAGCAGTTACTGATTGTCGACGAGCCGGCACAGCCTATCAGTGCGGAGGCGATGCAGACCGTAGATGCCCTGTTGCAAGAGGCGGCGCATAAGGGTGCTACCGTACTTGCCGTTAATTCCAGAATCCTACAAAACCAGATACAATTATGAATATCACTATCGTGCGACTGATTATCGGCATCCTGCTGTTGGTGGTGCCTGCCCTGATATTATTCCGCTTAGACCGCCGTTTCCTGCGGATGTCGGCATCCGTCATGGGGCGACTGACCGTGGTGCTTGCCGTCATGGCGTTATGTTTCTACTATATCTTCCAGTGGGACAAGGCATGGCTGAACATCCTGTGGGTATTGCTCTCCAGTGGCGTTGCCACCGCCGTCTATTGTCGTAAGCGCTGGCAGTCTATCCCCATCTATGTGAGTATGACGGTCGTCACCTTTGTGATGGGTGTCTTGGTGCTGTTGCTGATGGATGTCAGTCATCTGTTCAGCGCCTATGCCTTTATCCCGGTGATGACGATGCTGCAAGCCGAGGCGCTCTTTGTCTGTCGCCGTGGTATCACCACCTATGTCTTAGAGCGTCGTACCCATAAGGAGTTGTATGAGTATCTGCGTGGTAATGGCGCTAACCAGTTGGAGGCGTTACGTCCTTTCCTGACCAAGGCGATTACCCGTGCCTTTGCTCCAGTCCTGTCGCAGTTGCTATTGGTGGGACTCGTCTTCGTCCCCTCCCTGTTGAGTGGACTGCTGTTAGGCGGTATCCAGCCCCTGCAAGCGATTGCCTTCCTTGCCCTGATGACGGCAGCGGCACTAAGCAGTACCATGCTGGTTCTGGTGCTCTCCATTTATATTTATACCCGAATGAGTTGAAGAATGAAAAGATTATCCCTTCTATTAGCGGCTGTGACGCTGCTTTGTCTGCAATCGTGTGGACAGAAAGTCAAGAACAGTAGTGTGCCGTCAGAGCAGGAAAGCAGTCTGACGGACGTTCGTGTCAGTCAGGAGGCTGTTCCCCTCCTGCGCTATGCCTATAAGGCATGGTATTCCCAGTCTATGCGCATCCCTCTTGCCGTGTCATGGTATCTCACTGGCAATCATGTGTCAGGACACTACAAGCGTAAGGGTGTCGCTTTCCATCCCGATGAGAATGTGGACAATCCCGTCACCACCTTCGACTATATGCAGTCAGGGTACAGTCGTGGACACATGTGTCCCTCTGGTGATAACAAATGGAACCAGCGGGCACAGGAGGAGAGTTTCCTGATGACGAATATCTGTCCGCAGAACAGTAAACTGAACGGTGGTGACTGGAACGACTTGGAGATGTTATGCCGTACCTGGGCAAAGCGTTACGACAGAGTGTATATCGTCTGTGGTCCTGTTCTTCGTGGTAATACCCATAAGACAATCGGTCGTCAGCGTAACCGTCGCATCACCGTTCCTGAGGCTTTTTATAAGGTGGTGCTCCGTACTGGCAAGCATCCTGCCGCCATAGGTTTTATCTACGAGAATAATGGTAGCAGTCAACCCATGCGAGAGGCTGTCCGTAGCGTTGATGAGATAGAGCGACTGACTGGTCATGATTTCTTCTCCGCACTTCCCGATGATGTCGAGAGAAGTATTGAGGCAAAGGCAAACCTGTCAGACTGGTGATAACGAGCGTCAATAAGCATAGACCAGTCCGTACTTTTCGTGAAGGCGACGTAGAGAGCCGTCAGACTTCATTCGGCGGATGGTATTGTTGACAATGAGCATGAGGTCCTCTTGTCCTTTTCGCATCAAGACACCGATCTCCCCATGGGTGAATGGCTCATTCATTAATGGGGCGGCGAGGCGGTTGTCAGCCTGCACATAATAAGGTGCCTCAGTAATCTCCGTGATCATCACGTCAGCCTCTCCCTCTGCAACAAGAGTGGGTATCTCCTCGTTCTGTTGGTGGACGATAATGGTAGCATGTGTGAGGTTCTCGTTGGCGAATTTCTCATTCAGTCCTCCAGGATTCACCATCACACGGACCTCAGGTTTGTCAAGGTCTGCCAAAGACTGGAAACGGCTGGCATCCGCAACCCTGCAAAGGATGGTCTTCCCATTGGCTAAGTAGCCTTCGCTCATGAGCATGGTCTCGCGACGAGCATCCGTGATGGTGATGCCCCCGATTGCAAAGTCAAAGGTCTGAGGCTCAGCCAACACGTCGTTTGTCAGTGTCGGCCATGATGTCTTCACGAATTGTGTTTCTACTCCTAAACAACTGGCTATCTCCTGAGCCATTTCAATGCCAAAGCCCCAATAGGTGCCGTCAGGTTCACGGAAGGATAGGGGGCGGTAGTCGCCTGTGGTACCAACGAGCAATGTGCCCCGTTGTATGATCTCATTGACCTTACTGGTTTTACCAGGTTCTGGTGTCGTGTCACTGTCTCCGCATGCGGCCAGTACGGTAGGGCAGCACAGGTATAGCCATACGGATAGTATTAAAAGTATTCTCTTTCTGAGTTCTGTCATATTGCCAAACATCATTCAATCATTTTGCAAAGATACACTTTTTTCGTCAATTTTCCTTTATAATGGCGATTTTACGCTGTCTCGACATAAAAAATAAAAGAATTTCTTTTGTTCTGTTCTCGTTTTATTGTAAATTTGTAGCCGATAATTGAGATAAAAGATACAATAATAGGATGAATAAGAACGATAAATTTGTGATTACCATCAACCGTGAACTGGGTTCTGGTGGTCGTACAGTGGGGCGTAAACTCGCAGAGGCACTGGGAGTGAAATTCTATGATAAGGCGCTCATCGAGGGGCTGACTAAGGAGTTCGGACTCACAGTGGATGAGATTGAAAAGATCAAGGCTCGGAAGAATACGTGGTGGAATGAGTTCAATACCTACTATATGAAACTGAACTCCACTACAAAGCCCATGGAGGCAGAGACGGTGCTGACGACTGAGACGATGATGGAGACGGAGAAACGGATATTACAAGAACTTGCCGCAGAGGAGTCGTGCGTGGTGGCTGGCAGAAGCGGTTTTCTGGTGTTCCGCGATACCCCTAATCACATGAGCATCTTTATTCAGGCATCGATGGAATTTCGTATCTCCAGACTGATGAGCAAGAAGCAAATCAGTCGCAAGGAGGCTATTGCCATCATTGAGAAGGTGGATAAGGGGCGTGAGACCTATATCCAGAAGTATGCGGATACATCGCGTTATGATACACGCAACTACGACCTCGTCATTAACATGGATGAACTTACCGAGGATCAGGCGGTCACTGTTATCATGACCTATATTGAGTGTACTATGAAAGCATAAAATAGGAAGACAAATGATGAGACATCCCCCAAAACTATGGCTGTTTACCGCCATCCTTATTATCAGTTCGTTATCTGCATGTGCGGCGGACGATAACCATTCCTCTGAGCAGTCTGCCACTCCCGGCACGGCTTTGTCTACCGATGACAATAGTCAGTTTGTGACCCTGACGGATGAACCGTTCCCCAAGACCTATTTCACGTTCCCGGTGCGACAACTGAAAAAGTAATATAAACAGCAAGAATATGGAAAGGCGAATGCATAACCACGAAGAGGCGGCACGTTGCCTGCTTTGCGCAGATGCTCCTTGCAGTCAAGTATGTAAGAATGGTGACCCGGCACGTGCCATACGAGCCATCCGTTTTGATAACGAGAAACTGGCAGGACAGTGGGTGACGGTGTGTACGGATCAGGATTTAGAGCGTGCTGAGACTGCCTGTATCCATTACGACCGTCCCGTCCGTATTAAGGAATTGCTTCGCTCGGTTTGCTGCGATGATGTCGCAACAAACGGAAAAGTTCCTTCTCTCGCCATTGACTTCTGTGGCATTTCATGTGAGAATCCTTTCTTCCTTGCTTCGTCAGCCGTTTGTACTAATTACGAGATGGTTGCACGTGCCTTAGACGCAGGTTGGGCTGGTGTATTCTACAAGACAATCTGTAAGCAGGAAATCCGCGAGGTGTCGCCACGTTTTGATGCAGTTAAGAACGACACGGCGTTCTCTGGTTTCCGTAATATGGAGCAACTCTCCGAAAATCCCATTGATGTGGATTTGGATATTCTTCGTCGACTGAAGAAAGATTATCCCACGAAGGTCATCATCGGTTCTGTCATGGGGCAATTTGAGGAAGAGTGGATAGAACTGGCAAAGATGGTAGAGGAGGCTGGCTGTGATGCTGTGGAACTGAATTTCTCTTGTCCGCAGATGCGACTGACAGGAATGGGTAGTGATGTAGGACAGAACGTGGAACTGGTTACTTTCTATACTTCTTTTGTGAAACGTCATGTAGGCATTCCTGTCATTCCGAAGATGACACCTAACATCACACATATCAACGAACCAGCCCAGGGTGCCTATTTCGCTGGTGCTGATGCTGTTTCTGCCATTAATACCATCAAGAGTATCACCATGTCGCATCAGGCGATGGTTTCAGAGAAGTTCACCGTCTCTGGCTATTCAGGTCGTGCTATCAAACCTATCGCTTTGCGGTATATTTGTCAGATGGCTTCCAATAAGATTTTGAAGAATATGCAGTTCAGTGGTATTGGTGGCATTGAGACATGGCGCGATGCCTTGGAGTTTATCCAGTTGGGCTGCCGAAATGTGCAGGTATGCACTGCAGTCATGCAGTATGGCTACCGAATTATCGATGACCTCATACTGGGTTTGCAACATTATATGGTAGAGCGAGGTGTTGACCGACTGGAAACACTTGTCGGTGAGCAGTTGCCTAACTTCGTGTTGCCCTCTAACCTTGACCGCGAGACAATAGTCTTCCCTAAAATAGACTATGAACAGTGTATTGGGTGTGGTAGATGTTACATTTCCTGTGCGGATGGTGGACATCAGGCAATTTACTTTGATACTGTAAAGCGACAGCCTCGTATTGCCGGCACCAAATGTGTCGGCTGTCATCTTTGCCGACTGGTCTGTCCTACAGGTGCAATCGGTTTAACGAAACGTATCAAAAAGAAATAGTAGAATTGGACTAAAAAATAATTAAATGTAAATGAAAACAAGACAATGGATGCTTGCCGCCATCCTGACTATCAGCGGCACAACGACAAGTTTTGCACAGACCGTGCAACCGTATATTGAACTCGACCAACTCCCTAAACTGGTTGATATCATGCCAGCACCTCCCGCCTTCGACAGTCCGGAGTTTGCCAATGACGTGGTGCGCTATGGCTGGGGAAAGCAGCAGCGACAGGATGCCGACCGTGTGGCTCTTGCCATTGCCGATGCTGAATGGAACGACCATGCCAAACTCTTCTTGCAGTGGAAAGAGGCGTTTGGACTGGAAATCAATGAGACCAACACGCCAGAGATATGGAAGTTGATGGAGACCAGTCTCGCCACGACAGACCCTATGCGTACGGAGCCTAAGGCTTTCTACGGTCGTCAGCGTCCCTTCGAGCGTTTCGACGACTCGATGCCGTCACATGAGGAGGAATATTTGCGTGGGGAGGGCAGTTATCCCTCAGGACACAGCCTGCGTGGTTGGACAATCTCCCTGCTCTTGGCACAGATAGCCCCACAGCGTGCTACTGAAATCTTCAGTCGTGGTTGGGACTACTGTAACAGCCGTGTCATCGTAGGTGCCCATTGGCAGAGCGATGTGGATGCCAGTCGTACGGCAGCCAGTGTCGGCTTCTGTGCCCTGCAAGGTAATGCGGCGTTTATTGCTCAGATGAAGAAAGCCCAAGCCGAATATGCTGAGAAGATGGGACTGTCCAGTGGAGTACGTAGTGCTGTCGTTGTGGAGCATCCTTCTACCACTGCCTACCAGTTGAACGGACAGAAGGCGACTGATTCCACGCGTGGTATTGTCCTGATGGGCAACCAGAAAGTGGTAAGGAAGTAAAGGGATGAAGAACAGACTCATACGCCCCATCTCCCTCTTCGCTTTCTCCTGTGTTGTCAGCATAGGAACGTTGTTGTTTTACAACATACCTTTCTTTAATTATGTTGTCAACAATACCAATGAAAGTGTAGGGGGGAAGATGGTTCTACTGGTGTCACTGGCAGTGGTCATGCTGGCGCTAAACTTCATGATGACCTATCTGATGATGTTCCTCATGAGGATAGTCGGGCGTATCCTCCTGGCGATCCTTTCCCTCATTAACGCTACGGCTGTTTATTTCATCTTTACTTACGGTGTGATGATGGATGCGACAACCATAGAGAACGTATTCAACACCAGATACTCAGAAGCGTCAGGGTTCTTCAGTTGGTCGCTGTGGCTGTTCATCATAGTCTTTGGTGCCCTCCCAGCCTTGTTCTGCCTGTTGCAGCCTGTCGTCTTCGGAACACTGAAGAAACTGGGTGTATATGGTGGTAGTGCATTGGCTGTCGTCCTTGTCATGGCATTGGTGAATATCAACCAGACGTTGTGGATAGGTCAGCACGATACCGAATTGGGAGGATTACTGCAACCGTGGTCCTATCTGGTGAATACGATGCGCATCACCAGTGATCAGATGGATAAGCAGGCAGAGGAGATCAAACTGCCTGACGGCAGGATTGCGGATAAGGAGAAGACGGTGGTGGTCCTTGTCATCGGTGAGTCGGCACGAAAAGCCAACTTCCAACTCTATGGTTATGAGCGCAAGAACAACCCTCTGTTGTCGAAACAAGAAGGGCTGAAAGTGTTTCAGGCTACTTCCTGTGCGACATACACCACTGCCGGCTCCAAAGCCATCCTTGAGCCTAAAAACAGTGAGGAGTTGTATGAGTTGCTGCCCAACTATGCCTTCAGGACAGGTGTTGATGTGTCGTGGCGCACATCCAACTGGGGAGAACCGCCTATCCATATTGACGAGTATCTCACGGATGATGACATCAGTGCCAAATATCCAGACGAGGAAAGCCACTATGACGGAATACTCCTCACAGGACTTCATGAGCGGATAGTATCCAGTAAGAAGAATAAGGTACTGATCATTCTGCATACCAGTACGAGTCACGGTCCTAAGTATGCCGACAAGTATCCGAAGGAGTTTGAGGTGTATAAGCCTGTGGCAAGGAATGTGGAGGAGGGTGAGAAGAATGTCGGTATGCTGGTTAATGCGTACGACAACACCATTCTGTACACCGACTATCTTCTGGACAAACTGATTAATACCTTGCGATCCTTGGAAGACTGGAACAGTGCCATGATCTTTATCTCCGACCATGGCGAGTCACTGGGCGAGAACAATATCTTCATGCATGGTATTCCCATGAGACTGGCGCCGAAGGTGCAGTATGAGATACCGTTCCTCGTATGGACCTCGAAGGATTTCAGAGACTACAAGACCGATCTGCCGGCAGTGCTCGAGCAACATTATATTTTCCATTCCGTGCTTAACCTGCTGTCCATAGAATCACCTGCTTACAATAAAGATTACGATATCTTTAACATCAAATCATATTGACCACTCGAAGTGCTACTGACGGTCGCTGATACACCAGCGACCGTCATCTTCACGTACTTCGATATTTACGTCCAAAATTCTTTTTCTCCAGTATCTTCCATGACCCCCAGGCACTTTGGACAGGTACGCATATCCCATTTTCTGATTTTATCACTGCCACATTGCAGGCAGAGACGACCGGCTTCGCTTCTGTAAGACGGTGCCACGTCCGCAATGATGCCACCCACGACAATGTTCTGGACAGTCTTGCAGTCGGGACATGACATGGCTGTGATTTGCTGACGGAATAATCCACGACCTTCGTACAGATCGGTTTCGTATCCGCAAGTCTTACAGCGATATTTCCGTTTCCAAG
Organism: Prevotella sp. UBA2755; assembly: GCA_002353225.1. Lineage (GTDB taxonomy): Bacteria > Bacteroidota > Bacteroidia > Bacteroidales > Bacteroidaceae > Prevotella. The sequence continues at coordinate 61,470 of DEJF01000010.1, read as the reverse complement.
CCATTACTCCATCATCTGTTATTCTATTAACATTTAGTTCAATCTGATTTTGGTGACAAAGTTACGAAATAATTAACAATCTACTTGTATACAAATTACGTTTTTTTTGATGATGTTGCGAGCGATGCCTTCTATCACTGTGGCGGATGCTTTCTCTCGCAGAGGGGGCAGTCTCGTATGCGCCATCGGAGACTTTCCCATCTTTGATCGGAGGCACCGCCCACTGGTGGCGCAGGCATCCGCTTCCCAGCGTCTGGTGTCCTGAACACGGTTGCAAAGGTACACCTGTTTTGCCACCTCTGCAAGCCCCCTCCCTCTGCCGTTAGCAGCCAACCTGCATTCCGATGCCTTCTATCCCTATTTTCTTAACTTTCGTTTAGATTTTTACCCGTTTTGTTTGGTTCCGTTAACAAATCCGCCCATTTTCACTTTTCATCATTCATCATTTCATCATTTGCTTGTTTCTTACTGCCGAACCGCCATTTTCTTTAAATACATTAAATTATTATATAATTANNNAATTTATTTATAATATTGACTTTCAAAAAAGTACCTAATGATGAAATGATGAATGATGAAAAGTGAAAACTCTCGTCCCGAAAGAGAATTTTCACCTTCCACATATTTGTCAATAATTTTGGTTGCCTTTTATTTCCCCGTCATAGCGTTTTTGATGTCGGCAATGGTGATCTCCACCAGTTCCTGATCGGACACTTTTCCAGCCTTGGCGATGCGGTTAGCCTGACACTGGATAGCCTTCTCGAAGGTGTTACGCACATAACGGGCATTACCGAAGTTACGGTCCTTGTTCTCGACCGCATATTCCAGTCGCTCTTTCAGGAATGCGGCAGCCTCCTTGGTGATGGTGTACTGGTTTTTCTTCAGGTACATACGGAAGATGCGATACAACTCGTCAGCGGTGTAGTCGGGGAAGTGGATATAGCGGTTGAAACGCGACTGTAATCCGGGGTTGGTGTCAATAAATTTCTTCATCTCGTTCGTGTAACCAGCCACGATGACTACCAGTTGGTCACGGTCGTCCTCCATGCGTTTCAGAAGCGTGGCGACAGCCTCTGCGCCATAGTCAGTGCTCACCTGACTCTGGGTCAGGGCGTATGCCTCATCGATGAAGAGTACACCACCAAGGGCAGAGTCGCACATCTGGTTGACACGAGGAGCCGTCTGTCCCACATACTGTCCGATGAGTCCGGAACGGTCAGTCTCCACGAGGTGTCCCTTCTTCAGGATACCTAAGTCCTTATAGATACGTGACACGATACGTGCCACGGTAGTCTTACCCGTACCGGGACTGCCCGTGAATACGAGGTGGTAACTGAGATTCGGCGTCTTCAACCCCTTGTCCTTACGCTGTTTCTGCACCTTCACATAGTTGGCGAGGGAGCGTACCTCCGCCTTCACATCCTCCAAACCGATCAGTTCGTCGAGTTCCTGATAAGGGTCACCCTCGATGGCTTTCTTGACGGTCACACTATCCCCATTGCCCTCAGAGCGGTCTTCATCAGTAAACTTATACTTGCGTCCGCCCTCGTCCGAGCCGTCGTCATCATCGTCGAACACGAATTTCTTCTCTTTCTTAGTGTCAGGGTTCTCGTCACCCAAAACCATGGTGCAGGCACCCATCATCAGGAAACAGGCAGTGATACATACGATAATAATCGTCAGTTGCTTGCTGTTGAAGCGGTCAAAGAAGTTTGCCATATTTTATTGTTTTTAGATGTTTCATATAATATAAGGAGTAGGAGGGGCACGGCATAGCAGCATAAATCAGCGATGTCGAAGACTCCGGGGAGTAGGTTTCCTTGCTGGAGCAACTCAGAGACAAAGCCCATTAGTGGGACACTGCCGGTGATGGCGATGCGACACCATGTCTGTTGGCGAAGCAGCAGCGGGTAGGTCAGGAGGATATAAGATGCCGCCCATAGTCCGCCGGGCAGTGAGTAGACCACGAACTCCGACGGTTGCCAGTCTGCGACCCAGTCTCTCCAGGATGCCATCAGTGGCATCACTCCCAGTCCGTCCAGTACATGGAAGAGTAGGAGGGAGGTCGGTCGAAAGGACAGATAAATCATGCCGCCAAGGAGTATCAGCAGCACTCCGATTAACAGTTGAGGTCGTGATGGCATACCTATATATATCAATAATACGCCACAAAAATACAAAAAAAATGAAAGAGAAAGAGAGAAATACATGATTTTTTTGTAATTTTGCACGCCTAAAGAGGTATTAATAATTATATAAGGTAACAAAATGGGTGGTTTCTTCGGTACTATCTCCACAAAAGATTGCGTAAACGATTTGTTTTACGGGACAGACTATAACTCGCACTTAGGTACTAAACGCGCAGGACTGGTGACTTTCGACGAGGAAAGCGGTTTCCACCGCTCCATTCACTCGTTGGAGCGTCAGTATTTCCGCTCCCGCTTCGAGGATGAACTGGATGCCTTCAAGGGTCATCAGGGTATGGGTGTGATCAGTGACACCGACCCGCAGCCGATTATCATTAACTCTCATCTTGGACGTTATGCGGTGGTGACGGTGGCGAAGATCAATAACCTGCGGCAGATAACCGACGAGTTATTGGCGGAGCGCATGCACCTCAGTGAGATGTCTGCGAACAATATCAACCAGACGGAATTGGTGGCGCTGCTGATTAATATGGGCGATACCTTTGTGGAGGGTATCAACAAGGTGTACCAGAAGATTGATGGCTCCTGCTCGATGCTGATACTTACCGAGGACGGTATCATTGCCGCTCGTGACTTCTTAGGACGTACCCCTATCGTGATAGGTCACAAAGAGGGTGCTTATGCCGCATCGAGTGAGACGACGAGTTTTCCGAACCTCGACTATCAGGTGCTTCGTGACGTAGGTCCCGGTGAGATCGTCTGTCTGCGTGCCAATGGCATCGAGGTGTTGCAGCAACCGTTCAGCCGTTGCCAGATATGCTCCTTCCTCTGGGTCTACTATGGTTTTCCTGCCAGTGATTACGAGGGTATTAATACCGAGTATGTACGTGAGAAAAACGGACGTATCATGGGTGAGAAAGACCATGATGTGGAGGCTGACCTGGTATGTGGCATCCCTGACTCAGGTGTCGGGATGGCATTAGGCTACTCCCACGGTAAGAAGATCCCCTATAAGCGTGCCGTCCTGAAATACACTCCGACATGGCCCCGCTCGTTTACCCCTGGTAACCAGTTGCGCCGTGACTTGGTGGCTCGCATGAAACTGATTCCCAACCCTGCTATCCTGAAAGACCAGCGTATCGTGTTCTGTGACGACTCTATCGTTCGTGGTACCCAGTTGCGTGACAATGTTCGTACGTTCTTTGAGAACGGTGCCAAGGAGGTGCATGTACGTATCTCCTGTCCGCCATTGGTCTATGGTTGTAAGTATATCGGTTTCACCTCATCGAAAAGTGATCTGGAGTTGATCACCCGTCGTATTATCAAGGACTTTGAGGGTGACGACAAGAAAAACCTGGAGGCATACGCTAAGACGGGCTCTCCCGAGTATCAGCGGATGGTGGATGAGATAGCCCGCCGGCTGGGACTGACCAGTGTGAAGTTCGCCAGTCTGGAGGACCTCATTGAGTCCATCGGTATTCCCAAGGAGCGTCTCTGTACCCACTGCTTCGACGGCACTAGTTACTGTCGTGAGAAGGATTGAAGGGGGAGAATTGAAGGATTGAAGAGTTGAAAAATTGAAGGATTGAAGAGTTGAAAAATTGAAGTAATCGTCGCAAGACGCTTTGCTTGCAAAGAATTGAAGTGTTAAAAAAGTAACTTCCATTCTTCAATTCTTTTGTTTTTCCATTTAAAATTATTATCTTTGCACCATCAAATAAGATAGAAGCGTGAAGATAAAGCAAGTGCTGAGCGCCCTTGAACGATTCGCGCCCCTGCCCTTACAGGAAAGTTGGGATAATGCTGGCCTGCAAGTAGGACTGACAGAGGCGGAGGTTTCAGGGGCATTATTGTGTCTGGATGTCAACGAACGTATGGTTGACGAGGCGATGGCGAAGGGGTGTAACCTCATCGTGAGCCATCATCCCCTGCTGTTTCGCGGACTGAAACAGATAACGGATGCCAATGACGTGCAACGTGCTGTCATCAAGGCGATTAAGCATGATATCGTCGTCATCTCGATGCATACCAATATGGATCATGCGCAGGGCGGTGTCAACTGGAAGATCGCGGAGCACTTAGGATTGAAGGACACCCAGTTCTTCGCCCGGAAGACCATTGACGGTATCGAGGCTGGTAGTGGTGTGATTGGTATATTGCCAGAGCCGATGGCTGCCGACGACTTCGTATTGCTGGTCAAGAAACAGTTTGACGTGGAGTGTGCCATGTGCAATGAACTATTGCGCCGTCCTATCCGGCGTGTCGCCATCTGTGGCGGAGCCGGGGACTTCCTGCTTGACGATGCCATGCGAGAGGGTGCTGATGCCTTTATTACCGGTGAGATGCACTATCACCAGTATTTCGGTTACGAGCAGCGTATCCAGATATGTGTCATCGGACACTATCAGAGCGAGCAATATACCAGTGAGATTTTCCGTGACATCATCCAGAAAGAGTGTCCGGAGGTGAAGACGTATATCGCGGAGACAAATACAAATCCAATTATATATTTATAAGAACTATGGCAAAGAAAGACCCAACAGACATGCCGGTTGAGGAGCGTCTGAAGACCCTCTATCAACTGCAGACCACGCTCTCTGGTATTGATGAGAAGCGTGCCTTGAGAGGTGAACTGCCTCTGGAAGTACAAGACCTTGAGGATGAGATTGAGGGCTTGACTACTCGTATTGAGAAGATTCAGAGCGACATCAAGGAGTATGAGATGGCTATCTCACAGAAAAAAGGTGAGATAGAGACCGCAAAGGCAAGTGTGGAGCGTTACAAGACACAGTTGAACGACGTGAAGAATAACCGTGAGTACGACACGCTGACCAAGGAGATCGAGTTCCAGTCTCTGGAGATTGAACTTTGCAACAAGAAGATCAAGGAGGCACAGTTCCGTATCGAGGAGAAAAGAGAAGAACTGGCTAAGAACCAGGAGGATATCCAGGATCGCGAGCAGGCTCTGGAAGTGAAGAAGGGCGAACTGGATGAGATTATGGAGGAGACCCGTGCCGAGGAGGATAAACTGAAGGCAAAGGTGAAGGACCTGGAGGCTAAGATAGAGCCCCGTCTGCTGACATCCTTCAAGCGTATCCGTAAGAATGCCCGTAACGGACTGGGTATCGTCTATGTACAGCGTGATGCCTGTGGTGGTTGCTTCAATAAGATTCCGCCCCAGCGCCAGTTGGATATCAAGATGCACAAGAAGATTATCGTCTGTGAGTATTGCGGTCGTATCATGATCGACCCCGAACTGGCAGGTGTGAAGGTGATTCCAACAGGAACGGAGGAGAAGAAAACACGTAAACGTGCTATCCGTAAGACCGTGAAGAAGGCTGCGGAGGATACGTCAATACCAGAGGAGGCATAAATCTTCCAATGTGATTAAGAATAGGCGTGGATTCTTTCCACGCCTATATTTTTTCGTAATCTGGGATTTCTCGCAGGAATTCGTAACTCTTTTGCTCGTAGTTCATCCTGCAGCAGTAGTGCTCCATGCCATTGCTCACCATCAGATAATCCACGTGCAACAACAGGTTGTAGGTGGATATCTGGTCAAAGACCTTCTGCGACAAGGCAACGGTAGGCGCCTTATATTCAATAATCATTTGCGGACGTGCGTTGTTGTCGTATAGGATAGAGTCACAACGCACTTTCTTTTCTCCTGCCTGTAACTCTATCTCATTACCTAACAGTCCTTTGGGATAACCTTTCTGCTCTACCAGCCAGTGTACGAAATGCTGGCGGACCCACTCCTCTGGAGTGAGTTTCACGAAACGGCGTCGTAGGAAGTCGAAAATCTCTGGTTTCTCCCGTGTGCCGCCCAGCCGTATCTCGAATGATGGCAGGTTTAACTCATACATATTGCAAAGGTACGAAATAATTCCTGATTTCTAATTTCTAATTCCTAATTATTTTGTATCTTTGCATCCATATAAACCAAGAAACTATGAGAATGAGAAGCCTATTAACTATAAGTCTGGTATTTATGCTTTTGCTTTCACTGAATGGAAAGGCACAACCAAATTACAAAAGTGAGGTTGACTCAATCAGGCAAGAACTTCCAAAACTGGAAGGCAGAGAACTGATACAGGCTTATTATGAGATATACAATCTCTGTTATTATGCGGGAGATGTCAAACAGGAGCGTAAGGCGATTGACGACCTGCTTGCGGAGGCGGAACGCCAAGGTGATGTGAAGAAACAGACAACGGCTCGTGCCGCATTGCTTTACTACTATTATAATACCGATAAGGACGACTCCTTGTTGGCGGAGTTCCCCAAGCAGCAGGCATTTATGCTCAAGCAGAAGGACTGGAAACTCTATTATGACATTTGGGTACTTATCGTCAACCATTACACCTTTACAAGTCAGAGCAATACAGCACTGCGTGAAGTAAAAAGAATGTATGATGATGCTCAGCAGCGAGAGAATAAGTACGGTATCGGACTCGCCTCCTATGGTATGGGAAACGCCTATATGGAAATTGGCTTCCATGAAGAGGCGATACAGGCTTATGAGCGGTGTATCAAAGTTCTGGAACATTCGGCGATGGGATCATCGACCCTGTTGGATGTTTATCCCTACTATTGCTCTGTATTGTCGGAGGTGAAGAACTATCGTCGTATGTTGGAGATTACAGATCTCTGGCTCGCCTACTTGAACTCACACAAGAAAGAGTTGGGACTGGATAATGGAAAGGCTACAGGCTCTTCCTATTATACCTACTATTACAACTCACGAGCAACTGCTTTGATGGGACTTGGAAGACTGTCGGAGGCAGAGGAACTGATGATGAAGGCGTATGCGGCAACCAAGGAAATGAAAGACAACTCCCAACTGACTGTATTCTATAATCTGGGAATGCTCTATATGAGAAAAGGTGATTACCAGAAAGCATTGGACTTCAACAGCAGATTGATGGACAACTATGTTGAGCCTAACGACCCGTCTGGAACGCTGATGCTGAAGAAACAACGTGCGGAGATTATGCTGCAGTCTCACCAGTATGAGGAGGCTGCAAACCTATATAAACAGGTCTATTATCTGGCGGATTCCCTATATATCAACGATGCGAAAAACCAGTTGAACGAGTTTAATACACTCTTCAAGGTAGATGAGATGGAGCGGGAAAACCAACAGGTAAAGACCCGGCATGTCTATATCGTATTGGGAGTGATTATTATCGCTTTGTTGCTGATAGGGTTGTTGGGACTCTATTTCATGAACCGTTTAAGACAGAAGAATCATGAACTTGCTGTCGCACTCGATCATGCCAAAGAGAGTGACCGTATGAAAACATCGTTTATCCAGCATGTCAGTCATGAGATCCGTACCCCACTGAATATCATCTCAGGTTTTTCACAGGTCATCGGTAATCCAGATTACCATTTGAGCGGAGATGAACGCCAGAATATCGTGAATAGTATCGAACAGAATACCCGTGAGATAACTAATTTCATCAATGAACTGCTGGTATTCTCAGAAATTGACAGCCATAACCATTATGAAGAGACAGAAAGTGTGAATATCAATCTTTTTTGCCAAGATTTGCTGAAGAGGGCGGAGGAGGTTAACAACGGGCGTCTGCAGTTGGTCTTTGAGTCACAATTAGATGATCATCTTACAGTGATAAGTAATACGAAGGCTTTGGAAGGTATCTTGCGACCCCTGCTCAGTAATGCGATGAAATTCACGGAAAAGGGTAACATAAAACTGCAAGTCAAAGAGAGTGAGGAACCAGGAATGCTGGACATCTGTGTGACGGACACTGGAATCGGAATAGCCGAAGACCAACGTGACCGTATCTTTGAGAAATTCTATAAAGTGGACTCCTTTAAACATGGTTTGGGACTTGGATTACCCATGGCACGCAGTATTGCCCACAAGATAAAAGGGGATTTAATGTTAGACGACAACTATAAAGAGGGTACTCGTTTCATCCTTAGAATCCCTAACAAATCATAATTATTGGGACTTTTCTCTCTCTCTCTCTCTTGTAACTTTGACTTCGTCGAACTTACCCGGCACTCGGAAATGAAAAGAAAAGCAAACTTTCCTTTTGCATTTCTCTCGATTTTTTGTAACTTTGCATCATGGCTCAGGCTGTAGTGACATACAATTCTGTAATGAGCGAGTTGAAGGCTCGCCATTTCTCTCCCGTTTATTATCTGATGGGGGATGAACCATATTATATCGACAAAATCAGTAATTGGATTGCGGAGAATGTGCTACAGCCAGAGGAGAAGGACTTTAACCAGACCGTTTTGTTTGGCTCTGACGTGAATGCCTCACAGATCGTGGATGCCGCCAAACGCTATCCTATGATGTCTGAGCATCAGGTGATTATCGTCAAGGAAGCCCAGAATGTGAAGAATACGGAGCCGTTGGAGAAGTATTTTAAGGCACCAATGCCCTCCACAATCCTTGTGATGTGTCATAAAAACGGCTCTATAGACGGTCGGAAACGGGAATATGTGAAGGCTATCCAGCAGAATGGGGTACTCTTTGAGAGTAAAAAACTGCGTGAACGTGACCTTCCGGCATTTATTGAGGGCTATCTGACGGCTAAAAATGCCAGTATAGACCCCAAATCCACCCAGTTGATAGCAGATGCTGTAGGAGCCGACCTGAGTCGCTTGGTGGGTGAATTAGACAAGGTTTTGCTCTCCCTGCCAGAAGAGAATAGGAGAGTAACCCCGCAAGTGGTGGAAGACCAGATAGGGGTAAGTAAGGATTTTAATGGCTATGAACTTCGGGATGCCATTGTGAACAGGAATATTTACAAGGCAAATCAGATTGTGAAATATTTTGACGAAAATCCGAAGGCAGGAAGTATCTACTCATTTCTCCCGTTACTCTTTAATTACTTCCAAAATCTGATGCTGGCACATTATTGTCCCCAGAAAAATAATCAGGATGGGGTAGCGCAGTGGCTGGATCTTAGGAGTGCATGGTCTGCCAAAGACTATATGACAGGCATGCGAAACTATACAGGAATGAAAGTGCTGCAGATAATCAGCAAAATAAGAGAAATTGATGCCAAAAGTAAGGGCTTGGACAACCCAAATACCCCTCCAGGAGAGTTAATGAAGGAGTTGATTTTCTTCATTCTCCACTAAAAAACGGTCTTTTTAGAGCCGTTTTTTTCTATTTCCCCTAAAATCCTGAACATAAAATTTCAGCCTCAAAAGCCGATAATAAAAGCGTTTCCCCTTCTTTTTCCCCCTCTACATTTTACGAATTCTGAGCATTTCGACCGCTCGTTCAGAATCTTTCAAAATTTTCGTTTTTTCGTCATTTTTAGCGTTAAGAATTTAGCGTTAACGTTTTTTGTTGTTTTTATTCGTGAATTTCCATTTGTAAACCGTTTAAGGATGGAGTATAGCGTTTTAAATTCTAAAGGCTTGGAATTTACAATTCAATTCAGATTTACAAATGAAAATACAGATTTAAAAACACAAAGAGCCGCTTTAAAATAAGGGCATTCATACATATTCTTATTAAAGTTTACGCTATAAATTTCTAAAAATCTGATATTTTTATCCGTTTACTCATGTAAATTGTAAATAAAGAAGGGATTTTCAGAACCTAAATTTGTATATTTCAGGAGGTAATTCGCCATTATTGTAACATAACATACAAAAACCCAGTTACTTATATAAATATGTTATATCTTTCTGCGTCTTTACTTTAAGATTCTGAATTTTGATTTACGAATCCATTAACGCTTGTTTTAATAATCGGCTACAGAGATTTAAATTTCTAAAATCAAAACACAAACTTTTAAACTTAAAATTTCCGAAACATTTGTTGTGTGTTTCAAAAAATTGTTTTACCTTTGTAAAGTGAATGCAAAATCGGCATTTTTGCCCTAAAAACGACTTGATGAGTAAATGAAAGACAGAATTAGACACATTATGGAAGAGCAGCACATGAGTCAACAAGTGTTTGCGGATTTCATCGGATTATCACCTGCGACATTGAGTAGTATTTTCAATGGCAGGACTCGCCCCACCCTGAATATTGTCGAAGCGATCAAAAATAAGTTACCGATGATTAACACTGATTGGCTCTTAATGGGTGTTGGTAATATGTATGTAACCCCAGATGGTGGTTCTGATAAGACATTGGAACCTGGTCAACAGTTAGGAGTAGAGACCATGATTGATTTTGATCAGTCGGTAAATAGCAGTCCGATGACTACTTATCCGCAAGGTGTAAGAAATACACATCCTGAAAATTCAAGTCAAGTTGTGAAAATAATTGACAAAGAGCCACGGAAAGTGACAGAAATAAGGGTCTATTACGATGATCAGACCTATGAAACCTTCGTTCCGATGAAGGCTAAATGAGAGCACAAATGAATGTGTTCTCATTTTTTTTCGTAATTTTGGCTTTGCCGAAATTGTCTGTAACTCTGAAAAGTACAAATATATTTGGCTTTTCTCTCGTTTTTTCGTAATTTTGCGCCATATTTAATATAATAAGGTATATGAAGAAATATATTCTCGACCTGACAGTCAAGCAAGTCGAACGTATTAGTCCCAAGCATGTGCTGTTACGCCTCACTGACACCGCTCCTCTGCCGGAGATGCTTCCTGGACAGTTTGTGGAGGTGCGTGTGGATGGTTCAGAAACTACTTTCCTGCGTCGTCCTATCTCCATTAATTTTGTGGATAAGGAGCATAATGAGTTATGGCTTTTAGTTGCGACGATAGGTGATGGTACCCGTCAATTAGGCAAACTCCAAGCAGGTGACATTGTTAATTGTGTGTTACCATTGGGTAATGGTTTTACGATGCCTCAGAAATCGGATGAGCGTATATTGCTTGTAGGCGGAGGTGTTGGTGTCGCTCCGTTGTTGTATATGGGTGCTGAGATGAAGAAATCTGGTATTGAGCCGACTTTCCTGTTAGGAGCCCGTACAAAGGCAGACCTATTGGAAACAGACCTTTTCAAGCACTATGGTCGTGTATTTGTGACGACAGAGGATGGCTCGGAAGGTGAGAAGGGGTTTGTAACCAACCACTCCGTACTGCAGAAAGAGCATTTTGATGGTATCGCTACTTGTGGACCCAAGCCTATGATGGTAGCAGTGGCGCGTTATGCCCATCGGGCGGACATAGAATGTGAGGCATCTTTGGAGAATATGATGGCATGCGGATTGGGAGCCTGTTTGTGTTGTGTAGAGAAGACCACGAAGGGTAACCTTTGTGTATGTAAGGAAGGACCAGTATTTAATGTAAAACAGTTGTTATGGCAGATTTAAGCGTAAATATTGGTCGTCTGTCACTGAAGAACCCAGTGATGACGGCTTCAGGAACATTTGGATATGGTTTGGAGTTCGCTGACTTTATTCCTCTTGACGGATTAGGGGGTATTATCGTCAAAGGTACTACCTTGAAGCCTCGTGAGGGTAATGACTATCCCCGTATGGCAGAGACGCCTTCCGGCATGCTCAACTGTGTGGGTTTGCAGAACAAAGGTGTCGACTATTTCTGTGAGCATATATATCCTCAGATTAAGGATATCGATACCAATATGATAGTCAATGTCAGTGGCTCATCACCAGAGGACTATGCTGAGTGTGCGGCTCGCATAGATGCCTTGGATAAGATTCCTGCTATTGAGTTGAATATCTCATGTCCGAATGTGAAGGATGGAGGTATGGCGTTTGGCGTTACCTGCGCTGGTGCAGAGAGTGTGGTGAAGGCAGTCCGCGAGCGTTATCACAAGACGCTAATAGTGAAACTGTCGCCTAATGTGACGAATATCGCAGAGATAGCCAGAGCCTGTGAGGCGCAGGGTGCCGATAGCGTGTCGCTGATCAATACGCTGATGGGTATGGCGATAGACATAGAGAAGCGCCGTACCGTTCTGAGTATCAATACTGGTGGACTCAGTGGTCCTGCTGTTAAGCCTGTTGCCCTGCGTATGGTGTGGCAGGTGTCAAAGGCCGTGAAGATTCCGGTTGTTGGTCTGGGGGGTATTATGAATGCCCGTGATGCCATTGAGTTTCTGATGGCAGGTGCTACGGCGATAGAGATAGGAACGGCAAACTTCATTGATCCAGCCGTTACAATCAAGGTACGTGATGGTATTAATGACTGGCTCAACCAGCATGGTTGCCATTCAGTATCAGAGATTATCGGGTGTTTGGAATAAAAATTTGAGAGCAGTCAAACGACTGCTCTCAACCAACACAAAAACTAAACTAGACTTAACTAAAGCATATTGGGATTTTCACAAACCCTTCAATAGCATTTGCAAAGATAGTATAAAATAATTAAACGACCAAGCCTTTTCCGATTTTTTTTGCATTTTAATTCGAAAAACCTATATCTTCGTCGATTTATTAAGTAAAAAGTAGTCTAAAATAGTCATTGCAGCCATGGCTTCCACCACAGGAACAGCACGGGGAAGCACACATGGATCGTGGCGTCCTTTTGCTGTCAGTTTAGTGGCATTACCATAGATGTCTATCGTATCTTGTTCACGGAGTAGGGTAGCCACAGGTTTGAAAGCCACACGGAAATAGATGTCCTGTCCGTTGCTGATGCCTCCCTGAATGCCACCGCTATGGTTTGTCAGTGTCATAACCTGTCCGTTGATATTCACGAAAATATCGTTCTGTTCCGAGCCACGAGCCGTCACACCGTCAAAGCCCTCCCCATACTCAAAACCTTTCACGGCATTAATGCCCAGCATTGCCGATCCCAGCGCGGCGTGTAGTTTGCCAAACTCAGGTTCTCCCAGTCCTGCTGGACAGCCTTTCACCACACAAGTGATGACACCACCAATGGTATCACCCTCAGCCCTTAACTGAGTAATCAGTTGTATCATCTCTGCTGCTTTCATAGGGTCTGGGCAGCGAACGATGTTCGTTTCTGTCAGCGAGAGGTCATATTTCCGATAATCCCTATCCAGTTGGATACTCCCCACCTGGGAGGTATAGGCTTGAACACTGATATTCAGTTGGCGTAGAGCCAGTTTTGCCAAGGCTCCAGCCACTACACGACTGATGGTGATACGAGCCGATGACCGTCCTCCGCCCCGATGGTCCCTGTTGCCGTATTTCGTGGCATAGGTGTAGTCGGCATGGGAGGGGCGATACAGTTGACGCATATTCTCGTAGTCCTGAGAGTGCTGGTTGGTGTTTCGCACGATAAAGCCGATAGGACATCCTGTCGAACGTCCCTCAAAGACACCGCTCAGCAGTTCCACCACGTCACCTTCCTGACGGCTGGTCGTGATGCTGCTTTGCCCTGGACGACGACGGTTCAGTTCACTCTGGATGAAGTCCACGTCGATAGCAATGCCGGCAGGCATGCCGTCCACGACACCGCCTATCGCCTCGCCATGACTCTCTCCGAACGTCGTCAGCGTGAATATGTTGCCAAATGTATTCATATTATGTTTTAATTACATCCTCCACAACTGCCGCAGTTACAGTCACTGCCGCAACCGTCTTTCTGACAGCCGCCTCCGCAACCACCGCAACCGCCACTCATGCGGGCTATCATACTACGAACCTCGTCTTCGGTAGCCTCACGGTTCTCCAGTACTTCTCCTACGAAATGCAGGGTCTCGCCAGCCAGCGGGTGGTTCAGGTCCACTTTCACCTTCTCTTCTCCAATCTCCAATATCTTACCATAGAAGCGGTTGCCGTCCTCGTTCTGCAAAGGTACTACCGCATCTACAAAGATATGCTCATGGTCGAACTTGCCGTCAATCGTAAATATCTCACGATCCAGTTCCACTACATGTTCCAACACATAGTCACCATAGGCTTCCTCCTTCTCCAGCGAGAAATCAAAGTCCTCACCCTGGGGTACGTCAATCAGTTTTTTCTCAAAGGCATCCAGTGCGATGCCGAAACCTGTCATAAAATAGAAGGGCTGTTCTTTTGTAGTCTCTTCCACCAACTCCTTGCCATTGTCGCCGTCTATGAATAAGCGGTAACTCACGGCAATGTATTTATGGGTCATTTCACTCATAGTCTGCTTTAGTTTATAATTTGGCTGCGAAGATACGAATTTATTTTGAAATAGGCAAAAAACGACTGCGTTTAATGCGAAATTGATAAAAAAACAATAAAACTTCGATTCTTTGACCGAGGTCAAGAATTCGGTCTGTTTTCGCACACAGAACCCCGAAATGTTTGGAGCGTATCAAAATTTGCCGTACCTTTGCATCGTCAATCAGAGAAATCTGGGCGACAAGATAAAAGGATAACAGCCCCATATATAAATAATGTAAGAACAAACACAAAAAGGGGCATAAGTAAAATTTAAAGAAAAGAAAGGGTAACGAAAATGAAAAGATTGTTTTTTACAGTTGTAGCAATGTTGAGCCTGACGCTCACATTTGCTGAGAACGAGAACATGAACAGTGTCAACAATGCAGAGGCTTACAATCTGAGCGTAAATATGAATCAGTTGAGCAAGGCTCTGAATCTTGCTGACGATCAGAAAGAGGCTGTGGCTGAGATTCACAAGACCTTCTGTTCTGAGATGATGTTCGCCACACAGTATGGTAAAGAGGAGCGTGATGCGCGTGTTAATGCAGCCATCAAAAAGGATCTTGGTTTTATGAACTACGTGCTCAACCGTGATCAGTACAAGACTTATGTGATGCTGCTGAACGTAACGATGAACAACCGTGGTTTGAAGTAATTGAGAGAAAGGAAAGTATGATAATGACATTATTTGCACTGGCTGTTTTAGCCATCTCTGTTGCTGAGGCAATGCACGTCAACAACAAGATTAATTTAGAGAACAAATAACAAGCGTTTAATAATCCAGAGCCGCAGATCTTAGGACCTGCGGCTTTTTTGTTTTCCCTCCCCCTCAACAGGGAGAGGTTAGGAGAGGGGCTACTAACCGCATTTTTCGCAAAATGTATGAAAAATAAAAAGCCACCAAAAGGTGGCTTTTAAATGGAGTAGGGACGGTGCAGTCTTACTCCCCGCACTCAGCGGCGTAGCCAAAACATTGTTTTGACATTGCAAAGATACGAATAAGTGAGCAAACTACAAAATAAATCCTAATTTATTTTTATTTTTCATTGTTTATTGGAAGATTATGTGTATCTTTGCCGCTGTAATAACATTTATCCCAACACAATGCCCGGCATTACCCTGACATACACCAGCTTCACTGCTGCGTCCTGCCCGACATTCGGAGGCAGGACGGGTGAGACCGTTGTTGGCGCAATAACTACCCCCCCATTTATTAGACTTCATCGTTAACCCATGCCGTTCTGATGCCGCCGTAAGGCAGTGTCGGGCGCATATGTTGCTGCGGAGAGCTATGCGCCTTCGCAGCCGCTTCTTCGTGTGCATACAAACATATATCATTCACAATAAGTTTAATCTTTAAAACAAAACAAGTATGAAACAAAAACTACTTTCAATTCTTGCCGGCAGCCCCGACGCAAACGGTATGAACAAGAACCTCTCAAATGAAGAGGTGGAAGAGGGCTGGTAGACCCACTCACAGTCGTTTTGTTTTGTGGGTTTTGTCAAGAAAAGTTGTCGAAAAACGTGTATGGGTTTTTGTGCGTTCTAGGATTGCAGGCGGCACCTCCGAGGGGAAAAACGGGCTGTATCGGAGTTAGGACGTACCTTCGGGGGAGGAAGGCGGCACCTTTCACCCCCGAAGGTGGCACCTTCCGCCCTCGAAGGTGCCGCCTAAATCTGCGGAAAATAGCACTGAAGACAGCGCTTTACGGTCGTTTTTGGGGACTTTTCAAAGGGTAATTTGTACCCTCAGAAAGTTAATCGGCTGACGCACAGCGTATTACGATAACCGCCTCATTTTCGCATATTTGAGACCAACTTAGGACTTGGTGGATTCTACGCAAATCTACAGCGACGTTTTGTCAAGAAGTTTCCTCGCATACGTACATAATTGCAGAGAATATAAAAAAACTCTGTGTCTCTGCATTCTGTGTTAAACCATAATTTATCCACAAGATTTTGCTGGTGACCAAAATATTTGTTATCTTTGCAGTGTCATTAAAATAAAAAAAGAATGAAAACAAAATGTTTATGGGCAGTATTTCTGATAGCAATGACACTGCCAATGGAAGCGCAGCCCGTCAGCAGGGAAGAGGCTCTGGAGAATGCCCGGGCTTTTATGGAGCCGAAAGGATGTAAGTTTCAACAGGAATTGGAACAGGCACGTCGGCGTGCCGGTGACCAGCCTTTGCCCTATTATATTTTCCATGCCGACGGGCAGAAAGGGTTTGCCATTGTGAGTGGCGAGGAGAGTGCCCCCGCCATCATAGGCTATTCGGAAACGGGGACTATCGACGAGGCGAACATGCCCCCGGCGTTGCAGGCTTGGTTAGAGCGTTATGCCCGTCAGGTGACGTATGTGCAAAAGAATGGTATCACTTTGAACAACAGTACTATTGCTAATCTGGGTAGTCCCATCACGACCGTTAGTGCCAAGTATGACCAGTCATATCCCTACAACATTGATTGTCCGCAGGTGGAAGCGTTTTCTGATGAGAAATGCATGGTGCCCTATGTCAAGGATGGTAAGACCGTGGAAAAGACGGTATCGGCAGTGGGCTGTATGGCGACGGCATTGGCTATTCTGATGAGGCATCATAAATATCCTCAATCCACCACAGCGGAGATACCTGCCCGCATGAATCACTCCTATAGGACGGCAGACAACTCGACCGTCATCTACGAGCGCTTCGATGACCCGGCCATCCCCGTTACTACCTTCGACTGGGACAACATTCTTGATGACTATACGTTGCGTGATGGTGATGGTGAAATAGTGCCTGACGTTTATGGACAACCCCAGACGACAGGAACCGATGCACAGAAGAAAGCGGTGGCTCACCTGATGCGTGTGGTAGCCAGTGCCATCGGCATGCAATACGGTAACCCGGAGCTCGGAGGTTCTTCGACTAATGGTTCGGCGATGATGGACGGAGCGAAGAAATACCTACATTTCCCCAATGTAGAACTGCATAAGGAAAGCAGCTACGCTTCCAGTGAGCAGTTCAATCAGGCAGTCTACGATGAGTTGAAGGCATCGGGTTTAGTGTTCTTCAGTGGCGTTTCTTCCAATGCGGGGCACTCATTCATCATTGATGGTTATAGCAGCGAAGATTTTTTCAGTGTGAACTGGGGATGGGGCGGCATGTGTAACGGAAATTATCGCATGAGTAACCTGGAGCCCCTTTACGAGGGTCAGAAATTAGACAACAGCGGTGGCTTCAATGATGATCTGGAGTTTTATTCAGGTCTCTGTCCTGACAGCGGTACCGGAATTTCCAGCGTGAGACGGAATCCTGATAGTAATGGTCAACAGAAGAGTTACGACCTGCAGGGCAGGGAGGTAGATAGCGGTTATCGTGGTATCGTGATTCGAAACCATAGACTTGTAATAAACTAAAAAAGCCTTAAAAGGATAGTTTATTGAATGTTGCCGAGATATTCCTCTTGGCGACTTCAGGTCTCATGGCTTCGGATAGGGAGAGGCTGGTGGGGTTGATACACGATACTTGTGCGAAGCCAGCCTGTAGCAAAACGTCTTGGTCGGCGATGCGACCAGCGATAAGACAGACGGGTACCTGATGCGCCTTGGCATGTTGCAGAATACCGAATGGCAGTTTACCCATCAGTGTCTGGCGGTCGGCAGCCCCTTCACCAGTGATGACGAGGGTAGTGTCTTCCAATAACTCGTCGAAATGGACGGCTTCCAGCAACAGGTCGATACCAGAACGACAAGTCGCATTCATATATTGCAGGAAAGCATAGCCCAGTCCCCCCGCCGCACCAGCCCCCGACAGGTCTTGTCGGTCGTAGCCGAAATGACGGGCAGACATCTCCGAAAACAGTTTGGCACGGTCATCCAGACGAAGGACCATCTCAGGGGTAGCCCCCTTCTGGGGTGCAAAGACATGCGCAGCCCCCTGGTCACCACAAAGCGGGTTGGTGACATCCGTGGCAATGGTGAAACGGATATCGTCGAGTTCATGGATAGCGTCCCAACGACTATGGGCAATAGAAGTCTGTTTGGCAAAACTGTCGATGATCGCATGCAGCATCCCCATTCCACAGTCGCTGGTGGCACTACCGCCCAGTCCTACGATGATATTGCGACAACCCCGTCGGACAGCATCCACGATGAGTTGTCCCGTTCCATAACTCGTGGCAATCAAGGGGTTACGCTCCTCTGGAGAGAGCAGTGTGAGTCCACTGGCTTGTGCGATCTCTATCACAGCCGTATCGCCGTGGATGAGATAATTGGCAGTGATGGGACGCAGCAGAGGGTCGCGTACCGATATTGTGACCATCTCACCACCCATCGCCGACTGAAAGGCAGTCAACCAACCCTCACCACCGTCGCTGACAGGAATCTGTATCACCTCGGCATCCGGCATGCGAGCGATAACCCCTTCTGCCGCTGCCTGATTAGCCTCCTGTGAGGTCAGACACCCCTTGAACGAGTCGATGGCAATGATGATTTTCTGTTTCATACGCTGTCAGTTGTTATTTGACTACTACGTGCAAAGATAATAAATAATTAATAATGTAGAATAGGGTATTGATAATTTTTCTGTCATTTTATTTCTGCTTCATTGATTTTTTTGTACCTTTGCATCATCGAAAATACTAAAAACAAAGAAGATATGAAAAACGTGAAATTGATTCTATTGTCTGTTGTCGCAGCGATATTAGTTGGTTGCGGAACGACGAAGACAGTGCCCATCACGGGACGTAAGCAGAACCTGGTAGTGTCTGACGGACAGATGCTGAGTCTTTCGAGTCAGCAGTATACGGAGTATATGAAGACCGCCAAGCCCTCCACCAATGCTGCCAATACGGCAATGGTGAAGCGCGTAGGTCAGCGTCTTGCCACAGCCGTAGAGAGTTATCTGCGTGCTAATGGTATGGCGGAGGACGTGCAGTATTACAAGTGGCAGTTCAATCTGGTGCAAGACCAGAACGTGAACGCCTGGTGTATGCCCGGAGGACTTATCTGTGTCTATGAGGGACTGTTGCCCGTCACCCAGAACGAAGCATCCCTTGCCATTGTGTTAGGACATGAGATCGCCCATGCCGTGGCACGTCACTCTGCAGAGCAGTACAGTACCCAGTACCGTCAGCAATACGGTATGCAGATTGGTTCCGCTATCGCTGGAGCCGTAGGTGTCGGCAGCAATACAGTGGCACTCGGACAGAGTGTGTTGTCACAAGGATTGGGACTTGCCAATCTGAAATACTCCCGTAACCATGAGAGTGAGGCAGACCATCTCGGCATCATCTTTGCCGCCATGGCAGGTTACGACCCACAGGTGGCTGTAAGTTTCTGGCAGCGTATGGCAGCGGCAAGTACCAACAAGACCTCTGAGTTCCTGAGCAGTCACCCCAGTGATGCCACCCGTATCAAGCAGATCCAAGGTTGGATGCCAGAGGCGTTGAAGTATTATAAGGCAAGTGGGGGAAGTACTAGTTCTTCTAGTAAGACTAGTAGTTCTAGTAAGGCTAGCAGTACGCCAAAGTCAACCAAGACCATCCATATATCATCCAAAAAGAACAAGAAAAAATGAGGAAAATCATGATGCTGCTGTCTGTGGCTCTCACCCTGACGGCAACGGCACAGACGGCTGGTGGCGGTATCTCCGAGCAGATGTTGCAACAGATGGAGCGACAGTATGCCGCCCAGCCTGCCAACAAGGCGTTGCGTAATGCGATAGCCTCGAACGCCATCGATAACCTGACGAAGAACCAGGAGAATGCAGGTGAATTAGACACCTATTTCAGTATAGAGACCAAGAAACAGTCGATTCACGACCAGAAGTCGAGTGGTCGCTGCTGGATGTTCAGTGGACTGAACGTGCTGCGTGCTAATTTCGCCAAGCGTACCGACTCGCTGACAGTAGAGTACTCACAGGCATACCTCTTCTTCTACGACCAGTTGGAGAAGTCGAACCTCTTCCTGCAGGGTGTGATTGACACAGCGAAAGAGCCTATCGATGCCCAGCGGGTACAGTTCTTCTTCCATTATCCGATAGGTGATGGCGGTACGTTCTGTGGTGTTGCCGACTTAGCCGAGAAATACGGACTCGTGCCGATGTCGGTACAGCCAGAGACCTACTCAGCAGAGAGCACGTCACGGATGGCAGCGATCATCAAGTCGAAACTCCGCGAGTATGGTCTGCAACTGCGTAAGATGGTGGCTGACGGCAAGAAGGCGGCTGATATCCAGAAGACTAAGACAGAGGCACTTAGCCAGATTTACGGGATGCTCTGTCTGACTCTTGGAGAACCCGTGAAGGAGTTTACCTATGCTTTCAAGGACAAGAATGGTAAGCAACTGACCCAGGCGAAGAAATACACTCCGAAGTCGTTCTACGAGGAGACGGTGGGTGGTAAACTGAACGGTACGTTTATCATGGTGATGAACGACCCCCGTCGCCCTTACTATAAGACCTATGAGGTGGAGTACGACCGTCATACCTACGACGGACATAACTGGAAATACCTGAACCTGCCGATGGACGATATCGAGCAACTCGCTATCGCCTCACTGAAAGACGGTCGCAAGATGTATTCCAGTTACGACGTGGGTAAGCAACTCGACCGCAAGCGTGGCTATGCCGACACCCAGAACTTCGATTACGGTTCTTTGTTCGGTACCACCTTTGGTATGACGAAGGCAGAGCGTATCAGTACGTTTGACAGTGGCTCTACCCATGCGATGACCCTGACGGCTGTGGATATCGCTGCCGATGGTAAGGCATTGAAATGGAAGGTGGAGAACTCATGGGGCGCCACATGGGGACAACAAGGTTGTCTGATTATGACCGACCGCTGGTTCCGTGAGTATATGTTCCGCTTGGTCGTTGATAAGCAATACGTCTCCGACAAACTGCTGAAGGACTATGAGCAGAAGCCTATCATGGTGATGCCGGAGGACCCGTTGTTCCAAAATGAGGAATGAGAAATGAGGAATGAGAAATGAAAATGAGGAAATGAAGAAGGAAGGCTTATTCGCCTTCCTTCTTTTCTTCTGTTCCCTGTAGTCTCTGCTCCTTTCGTATGACGAAACGCTGGTAGTAGGTCAGCAGTAGGGTGGTCATCGGCAGGGCGATAATCATGCCCATGATACCCAGCAGCGAGCCCCATATAGAGAGTGACAAGAGGATGATGGCGGCATTCAGCCCCATTACCTTACCCATGATCTTCGGGGTGAGGACGGTGTCTTGGATAAGTTGTACGACACAGAAGACGATGATGACCAACAGCATGATAAACCAGAAGTTCTGTCCTGTGTCGGCAGCCTTGACAATGGCGAGCAGGATGGCTGGTATAAAACCGATCAGTTGCAGGTAAGGTACCATGTTCAGCAGTCCGATGAACATACCAAGTCCTATTGCCATGGGGAAGTCGATAATCAGGAAGCCGATGCTGAACAGGATTCCCACACAGAAAGCCACCAGACCCTGTCCACGGAAATACTTGTTCATGCCTTCCTGTACGTCGGCAACCAGATGGACAGCCATGTGACGATACTTCTCTGGCAGCAGCTCGGGCCACCCCTGTGTGAACTTCTCGTAGTCGATCAGGATGAAGAGCGTGTAGATAAGTACCATGACGACAGTCACCAGTCCTGAGAGTGCACTGAACGACTGCATCAGCACGTTCCATAACTTCGGTGTCGCCTCCTTGATGGAGTTGATGAACCCTTCCTGTGTCACGATAGCCTTGATATCCTCTGCCGACAGATGTTCACGGACGAACATCTCTATCTGGTCAGGGATGTTGTTGGCAAGTGACTCTTTCGTCACATATTCGATCAGCATGTCCTTCACCCGCAGCGACTCCTCCACGATAGGAGGTATCATCAGCCAGAAAACCCCTGTCAGTACCAGTGTCACTGTGAGGATGGCGGCAATGACAGCTAACACGCGAATACGCATCTTACAACGATACTGGAAGAACTTCACCAGTGGGAATAGCAGGTAGGCGATGAGCCATGCGAGGAAGAAGGGTAGTAACACACTGCTTAGTCGGTCAAGCAACAGATAGACGCATACGATACCTGCCACTGTTAACGCACCACGTACAAATGAGTCAAATGTAATCTCTTTTCGTTCCATATCTTTCAATTCTTCAATTTTAACCTCAGACTGTTCAGTACCACACTGACACTGGAGAACGCCATCAATGCCGAAGCCCACATCGGGGTAATCTGCCAATGTAGTCCGAAGAGGTAGGGGAGTCCTGCTGCCAGTGGGATACAGATGATATTATAGATAAATGCCCAGAACAGGTTCTGGTGAATCATATTAACGGTTTGCTTCGACAGACTGACAGCCTCGGGGATGCGACGGAGGTCAGAACCCATCAGTGTCACCTGTGCCACATCCATTGCCACATCCGTACCCTTACCCATGGCGATACTCACATCAGCGATGGCAAGAGCCTGCGAGTCGTTGATGCCGTCACCCACCATGGCGACGTGCTTACCCTGTTGTTGCAGTTCACGCACCAGGTTCTCCTTGTCTTGTGGCAATACCTGACTGCGGTAATGCTGGATGCCAGCCTCATGGGCTATCTGTGCGGCACGCTCCTCCTTGTCACCACTCATCATATAGACCTCGATACCCATGTCTTGCAGTTTCCGCATCGCTTCTTGGGCGTGGGGCTTGAGGGATTCGGACCCCTCCAACCTCCCCTGTTGAGGGGAGGCTATAGGTTGGGTGAGTGTTCCTGTCTTGTCAATCACCATGGCATTGATATGGCGGATATCCTCTAAGGCAGTGGCATCTTTGATGAGGATATTCTTTTCCGCTGCCTTGCCGATACCCACCATCAGGGCGGTTGGCGTGGCAAGTCCCATGGCACAGGGACAGGCAATCACTAAGACACTGACAGCGGAAAGGACAGCCTGTGGTAAGTATTCATGTCCGCCGATGAGATACCATGCGAGGAAGGTCAATAAAGCGATACCTCCCACGGCAGGTACGAAGATCAAGGCAATCTTATCAACGACTCTCTGTACGGGAGCCTTGGAACCCTGTGCCTCCTGTACCATCCGTATCATATTGGCGAGGACGGTCTTCTGTCCGATCTCCTCAGCCTTAAAACGGAAGGTGCCCTCACGGACGATGGTTCCTGCCAACACCTTATCACCGACTTTCTTTTCTACGGCAACAGACTCACCCGTCATCATCGACTCGTCTATATAGGCAATGCTATTCCCCACCATCTTACCATCCACAGGAATCTTCTCACCAGGACGTACCTCTATCGTGTCACCGGGTTGGAGTGCCGACAAGGGAACTTCCACCACCTCCCCCGTATCTACCAGATGTGCCGTTTTGGGAGCCAGTTCCATCAAGGAACGGATAGCGGAGGCGGTCCCATGCTTGGCACGCTCCTCCATCAGTCTGCCAGTAAGTACGAAGGTGATAATCATCACAGAGGCATCAAAATAGGTATGCCACTCGATACCCTGACTACCCCAATAGGACTCTCCCCAGAACGTGTTAAATGTGCTGAACAGGAAAGAGATACCCGTCGAGAGGGCTACCAGTGTGTCCATATTGGCAGAGGCATGCGTCAACTGTCTTGCGGCATTCACATAGAACTGTCTGCCCGAATACAGGATATTCAGCAGGGCGAGGATCATCATCGTCTGGTTTGCCGTCTCGCGTGTACCTATATTTATCCATCCCATCGAGATAGCCATCACCAAGAGGGCAAAGACCCATGAGACGATGACCTTATTACGCAGACTCTTATACGCCTGTCGCTCTATCGCCTCCACATTGCGGTCCTCCTCCACCACCATGTCATAACCGATAGCCGCCAGTGCCTCCTTCATCTTCTGTGGGGTGGTCACTTGCTCGTCATATTCTATCATCGCTGTGCGGGCAGGGAGGTTGACAGCGGCAGTGGCGACCCCCTCCGTCTGGTTGAGTCGTTTCTCCACATTAGCGGCGCATCCCGCACACATCATTCCTAATACGGCAAATGTTTTTTTCTCCATATTGACTGCAAAGTTAAACATTTTCTAATAAAAAAGTGACAAATTATTTGTTTGTTTCATGGAAATGTTTTACTTTTGCACCCAATAAAACAAAAACGACAGAACAATGTTGAATAGAAACGCTTACTTTTACGGTTATTACTTTTACTTTGCAGGGCTCTGTGAAGCGGGAAGTTGCGTGTAAATTTCAACTTAAAGGATAAAGAAAAGATACAACCCCGCTTCACATACGTGAGAGTGGGGTTTTTAATTAAATAAAAGATGAAAAGAATAGCGATACAAGGACTGATCGGGTCGTTCCACGACATTGCGGCACATCTGTTTTTCGAGGATGAGCAGATACAACTGATCTGTTGCTCTACCTTCGAACAGGTGTTCCAGAGTATCAAGCAAGACCCAACGACCATTGGTATGCTTGCCATCGAGAATACCATCGCAGGCTCATTGCTGCATAACTACGAGTTGTTGCGTGACTCAGGTACCACCATCGTGGGAGAGCATAAACTGCATATCTCACACTGTATCTGTTGTTTGCCCGACGATGACTGGGACACCATCACGGAGATCCATTCCCATCCTGTGGCACTGATGCAGTGTCGTGAGTTCCTTGCCCAGCATCCTACGATGAAGAATGTGGAGGCGGAGGATACGGCAGGTAGTGCCAAGATGATTGCCGAGGGACAGAAGAAAGGATGGGCGGCTATCTGTCATGCCGATGCCGCCAAGCAGTATGGGTTGAAGGTGTTGGAGAACCACATCGAGGACAACAAGCATAACTTCACCCGTTTCCTCGTGGTGTCGAATCCCAACAAGGCAGACCTGCTTCGTCCGTTGACGGAGGC
The DNA here is from genome assembly GCA_002353225.1 of Prevotella sp. UBA2755. GTDB lineage: Bacteria > Bacteroidota > Bacteroidia > Bacteroidales > Bacteroidaceae > Prevotella. Next base: position 36,446 of record DEJF01000010.1, on the reverse strand, counting down.
TAACAAGGCGAGCATCGTCTTCTCACTGCCTCATGAGGAGGGTTCCTTGTCGCATGTCCTCGCCATCCTCTCGTTCTATAAGATCAACCTGACGAAAATCCAGTCACTGCCGATTATCGGACGGGAGTGGGAATACCTGTTCTATGTCGATGTGATGTATGACGACCTGACCCGCTATCGTCAGTCGATAGACGCCATCATCCCCTTAACCAAGGACTTTAAGATATTAGGAGAATATAAAGACGGAAAACAAACCAATTGATTATGATACAGCCAGCAGATAGATTAAGTTTAGTTAGTGAATACTATTTCAGTCGAAAACTGAAAGAGGTTGCCCAACTCAATGCGGAGGGTAAGGATATTATCAGTCTTGCCATCGGCAGTCCTGACATGCCCCCCTCAGAAAAGACTATTGAGAAGTTATGTGAGGTGGCGCACCAACCTAATGCGCATGGTTATCAGCCTACAATGGGAACACCAGAGTTGCGTGAGGCGATGGCTCGTTTCTATAAGCGTTGGTATGATGTCGACCTTGACGCGAAGACGGAGGTGCTGCCTTTGATTGGCTCGAAGGAGGGAATCCTGCATGTCACCCTCGCCTTCGTCAATCCTGGCGATAAGGTATTGGTACCTAATCCGGGTTATCCCACCTACACCTCTTTATCAAAGATATTGGGGGCTACCATCGTCAATTATAACTTACGTGAGGATAACGGTTGGCAACCCGACTTCGACGAGTTGGAGCAGATGGACCTCTCGGGTGTGAAACTGATGTGGACCAACTATCCCAACATGCCGACAGGTGGTAATGCCCGCCGTGAGACCTACGAGCGACTGGTGCGGTTTGCCAAGGACCATAACATCGTCGTGGTGAATGACAATCCTTATTCCTTCATCCTCAACGAGGAACACCTGTCTATCCTGCAAGTGCCGGGAGCCAAGGACTGCTGTATCGAGTTCAACTCCATGTCGAAGTCGCATAACATGCCAGGATGGCGTGTTGGCTTATGTGCCACCAATAGTGAGTTTATCTCATGGATATTGAAAGTACAGTCGAACATCGAGAGTGGTACGTTCCGTGGTATCCAACTTGCTGCCGCTGAGGCTTATGACAATAGTGACGAGTGGCATCGTGAGGCGAATATCAATACCTATGCCCGTCGCCGTCAGTATGCCGAGCAGATCATGGATGTGTTAGGTTGTACCTATGACCCCCAGCAGGTAGGTATGTTCCTTTGGGGCAAGATACCAGCGAAGTATGAGAATGTGGAGGACCTGACAGAGCGTGTGCTGCATGAGGCTCGTGTCTTCATCACTCCCGGCTTTATCTTCGGCTCGAATGGAGAACGTTATATCCGCATCTCCCTCTGTGCGAAAGAAGAAAAAATAAAACTGGCTTTGGAAAGAATCAGAAAAACAATATAATTATGGAATTAGACTTACAACCACTGAAGTTACCAAGTGACAATGAACGCCCCTTCGTCATTGCAGGACCATGTAGTGCTGAGACAGAGGAGCAAGTGATGACAACGGCAAAACAACTGGCGATGTATGGTTGCCACATGTTCCGTGCCGGTGTGTGGAAACCCCGTACCAAACCAGGAGGCTTTGAGGGTAACGGTGAGAAGGCACTGCCATGGATGCAGCAGGTGAAGAAAGAGACGAAGATGCTCGTGGCTACTGAGGTGGCTACTCCAGAGCATGTGGAACTTGCCTTGAAATATGGTATTGACGTATTGTGGATCGGTGCCCGTACCTCTGCCAATCCCTTTGCCATGCAGGCACTTGCCGATGCCCTCCAAGGAGTTGACGTTCCTGTATTGGTGAAGAATCCAACCAACCCCGATTTGGAGTTATGGATTGGTGCTTTGGAGCGTCTGAACCTCGCAGGTATCAAGCGACTGGGTGCTATCCATCGTGGTTTCTCCAGTTACGACAAGAAAATCTATCGTAATATGCCGATGTGGCAGATCCCCATTGAGTTGCGTCGTCGTATTCCCGAACTGCCTATCATCAACGACCCCAGTCATATCGGGGGTAGGAGAGAGTTGATCGCTCCTTTGTGCCAGCAGGCGATGGACCTGGGCTTTGACGGACTGATCGTTGAGAGCCATTGCGATCCCGACAAGGCATGGAGTGATGCCAAGCAGCAGGTGACTCCTGATGTGCTCGACTATATCCTGTCGCTCCTCGTCATCCGTGAGGAGAACACGTCTACGGAGGGTATCACGCAGTTGCGTAAACAGATTGACGAACTCGACAACCAGTTGATGGAGTTGTTGTCGAAGCGTATGCGTGTTTGTCGTGAGATCGGTAACTACAAGAAAGAGCATAACATGACGGTATTGCAGACCTCCCGTTATAACGAGATTCTCGACAAGCGTGGCGCACAGGGTTCCCTGTTAGGCATGGGACCTGAGTTCGTGGCAAATGTGTTTGAGAGTATCCATGAGGAGAGTGTCCGTCAGCAAATAGAGATCATTAATAAATGAGAAATGAAGGAAATGAAAGGAATGAAAGAAATGTAAATGAAGGAGTGTTGAAATGAGGTCATTGTACATGGCATTCCTTTCATTTCCTTCATTCCATTCATTTCTTTCATTCCAAAAATTTGAATGAAATGAAAATTTTAGTTTTGGGTGCGGGTAAGATGGGTAGTTTCTTCATCGACCTGTTGAGTTTCGATCATGAGGTAGCCGTTTACGAGAAAGACCCGAAGCGGATGCGTTTTACCTATAACTGTCAGCGTTTCACGGAGTTGGAGGAGATTCGTGGGTTCAATCCCGACTTGGTGATCAATGCGGTGACGGTGAAATATACCATTCCTGCCTTTAAGGAGGTGATCCCTTATTTGTCGAAGGACTGTATCATCAGCGATATATCCTCTGTGAAGACGGGTCTGAAGGATTACTACGAGTCGACAAGGATGCGCTATGTATCGACGCACCCGATGTTTGGACCCACCTTCGCCAACCTGCAACAACTCTCTGAGGAGAATGCGATCATCATCAGCGAGGGCGACTATATGGGTCGTATCTTCTTCAAAGACCTGTATCAGAAACTCGACCTGAACATCTACGAGTACACCTTCGAGGAGCACGATAAGACGGTGGCTTACTCATTGAGTATTCCTTTCGTCTCCACCTTCGTCTTCGCTGCAGTCATGAAGCATCAGGATGCACCGGGTACTACCTTCAAGCGTCACATGCGGATTGCCAAAGGCGTATTGAACGAGGACGATTACCTGTTGCAGGAAATCCTCTTCAACCCCTATACCCACGACCAGGTGTCGCAGATCCGTACGGAGTTGAAGGAGTTGCTGGAGATCATCGACAACAAGGATGCGAAGGGGATGAAGGCGTATCTCACCAAGATCCGCAATAACGTGAAGCGTGACATTGAGATCAACAAATAATACCTTGGGCTATCACTTGGTAGCCTTTATGGTCGTCGCTATCTGGGGCAGCACCTTTGTGTTTACGAAGATGCTGCTTCAAGCGGGTTTATCCCCAGCCCAGATCTTCACGTTGCGTTTCATCATCGCCTATGTGTTGTTGGTATTAGTACCCCCTAAGTTAGGGGGCGATGGGGGTCTGAACAAACGAAAATGGTTTGCCGACACTTGGTTTGACGAGTTACTGATGGTCTTATTGGGATTATCAGGTGGTTCCCTCTATTTCCTCACAGAGAATGCGGCGATGCTCTTTACCACCGCAACCAACACCTCGTTGATTGTCTGTTCGAGTCCACTATTTGCCATGTTGCTCATCGCTATGTTCTATAGGCAGAGTGAACCATTGTCCAGACAGAAAGTGATAGGCTCGCTGGTAGCCTGTGCGGGTATGGCTGTCGTCGTACTCAACGGACATTTCGTATTACATCTCTCTCCCTTAGGTGATCTGTTAGCCTTTGGTGCTTGTCTGTGTTGGGCAGTCTATTCCCTGTTGATGAAGGCGGTAGCAGGACGATACAGTACGCTCTTCATCACCCGTAAGGTGTTCTTCTATGGGCTACTGACGATCATTCCCTATTATGTGATAGTCTCTGCAGACCGTTGGATATTCACCTCTTCAGTCTTTCAATTTTTCAACTCTTCCATTCTTCTCAACTTGTTGTTCTTGGGAGTGGTAGCCTCGATGCTTTGTTTCATCCTATGGAACTGGGTCATCCGCAGGTTAGGAGCCGTCGTCGCCACCAACTGGGTATATTTCAATCCCATCACCACCATCATCTTCGCATGGTGGTTGCTCAACGAGCAGATCACCCCTTGGTTCCTTCTTGGCACCCTCTGCATCCTCTTAGGGATGTACCTCTGCGATAGAAATTCTAGAAAACTCTAGAATCATCTAGAACGCTCTAGAAAATCTAGATAATTCTAGAACTCAATGCTCCGCCAGCCGTTATTTGTTGTTGAGGGAGTCGATTCTTTCCTTGGGAGGAATATACAGTGGGTCGTCCATAGCGTCCATTTCTTTGAAGATCTTCTCCATCTTCTTCAGCACTTTCTTGTCGTGCCTCTTCCTGCGGTCTAACATATTGGCAAAGTCGAAAGTCAGTGATACCGTACCTGATGATGGACGTGGGGCACCAGCAGCGGCACGTCTTGCAGACTCCTTGTGAAATGCCAGCGACTGCTTCTGCCGGTCTACTCCATAAATGGTGACCTCCTGCAAGAGGTTCAATTTCTTTAGCAGGAAAATAGTATCAGGTAGGGCAGTGCGCTTTACTTTTGTACTGTGAAAAGAAGGATGACTGACTGTGGCACTGTCGAAAGCGTATTTCATCGCGAAATACCCATAGAGGTTTGTCCGTGCAGCGTGGTGGGTGTCCGTCATAATCAGCGCGTTCCTGATAGGCTTCCTGCTCTCCATATCTGCAACCACACAGGTGCGTTGAGCATGAATGGTTGTCATCCATGCCAGCAATAACCATGTAATCACGTGTCGTTTCATCTGTACAGTCCTTTTTCGCCTGCAAAAGTATAGTTTTCAATGGAAATGGAAGCAACATAAAATCTTATAAAGTCTTAGCGATAATTAAAATAATACTACTTTAATTCTTTTTAAACACTATACGTCGTATTTATGAGAATGGCACCTTCCTGTTTGTTCCATGGGGTGGAACACTTTGTTCCATGGCATGGAATAACTTGTTCCATAGGGTGGAACATGGAATCCCCTTGTTTCCGATAATACATCCCTATGCATGGAATGGTTGATTCCAGTGCCTGGAATAATCGACCGGAGTGCTGTCTCTCTCCCATAAGATAGTAATCAGCCTGGTTACGAACCCGTTTTTACCTCATTTTAGAGGCAAAAAGACCCCACTTTTGGGGCAAAATCGCCAATCCTTGTCACCGTTGCCGCTTCGTTGTTACCGACAATCCCCTGACAATCAAATAGTTTTGCA
>DEJF01000010.1:528-31024 GCA_002353225.1 Prevotella sp. UBA2755 | reverse complement strand
TTGAAAAATTACGTGTAGGGAAATAACAGCCAGGATCCTTGCTTCGTCAGTCGTAAGATGATTCTTAAATGATGGATTCCTCTATCATCCCTATTTACTGTTGAGGGAGTTGAAATGAAGATGCACTGCAAAAAACAGTCGCAGTCTGTAGCAGGATGGTAGCACCATTGTAGCAGGATAAATCCCAATCGTGCTACAGGCTCCGCCCTTTATACATCGGCATTTCAGCTCCTTTGTAGCAGGGATAGTAGGATTTTTTGTTTTTGTATTATGGAGATAGAAAAACGACTGGCAGAATCGTTGCTCTGCCAGTCGTGAGATTATTACCATTTGTGGATCATTCAGTCATCGACGAAGTCGCTTGCCAGAGCAAGAACCCCAAATTTCATTGAAATGGTGGAATCCTCAGTCCCAACATTCCGATTTGCTGTTGAGGGAGTAGATTTATGTAAAATTGTTTGGCAGTTTGGAGATTAAATTTTAACTTTGCAGACATGAAGCAGTTTGAAGATAAGGAGAAAGATAGTTGGATGGCTAATGAGCCATCATTAGGCTATACCCAGATGGAGTCTCGCCAATCTGTTCTTATGGATTATGATAAGATAATTGGTGTTGGTCCTCAGTCTGTTGACGAGTTGATGGAAGACTTAAAACAGGTAGAACGTGACATGAAGAATCCTAACCAGTGGGATACACTTGACAACTTCCTTACTCATTTCAAACAATCCCACGCAGAATGGTTCAAGTAAAATGACGTAAGGCTGCCCTGAAAGATTTGAATACTCTTTTGGAGAAGGCTTATTTGGAGTATGGACAGCATACGATGAACAATCATATATCTATACTTGAAGATATTCAAAAGCGTATGCAAATGTATCCAGATTCATACCCACCAGAGCCATTGCTTAGGGGAAAGCGTCGAAGGTATAGAGGTGCTCATTTGCTTGGACGCTTTGAGGTGATTTACTATTATTCTCCCAAATCCCAATGTGTCTATGTCGTTCGTCTTTGGGATATGCGCAGAAACCCCGATTTGTTGTTGAGGGAGTTGAAATGAAAAGGCATTGTAATCAAATATAAATAATGGCATCTATGTTTTACAGATGCCATTATTTATGGATATATCCAACTGGGTTATTTTACAATCACCTTACGACCGTTAATGATATACAGACCCTTTCGTGGGTTCTTCACCTGACGACCATTTAAGTCGTAGATCTTTCCGTTCTCTGCCTCCCTGCGGATAACATCAATGCCAGTGGTGCCATCTGCCTCAACAAGAAGTTCATTGCTGATAGTAACATCTTGATCGCCACTTAAGGAGATATCAAACAGGTTGTCGCTGTTAGCACAGAAGGTGGCATTCGTCATCGAATAGGCAACAACACGACAGGTCTTTGCATCTATCATCTTCCAAGACAGGCTGTGGTTGCTGCTACAATTCAGCACAATATTACTGATTGACTGTCCATCACTCAGGTTAATGTCAAACTGCGCAGCGGTATAGGTCTCAGCATTCCTCAATTGGATGTTGTTTCCGCTGATTATCAAGTTGCTTGAGGTTGCAGCTGCACGACGAGAGGAAGCACCATTGCCATTCATGATAATGTTCACCATCTGCACAATATCTGTCACATTCACAATACAATCACCATTCAAGTCCGCAGCATCCTTATTGAAATTATCTGATGGATTCTCCATAATGTAGTTCACCGTTGATACGATGTCCGTCACATTTACAAGACCATCACCATTGGCATCGCCAGGGATGAAGGCTTTTTCATATGTGCCCGTCACTATTACATCATGCGCTGGCATCGTCTCTGGTAGCTCTATCCACTCAAAGTTCACAAAATCTCCATCGGGTGCTGGCTCAGGTGTGATAGTGGCACCATATTCGTACATTGTTTCCTTATACACCTTTTCATCTATCATATATGTCAGCTTATAGCTATTGATATTGAATGAACCTGTCACAGTTACATCGTATGGAGGCATCGTAGACGGGATTTCGCTCCAACCACTGAAAGTATAACCCTCCTTAGTAGGCTCTGATTCTGCTGTAATAGTAGAATTGTACTTAATCTCATAGGTTTTGTACTCAGTACCATCAACGGTGTAGGTCAGCTTATACTTGTTGATGCTGAACGTTCCTGTCACTGTCACATCATGAGCCGGCATCGTCTCAGGTATCTCACTCCATCCGCTGAAGGTGTAGCCCTCCTTGGTAGGTGCTTCTTCCGCTGTGATGGTAGCACCGTACTCAACCTCGCTACTCTTGTATTCCTCGCCGTCAACTGTGTATGTCAGCTTGTACTTGTTGATTATAAATACGCCAACTATATTTAAATCTTCATTTATATCACTAACAATATACTCTCCATTAACTATATCTTTTGTTACATCTATACCATTTATGGACAAGCTTTCCAGACTATAACCTGTGTTTGGTGAGATAGTTAATCTAATTTTTTCATCATTATAAAGAACAATTGTTTTCGAGGCTGTTATCTTGCCACCATCATTATTATCTATATTAACAATGAATCCAAATTCATCAATTGAACGAAATTTTGCCCATGGATAAGTCTGTATGTAGTTTGTTTTACAACCTCTTGGAACGAACAAATCTGTATTTTGTATATTGTCATATGTTCCAAAAGCATTATCTGAAGTCCAAATCAGGTTTATGTCAGACTGATAGATTTTAACATAACTAAGACTTGAAGTATTAAGACATAAATTTTGCATGCTAACAACATTTTCGGGAATGTCTATATAATTTAGTCCACTCTCTTTAAAACATGCAGATGGAAGGGTTGTTATTTGCTTGGGGATGGCTATCTGTTTTAGTTCTCGACAACCAGCAAAAGCCCATGCTGATAAAGATTGAAGAGAATTCGGCAAATTAATCTCTGTCAAAGACGAACAATAAGCAAAAGCGCCCCATCCAATAGAGGTGATGGTTTCTGGTAAGACAACCTTTTGGAGCTTTGAACAATTGATAAAGGCGCATGTGTTGATGTTCGAAATTGTTGTAGGTAATGTAATGGAGGTTATTGCTGTTCCTTGGAACGCTGCGCCATCTGCCGATATAGAGTTCATGTTGCCCCATGAATGAGTGTCGTTCGGTCCAATAATACCATTAACAGTATAAGATTTCTCTCCTACAGTTATCGTCTCTGGAATAACAATTTCTCCAGACAAACTTTCGTTTTGCTGAATTAATATAGCTGTACCGTCATCAAATATTTTATATCGAATATCATTTACCGTTGCTATCAGTTCAATCGGGTTTATAGGCTCATCTGTGTGCCCATCGTCAAATTCTTCAATAGTTGCAAATTTTCTCCATGGGTTGTACTCTTGATAAATGAACCTCGAACCATTGGGTATATAGAGAGTCTTATCTGTAACATTGCCAAAGCACTCGTCATGATAATATATTCGAGTGATATCGCGAATATAGCTCTTCACCGATTTTAGCCCGTACATGTTTAGGCTTTCTCTGCCTAATCGAGTTATTTGAGCAGGTATATCAAACGATTCAAAACCGCAATTTTTGAAAACTGCATCAGGTAGGTTTGTAATATTCTCTGGAATATTTATACTTTTCAAAGAACTACATCCACCAAAGCTCCATGCTGATAAAGATTGAAGAGAATTCGGCAAATTAATCTCTGTCAAAGACGAACAATAAGCAAAAGCGCCCCATCCGATAGAGGTAATGCCTTCTGGTAAGACGACCTTTTGGAGATAAGAACAATTAATAAAAGCACAAGTATTGATGTTCGTAATTGTTGTAGGAAGGGTGACGGAAGTTATTGCTGTTCCTTGGAACGCAGCCTCATCCGCAGAAATTGAGGACATTCCACCATATGAGTGAGTGTCAATTGGACCAACTATTCCGGTAACAGAATAAGTTTGCCCTTCGTAATCAATAGATGAAGGGATTACTATGTCACCAGACAATTCCCTGTCTTGCCTGCCAACGATAGCATTACCATTTTCAATTTGAAATCGAAGGCCATTTACATTTACTACGGTCTGAGCATAATTGGGGATATTGGCAAACGCAAGTATCATTACAAGTAAGAGTAATTGTTTCTTCATAATTGTATCATTTTTAGTTTATATGTTCATTTCCAGAGAAAACAAAAAACGTGGACAAGTTACTTCGTCTATGTATTCCAGGTATCGGCAAACACCTTTTGTCTTAAACGAGCAAATGCCCACGCCGATTGGCGTGAACTATCTACTTCAGTTCTTGACAAATTCTTCAATTTTGCCGATTTAGGAATACAAGAATCAAAAGTGGATATTCATCCTATATGTCCTTGATGCTATGCATCGAATATCTGTCTCAGCCCATAGGCAATAGTGTTTTAAAAGTTACACAATTCATTTATTGTAATTGCAAAGATAAGTATTATTTCTTAAAACACAAAATAAATCAAGAAGAAAATGGGGTGGAGAAAAAAGATTCTCTTACTGATTCTCTCCACACGACCAAAGGGGAGGGGGATTTTCTTTTTGTGTGAAGTTTTTGGTTAGGGTATGATAGCAAGCAATGGCATTTTAAAAACAAAAGGTTCACGCATGAAAGTGTGAACCTTTATTTATATAGAAACCTTTAGCCTGCACTAATCGATAATCAGGTCTTATCGGGATTTGATAGTTTTTGAATCAAACTATAACACCTGAATACAATTGCTCAACTGGGAATATCAGATCCCAGTTCTTACCCCACACCACATTGCCATTGTCAATTGTAAAACGGCTGAATTTTCGAGGATCAAGATACTTGTTGTATTGTGGATGAGGATGGCGACGGATAAAATCACCTATATCAATCAGTTTCGTTGTATTGTCACTGAATGTCAGGTTAATGGTTAGATCCCCGGCATTTTCTGCTTTTACAATGTATAATTTCTTCATGTCCTTTCCTCCTTATAGTTTTTTATTAATCCTTGTGCTGCGAACACTTTGTTTCAAAACGAAAAACGGCGAAATTAATGATTTTTTTGTACTTTCGCAGACGATATGCGGAAGATCGTTTTTCTACATGGGTTTTGAGCCAGTGGGCTGTGTGTGACAGCATTACATCATCTTGATGGCTTTCGCCATGATGTCAGCATGGTCGAAGGCAAAAGGGGGTAAGGTACTCAATGGAAACCATGCTGCTTTGGCGGCATCGTCTAATCCTGTTACAGGAACAGCCTCGTCAATCCTAATGAGATAGGCAACGGTAATCGTTCGTCCACGAGGGTCACGGTCTACCTTCGAGAAAGCACCAATCTGCTGCAGGTCGTTGACTCGCAGTCCTGTTTCCTCCTCCAGTTCACGGATGGCACACTGCTCAGTTGTCTCGTCCATATTCATAAAACCACCAGGCAACGCCCAACAGCCTTTGAATGGCTCGAACCCTCGCTCTATCAGTAGAACCCTTGGCTCCTTTTCTTTTGTGATTACTACGCAGTCGGCAGTCACTGCAGGTCTTGGATATTTGTAAGTAAATGACATGATATGATTCTTTATTGTTTTTTTGATGATGCAAAGATAGTAAAAAACCAAGGAATGCTCAAATAAATTTGGCGTTTCTCTCACTTTTTCGTAACTTTGTAGCCAAATAAAGAGTAATGTATCATGACAAGAGTTGAGTTTGAGGCATTGATGGAGAAATATGCCGAACAGATAGAACACATTCGTCAGACAGCACACGATTTGCATAAGAGTGTGAACCAGACCTATGGCGATGACCTCCCCTATGGCTACCATCTGGATATGGTGGTCAACGGTATCAGGAACTTTGGCCATCTGGTATGTGCCAAAGAGGAGGATATCCTGCCATTATTCTTTGGTGGTTATTATCACGATAGTATCGAGGATGCTCGACTGACCTATAATGACGTGTTGAAGACAGCAAGGGAGATGATGACAGAGGAACAGGCATATATGGCGACAGAGATTGCCTATGCGCTGACCAATGACAAAGGACGTACTCGTGCTGAGAGGGCAGGGGAGAAATACTATAAGGGTATTCGTGAGACCCCCTATGCTCCCTTTGTGAAACTCTGCGACCGTCTTGCCAATATCACGTTCAGTTGTTCGGGTATCAACGAGGATAATCTCCACATGAAGGAGGTGTACAAAGGAGAGGTACCTCATTTCCTCGCCTCAATCAATCCACATAGTGACGACAAGCGTTTTCTCGTGCCTCAGGAAGTAGTACTGAAACTGGCAGAGTGCTTGATTGACGACTTGGAGCGTGAGGAGCAGAACGCATCGGCATGGTGGCATGAGTATTAGTTGAGAGTTGAGAGTTGAAAGTTGAGATATGGCATTTGGAACTTGGATAGGAGGATTCTTAGGGTGGATGACGGCTGGACCGTTAGGCGCATTGGCTGGTATCGTGTTGGGCAAGATGTTCGACTCGATGATGGATGCGGTGAACTCCCCAGAGACACAAGGCACGTTTGAAAGTCCTTTCGGACAACAGGCGGCAAATAATTATCAGCGTACCACCAGACAGCGTACTGACTATGGACAGCGTAACAGTTTCTTGTTCTCGCTGTTGGTACTCGCCTCGTATATCATCAAAGCAGACGGAAAGGTGATGCACTCGGAGATGGAATTCGTGCGTCAGATGCTGCGTCAGAACTTTGGTGAGCAGGCTTCGATAGAAGGTAATGATATCTTGAGGAAACTCTTCGACGAGCAGAAAAGGGTAGGAGCATCCTCTTTCAAACATACGGTGGCTGACTGTTGTCAGCAGATAGCCCGTAATATGGACTACTCCCAGCGTCTGCAACTGCTGAACTTCCTCGTGATGATCGCTCAAGCCGACGGCAAGGTGCCACAGAGCGAGGTTACAGCACTGAAAGAGTGCGCCCAGTGGATGCAGATGTCTGTCGATGAGGTCGACTCGATGATGGGATTAGGTAAAGATGACCTTGCCTCTGCTTATCAGGTACTTGGTGTATCACCCAATGCGACGGATGACGAGGTGAAGAAGGCATATCGCAAACTCGCCTTAGAGCATCATCCTGACAAGGTGGCTGCCTTGGGTGAGGATATCCGTAAGGCTGCGGAGAAGAAGTTTCAGGAGATCAATGCCGCCAAGGATAAAATCTGGAAGGCGAGAGGGCTTTAAAGTTTAGAATTTAGAGTTTAGAGCAATTTAGAGTTGAAGAGTCCGGCTATTATTGTACCAGAGGGATTGCATGAGGTGTTGTTGCATGCTTGTTGTGCTCCTTGCTCATCCGCTATTGTGGAGTGGATGCTGCAACATGATATTAAACCGACTATCTTTTATTATAATCCCAATATCTGGCCTCGTGAGGAATACGAGATTCGCAAGAACGAGAGTAAGCGTCATGCGGAGAGTCTTGGTATTCAGTGGATTGACGGTGACTACGACCATGAGGGGTGGTTGCAGGGTGTCTGCGGCTTGGAGGGAGAACCCGAACGGGGACGACGTTGTGAGCAGTGTTTCACCCTTCGTCTGACGAGGGCAGCACAAGAGGCGAAGAAACAAGGTTTGCAGTATTTCACCACCACACTTGCCTCGTCACGATGGAAGAGTCTGGAACAGATTAATCGTGCAGGACTACTTGCAGAGCAAACCGTGGATGGCACTACCTTCTGGAATCAGAACTGGCGGAAGGGCGGACTGCAAGACCGTCGCAACCAGTTACTGAGGGAATACCAGTTCTATAATCAGCAGTATTGCGGTTGTGAGTTTTCCCAACGGAAAGAATAAAAACGAGGCACATTATTTGTGAGTCTCGTTTTTTTTATGTAATTTTGTCGCCCAAAATAAATAAGGTATATATGTTTGAGAATTTAAGTGACAGACTTGAACGGTCGTTCAAGATATTGAAAGGTGAGGGAAAAATCACCGAGATTAACGTTGCCGAGACCTTGAAGGATGTGCGTCGCGCCCTGTTGGACGCCGATGTCAACTATAAGGTGGCAAAGACATTCACAGATACTGTCAAGCAGAAAGCGATGGGTATGAACGTGCTCACTGCCGTGAAGCCCGGACAGTTGATGGTGAAGATTGTACACGACGAACTTGCCGAGTTGATGGGTGGCAAGGCGGTGGAACTGAAACTGGAAGGTCGCCCCTCCATCATCCTGATGTCTGGTCTGCAAGGTTCTGGTAAGACAACGTTCAGTGGTAAACTTGCCAATATGCTGAAGAACAAACAGCATAAGAACCCGTTACTGGTAGCCTGTGATGTCTATCGTCCCGCTGCCATCCAGCAGTTGCACGTAGTTGGTGATAGTGTGGGTGTTCCTGTCTATTCCGAGCCTGACAATAAGAATGTCGTAGAGATTGCCAATAACGCCATCAAGGAGGCGAAGGCAAAGAACTATAATGTGGTTATCATCGATACCGCCGGTCGTCTTGCCGTCGACGAGGAGATGATGAACGAGATAGCCACCTTGAAAGAGGCTGTCAATCCTGACGAGACATTGTTCGTAGTTGACTCGATGACTGGTCAGGATGCTGTCAATACCGCTAAGGAGTTTAACGACCGTCTCGACTTTGACGGAGTGGTACTGACGAAACTCGATGGTGATACCCGTGGTGGTGCCGCCCTTTCTATCCGCACTGTTGTCACGAAACCCATCAAGTTTGTGGGAACGGGTGAGAAGATGGAGGCAATCGACGTGTTCCACCCAGAGCGTATGGCAGACCGTATACTCGGAATGGGTGATATCGTCAGTCTTGTAGAGCGTGCTCAGGAGCAGTTTGACGAGAAGCAGGCTCGTGAGTTGGAGAAGAAGATCCGTAAGAACAAGTTTGACTTCAACGACTTCATGCAGCAGATTCAGCAGATCAAGAAGATGGGTAATATCAAGGATCTTGCTGGTATGATTCCTGGAGTCGGTAAGGCTATCAAGGATATTGATATCGACGATAATGCCTTCAAGGGTGTTGAGGCTATCATCAACTCCATGACTCCCAAGGAGCGTGCTAACCCCGATATCATCAACCAGAGCCGTCGTCAGCGTATCGCCAAGGGTTCTGGTACGAAGATAGAGGAGGTCAACCGCTTGATCAAGCAGTTTGACCAGACCCGTAAGATGATGAAGATGGTGGCTGGCGCAGGCAACTCAAAGATGGCGCAGATGGCTGCCGCTATGAAGATGCGTGGTGGAATGCCGAAAATTTAATTTAAGATATGCAATTAATAGATGGAAAAGCAACGGCAACAGCCATAAAGGCGGAGATTGCCGAAGAGGTAAAAGAGATTGTGGCACGTGGTGGCAAACAGCCCCATCTGGCTGCCGTACTCGTTGGTCATGACGGTGGCAGTGAGACATACGTGAAGAATAAGGTGCTTGCCTGTGAGGCTTGTGGCTTCAAGTCAACCCTTATCCGCTATGAGGCTGACATAACCGAGGAAGAGTTGTTGGCATGTGTCGACAAACTGAACAAGGACGCTGACGTGGATGGCTTCATCGTACAGTTGCCCCTTCCCAAGCATATTGACGAGCAGAAAATTATCGAGGCAATCGACTATCGTAAGGATGTTGACGGCTTCCATCCCATCAATGTGGGACGTATGGCTATCGGACTGCCTTGCTTTATCTCCGCAACACCATTAGGTATCATCACCTTGTTGAAACGATACCATATCGAGACCAGTGGCAAGAAATGTGTCATCCTGGGTCGTTCCAATATCGTGGGTAAGCCCATGGCACAGTTGATGATGCAGAAACAATACGGTGATGCTACTGTGACCGTTTGTCACTCTCGCTCAAAAACACTCAAAGAGGAGTGCCGGGAGGCTGACATCATCATTGCTGCTATTGGTCAGCCCGATTTCGTGACTGCCGATATGGTGAAAGAAGGTGCCGTTATTATCGACGTGGGTACTACCCGTGTTCCTGATGCTACCCGAAAGAGTGGTTTCCGTCTGAATGGTGACGTGAAGTTTGACGAGGTGGCTCCTAAGTGCTCGTTTATCACACCAGTACCTGGTGGAGTAGGTCCGATGACTATCTGCTCGCTGATGAAGAACACCCTTGCCGCTGGTAAGAAGGAATATTATAAATAGTGTAGAGTTGAGAGTTGAGGGTTTAGAGTTTGCTACCGCCCAAGAGTGGTATGAGCAAGGTAACGCCTGGCGGAAGCAGGGCAACTGGCAGGAGGCGATCAACTGCTATATCAAGGCGATAGAACTTGACCCGGAAAGTCCTGCAGTAGAGGCGAAACGGATGCTCGACGATATCATGAGTTTTTATCATAAGGATTACTATAATCCATAAACAAATACTAAAGAAATGGCTAAACTGAAAGGTGCTATTGTGGTGAATACCGACCGCTGTAAAGGATGTGTGCTCTGTGTGAGCGCTTGTCCACAGGGTGTCATCGCATTGGCTAATCGTGTCAACGTGCATGGCTATCCCTATGTGGAGCCGGCACAGATAGACAAGTGTACAGGCTGTACGTCGTGCGCTGTGGTTTGTCCTGACGGATGTATCACGGTCTATCGTAAAAAAGTAGAGGAGTAAAAAGATGGCAGAACAGGAAGTAACACTTATGAAGGGCAACGAGGCGATAGCCCACGCTGCCATCCGTTGTGGTGCTGACGGATATTTCGGATATCCGATTACCCCACAGAGTGAAGTGATTGAGACCCTTGCCGAACTGAAACCTTGGGAGACCACGGGTATGGTGGTGCTGCAGGCAGAGAGTGAGGTGGCGTCTATTAATATGATTTATGGTGGTGCGGCAGCAGGAAAGCGTGTGCTGACCTCTTCTTCCTCACCGGGTATCGCCCTGATGCAGGAGGGTATCACCTATATGGCTGGTGCGGAACTGCCCGGCGTGTTTGTGAACGTACAGCGTGGCGGTCCTGGTCTGGGTACTATCCAGCCTTCACAGGGTGACTATTTCCAGGCTACCCGTGGCGGTGGTAATGGTGACTATAACGTCATCGTCTTGGCTCCTAACTCCGTACAGGAGATGGCTGACTTCGTCGATCTCGCTTTTGAGTTGGCGTTTAAGTATCGCAATCCGGCAATGATTCTTGCCGATGGTGTCATCGGACAGATGATGGAGAAAATCGTATTGCCTCCTTATAAGCCCCGTCGTACGGAGGAGCAGATTCGTAAGGAGTGCCCTTGGGCAACGATTGGACGCACTAAGGACCGCAAACCCAATATCATTACCTCATTGGAGTTGAAGCCAGAGGCTATGGAGGCTCGTAATCTCCATTTACAGGAGAAATACAAGGAGATTCAGGAGAAGGAGGTTCGTTATGAGACTCTTTACTGTGATGATGCTGAATATCTGATTGTCGCTTTCGGATCTGCGGCACGTCTGACACAGAAAGCCATTGAGATGGCTCGCGAGGAAGGTATCAAAGTAGGACTGTTGCGTCCTATCACATTGTGGCCTTTCCCCTCAAAGGCAATCGCTGAGATGGCAAAAGGAAAGAAAGGTGTTCTCGTCGTAGAGATCAATGCCGGACAGATGGTACAGGACGTTCGTCTTGCCATCAATGGAGCCCTGCCTGTTGAGCAGTTCGGTCGTCTGGGTGGTATCGTACCAGAGCCTGAGGAGATTATTGATGCTTTAAAGAAGATGATGTAAGATGGAAAACAATATCATAGCACCAGAGAATCTGGTATATCAGAAACCAACACTGATGAACGACAACCACATGCACTACTGTCCTGGTTGCTCACATGGTGTGGTCCATAAACTCGTGGCTGAGGTCATCGAGGAAATGGGAATGGAGGAGAAGACGGTTGGTGTCTCTCCTGTAGGTTGTGCGGTATTTGCTTATAACTATTTGGATATCGACTGGCAGGAGGCTGCTCACGGACGTGCTCCAGCAGTGGCTACTGCTATCAAGCGTCTGTGGCCCGACCGTCTGGTATTCACCTATCAGGGTGACGGTGATCTTGCCTGTATCGGAACGTGTGAGACGATTCACGCCTTGAACCGTGGTGAGAATATTGCCATCATCTTTATCAATAATGCGATTTACGGTATGACGGGCGGACAGATGGCACCGACGACGCTGATGGGTATGAAGACCTCCACCTGTCCTTATGGTCGTCAGGCAGACCTGCACGGCTACCCCTTGCATATCACAGAGATTGCAGCCACATTGGAGGGTACATGCTATGTAACCCGCCAGTCGGTAGAGACAGTTGCCGCTATCCGTAGTGCGAAGAAGGCTATCCGTAAGGCTTTCGAGGCTTCGATGGCAGGCAAGGGTAGCAGTCTGGTGGAGATAGTAAGCACCTGTAACAGCGGTTGGAAAATGTCGCCAAAGGCTGCCAACGAGTGGATGCAGGAGCACATGTTCAACTACTATCCGAAAGGAGACTTAAAAGACACGACAAAATGAAGAAAGAGATAATTATCAGTGGCTTCGGCGGTCAAGGTGTCCTCTCAATGGGTAAGATTCTTGCCTATTCAGGACTGATGGACGATAAGGAGGTGACATGGATGCCTGCCTATGGTCCCGAGCAGCGTGGTGGTACCGCTAATGTGACCGTTATTGTGAGTGACGAGAAGATCAGTTCACCGATTCTCAGTAAGTTTGATATCGCCATCGTGCTTAACCAGCCTTCCTTGGAAAAGTTTGAGCCGAAACTCAAACCCGGTGGTATCTTGATTTATGACGGTTATGGCATCTTGAATCCCCCGACACGCAAGGATATCACTGTCTATCGTATTGATGCCATGGATAAGGCAGCGGAGATGAAAAATGCCAAGGTGTTCAATATGATTGTACTGGGTGGACTCCTCAAGGTGGCTCCCGTAGTCAGCACCAATGGTGTGGAGAAAGCACTCTATAAAACATTGCCAGAGCGCCACCATGCTATGATTCCCCTTAATATGCAGGCAATCGAGGAGGGTGGCAAGATTATTGAGCAGATATAATATATAAATAAGGTATAATAGAAGAGCGTGAGGATTATTCCCACGCTCTTTTATTTAGAAATTGCATTGCACACCTGCCATGAAAGTGGCTCGGGGCATGGGGTAACCGAGGTTAATTTCGTAACTTTGTGCCAATAGGTTCTCACCACGCGCCCAAAGACTGAGGTTCTTCATCACCTGGTAACTGACTGTGGCATTAAGCAATAGGAAGTTTTTCTTCTGCTCATTGTCACCAACGGTAGTGTAAAGACCGTTGATGTATTGTAGACCAGTCACAATATTCCAACGGAAGCAGTGGTAGTTAGCACCAAGGAATCCCTTATATTGTGGTGCGGCGATCACGGGGTTCTTCATGTGGAGGAAGGAGTGGTTGGTGGAGAGGCTCCAGTGATCGTCAATATGGTAGGCAGCCTCTATCTCGGCTCCATAGTTCTCTATCTCACCAGTATTCACATTCTTGCGCTCGATGGTTTGTATCATATTGTCACCTTTCAGGTAGAAGAGGTTGACACCATAGGAAAAGGCGCATAGACGATGCCTCCATGACAATTCGTAGTTCATGATACGTTCTGGTTTCAGTTCCTCATTGGAAGGGGGATAGAGGTACATCTCGCGCATGGTAGGATTGCGGAATCCTTTGCTGACCATTGCCTTTAGTTCGGCAGTGTCAATTGGACGAATGACGATGCCACCTTGTGGAATCCATTCGGTACCTGTCACGGAATGATGGTCGAGACGGATACTTGCATCGATGGTCAACCAGGATGTGATGTCTTGACGGAAATCCACATAGCCTGCTATCTCATTACGATAAGACTTGCCACTTTGCTTGTTAGGTGTATCAAGTATTTCACCCGTCTCTTTGGAGGTATAGTAAGCGTTGCCGTAGATATGTTGATAGTCAATACCCACCGTCACCCGGTTGCCCTCGAAGAACTGGGCACTCTGATAGAGAGAGACACCCATCAGTGCGTCCTTCGAGCGGAAATACCGCTTGGTGGGGTTCGCAGCATCAGCCGTACCGTCGTCAATCTTATGTCGTCCGAAGTTGGTATAGAGACTGACGGCACCGCTGGTCTTGTTATAATGATTCTCGACAGCCGCAGACACCATGCCGCGAGTGATCCACTGGTCGGCATCGTAGAGTGGGGAAGACGTGCTGCCAGGTTGGCTGGCATTGAAATGCGTGATATTCGCATCGACGTAGGCATTCCAGTGGTTGTTGAAGTTATAGCCCAGTTTCAGGTAACCGCCATATTGTTCAAACCCCATACGTGGACGATGGTTGTCTGTACGACCATATTGTGCGGCAATGGTACTGGAGAACTTGCCCATTCGAACTTGGTTTGATGCCTCTGCTTGTATGGTACCGTAACTGCCAGCCCCCACGTTGACTTGTGTTTTCACACCATCCTGATGCATAGAACGTGTTACGATGTTTAATACACCCCCCATGGCATTGGAGCCATAGAGCACGGAGGCAGGTCCACGCAAAATCTCCACACGTTCAGCCATCAGCGTCTGATAACTGTCGGCGATGGGGTGTCCATAAATACCATTGTATTGTGGGTGTCCGTCAATAAGTACCATCAACTGTCCACTACCACCTGTGATACCACGCAGGTTAATACCTCCTGCAGCACCACTAGATACCCCATAACCCATCATCGAGCGACTGGTGATAAAGAGACCTGGCACTTGTTGAATCACAGTAGGCAAGACATTTGGTTGATATTGTTCTGTCAGTGTTTCCCTATCTATGACATTAACGGTCATAGGGAGGTGGCGCACATCAGTGGCAGAGCGTGTTCCTGTCACTACGACTTCCTGTAGTTGTTGTAGTGAGTCCGTCTGTGAATGTACACTAATGCTCGCAGCAATAACTGCGAGCATTAAAATAAGATTTCTTTTGTTCATTAGTTTATTGTGTTGGAAATTCCTTATTTGTCAAGATCAATGATGACATATTGTTTGCTACCCAGTCCAATCTGTTCCGCATAGTCGGTGATATAGGTTCCGTGCTGGCGGTTGATACGCTGGATGAGGGGCTTGTTGTCGTCACCAGGCTTCCCCTGATAGTTGAATACCTTGTCGAGACAGGCCTGATCGACGGCAACAGGGTCTAATGACGCCATGATACCCATATCCTGCAGTTCTGGTTTGGCGGGATGTCCGTCGCAGTCGCAGTCTACTGACATGTTATTCATCACATTGATATAAATGACTTTACCGTTGAAAAAATTGTGTACAGCCTGTGCTGCTGCAGCCATTGACTCCAAGAACAAATCCTGTGTCTTACCAGCGGCGAGATAGTCGGGACCCCATGCTATCTTAGCATCATCGGTCTTGCCTGCCGTATGAATATATGCCTTACCAGCGGTAGAGGCAACACCAATGGAGGCGTTCTTCATCACACCGCCGAATCCGCCCATCGCATGCCCTTTGAAGTGGGCGAGGTTGATCATAAAGTCGTAATTAGCAAGATGCTCACCGACGATATCGTACTTCAGGTGCTTTTTGTCTTGAATAGGAATACGGATATCGTGGAACTCGTCCATGATATCAACTGCGAAGATGCTGTCAAAACCGTGATCGTGAATAGTCTCCCAGTGCTTCTTGGGGTCTTGACGAGAACCACCGTATGCGGTACAACACTCTACTATCGTGCCATTCACCTCATTCACGAGGTTACGGATAAGGGTCGGTTTCAGATAATGTGTATTACCGCCTTCACCTGTGGAGATCTTCACTGCTATCCGTCCGTTAGCCTCCACTCCAAGTGCCTTGTAAATCTTCACCAATGACTCAGGAGTAATCTCCTTCGTGAAGTAAACCTTCGACTGGGCGTAAGTCATTGTTGTTGCCATCATCAGGGCGACAGCCATCCAAAATTTAGTTCTTTTCATGTTACTTATCGTTTTTTAGTTTATATATCAATACATTGTATGCCTCCATAACTTACCAGATGGTCCCAGGCGTTCTCTTCAGAGAATAATTTTCCGTAGATACCCGCTGCGACCAACACACCACCATGAGCAAAGATGGAAACACGTTGGTAGTCCATTGTCTTTAACTCGTCAAGAAATGCAGCAACTCGTTGGCATTGCATCTGGAAACTCTCGCCATGGGGAGTAGGGAGGTGCAGGTAATCCTGATACCATTCCTCAATGTATGGGTCTTGGATATCTTCATAACGTTGCATTTCCCAGTCGCCCATATTCATCTCTTTCAGACGGTCGTCGATCCTCGCATCAGTGAAACCGCAATAGGCAGCCAGTTTGAGAGCCCTTGTCAGTGGTGAGGAGAAAGCGGTGTCAATCTTTCCATATGTCATCAATTGATGCTTGGTAATCTCCGCCTCTTGCTCAAAAGTGTCTCTTGTAGGCACATCTGTCCACCCATAGCATGTCCCAGGAGGGACATCAACACTGGTATGTCTGATGAGTATTACTTGCATAAATGACAAAGGTAAGTATTATTTCTAATATATCCAAACATTTCTTGTTGAATTACCTTTGTTTTTGTTCCTTTTGCGCATTTTATTGTCATTTTTTGCCGTTTGTTTCATAATTTATTTGTAACTTTGCAGCCGAAAACCATTAAAATAGAAGAAATGATAAAAAGAATTTTAGTTCTTACCGTAGGCTTTTGTGCCTTCCAAAGTGTCCGTGCAGGCGGACTGATGACCAACACAAACTATCATATTGCTTTTGACCGTATGATGGCGCGTGGTGCAACTTTCGACATTGACGCAGCATATAGTAATCCCGCAGGACTTGCATGGGGACATGAAGGGTGGCAACTCTCCCTCAACTTCCAGAAGCCTTGGCAGAATCGTGATATTGAGACAACAATTAACGGTTTCCTTGGTGCAGACTTCAACAAGAAATATCATGGTAAGGCGTCTGCCCCTATTGTGCCGGCGTTATTCGCTTCTTATAAGAAAGACCGTATTGCAGTGTCGGCAATGATTGGAATAGTGGGAAGCGGTGGCTTTGTGGAGTATAAGGAAGGGGTTCCTATGTTTAACTTGCTCGTGAACAGCATGCTTGCCAGCAATGGTATTACACCAAACCAGTATAAACTCGACTCGGAGATGAAGGGAAAACAATATATTTATGGTGGTCAGGTGAACTTCACCTATAAGATAACCGATTATCTTGCTGCAGCCGTAGGTTTTCGTGCCAATTATTACGATGGATACTATCGTGGTCATGTGATTGCGGCAGATCATCCTCAATTGGGTGAACTGGCAAAACTATTACTTGACGTAGACCAGAAAGGATGGGGTTTCACACCTATTATAAGCCTTGACTTCCACAAAGGTCCTTTGACTTTGGCTGCTCGTTATGAATTTCGTACTAAAGTAAATCCGAAAAATGAAACCAATGTTCTAGACGCGGGTCTGGGTACTAATGTCATTGCAGCGATGATGGCAGCAGATCCTGCTGGTGCTCAGGCAAAACTACAAGCGCTCAGTACACAGTTGGGTGCTTATACTGCTCCGTATGCAGATGGAGTGAGGACACGTTACGATATGCCGGCATTGCTCTCTATTGCTGCGGGTTATGAGTTCACTCCGAAACTACGTGCCACATTAGAGTATCATTTCTTTGACGATAAAAATGCGAAGATGGCAGGTGATCGTCAGAAGGAGTTGGAACATGGAACTCATGAGATATTGGCTGGTGTAGAGTATGATATTAACGAAAAATTCACTGTTAGTTGTGGCGCACAGCGCACAGACTATGGTTTGAGCGACGGTTATCAACAGAATACCTCTTTTGCCTGTGACAGTTGGTCTATCGGACTGGGTGGAGCATGGAATATCACAGAGAAGATTCGTCTGAATGCTGGTTATTTTATCACACTATATAGTGACTATACCAAGCAACAGGACAATTATCTTGGAACACCCTATGCTGGAAAGGATGTCTATTCCCGCACAAACAATGTGATAGGTATAGGTATCGACTATAAGTTCTGATTATCCTAAGGAGTAGGTGACGACGAGATAGAACGATAGTTCGGTTAACAGGAATACGGCTCCGCAGCAATCTCCAGTATATCCTTTGAGTCGTCGCCATATTAGTAGATAAAGGAAATACAAGACAAGGGCTGGCAGAAAAATCAAAATCTGCCAGTCTATTTTGTCATAAAGATAGTAGATATATAGTCCAATGGGCAGTAGTCCTTGTATGGCAAGACTGATACCAGCACGGACATCGAACTTCCGATAAACCGTGTGGTTCTTTGCCGTTTGCTCAGTTCTGGCGTATGGCATCATCAGAATAAGTTGTGCCGATAACATTTTCGCGTATGGATCGGCAGCGATAATCGTTAATGCTGCATAAAAGGGCGTCAGGGAACTCAGTGAGAAGAATAGCAAAAGAAAGTAAAGAATCAACGCAATTACTCCATAAGTCCCGATGTGGGAGTCTTTCATAATATCAAGAATACGTTGTCTGTCAGAGCCGCCACCTCCAAAGCCATCAAAGAAATCTGCTAATCCATCTTCATGTAAGGCACCAGTAATCAGCAGACGGGTAAGGATGGCAAGGATGATGGCAATAGGATAGGGGAAAAACATACTGCCAAGCCAAATGACAGCAGCCATACTGCATCCTGTCAACCACCCTGTTAGGGGCCAGTGTTCAACGACAGTCTTGTATGCCTCTTTTTTAGGTTGGTAGACACGCCAGAAGGGTAGTCTGGTGAAAAAGATAAACGCCGCCCAGATGCGTTCGTACCATTTAGAAGTATCGAGTGATATTTGCATTGTCAAAGTTGTTCATTTCATTCATCATTCTTACAGCGGAATCCACGATAGGGAAAGCACATAAAGCACCGGTTCCCTCACCGAGTCGTAGTCCTAAATGTAGTAAAGGGTTAGCCTCTAATACATCTAACATCCGTTTATGTCCACTCTCATCCCCACAATGGGTGAAAATCATATAGTCTTTACAATCAGGATATAGTTGGTATGCCGCTAAGGCGCATGCCGTCATGATAAACCCGTCCACTAATATAATAAGGTGTAACTCTGCAGCGCGTAGCATGGCACCAATCGCCGTTACCATCTCAAAACCTCCGAAATAGCGGATGGCACTCTCTGCGGTAGGATGTAGGGTATGTGTCTGGTAGTTGTCTAAAGCCTTACTTAGTACCTCATATTTATGGCGGACACCTTGACTGTTAAGTCCGGCTCCCGCACCAATACAGTTTTCAAGAGGTATTTGAGAGAAGAGGTGCATCCAGATGCTACTGGGTGAGGTGTTGGCAATTCCCATTTCCCCAATTGACAGAATGTGACAACCTTGTTGATAGCATTCGTCAACAAGGTGTTCGCCAACGGCAAGTGACTCTCTGTAATCCGCCTCAGTCATGGCAGGCTCATATAGAAAATTCTTAGTACCTCTCGCTATCTTGTGGTTTATGATTTGCGGATAAGCACTCAAGTCATAGTCAACCCCCATATCCACAATTCTCAAATCAAAATGATGCTGCCGACAGAACATATTTACACCACCACCGCCTTTGGTGAAGTTGATCATCTGTTGCCACGTGACCTCCCGAGGGCTCACACTGACTCCTTCCTTTTCAATACCATGATCACCACCTAATAATAGGTGACATGGATGGGATAGGCTGGGGGTTAGTGTCTGTTGAATCAAACAAATCTGCATGGCAAGGGATTCCAAACGTCCTAAAGAGCCTTTGGGCTTGTTCAGGTTGTCAATCTTCTCTTGTATCGTAGGACGTAGTTTCTCGTCCAAGGGCTGTATATGATATGTTCTCATCCTTTTATTTTATTTTTATAGGTATACCACTTACCATCAGAATCACCTCATCTGCTTTGGAGGCAACATACTGATTCATCCATCCTTCCATATCCGTAAAGCGACGTTGTATAGAATCAGGACTAACGCCACCAGAACCAATCTCATTAGTAACGAAGATAAAGGTGGCTTCTTGTGCTGTAAACAGGTCGAACTCATTCTTAATAGCGTCCAAAGCCTCATCTACAGAAGGCTGTTCTTGGTCGGATTTATGTCGATCGAAGAAAAAATTAGTACACCATAATGTAATGCAATCAATAACCGCAACATGCCCTGTGATGTCATGGCGACTTAATAATTTCTCTTCCTCAATATTTATCCATTGAGAACCACGGCGTTCTTGATGTTTCATGACGCGTTGTCTGAATTCATCATCCCAAATATGAGCCGTTGCTACATAGACGGGATGATCACTCAAACTAAGAGCCAACTTCTCTGCATATTGGCTTTTCCCCGAGCGTTGTCCACCTGTAATTAGTATGATTTTTTTCATATTATTCGCAAAAATACTGCAAAAAAACGAATAAATCACTGATTTTAATCAAAAATTGCACTTTTAACGGTACTTTTTACACGTTTTTCTTGGAACTTATTGTTTTTTTTATTTACTTTGCACTCGAAATTAAACCAGAAATAGGTAGATTTATTTATAATTTATTTAAGTTAGTAAAAAGATGAAAAAACTTTTCTTAATGCTTGCTGTCTCTTTGATGACAGCGTCTGTGTCCGCACAGAACACTGCAGTAACTGCAAACAAAGCAGGTGACAACTGGTACATTGGTATCAATGCCGGTGTTGCAACTCCTGTAATGAAAGAAGGAGATAAAGGTCGTTTCAAGGGCTTCTCTCCTGAATTTGGTGTACGTGTTGGTAAGAACCTGACCACCGTATTCGGTTTGGCTTTGGACATCAACAACTATTTTGGAAACAAGACTGATGCTAAGTCTTTGTTTGGAAGCAAGACTTTCTTTAACCGTACAGACTTTGACATTTTGAGTACTTGGAATCTGAGCAACGCTTTTGCTGGTTATCAGGGACAGCCCCGTAAATTCGAGGTAATCCTTTTGGCAGGTGGTGGCTATAGCCGTGCTTGGGCTGAGAAGAAAGGTGGTATCAATGCTAAGGCTGCTATCGACCTCGCTCTGAACCTTGGTGATGCTAAGCAGTGGCAGGTATATCTGGAGCCAGGTCTTGTTCTGGGTGAGCCTTATCCTCAGTATGCAAACCCCTTCCGCAAGATACAGACTACTGTAGGTAAGAAATGGAACGGTGCTGTCTCTTTGAAGGTTGGTGTTAACTACAAGTTCGGTACAAGCAATGGTACACACAACTACAAACTTGCTGAACTCCGCGACCAGGCTGAGATTGACGCTCTGAACGCTAAGATTAACGAACTCCGTTCTGATGTAGATGCTAAGAATGGTCAGATTAACGCTGCTAACCAGACTATCGCTGATTTGAAGAAGAAACTTGCTGACTGCGAGGCCCGTCCTACTACTGCTGCTGTTATTGAGAAGAACGAGACTGTTCTCCAGCCAATCGTTATCTTCCGTCAGGGTAAGAGCACTATCGACGCTGCTCAGTATGCAAGTGTTGAGATGGTTGCTAAGTATATGCGCAACCATAAGGATTCTAAGGTTCTCGTTCGTGGTTATGCTTCTCCAGAGGGTAAGCCAGAGTTGAACCAGAAACTGTCTGAGGCTCGTGCCGCTGCTGTGAAGAATGCTCTCATCAAGCGTTATAAGATTGCTGCTGACCGTATCACTACTGAGGGTCTTGGAGCAACTGACAAACTCTCTGAGGAGGTTGACTTCAACCGCGTTGCAATGTTTGTTGATACTACTAAGTAATCATAAACAGAATAAAATAGAAATCCCCGCAGGTTTTTCCTGTGGGGATTTTTTCGTTTTTGTTCCAAAAACGTTTCAATTTGTTTCATTCCTCTATTTTTTTACTTTTTTCCTTGTTTCGTATTGCTTTTAGCCTTACCTTTGCAATATCAATAACGAAGACATAGTAAGTTTTATGAAACAAGTGATACCTTTTATGAAAATTGTTTTTCGCTTCATGCTGATGGTCTTTATGCTTACAATAAGTATAAAGAGTATGGCTGCTTCCTGTTTTGTCGGATTCACGAAAGGAGATATGTTACTCACAAATGGTATTGTAACTATTGGCTATGATATGTCAGATGCTAAGGCTGTTGCTATTGCGGCAAAGACATTAGCGGAAGACTTTGGAAGAGTGACTGGAAGAGACGCTCAGTTGGTGAATACTACTGATGCTAAAATTATCGTCGGAACTATAGGGCAGTCTGCTTTACTCAATCAGTATGTGAAACAGAAGAAACTGGATGTCTCTTTATTGAAAGGAAAGCGGGAGAAATTCATCATTACATTAATAGATGGTCAGTTGGTTATAGCCGGTAGTGATCGTCGTGGCACCGTTTATGGTATTTATGAACTTTCCCGACAGATGGGGGTGTCTCCTTGGTATTATTGGGCAGATGTCCCTGTTGAGCACCATGATCATATATATATAAAAAAAGGTGTATATACGGATGGCGAGCCAGCCGTGGAGTTTCGTGGTATTTTTCTGAACGATGAGGCTCCTTGTCTGACATCATGGGTAAAAAACACTTTTGGTACAAATTATGGTGACCATCGTTTCTATGAAAAAGTTTTTGAACTGATACTTCGTTTGCGTGGTAATATGATATGGCCAGCGATGTGGATGTGGGCTTTTTATGCAGATGACCCGTTGAATCCCAAGACAGCAGATGATATGGGTATTATTATAGGTACATCCCATCATGAGCCGATGGCGCGTAATCATCAGGAATATGCTCGTCATCGAGGAGAATGGGGACCATGGAACTACCAAAAAAACCAACAGAAACTCGACCAGTTCTTTCGTGAAGGTATTGAGCGCATGAAGGGTTCTGAAGATATGGTGACTATCGGAATGCGTGGTGATGGTGATGAGGCAATGAGTGAGGATGCAGATACCAAATTGTTACAGCGTATTGTTGAAAACCAGCGTCGTATCATCAGTCAGGTAACTGGTAAGAAAGCAAAGGAGACTACACAGGTATGGGCATTATATAAAGAGGTGTTGGACTATTATGATAAAGGTATGCGTGTTCCAGATGATGTTATCATGCTGTTGTGTGACGACAATTGGGGTAATGTCCGTCGTGTGCCTAATCAGAAGGAACGTCAGCATCCTGGAGGATGGGGACTCTACTATCATGTAGATTATGTTGGAGCACCACGTAACACTAAATGGTTGAATGTAACCCCTACTCAGAATATGTGGGAGCAGTTGCGTCTTGCCTATGTCAATGGTATTGAGCGTATGTGGATTCTGAATGTGGGTGACTTGAAACCTATGGAGTATCCTATCACATTCTTCATGGATATGGCATGGAATCCTAATCAATATGAATCAAAACTAATTATCAATCATACTCAGACGTTCTGCCGTCAGCAGTTTGGCGAGAGTCAGGCTGCTGAGGCAGCACGTTTACTTAACTTGTCTTGTAAGATGAATGGGCGTGTTACTGCAGAGATGCTGGATGCTAAGACTTATAATGTATATACAGGAGAGTGGCGACAGGTCGCAGACGACTTTATGCGTTTGGAGGCAGAGGCTTTACGCCAGTATCTGACTCTTGACAAACGTTATGAAGATGCTTACCAGCAGTTGATTCTCTTCCCTATTCAGGCGATGTCGAATCTCTATCAGATGTACTATGCTCAGGCAATGAACCAGAAACTTTACGAGGAAGGTAATCCTGATTGCAACCAGTGGGCAGAAAAGGTTGAGCAGGCGTTCCGTCGTGACTCTATGCTCTGTGCCGATTATAACCACAAGATGGCGAATGGAAAGTGGAATGGAATGATGACACAGAAGCATATAGGCTATACCTCATGGAACGACGATTTTCCTTCCGACCGAATGCCTGAGGTTAAGCGATTGCCAGAAGGTGAGGGAGGTGGTTTCATCTTCTTCATGCAGCATGGTGTGGTATCTATGGAAGCAGAGCATTATTATGAGGCAAAGAGTAATGTGGAGACTGTATGGACGGTGATTCCTGATATGGGACGTACCCGTAGTGGTGTTACCTTGATGCCCTATACGAAGAGTCCGGTAGGAGGTAGTCTTTCGTATCGCTTTAAGACAGACAATAAGTTTTTAGATAAAGTGAAAGTTCATGTGATTGTTAAGTCCACGCTTGATTATCTTAATAAAGGCGGGCTAACCTATCAGATCAATCTTGACGGAAACACTCCTGTCACAGTGAATTTCAATAAGAATCTCAATGAGGACAAGGAGAATATATATTCTATTTATTATCCTACCATTTCTCGGCGTGTGGTCGAGAGTGTGATTGAATTACCTGTGGAGGCTGGTGATATTCATACTCTCACCATTCGGCCAGACGATCCTGCTATCGTCTTTGAGAAAGTGGTGGTAGATGCTGGTGGTTATCAACCCTCTTATCTTTTCATGGATGAGTCACCATGCAGAATTGACGCAGGTCAAAAATAAGGCTTTGGAATCTATTTTTGATTCTGAAGTATGTAAAAATACAAGCGATTGATTTAATTTTGCATAAAGAAAAAGCATAGAAATAGACATTAGGAAGTTCTATAAGGTAAGAAGATTGTTTATAAGGAACATAAAGAAAGGTCTCTCGTGATGAGAGACCTTTCTTGTTACTCTGTGCGAATAGTAATAGTGGTAGGGTGTAACTTACCTTTCGTGTCTTTGATATGTAGTCGGATATTACCAGCCTGTGATGCGGTTCTTATGACGACTACCAGTTCACCATTGAAGAGTCTCATCTGTGGTTGCTTGAACGATTCCAACGAGGTAGCGTCACCATTGCAGACAGCCTCAAACCGTCCTGCTCCCTCAACAGAGAAGGTCAATTCGTTGTCACAAGTAGGAACAGCAATATGCTTGGCATCTTCCACACTGATCGTCACAAACGCCAAGTCTTCCCCGTCAGCGCGATAACTGCTCCTGTCAGCCTTTGCCACCAAGGCGACTGGTTTCCCGGCTGTCTGTTTGGTGTCCTCGCCAATCTGATTACCTTGAGCATCGTATGCCACAACACGAATTTCGCCGGGCTCATATTTCACGTTGTTCCAGCGCAGGCGATAGCGGTCCAGTCGCTCGGCAGGGTTCTTGCGGATGCGTCCCTGACTCTTGCCATTGACAAAGAGTTCAGCCTCTACACCATCTGTATAGCAATATACAGGTGTTATCTCCCCTTTGCGTCCGTTCCATGTCCAGTGGGGCAGCAGATGAACAGTATGTTCCTTAGTGTTCCATTTCGAACGATACAGCCAGTAACGGTCTTTGGGGAGTCCGGCTAGGTCGCATATACCAAAATAACTGCTGCGAGAGGGCCAGTATTCATCGTAAGGTGTCGGCTCACCTAAATAGTCATAGCCCGTCCATACAAATTCTCCAATCACCCAAGGATAATCATCCTGACAACGCCAGTCGTCGTCAGGCAGATTTGACCATGAGCACCATTCCACATCATAACTGCTGCATTGTCCGTCTGCTTTTTGTAATGCTGTGGGGTCGTAGTTGGGGGAGTAGGAGGCAAATTGCGAGTTGTCAGTGGGGACAACAGGAAACTTATACACACCACGTGACGACACTGTCGATGCCGTCTCGCTACCTAACAAAAAACCTTGTGGCAGTTGTTTGATGTTATTCTCGTATTTATGTACACGATAGTTGAAACCAGGCACCTCCATTGTTTGGGCAAAACCGCTGTTGAGTGCGTCCTCCGCACGATCCATGCCCTGTGTCACGGGTCGGGTGGGGTCAAGTGCATGACAGAGCCCCTGTAACTGCTTGCTGATCTGTCTGCCTTCCTCGCTCCATTGTTCTGGAATCTCGTTACCTATCGACCACATCACGATACTTGGGTGATTACGATGGTTCAGGATGAGGTTGGTGATGTCTTTCAGAGCCCACTCTTTGAAGAAACGTGCATATCCATTCTTACACTTTGGGTATATCCACATGTCGAAACTCTCAGCCATCACCATCATACCCATCGAGTCGCATATTTCCATCTGCCATGTTGATGGCATGTTATGAGACGTGCGGATTGCGTCACATCCCATTTCCTTCATCGTGCGGATCTGACGGATCAGTGCTGCTTTATTGATGGCAGCCCCCAAGGGACCTAAGTCATGATGCAGACAAACACCTTTTATCTTTCTTGATATACCATTCAATTGGAAACCGCTCTCACGAGACACCTTGATGGTGCGGATGCCTATCTTTTGCGTCTTCACGTCAATCGTCTTGCCGTCTTTCGTAACCTTTGCGGTTAGTATATATAAAAAAGGTGACTCTGGTGACCATAAGTTAGGACGCTTTACCTGTATGGTCGTATTAACCAATCCGTTCTTTACATCTAATTGATTAGTCAATGCTACGATATTTCCCTGATTGTCAGCAATCTCGAAATTTGCGGTTACTCCTTCTGTCATTCCTTCAACAGACATATCCACGGCAATCTCAGCCTTCTCTTGACTCAATTGGATAGTACGGGCAAACAATGACCAGTCGTTGATATGTGTTTGTTGTTTCAGAATCAAGGTCACAGGACGATAGAGTCCGGCTCCAGGATACCATCTTGAACTCTCCTCCAGATTTTGCAAGTGTACACTGATATCCAGTCTTCCTGCCTTCATGTAGGGAGTGGCATCAATACGGAAGGCATTATAGCCATAAGCCCAGTAGCCTGCCTCTTTACCGTTGATAGTGACTCTTGGCTCTGCCATGGCACCGTCAAACACCAGTTCTGCCGTCTCATAACCTTGTGGGATTGTCACGGTGGTACGATACCATCCCTCACCAATCCATGGCAGAGCCCCCGAACGACCTGATTTTTCTGTTGCCTCTGTCTCACCATTCTGTGTGATGGCAACCTTCTGCAGGTCCCATTTCTTGTCAAATGGACCCGCTATCGCCCAGTCGTGAGGGATATTCACTTGATTCCACGATTGGTTGTCACGCGAGAACTCCCAGGTTTTCAGATTTATTTCTTTTCGAGGTTGCGCAAATGCTGTCAAGCATATAAGCCATGCACCGATTAGTAGTCTTGTTTTCATTTTTTTCTAAGGTTATTAATAATGTATGCAAAGATAATCAAAATTTTTTGTATATTTGCATCCAAATAGAAAAAGATTCGATAATTAACCAAAAACTATAAGATGATGAACAAGATAATTAAAGGACTCCTGTTGGTTGTGATGATCTTGCTGTTGGTAGGTTGCAAACAGACAGTCAAGGACACTCCTACCAGCCTGAAACAAAAGAATATTGTCATCCTATATGAGAATGACGCACATTGTGCGATGGACGGTTATGCCAAACTAGCAGGACTGCGTGATGCCATAGCCGACACAGCCGATGTCTGTCTGGTGTCGAATGGCGATTATGTCCAAGGTCAGACGGTGGGAGCCATCTCGAAGGGACAATATGTGGTGGATGTCATGAAGGCTCTTAATTATGATGCTATCACATTGGGGAACCATGAGTTTGACTATGGCATGGAACGTATGTTTGAGTTGCTCCGCCAGGTGCCAGCCCCCGTTGTATGCTGCAACCTTTATGATATACGTACTGGTAGGATGGTGTATGCACCCTTCGTGATGAAACGCGTTGGCAATAAGAAAATCGCCTTTGTCGGTGTTGTCACACCAACCTCCATGGAGGACGAGGCGTATGCTTTCAAGGACGAGCGTGACAGTCTGATCTACGACTTGCAGACTGAGGATATCCCCGTATTGGTACAGCGTGCGGTGGACGAGGCGAGAAGAGCAGGCGCAGACTATGTGATTGTCGACTCTCATCTGGGTGAGCGTGAGACAGCACGTCATTCCGACTCTCATACGCTGGTGGCGAATACCACGGGTATCGATATTGTCTTGGACGGACATACTCATTCATCCATTGTTGCTGACACGATACTGAATAAGGTGAGAAAACCTATCATTGTGACACAGACGGGGACGAAATTTGCCAATATCGGAAAATTACTCATTACTCCTGATGGTAAGATGACGACTACGCTTATCCCCATGGAGAGTGTGAAAGAGAAGAATACTTATGTGGCACATTTGGTGGATAGCATCAACACGATGCTGAATGCGCAGACCAGTCGTCTGATATGTCATAGTGAGGTTCCTTTGCGTATCTATGATGACGAAGGTAATGAAGCCGTCCGTGTGAGTGAGACGAATGCTGGTGATATTGTAACTGATGCCTTCCGTCTGGTAACTGGTTCGGATATCTCTGTGTTGAACTGTGGAAGTATCCGCAACGAGGTGAAAGCGGGTGACCTGACCTATGGCGACCTACTATCCTTGTTACCTTACGATAACTATATTGTAGTGGCAGAGGTGAAAGGCAGTACATTGGTTGCTATGTTGAATAAACTAATGGCTTTCCTGCCTAAGCCCGATGGACAGTTTCCGCAGGTGTCGGGTATGAAGTTCACTGTTTACGAGAACGAGCATCGTGTCAGTGACGTACAGGTACTCAACAGTTTCACACAACATTATGAGCCTATCAACGAGGAACGTGTCTATAAGGTTGCCACTACCAAATATTGCGTGACGGATGGAGGACTCTATAATGCACTGAAGGGTTGCAAAATTATTTGGGAAACAAAGAGAACCTATAACGATATCTTTATTGAGTTTGTCTCCAAGAACCTCAATGGACATATTGGTCAAGAATATGCGAAACCACAAGGACGTATCATAAAAAAGTAAGAAAATGACTGAGAAAATTTGTTTGATGGCACTTATGGTGCTTGCTGCCACGACTGTAAAAGCGCAGTCTGCTGGCGATCTGTTCAGTGCGAAAGCAATGGATTATCTGAAGTCTGTGCCTTTTGATGTGAACCGCACATCACTGTACAGCGCAGCGGAACTTTATGCAGGTTATGACCCCAAGAAGGAGGCATCTTTTGAGACCTGCTACGACACGAAGGTGTATAAGCACTTTATTGAGAATGGAAAGCAGGCTAAGAATGTGGAGGAGTCTCTGGCTCGTACGCTGCATGACCACTGTATCCATGTGGCTCTTGACGAGTTCTTCAAAAAGTATGACTCACGCCTTTGTCTGGGTATCATGGGTGGACATGCTTTGCTTCGCACAGACCCGATGTATAAGAGGGTGGTGCTGTTAAGCAAGCAACTCACGGAGCAGGGCTTTATCATGTTGAGTGGTGGTGGACCAGGTGCTATGGAGGCAACCCATCTGGGTGCTTGGATGGCAGGACGTACAGAGCAGGAGGTAGATGCAGCCATCGAGATGCTCAAAGTGGCACCGTCGTTCAAAGATAAAGGATGGCTTGCTACCTCCTTTGAGGTGATGGAGCGCTATCCTCGTAAGGGTGATTATGTGAGTCTCGGTATTCCGACCTACCTCTATGGTCATGAGCCCTCAGCCCCCTTTGCTACACATATCGCCAAGTTCTTCGAGAACAGCATCCGTGAGGATCTGATCCTGACCGTTGCCTTTGGTGGTATTATCTACACACCAGGAAGTGCCGGCACGATGCAGGAAATCTTCCAGGATGCCGTACAGAACCACTACTTGTCGTTCGGCTACTCCAGTCCGATGATTTTCCTCGGCACCGATTTCTGGACGAAGGAACTCCCTGTATATCCCTTCTTGGAGGAACTTGTCAAGTTAGGGAAATACAAGAACCTCCAGTTGACCCTTACCGATGACTTCGACGTGATCGTCAAGGAGTTGAAGGCATTCCGAAACAGATAAAATCTTTAAGAGAAGTATTTCGACTAAATCGAGGAAGCGACCATGCTTCCTCGTTTTCTTTTTCCCTCCCCCTCAGCAGGGGGAGGTCAGGAGAGGGTCTTCACTTTTTTCCTATGAATCCTTTGGAGTTTTCTAAATTATTCGTATTTTTGCACTAAGTAAAAGAATAACTATTCTTATTATGGCTAAAAGAACTGACGAAGGCTATTACATCGAAAGCAAAAGATTTCGAGAGGAAGCATTGCGTATCGCAGATACATTAAAAAACTGTCCTATGCATTTTGTAATAACTAATGTTATCACAATGGAAGTGGAAATTACTAAGTCTGATATAGACCAGAAAACATTTGACGCTGAGATTCAAAATTTGAGGAAATAAAAAACCGCTGAACTGATTTGCTAACCCGATTACGGTGCTACTCTTTCATTTCAGCGGGAGGAACTTGTTTCCTTTCGTTTGCAAAGATAGAGATTATTTTCTTGTCTTCCAAATATTTTCTGTACTTTTTACGTTTCCTCCCCTCAGCAGGGGGAGGTCAGGAGTGGGTCTTCTAACTTTTTTCCTATGAATCCTTTGGAGTTTCAGAAATAATCACTATCAGTTTGCAACTGACTCGAAGTAGCCCGAAAGGGACAGCGGGTCAAACTTTTGTTGGTAAAAGGACGTTTACGGACGTTATCTTCTATCGTCAGATCTCGCAAATCTAAAGTACAAGAAGATACGCAACCAGAACGTCCACTTTGGGTGTATTGTACCCTGCTCACTCTATGTAGTGTGCAGTCTCAATATATCACGACGTGGGCTATCTCGAGTTGCTTATCCTTGTACAAGGCAATGCGAGAGCCCGACGATGGGATAAGTGAGAAGTAGAGCACCCACGTCTTTCCGTTTAACAATACTAACCGC
>DEJF01000010.1:0-496 GCA_002353225.1 Prevotella sp. UBA2755 | reverse complement strand
ATTATGGTCAAAATCTCACCATCTATCAATCCTAAGATGATAGAACTCATTGGAGAATTAGAGAAGGCAGGGCTTATTACTGAAGGCTGTATTGTGTATGACGAAAAGAACGAGACTGCCGTTAAAGAAATTTTCGATAAATATGGCATCTGATTTAAATTGACTGAAGAATTCGATATACATGAAGTTTAAGAAAGAATGACTATGAAACAATTTAAACTTACATTTCTGCTCACTGTACTCATGAGCATGGTTGGAGCAAAGGCAAATGCCCACGACTTTGATGTGGATGGCATTTATTACAATATCACCTCAGCAAAAGACTACACTGTCGCTGTGTCTTATAAGGGAAGTGATTTCAAATCTTACGAAGAAATACTGGTTCTATCATTATTCCTGAATCCGTCATCTATAATGGCACCACATATGTTGTGACGAGTATCGGCCGTTCTGCGTTCTCTCGTTGCAGTGGTCTGACCTCCGTCACCATTCCCAA
>DEJF01000024.1 GCA_002353225.1 Prevotella sp. UBA2755 | reverse complement strand
CCGATCTGGTCTATGCCGTCAAGGTAGCCGTCAAGAACGACGGATATATTAAAATAGGTATGTATGGAGAGGTGAGGTTTTAGTTGAGAGTTCATAGTTCATAGTTCATAGTTATGCAAGCCATAGAGGTCAGTCATATTTCAAAATCCTACGGTAAGGTAAAGGCACTCGATGATGTGTCGTTCTCCGTAGACAAGGGGGAGGTGTTCGGACTGATAGGTCCTGACGGGGCAGGTAAGACCACCTTGTTCCGTATCCTCTGTACCCTCTTGCTTGCCGACCAAGGGACGGCATTGGTCGACGGCTATGATGTCGTCAGCCAGATGGGACAGATACGCAGTCGGGTAGGGTATATGCCTGGGCGTTTCTCGCTCTATCAGGACTTAACCGTCCGTGAGAACTTGGAGTTCTTCGCCACTCTCTTTGGGACGACGGTGGAGGAGGGTTATGACAGTATCCGTGCCATCTATTCACAGATAGAGCGGTTTGCCGACCGTAAGGCTGGTGCTCTCTCTGGTGGTATGAAACAGAAACTCGCCCTCTCGTGTGCCTTGGTACATCAACCCAGCATTCTGTTTCTCGACGAGCCGACTACGGGTGTCGACCCCGTCAGCCGTAAGGAGTTCTGGGAGATGCTGGGAACCCTGAAAGAGCGTGGCATCACCATTGTCGCCTCCACACCCTATCTTGACGAGGTGCGTTGCTGTGAGCGTGTCGCCTTCCTGCATGAGGGCAGGGTACAGGGCGTCGACCAGCCTGATATCATCCTCGACCGTTTCTCCGCCATCTTCAATCCCCCAGGTATTGATAAGTCTGTTGCTGTGGCACAGCAACAAACGGGACGGGAGAACGTCATTGAGGTGAGCCATCTGGTGAAGGCTTTCGGCACTTTCCATGCCGTCGATGATATCTCGTTTAGCGTCAGACGTGGGGAGATCTTCGGCTTCTTAGGTGCCAATGGTGCTGGCAAGACGACGGCGATGCACATGCTGACGGGTCTGAACCAACCCACGTCAGGCACGGGTACCGTGGCAGGTTTCGATATCTGCAAGGAGCACGAGCAGATCAAGAAGCATATCGGATATATGAGTCAGCGTTTCTCACTCTACGAAGACTTGACCGTCAAGGAAAACATCCGTCTGTTCGCTGGTATCTATGGTATGCGCGACGAGGAGATTGCCCGCAAGACCGACCAGTTGTTGGAGCAACTACAGTTCACGGAGCATAAGAACGACCTCGTAGGTTCCCTGCCGTTGGGCTGGAAACAGAAACTCGCCTTCTCCGTCTCTATCTTCCACGACCCAGATATCGTCTTCCTCGACGAACCGACAGGTGGTGTCGATCCAGCCACTCGCCGTCAGTTCTGGGAACTCATCTACGAGGCAGCAGGACGTGGCATCACCGTCTTCGTCACCACCCATTATATGGATGAGGCTGAGTATTGTGACCGTATCTCTATCATGGTGGATGGTAAGATCAGTGCGATGGGGACCCCAGAGGAACTGAAACAGCAGTTCCACCAGCCTGATATCGATCATGTGTTTACCTATCTCGCCCGTCAGGCGACCAGAAGCAGTGATTAGCCTATGAGACAGTTTGTTAGTTTTGTCATCAAAGAAGCCAAGCACATCCTGCGCGACCGTCGTACGATGCTGATACTCTTCGGCTTGCCTATCGTGCTGATGCTGCTCTTCGGTTTTGCCATCACCAATGATGTGAAGGATGTGCGCACAGTGGTGGTCACCTCACAGATGGACCATCTGACGCATCAGGCTGTCGACCGTCTTGCCGCCTCTGAGTATTTCAGCATTACGGCAACGGTCAGCACTCCGAGGGAAGCGGAACTGTTGCTTCGTCATCAAAAAGCCGATATCGCCATCGTGTTTGCCAAGGACTTCGCCTCACGGAAGAGCGGTGTCCAGTTGATGGTCGACACCTCCGACCCTAACATGGCACAGCAATGGACCGCTTATGCGATGAGTATTCTGAATAATCAGAATTTTCAGAATAATCTGAATAATCCGAATATCAAACTCCTGTACAATCCTCAGATGAAGTCAGCCTATAACTTCGTACCAGCCATCATGGGTATGCTCCTGCTGCTGATTTGTGCCATGATGACCTCCGTGTCTATCGTCCGTGAGAAAGAGCGTGGCACGATGGAGGTGCTGCTGGTGTCACCAGTCCGTCCACTGATGATCATCGTGGCAAAGGCGGTACCTTATCTCCTGCAGGCGTTCCTTATCCTCATTATTATCTTAGTGATGTCGGCGACCGTCCTTGACGTGCCGTTGGCTGGCTCGTTGGGCTGGATTATCATGGTGTCGCTCATCTATATCCTCCTTGCCCTCTCGTTGGGCTTGCTCATCTCCAACGTCGCCCAGACACAGTTTGTCGCCTTACTCGTCTCGGCAATGGTGCTGTTGCTGCCCACCGTGATGCTCTCGGGCATGCTGTTCCCTGTGGAGTCGATGCCCCAGATTCTGCAATGGATATCGGCAGTGATACCACCTCGTTATTATATCCAGGCTATGCGCAAACTCATGATTATGGGTGTGGGCATCCGTGAGGTGCTGCCAGAGGTCTGTGTGCTCTGTGTCATGACCCTCCTGCTGTTGATCATCGCCCTCAAGAAATTCAATAAACGACTTACCCCATGACTATCCGATACCTCATCCAGAAAGAGTTCCTGCAGATACGCCGTAACTCGTTCATGCCGAAGATCATCTTCATCTTCCCCATCGTCATCATGTGTGTGATGCCATGGGTGATGAACCAGGAGGTGAAGAACATCGTGGTCGACGTGGTGGATAACGACCGTAGCGTGCGCTCCCAGCAGTTAGTGCATCGCATCGAGTCCAGTCCGTATTTCATCTTCGGCGGTCAGCAGCCTACCTATGCCGCTGCCCTGAAGGAGATAGAGCAGAGTAGGGCGGACATCGTACTGGTTATCCCACAGAATTACAGTCGTGATCTTGCCACGGGACAACCCACTCAGGTGCTGATAGCCGCCAATGCCGTCAATGGCACGAAAGGCTCTATCGGCTCGTCGTATCTCACACAGATTATTAGTGGAGAGTGGAGAATGTATAGTTTAGAGTTTCCTACCGGTCTTCCATCAAGGGCGGTAGCAAACTCTCCACTCTCCACTTTAAACTCAAAACTACTCTATAACAAGTACCAGAGTTACAAGGTCTTTATGATTCCTGCCTTGATGGGTATTCTGATGATGATGCTCTGTGGATTCCTCCCTGCACTGAATATCGTGGGTGAGAAAGAGACGGGAACGATAGAGCAGATCAATGTGACACCCGTCTCGAAATGGGCATTTATCTTGGCGAAACTCATTCCCTACTGGATCATCGGTATGCTGGTGCTTACCGTCTGTATTCTGCTGTCATGGGCAGTCTATGGCATCACCTGTCAGGGACCGCTGGTACTCGTCTATCTGTTGGCGGTACTCCTTGCCCTTTTCTTCTCGTCCTTAGGACTGATCATCTCCAACTACAGTGACAACATGCAACAGGCAATGCTCGTGATGTGGTTCTTTGTAGTGTGTCTGATGCTGCTCAGCGGCTTGTTCACCCCGACACGCTCCATGCCCTCCTGGGCGTATGCCACCACCTATATCAATCCGATGCACTACTTCATCGACGCCATCCGTACCGTATTCGTGCGTGGTGGCGGTTTCCTGAGCATCGCCCATCAGGTGTTTGCCCTCTTCACACTCGCCTCTGTCACAGCGGTATGGGCAGTGCTGAGTTATAAGAAGAATCATTAGGGTGGGGTAAGGACGACACCGTCAGTGTTTCCTTACCTTCTTTTTCAGTTTGCCGATGGCATGTTCCAGACTCTCTGTCGGCTCGATGATGTTATACTCTGCCCAGAAGTCGGGGTCATCGAAATACTCTACCTTATCATAGAAACGCTCACGGATGCCGAACGAGTTACGTCCTCTGGGTCGTCTCACCTCATCACCCTGTTGCTGGCGGTCAGTCACCACCATCTCGCTCACCGTTGTAAACGGGGCGGCGAACAGCCGTCGCTTCCAGTCGCAGTTGAAACGCATCTCGTTACGTACATAACTCATGTGAGTGATTCCTTGCGCATCAGTCTCATAGACCACCGTCACGGATAATTCCTTTGGACGGAAACGCAAGCCGAAGGGTTTGTGTACCAGCATATACTCGGAGGCACTGCGCCAGTCTCTCACGTCGAGTTGCAGTTCCGCACGGGTAAAAGCCAGTGTCTCTTGGTCGATGAACAGTTTACCGTACATCAGTGGATAGAGTGTCGCCCCCACAGGTTCCATGCTCACCACATACTGCACCCGGTCGTCGATGATGGCGGGCATCTCCATGTGAAACGCATATTTATAGAACTCGTCCGCCTTCAGCAGGTATTCGGGATTCTTCGCCACATCGACCATCAGTGGCATCACGGGACCGCCTTGTATCTTCACACCCAGCGTGTCCTTTGCCTTCATACTCATCAGTCGGCGACCTTTCAGGATAGCGACAGCATCACGCTCGGGACCACGGTCGTAACCGCTCTTATACATATCTGTCACTGCCTCGGCGACAGAGATGAAACGGGAACCACGACGTGCCGTCTCCCGATAGAAGCAACGCACCAGTTCGGGACGGTCGGGATAGTTGTACTCAATACGCTGCATGGCGGCTTTCACAATCTCCAACGGGTCGTTACGGGTAATAACCACCTCGTGCAGTCCCACCACATTGGCGGTCATCATGATCCGCACGTTCTGCGTACCTTCCTTCAACTGGTGGCGACGGGTCTTGTAGCCGATATGACTCAGTTGCAGGTATTGGGGTACTTGCTTTGTCTTCAGCACGAAATAACCCTCGTCATTGGTGACGGTATGCGCCTTGCCGCCCTCTGCCGTCACACTCACATGACTCAGGGGATGTCCTGTCTGGCGGTCGGTCACCACACCACTGACCACTGACTGTGCCCATGCAGTCAGCATCGTCGTCAACAGCATCGCTGTCATGAATAGTCTTCTTGTAGCCATAGTCTTGCGTTGCTTTGTTGGGAGCAAAGATACAAATAAGAAAGAAGAAAAGCAAATTTTATTTTGCTTTTTATTGATAATGTCGTAACTTTGCAACAAAATTGGTGAAGGATATGATGAAACAGTTATTCATAGTATGGGTAGGGTGCCTGTTGTCATTCTCCGCATTGGCTCAGCCCCAAGGGGTGACCCTTGACACACTGCACATCCGGCATATCGACTTCCAAGGGAAGACACAAACGGGTGTTCTAATCTGCAACAAGAAGATTTCCAACGACTTGCAAGAGATATTCGCAGAACTCTACAAGGCGAAATATCCCATCGAGCGCATCCGTCCGATCTCTGAGTATCAGGATGATGACGAGCGTTCCATGCGTGACAATAACACGTCATGCTACTGCTATAGGGTGGTGGAGGGTAGTAAGAAACTCTCGAACCATGCCCGTGG
Organism: Prevotella sp. UBA2755; assembly: GCA_002353225.1. Taxonomy (GTDB): domain Bacteria; phylum Bacteroidota; class Bacteroidia; order Bacteroidales; family Bacteroidaceae; genus Prevotella. The sequence continues at coordinate 11,113 of DEJF01000024.1, read as the reverse complement.
GCTCGCCATCGATGTCAATCCCCTCTATAACCCCTGTGTCCGCAGGAAGAAAGACGGTACGATGCTCATCCAGCCTGCTACTGGCAAACCGTATGTCAATCGTAACAAGAAGTTCAAGTATAAGATTACCAAGCAGGACCTCTGCTACCGTCTTTTCATTCAGCACGGTTTTAAGTGGGGTGGCAACTGGAACACTGTCAAGGACTATCAGCATTTCGAGAAACCTGATGCATAATATCACTCAACTTTCTCAAAGCCTTGCTTGTTAAAGTTGAAGAGGTAATCTCTCACCTCTCACCTCTTATTTCTCACCTCTTATTTTATCTGATAAACAGCAGTTCCCGATATTTGGGAAGGGTCCATAGACCGTCTTCCACGATAAGTTCGAGTTTGTCAGCCTCGTTGCGGATAGCCTCCATGTGGGGACAGACGGTATCGTGGTAGACGATGGCCCGCTGGTGGATATTCTCAATGCGGTTAGCCACCTTCCGTGCCTCCGTCAGTTCCTCCACCAGTTGCTCGATCTTCTCCGTACGCTCGGCAATCTCCTCGATGAGTTTCATGTTACGGATGGAGAGGCGTTCGGCTTTCTCGACAGAGAAGACATCCTTCATGCCCTGTACGTTCTTGATCAACTTACTCTGGTAGTGGGTGGCGACAGGGATGATATGGTTCATGGCAAGGTCGCCAAGGACACGAGCCTCTATCTGTACGGTCTTGACATACATCTCCCATTTTACCTCATTACGTGCCTCTAACTCCTTGTGGTTCATGACTTTGGTGCTCTCAAACATCTTCACACTGCTCTCGTCGAGGTAGTGCTCGAAGATGACAGGACACGACTTCTCCACGTCGAGACCACGACGAGCCGCCTCCTTCACCCATTCCTCGCTATAACCGTTGCCGTCGAAGCGGATGGGCTTGCAGGTCTTGATATCGTCACGCAGCACGTCGAGGATAGCGGATATCTTACTCTCACCTTTTGCTATCAGTGCATCCACACGCTCCTTGAAGGAGTTGAGTGCTTCCGCCATGGCGGCATTCAGGGCGATCATCGCTGAGGCGCAGTTGGCGGTGGAGCCTGGTGCACGGAACTCAAAGCGGTTACCCGTGAAGGCGAATGGGGACGTGCGGTTGCGGTCGGTATTGTCGACAATCAGGTCGGGAATCTGGGGGATGTCAATCTCCATGCCCTGTTTTCCTTTCAGGTTGAAGAGTTCGTTCTTGTCACTCTGCTCGATATGGTCGAGGAGTTCGGTCAACTGGGTACCAAGGAAGGAACTGATGATGGCAGGAGGGGCCTCGTTACCACCCAGACGGTGGGCATTGGTGGCACTCATGATAGATGCCTTCAACAGTCCGTTGTGCTTATGTACCGCCATCAGGGTCTCCACGATGAAGGTCACGAAGCGAAGGTTCTCCTCCGGGGTCTTGCCAGGGGCATGGAGCAGTACGCCATTGTTGGCACTGAGACTCCAGTTATTATGCTTACCCGATCCGTTGATACCGTCAAAGGGTTTCTCGTGCAGCAATACCCGAAAACCGTGGTTGCGAGCCACTTTCTTCATCAGTGACATCAACAGCATGTTATGGTCGACGGCAAGGTTGCACTCCTCGAAGATAGGTGCCAACTCAAACTGGTTGGGCGCCACCTCGTTATGACGGGTCTTCACCGGAATGGCAAGTTCCAATGCTTGTATCTCCAGGTCTTTCATGAAAGCCTGCACACGGTCGGGGATAGTACCGAAATAGTGGTCGTCCATCTGCTGGTTCTTGGCACTCTCATGTCCCATCAGGGTACGCCCTGTCAGCATCAGGTCGGGACGAGCCGAGTAGAGTCCCTCGTCCACGAGGAAATACTCCTGTTCCCAGCCGAGGTTCACCTGTACCTTCTGAACGTCGTCATAGAAATACTGGCAAACATCTGTTGCCGCCTTGCCCACCGCATGGAGAGCACGGAGGAGGGGAGCCTTATAGTCGAGTGCCTCACCCGTATAGGCGATGAAGATGGTGGGGATACACAGGGTGTCGTCGATGATGAACACAGGAGAGGTGGGATCCCATGCGGAATAACCACGTGCCTCGAAGGTGTTACGGATACCGCCATTGGGAAATGACGAGGCGTCAGGCTCCTGCTGTACGAGCAGTTTACCGCTGAACTTCTCGATCATGCCACCTTTTCCGTCGTGCTCCACGAAAGCGTCGTGCTTCTCTGCCGTACCTTCCGTCAGTGGTTGGAACCAGTGGGTATAATGGGTGACACCCATCTCCATGGCCCATTTTTTCATACCGTCAGCCACTGCGTCGGCAATGCTGCGGTCCAGACGGGCACCATTATCCATCACGTCAATCATCTTGTCGTAAGTGTCGGAGGGCAGGTATTTGTACATCTTCTGCTTGTTGAAGACGTACTTGCCGAAATACTCCGAAGGTCTCTCTGCAGGAGCCTTAACATCGAGCGCTCTCTTCTTGAAGGCTTCCTCTACGACCTGAAATCTTAAATTGTTTGCCATATTAGTTTCTGAATTTGGGCGCAAAATTACGACTTTTTTTCCGTTACTCAAAGAAAATCTCCTTAATTCTTTATTCTCGGCAGCCATCCGCACGCCCCTTGGCAAGCATCCCGACGACCATTCTCCGAGGTGAAGGCTTCAAGCCCCATACGTAGTTCTCTCTTTTAAGAGAACGTACTATGGGGACTTGAGGGAGCGACCTTCACTGAGGAGCCCAGGCAATAAAGCAATTGACGGATGTGTCAAGAAGAGTCAGGATGTGACAAGAAGAGTCAGGATGTGTCAGGATGTTCATAGTAACTCTTTCAGACTTCCGTATCTTTGCAAACGTCAAAAGTGAGACGACCCGAGCGACAGTCAGGTACCGACAAAGCAGGAGTTTCCTTACGACAAAGCAAGGGTTTCCTTACGACAAACTAACGCCTTCCTACGCATGGACCAAGACAAAAGAGAATCGAGGAATGCCCCCACATCAAACCACGTTCTTTGACATTATGTTACAGTGAATAATGAACTATTGGACACTTACTTTGAACAGTTTACTGGTACGGATTTACCTTCTCTATACCCAATATATAGTTAAATATATGTAAAATCGTATGATATTTACAAAAACCGACATTACTATATTGGAATTATCATGTATTGTTTGTATTTTTGTAGCAAAATTACGATATTGAACAAAATATTACGAAATGATACGAGATTTTTGGGTAAAGAACTATCTTTCCATTCGAGACAAGCAGGAATTAAGTTTCGTAGCGAAGGGACCGTCTTCGGAACTTGTCACTGAAGTTGCTGATGGTGTGTTCTTGTACAAGTTAGGCATCCTATATGGCTCAAACGCTTCTGGTAAATCGAATATGTTGATTGCCCTGAACGAGGTGTTCCGTCTGTTGGTCATGCCCAAGTCAGATGCAACCGTAGGAATAAGTTGTTGCATACCGTTTGTACTCACCAAAGATGAGCCAACGGAAATGCACGTGTCATTCTATGCCGATAGCACACGATATGACTACGATGTTAAATTCAACGGCAAGCACATCCTGAGTGAAGCCTTGTACTATTACCCAAACAAATCCAAATCGCTGTTCTACGAGCGTAGTTTTGTGGGAGAGAATGTACAGGCAGACATCAAGTTCGGTGCGAGTCTCAAACTGCAAGTCAAGACGCAGGAGAGCATCCGTGAAAACACCTTGAACAATCACAGCGTGTTGTCCGTATGCCGAAAGGCTGCTCTAAAAGAAGACATAGCCCCGTTCAATGTGCTTCACACTTGGATTATGGACAACTACCATGAGATAGATGGTGACGGAGACAAAGGCATTGTCGAGATTTTGAAGGACGCTTACAGTAATCCTAAGATGCGTAAGTTCTATTACACGATGCTTCAGAAGGCAGACTTGAACATTCTGGAATATCGACCTGTTGTAGAAGACCGCATTGTGCCCAATGATTTTCGTGAGCGTATCCAGAAAGAGAATATCCCTGAGGAGATGAAAGACGTTCTGTTGAAGCCTACCTCAGATTCCATCACCTTCTTGAACCATTCCGACAATGGAGATTTTGATATTCCGCTCAGATGGCAGTCAAAGGGTACTCAGAATTATATCCGCATTCTCGATGCATTATATGACTTGATAACGAGTCCTCACGTGTACTATCTTGATGAACTGGGCGAGGATCTGCACAACGACCTATTATACTACTATCTCAATGTATTCATCTTCAACTCCGATAAGTCGCAGTTGGTTATCACGAGTCAGGAGACCACCCTCCTGTCGCAGGATATGATTAACGAGAACCGAGGTGTGGTGTGGTTTGTCGAGAAGAACAAAGAGACTGCTTCATCCGAATATGCTCGTGGCGACTCCTTCGGCTTACATAAGAATCTCTCGCTTTACAATTCATACCGTATTGGCAGATTGGGAGCCAAACCAGAACTTGGTAGTATCTTTATAAATCTGGAGGACTGATATGGGAAAGCTACGACAGACAGCACTCATCCTCGGTGAAGGACCAACGGAGTTCTTCTACTTCAAGTCCCTATGCGACGTGTTCAAGCGTCTGACCGTCAAGCCAGACTATCGTCCATACGAAACACAAGAGTCATTGCTTAAAGACCTGAACCAATGTGTGGAGTATCGAAAGACAATAGAGTTCTTCATCAAGACCAAAGGACTTCATGGTTACTTCGAGCGCAATGGCGGAAACCTTGAAAATGCTATGGACAATGCCAATCGGTCGATGGAAGAGAAGTTGAAGAGCAGCAGAGATTATACTTACTCAGATTTGGGGATATTGGAGAGCATATAAAAAATAAGGAAGATAAAAATTATGGTAACATTAGAATCACTTATAGAAGAAGGCACTCATCTCCGCAAGCCAACCGTCACAAGGGAAGGCTCACGTGATCAGGACCGTGAGTGGGAAGTTGACCACAACTCTCGATACAATGATATTGATAACGAGAACCAGTAAAAGAGATAGTCTAAGTTAAACTAAGACAATCTTTCCATGATTGGATTCTCTGTTCATCGGAAAAGTTTCGGTTAGCAGGACTTGTAGACAACGCTACAGCATAGAGGACGGAAGGCTGATAATAGGCAGATGGTTTCTTGCCATTAAAGACTATCTTCCTAATTCTTGGATGCTGTTTCAAGAACAAATCAATGTCATTCAGTTCTTCGCGCTGAATGACATTGTCAGTACTTCCTTTTCTGTCACATGCTTTTAAAGTGTCCCACAAGGCGATATGATTGGCTTTTAGACACTTGATTTTCTCGTCATACGACGAGAACGGCTTTCCTTCGTTGAAAAGTTGCTGAATAATAGTCCAAAAGAGATTCCCGCTTTGAGCATAATATTCTCCTGTTGCAAGCGAAACGTTTCCTGGTACAGTTCCTAAAACAAGAATCTCACTCGATTCATCCACAACAGGGGGAAAGGATAGCACATCTTTAGGAGTCTGTGTCTTCTCTTGTTTTGTAATTGCTTTTGCTGGTTTCTTCTTGACGGTATGATATTCCTCAACAATGACTTTCCCGCTTTTTACCAAATCACGAAATCCCTTGACTGTATTTGTTTTTAGTTCACTGATATAGTAATGATTAGACCTGAGCCGGTTACGTATCTTCTTTTTTAATGAGGGCGAATCGGTACTTTCAAGTTCTTTTAATAGTTCTATGATAGCTTGATATTCTTGGCTTGTAAAGAATACTTGGCTCTCTGTATTGGTTGTACTCATGGTTCTGCTGTTACTATCTGAAATTCTATCTACAAGCACATCTTCATCAGTAATCTGAAAGAATGCTCCACACTCTTCGCATGTGCAATATCCATCGTCCGTATAGACGTAATTGATGTGAAAGCAATATGGGCATGATATGGAGATTGAATCTCTTTTCGGAGATTCTTGATTATGTTCATTCTGCACAGTTCTTTTCCCCAGCCAATATGCAAACAGGAAAAAGCCAACTACACTTCCAATGATTAAAAACCCCAACATGCTAATTTTTGTTTATCAGCTACAAAAGTACAAAAAAGCAGCCAATTTCCCATCACAAACTATCAAATCAGCCTCTCTTTTATGCTAAATTAGTTAAATCCGTCTCGATTCTGTTCATTTTTGAGTACTTTTGCAACACGAATCACAAATTAGACCGATATGACACAAGAAACGATAGAGCAGCGAGAGCAGAGTCAAGCTTGCTTGAACTTTGCCGAGTCGTGACAGAGGAAGGCCAAAGGCCAATATGCAAGGGCAACAGTAGCAATGCCCAAAAACGAAGATAAGCAGCCCGCCCATCAGGAACTGGCTTATGAGATAGAGAACCGTGACATCAACGATGAGTTTACCGTTAAGTTCTGACTTATGGCAAAGACAAGCGACACCTACCAGATAGCCTCCGACATTCAGTGGCAGGATGCCGGTGAGGGCATTGTCCGCCAGATTATGGGCTACAACGAGCACCTGATGATGGTGAAAGTGAAGTTCGAGCAGGGAGCCGTCGGCACCCTTCATCAGCATCCCCATACCCAGAGTACCTATGTGGCCAGTGGCTGTTTTGAAGTGACTATCGGTGAGGAAAAGAAGGTTCTCAGGGCTGGCGATGGCTATTATGTGGCTCCCAACCTTCCGCACGGTTGCATCTGTCTGAAGGCTGGTGTTCTTATCGACACCTTCAGCCCTATGCGCGAGGATTTCTTGAAATAAATGACCTATGACAGAACAATTTGAAGATACTCTGAGAAAAGACCTGCACCAGTTTCTGCTCTCTATGAAGGAGGTGGATGAACGGTTGCCGGAATGTCCTGACGTGGAAGAGAAATGGGAGTCAATCGCCCAGGCATACATCCCCGATGGCATCCGTGAGTTTCAGGACTTCCCTTCTGCCTCGCTTGGATGGATAATGTATATCGGCATGGCTGTGGCAAAGATGTGGGACACGGAATGGGAGATTTATTCGAAGGTCGATGACCTCTACGCCTATATGCGCGATAAGCGAGGCTATGACCACTTGGACGAGTACATCCGCGAGGAAGTCCTGCAACTGCAGGGTATTGACTATACTGTGCTGGAGAAGGTCATTGGCGAGTGTGCATCCCGTGTCTATAATGCCTTGATGCACCAGCATATTGAACCTGGAACCAGAGAGGCTTTCGATGCCTACGTCGCCTGCCTCCATCAGCACTACCTCTTTGGAGCCGCCATGCAGTTGAAACGGATGGGCTATCACATGACTAAGATGTAAATAATCGGAAAGTAGTATGTTACGAGATGAACTTGTAAAAATAGCCTTGCTTTGGCAAGAGAGATTCGGAGTTGCTCCATCTATAACAAATACAATTTCCGAGTATGATGCAGCTATGCTGGTAGGTATGTCTGAAAGCGAATATTCCGATTATATGAAAGACAAAACGGCAGTAAACAAAGGAAGTGATTTCGTTTTTATGAACATAAAATACCAGGTAAAGGCAAACCGGCCAAGTGGCAAGAAAGGGAGTTTTGTTACTATGGTTCCCAAGGCAACAAATTATGAATGGGATAGGTTGATTTGGATTCTTTATGATAAGAACTTTGTGATGCAGGAAGCATGGGAGTGGGAAGTAAAAGACTACAAATTGGCTTTTGACAACATAAAGAGATTATCTCCCGATCATTACAGGAAAGGGCGATGTCTTTATAAAAAATAAGAAGAATGACCATCGACACCACCAACATGTGCTCTCACCTGCAACGGAAGCTTTTTGATGAGGATGGCATCTATCATCCTCTTTGGTTAGCCATGCAGGATGACCCAGAACTGACTGCCGTAGTTCGCTCACGTCAGTTGCATATCTATCGTAATGGCAAGAAGGTTCTGATACTGGCAGGCAAGTCCGCTCCCAAAATCATCAGAGAGGATCCTCTTTGCGAGTTAGCTGTTTGTTAGCAGGATAATCATTCCACTTACCCCGATATAAGCATAGACGACATACCGAAAGACCCGATTGGGAATGCGCTTGAAAACGTAGGCTCCAAGGCTTGTACCTATAATGACACCGCCAAGTCCAAAGCAGTAGTCTGTCAGGACGGTTGTTGTGAAGAAACCGTTGTAGGCACGAACCAAGGTCATCATCACATTGCCTATCAGGAAGTACGTCTGCGCCATTGCCATATAATGCTCCTTTGTGGGTTCCGACTGGATGAAGTAAAGCACTGCTGGCGGGCCTTGCATCCCAAAGAAGCCTCCCATCAGTCCGCTCAAAGTTCCGGCTCCCACCTGCACCTGCTTCGTTGTCGGCAGCTTTATCTTCTGGCCAAACAAAGCAAAATAAATGCTGATGACTATCAAGGCCGCGCCAAGAATCTGCCTCAGAATGTGGTCTTCAATACGTGTAAGCACAAAGATGGCCATAGTCGAGACAACCATAAAAGTCAGCAATATCGGCCACATACGCTGCCAAGTAACAAATCTTCTGAGCCGCCAGACGATGACCGCCGAAGTAGTAATAGCCAGAATGCCCGACAAGGTTGTTGCCTCGCCATAAGTCGGCATGAAATACGGCAGCATCGTCATGATGAAGATACCAAAGCCGAAACCAGTTGTGCGCTGCACAAAACTGGCTCCGATGCTCAGTAGGAATATGGCAATCACGACGCTGCTCATTTAAGCCAATATTTTCTTCGTATACTTCTCCCTCAGTTTCTTCGGCAGTTTGCTCAGCACCAGCTCGTACGACTGGCGAATCCATTGCTTGGTCAGTTCGTCATCTATCACGTCCAGATAAATATCGTTCCAATGCGTCTTGTTCAGATGATAAGCAGGACGCACACCCTCATAGTGTTCACGCAACGACTGTCCGAACTCAGGCTCCAACTTCACCGCACAAGTGGGTTCTGGCGACTCCAGCCAAATATGCAGGAATATCTTCCCCTCGATACGAAAAATCAGCCAGTCTGGGCCGTAAGGCATATCCTCATTGGCTCCTGCCAGCGTCAGCGCATATTCACGTACATCTTCTATGTTCATGGCCTTCCTTGTTTTATACAACGTCTTTAGATAACCGTTCTATTGCTGCAGCATCCAGTCGATACACCGTACATTCGTCAATAGGCACGGCACCAAGTGAGCGATAGAAGTCATTGGCGGGCTTGTTCCAGTCGAGGCTCATCCACTCCATCCGTCCGCAATGATGCTCATGGGCTATCTTCACTAGATGCAGCAGCAAGGCCTTCCCATACCCTTTGCCTCGTTCTTCCGGCCACACAAACAAGTCCTCCAGATACAATCCTGAGTGCCCGATAAACGTTGAGAAATTGTAGAAGTAGAGCGCAAAGCCAACCTCACGACCATCCACGACGGCAAACACCGCCTCTGACCTGTGCTCATCGAACATCTCCCGCTCCAGCACCTCTGCCGAGGCAATCACCCCGTCCTCCATCTTGCCGAATCGTGCAATGCCCCTGATAAACTCCAGCAGCAAAGGCACGTCCTGCCGTTCTGCTTTTCGAATCTCTACCATCTTGCCATATTATTTAATCACCAAATTATAGTCACTACAAGTAAAGATTCCATGTCGCGCAGTGCAGCGCACCGCCATCCTTGATGAGCGGACGGGCATAGACTTGACGAATGGTTTTCTCCTTAAAGATACGGCTGAAGACCTTGAAAGCCGCCAAATCGCTGTCACAGTCATGTTTAGGCGACAACGCAGGCAGGAAGATTGCACTTTCCGTTTCCAGATAATTGAGGTAACACCAACTCTCATCCGATGGAATACAATCATATTTCAACTCAACGATGTCGAAATGGTACTCAAGTATTTTAACGAGTCGCTTAGTCCACGGTTTTCCTTTTTCCTTCTCTATTTGCCGATAGTTGTTGAGCAGGATTCTATCTTCTCCCAACGATGCCACCATGCCGTCTGCATGACCATACGGTTCCTCCATATCCCAAGGGAGCAACACTACCTCGGCCTGAAAAGCATCTTCTACTCGGTCGAGTAAGGCTGCTAGCCGCCAATTCGGATTCTCTGTTAAGACCTTGTCCGTCATGATAACCTTGTCGCCGCAGCGAACATAATTACCTCCATCAAGAATCAAATCTATACTATCAGAAAAACGCATTGAAATGTCCTCGGTGGCAAATTCTTGTCTGGTGATATATTCCCGTCGCGACGGCTTGTTCCAAAGATAATCGGGACAGAAATTGAAACCAACGTACTGACCGCTCCCGATATATATCGGCATATAGTCGCGACACCACACTTCTTTGGAATAAGGCAGTGTATTCAGGGGAATCTGAAGTGACATCAGCGCATCTCTGAGTTGATTATAAACCACCTTGTAGTCTTTCTCCAACCACTCCGAAATATAAATAATCTGTTTCATCATCATTCTGTTTTTGAAAACCTCCACAAACGCAAATCGTATTGTTTATTACCTTGTTCATCAACCAGAGGATTTCCATCACCATCGTATGCACGCACATTTATACGAGCACTTTTTAGAACGATCATAGATTCATCATATGGATCATCTCTCCATAAGATACGGGGACCATCTCCCAATATACAGCCTGTGTAGCCTATCAGGTCTTCACACAAATAAGACGGTGACTTGATGATGTCCTCTCCAATCTGGTATTCCCTAATAAGGAAACTGGCGCGATAAGACCCTCTTCGCTCAAATGTGACATCAATTCCTGAACGATGAGGGTGTAAAGAACCAACGGGGAAATAATCGACATTTGTTCCTCTATGATACATCGCCCAATCATGAATGCTACTCTCAGATTCATTTTCGGAATGAAAATAAAACTCTATTTCACGAATATAGATGTCAAAATCATCATTGACACGGAAATGCCCGCCATATATGGCTGATCTTGCAATCTTCTCAAATTCACAGGCCAATTGTTTTTCATCCATCCCCCTACCATTGAATTCTTTCAATAATACTGATAATGTCTTCATTTCATGACCTCCTTATATTTCTTGATAGCATCCTGCATGATGTCATAATGGTCGAAGGCCAGCTCTGGCAATGCCGTCAACGGAAACCATTGTGCTTTTGCCGCATCATCTTGACCATTGACAGTGATAGGCTCATCAAC
>DEJF01000051.1:40363-57716 GCA_002353225.1 Prevotella sp. UBA2755 | reverse complement strand
CCGATGGATTGCGTATTTGCGGTTTAACTTAAATTTCTTCATTTTGACAATGCGAACACCGAAACAACAATTTGCGAACACCGAATCTGAAATATCAATAAATAGAGTGTTTACGGCAATCCTTTAAAAAGCATCCGTGTTCGCATCGTGTTCGCAAAAAGAAAAATCAGCAACTCTCGATTACTCGTAAGTTGCTGATTTTCAGTGTGGACCAGCCAGGGCTTGAACCTGGGACCTCCAGATTATGAGTCTGTTGCTCTAACCAACTGAGCTACAAGTCCGATTTTGCGGTGCAAAGGTAATGCTTTTTTCGTAATTGTGCAACAAATTAGGTATTTTTTTATACCTTTGCAGTCGCAATGGAGAGGCTGATATTAGAAAGAGACGGATTTGCCGTGGTACCTTGTGTAGCCACCATCGGTATGTTTGATGGGGTACATAAGGGACATCGCTTTGTGCTGAGTCATGTTTGTGACTATGCCAAGGAGCATGGGCTTGCCTCTACTGTCATCACCTTCGACAAGCATCCTAAAGAGGTGGTGGTGACAGACTGGAAGCCTCAACTACTGACAACTTTTGATGAGCGTATGCGGCTGTTAGAGGAGACAGGTATCGACCGTTGTGTGGTACTACCCTTCACCCAAGAGATGGCGGCACAGTCGGCATACGACTTCATGCGGCTGATGGCTGATCGGCTGGGTGTGAAGGTGCTGATGACGGGTTATGACAACCGTTTTGGACATAACCGCCATGATACTTTCGAGGACTATGTGCGCTATGGTGAGAAGATAGGAATCAAGGTAAAGGGGCTTCCCCCGGCCCCCTCTGAAGAGAGAGGCGGTGTCGTGAGTTCCTCGATGGTACGCAGACTGTTGGGAGAAGGAAAGGTGCATGAGGCTGCCGACGCACTGACTTACTCTTATAGAGTCACAGGCAAGGTTGTGAGAGGTGAGCATATTGGAACTCACTTGGGATATCCTACTGCAAACCTCCAATTGACAGATGAAAGTAAACTCATCCCTGCTTCAGGTGTCTATGCGGTGGGAGTAAGGGTCAATGGTCAATGGTCAATGGTCAAAGACTATAAGGGAATGATGAATATCGGTACTCGTCCTACGTTTGGGGAGCACGCACAGACCTTGGAGGTACATATTCTTGACTTCAAGGGTGACCTCTACGGAAAGACCATCACCGTTGCCTTCATCGAACGACTGCGTGACGAGCAACGTTTTGAGAGTGAGGAGGAGTTGAAACGCCAGTTAGAAGAGGACAAAAGGAGAATTGAAAAGAGTTCATAGTTCATAATTCATAGTTCATAGTTGACAGTTATGAGTTGAAACAAATAAAATTGAAGTTATGAAGAAATCAATAATAAACGCCTTGGTGTATGCTTTCATGTTTATCGCCATCCAGTCGATAGCAGGATTAGGTGTACATGCCATCTGGCAACAAGTGGTGGGGGGTATGGATATCACCACGACAGAACTGGTCGTAACTGTTGCGGCATTCAGTATGCTGACTATCATCATCTTCTTGTCGGCACGATGGACGGAAATATCACCAAACTGGCTGCTTACCAAACAGTGGACAGTATTGTTCTGGGCGGTCATCGCTGCATTGGGTATGGTCATTCCTGTCACATGGTTGCAGGAGAATCTGCCAGAACTACCCAACTGGATAGAGGACCAACAGGTACAACTGCTCAGTAACTACTGGGGCTATCTCGCCATCGGACTGCTGGCTCCCTTGGCAGAGGAGGTCGTCTTCCGTGGCGCTATCCTACGAACCCTGCTGACATCCCGTCTGTCTCCCTATGGTGCTATCGCTATATCAGCAGCACTCTTCGCCCTGATTCACATGAACCCCGCACAGATCCCTTACGCTTTCCTTGCAGGATGGATTTTGGGATGGATGTACTGGCGTACTGGTTCTATCCTCCCCGGTATGGCATACCACTGGGCTAATAACTCTGTCGCCTATATCCTCTATCGTGCCTATCCAGACACAGACATGAAACTCATCGACCTCTTCAAAGGCTCCGAGACACATGTCTATATGGCGGTGTTCTTCTCGCTCCTGATTTGTCTACCTGCCTTCTATCAACTCTATCTGAGGATGCGAAGGGCGGAGTAAGAAGACAAATCGTCAAAAAAACAGCGGGCTGCTCGTCAATTGATGACTGGCAGCCCGCTTACGTTAGTATGTTATGAAAAATTTGAGAGAACAGAAACTTCACAGTTTCTAATTGTTTTAACTAAACATGATATTATTTATAGAGAAAGCATAGAAAATTCTTCGTTAATCTTTAGCCACGGTCGTCGGCATCACCTTTGCACTGTCAGCCGGCATCTCTGTGATATTCTCTGCCTGCATCGGTGTCACGTCAGCAGAGTCGACACTCACAGCATAGGAGTTGGCATACTCGACACGAGGGTCGTTCCAACTGGCATCCCATGGACGCTGCATAGCACCCCCGATAGTCAGGATGATAGCCACCACGGCTGCTGCCTTGAAAAGGGGCATGAGACGCTGTTTCATAGAGATCTCACGAGCCTTGACAGTAGTCTGCGGCTCCTCCTCAATCATGGCAAGGATACGTGCATCGAAGTCCTCGTCTAACAGACGAGTCTCTTTCTCCTTAGCCTCATAGGTGAAAAGGGCACGATACTGCTCCAAATCAGCAGGTATGTCCTTCTGACTGAAGAAAGCCCGCAGGATACCCTCTTCCTCAAGAGTGGTCTCTGCTGTCCAGTAGCGGTCTAAGAGTTGTTCGATGTACTTATAATCCATTTCTTACAGGGGAAATTTTGTCCCCTCTATTATAGAAGACGAATGGCGAGGGGAAAAGTTACAGGATAACGAAAAATTTTTTTAATTGTCTGCTTTCTTGAATTGTTCTCGGATAGTCTGGCGTGCCCGGAAGATATTGATTTTCACCTGTTCTTCCGTGATATCAAGGATGGTGGCGATATCTTTGTAACTCTTGCCCTCGATGTCTCGCAACTGCATACAACTACGTTGTTTCTCTGGTAACTGACTGATGAGTCGCCGGACCAGTTGGATACGGTCTCGTTGGATAGCCTGCTCCTCGGGATTAGCATGATGACTATTGTCTGAAGGCTCCATCTCCGTCTCCAAGGAAAGGGTCTGGTTACCCATGTGACGGGTCTTGTCCAGAGCAAGGTTTCGACAGACGGTCATACAAAACACCTCCATATTGTCTATTGTCTCCCAACTGTCCCGCCGGTTCCATACTTTGATCATCGTTTCCTGTACAACATCCTCCGCTTCCGCAGGATTGAGTGTGATGCGGAGCGCCAACCTGTAGAGTTTGTCTTTCAGAGGCAGGATATCGTTTCGGAAACTGACACTTTTCACCTTATAATAAAATATATTACTGTTTGATCACTGTTCCATGCTGACCGTCTATCGCAGTGGCAAGGGTGATGATGACCTTACCCACACCGGCATCCACAGCACGGAGGGCATTCTCTATCTTCGGCAGCATACCACCAGAGATGGTACCGTCTGCTTTGTATCGCTCAAAGTCCTCATGGGTAATCACTGGGATGACTGACTCGTCATCATCAGGATTACTGAGCACTCCCTTCTTCTCAAATGAGAAGATGAGGGTTACGTCATAGTCTTTGGCAAGTGCCTTTGCTGTCTCTGAGGCAATGGTATCGGCATTGGTATTGAGGATATGTCCCTCACCATCATGTGTCAGTGGTGCCATCACAGGAGTGATACCAGCCTCTATGAGATGTCCTAACGTCTTGTGTGCGACATTGTCAACATCGCCGACATAACCATAGTCCACTCCGTCTTTTAAGGGGCGCTTATGACTGCGTATCACATTGGCATCAGCACCAGTCAGTCCGAGGGCGTTCACCCCGTTGGCCTGCAACTGAGCCACCAGGTTCTTGTTGACCAAACCGCCATAGACCATCGTCACGACTTCCAGCATGGCGGTATCCGTGATACGGCGACCACCCACCATCTGCGTCTCGATACCCAGTTTGGCAGCAACTTGCGTAGCACGTCTGCCACCACCATGAACCAGCACTTTCCGTCCCTTGATAGCACTAAAGTCCTTTAACAACTGAGAGAGCTGCAGTTCGTCCTCAACTACAGCCCCTCCTACCTTTATTATTGTCAGTTTTTCTTTCATTTATCTTTCTTTTTTCCTAGTTTTTCTAGAATGTTCTAGATTATTCTAGATAGGTATACCCATAAAGCCCGGAGCGGTAGTTACTCAGGAACTCCTTGCCCTCCTCCAAAGTGATCTTTCCTTGTTTCACACTCTTCGCCACCCAAATCTCTAACTGGCGGACAAGTTTCTTGGGCTGATACTGCACATACTCCAATACCTCGGCAACTGTCTCACCATCAATAACCTGGTCAATATGGTAACTACCGTCCTTCACAGAGATATGTACGGCAGTAGTATCCCCGAACAGGTTATGCATGTCACCTAAGATCTCCTGATAGGCACCAACGAGGAAGACACCCAGATAATAGGTCTCGTTCCTCTTCAGCGGATGCACAGGCAACGAATGCGTATTATGGAGATTAGTTGTGAAATTAGCAATCTTACCATCACTGTCGCAGGTAATATCCTGAATGGTGGCATTACGGGTAGGACGCTCGTCAAGACGCTGGATAGGCATGATGGGGAATACCTGATCGATAGCCCATGAGTCGCTGAGGCTCTGGAACAGAGAGAAGTTGCAGAAATATTTGTCAGCAAGGAGTTTGTCAATCTTCATCAGTTCCTCAGGGATGTGTTTCAGACTTTTTGCGAGTGCATGAATCTCATGGCATACACTCCAGTACATCGCCTCAATCTCAGCACGCGTCTTCAAGTCAACGATACCATGTGAGAAGAGGTCGAGCACCTCCTCACGGATCTGCTCCGCATCGTGCCAGTCCTCCAGCACATTACGAGGTGAGAGGTTATCCCATATCTCGTAGAGGTCTTTTACCAACTGATGACTGTTCTCATCTGGCTCGAACTCCTCTGGCATCTCTGGCAGAGAGGCAGTCTCCAGCACATCCATTACGAGAATAGAATGGTGGGCAGCCAGAGAGCGTCCGCTCTCCGTGATGATATTCGGATGAGGCAACTCATTCTTGTTGGCGGCATCCACGAAGGTATATATACAGTCGTTGACATACTCCTGAATAGAGTAGTTGACAGAACTCTCACTCGAAGGGGAGCGTGTGCCATCGTAGTCGACACCCAGTCCACCACCACAATCCACGAAGTCCACGTTATATCCCATCTTGTGCAGTTGGATATAGAACTGGGAAGCCTCACGCAAAGCAGTCTGGATACGACGGATCTTCGTAATCTGACTACCGATATGGAAGTGGATCAGACGCAGACAGTCACGCATATCTTTCTTATCCAGTAACTCAAGAGCCTCTAAAAGTTCCGCACTCGTCAGTCCGAACTTTGAGGCATCGCCACCACTCTCTTCCCACTTACCAGAACCGGAAGAGGCGAGTTTGATGCGGATACCGATATTAGGACGTACATTCAGTTTCTTTGCCTCACGGGCAATAATCTCCAACTCGTTCATCTTCTCCACGACGATGAAGATTTGCTTGCCCATCTTTTGGGCGAGCAAAGCGAGTTCGATATAACTCTCGTCCTTATAGCCGTTACAGATGATGATGGAGTCGCTCTGGCATTGCATGGCGATAACAGCATGCAATTCGGGCTTCGAACCAGCCTCCAATCCCAGGTTGAACTTCCTACCATGAGAGATAATCTCCTCAACGACAGGTTGCATCTGGTTGACCTTGATCGGATAGACTACATAGTTCTCACCTTTATAGTCATATTCCTTTGCCGCCTTCTTGAAACAACTCCATGTTTTCTCGATACGGTTGTCAAGAATATCAGGGAAGCGTAATAATACAGGAGACTGGACATCACGCAGTGATAGTTCATCCATCACCTCACGGATATCTATTTGCGTACCATCCTTACAAGGAGTCACATAGACATTACCCTTGTCGTTGATACCAAAGTAACTGGTGCCCCAGCCGTTGATGTTGTAGAGTTCCTTAGAGTCCTCGATCGTCCATTTCTTCATCTTTATTCTCTTGATAGTTACTATGGGAACTATAGGTAATATAAGCACTATAGTTTTAATAATTCGCGCAGTGCGTCTACGCTGATTTGTATCTTCTCATAATTGTCCATTAGACTGACATCCAGGGTATAGCGTGCCTTGGTATAGAACTCCTCACGCTTCGCTAACTGTTCTGTGATATAAGTAATCAGTTCGTCAGGGCTCTTCCCTTTTAGTAATGGGCGCTCTACCTTACCCATGAGCAAATGCTTATACAAAACCTCGGGAGTGGCTTTTAGGTAACACACATCCCCTTGCTGGTTCAGATAGTCTATGTTGTCAAAAAAACAGGGGGTTCCTCCACCACAACTGATGATGACACCCTCGAATTCAGCCACCTCATGAAGCATGTTATGCTCTATCTGACGGAACCCCTCCTCACCACGATCAGCGAAAATCTGTGCCACTGTTTTGCGCATCCTGTTCTCAATATACCAGTCGAGGTCGTAGAACATCATGCCTGTCTCCTTGGAAAGAGCCTTTCCTATTGTGGTCTTCCCAGAGCCCATGTAACCTATGAGGATGATACGTCTCATTTCTTCTTAGAAGGTGCTTTTACGATAGTCATACATTCCTCGTAGGTCAGTTCTGTGGCACGTGAGTGCATGTTCTTGGGAAGACGATAGTTCTTACCATCATATGCGAGGTAGGGACCATAACGACCATCAATGACTTCCAGTTTACTGTCTTCCTCAAAGGCTTTCAAATGACGTTTCTCTTCCTGCTGGCGTTTCTCGTTAATGAGTGTTACCGCCTCATCCAGGGTAATTGCCATCGGGTCAATTCCTTTGGGTAGGGAGGTGTATTTCTTCTTATGCAGGATATAGGGTCCGAATCGTCCTGTCCCGATAATGACATCTCCTCCTTCGAAGTCTCCTATATTACGGGGTAGTTTGAAGAGTTCCAGAGCCTCTTCCAGCGTTAATGTCTCCATGCTTAACTCACTGGGTAGTTGGGCAAACTGGGGTTTCTCATTGTCATCAGCAGTACCTATCTGGATGACAGGACCGAAGCGTCCGATCTTGGCAAACACAGGGCGTCCGCTCTTGGGGTCGATACCTAACTGGCGCTCTCCTGCCTTATGCTCTTGGCGGGCATTCAGGGTTTTCTCTACAGTCGGTTCGAAACTCTTATAGAACGAGTTCATCATACTGGTCCATTTCTCTTTGCCCTCGGCAATCTTATCGAAGTCTTGTTCTACCTTAGCGGTGAAGTTATAGTCCATGATGTCCTTGAAGTTCTGCATCAGGAAATCGTTCACCACGATACCAATATCGGTAGGTAATAGTTTTCCTTTGTCGGAGCCAGCCATCTCCTTGCGGACGGATTGTTTCACCTGCTTGCCCTTCAGGGTATCGATGGTATAGGTACGCTCCTCTCCCTTCTTATCACCTTTATGTACATAGTCACGTTGCTGGATGGTGGAGATGGTGGGCGCATAGGTAGAAGGACGACCGATACCCAGTTCCTCCAGTTTGTGTACCAGAGAAGCCTCAGTATAGCGGACGGGACCCTGACTGAAACGCTCTGTGGCTTGTATCTCTCGACGGGTCAGTTCCATGCCTTTCTTCAATGGGGGCAGGATATGCCCTAACTCTTCCTCTTGTATCTCATCGTCGTCCAGTGACTCACGGTAAACCTTGATGAAACCATCAAACTTCACCACCTCACCTTGGGCAACAAACTGCTCGTCAATACCACTGATAGAAATATTCACAGTGGTCTTCTCAATCTCTGCGTCTGCCATTTGACTGGCAGCGGTACGCTTCCAGATCAGTTCATAGAGTTTCTTCTCCTGAGCCGTACCCTCTATCTCTGTCTGGTTCATATAGGTAGGACGGATAGCCTCGTGTGCCTCCTGCGCACCCTTGGAACTTGTACGATACTGGCGGGGCTTACTATACTCGTCGCCATAGAGTTTTTTGATTTCTTCCTTGCTGGCATTGATGCAAAGCCCTGAGAGGTTGACAGAGTCAGTACGCATATAGGTGATGCGTCCGTTCTCATACAAGTGCTGTGCTACCATCATCGTCTGACTCACGGTGAAGCCCAGTTTGCGGGCTGCCTCCTGCTGGAGGGTAGAGGTTGTGAAGGGGGGGGCAGGCGTACGTTTCAGCGGTTTTTTGCTGACACTCTCTACCTTAAAGGTTGCCTCCTTGCACTTCTCCAAGAACTGCTCTACTTCCTCATGGGTCTTAAAACGAGTACCCAATAATGCTCTTACTTCAGTCTGTGATCCGTCGGCATTGGTAATGGCGAAGATACCATTCACACTATAGAAAGGCTCACTCTTGAAGTCTTGTATCTCACGCTCACGCTCTACAATCAGGCGGACAGCGACACTCTGCACACGCCCAGCAGAGAGAGCGGGTTTTACCTTACGCCAAAGAACAGGTGAGAGTTTGAAACCTACCAGACGATCAAGCACACGACGTGCCTGCTGGGCATTCACCAGATTCATATCCAGATGACGGGGATGCTCGATAGCCTCTAAGATAGCAGGCTTGGTAATCTCATGGAAGACAATACGGTTGGTCTTGTTCTCATCCAGTCCAAGGACTTCGCACAGATGCCATGAGATGGCTTCTCCCTCACGGTCCTCATCGGATGCAAGCCATACCTTCTCGGCTTTCTTGGCATTCGACTTTAGTTCCTTGACGAGTTTTTCTTTCTCCTCTGGAATCTCATATTCGGGTTCGAGCGTCTTGGTGTCGATGCTCATCTCCTTTTTTTTCAGGTCACGGATATGTCCGTAACTGGACATCACTTTAAAGTCGTTACCCAGAAATTTCTCGATTGTCTTTGCCTTGGCAGGCGACTCTACAATCACTAAATTCTTTTGCATATACTCGAATTGTTTAAGTTTCGGGCTGCAAAAGTAGAGAAAAGTTTTGGTTACACCTTATATATATAGTAGTTTTTTGCTTTTCTTAACGATTGAGCGTCAAGAAACGTTCTACAGCATGCCGGATGCTGAGCAGTCCAAACTCTTCGGGATGGATGTCTGAAATGGCTATCCACAGACACTCTGCGGCATCATCGGCAGCCTTTACCTTACTATCGTTTGGCACATGTACTAAATAGTCCATGTCGATGGTGTGAACACCTAAGCCACTATACATATAAACATTAGGACTGGAGAATAGATATTCTATCTTGTCAACATCCAAGCCTGTCTCTTCTTTGATCTCACGACGCATACCCTCCTCTGCTGTCTCATACATATCCACAAAACCGCCAGGTAGGTCGAGTGTTCCCTTGGCTGGCTCCTTCGCTCTGCGCACTACCAGCATCTCCTGCTTGTCATTGATGATGAAGGCTGCAGTGGCAGCGCAGGGATTGGCATAGTAGACAAAGCCACAGTCCTGACACTGCTTGCTCTTAAAGTTATGAATAACAAAATGCTTACTGCCGCAAATCGGACAGTAAGCAAATATCTCTAAGGGATGTTCCATTACCAATTATCTGTTCTGAAAGGGAACAATGGCAGGTTACCGCCATTCTTCACATTACCAATCTGGAAGTTCTTAAAACAGTAACGTACGGCAACGGGCTTCTTCACCTTGGGTGAGGTAACAATAACCGCCTCGTCCCAATAACCGCCACCTGGTTGCCAGAAATGTTTTGCCTCAGCAGGATAGAAAACTTTGTCATCACCAGCAATCTCAAAGCCTGCCATCTGCTCGAAAGGAGCATCACACCAGTAGTTGTCTTGCAAGTGAATAAGAATAGTGTCATTCTTAATCGTCATATCTTTATAAGACGAACTCTTATACTGGATGGTCTCATAGCCATAGTCACGATTCAGTGCTGTGAAAGCGAGACGTTCACCTACTTGCTGCTTCTGGGCGGGATGGATTTGGGTTGTCTCATAAGGATAAACCAGGTCATTGATGCAAACCAGCGAACTGTTAGGGATGATCTGGCTTGCCTTAAATTGTTGTTCACGTAACAAGGCACCACTGATGCCATTGACATTGTCTTCATAGGCATAAGGGGCTATTTGTACGAAATAGAAAGGAATCTCACCCAGTCCGAACTGTGAACGCCATTGGTCAACGAGTAGTTTCATACGTTGTGAGTATTGGTCGCCCGGGTCTCCTACGTTAGAGCAGCCTTGGTAATAAAGGATACCCTTGACGGTGGCTTTCAGGATGGGATTGAAGGTACCGTTGCCCCAAAGCAGAGAACGGTGATAGTCCCATTGTGCCCATTTCTTGCAAATCTCCACTGAGTCAGTCGGATCATTGGTGTATTTCTCCAAGTTCTCCTTGGTCAGCCAACTCTCCACACGGGATCCTCCCTTGTTTGCCTCGATGATACCTACCGGCATATCCAGTGTACGGCTCAGCAGACGGGCAAAGAAATAACCAGTGGCAGAGAACTCGCTCACCGTCTTCGGACTGCAGACACGCCACTCGCACTGAGCATCGTTCAGAGGCTTACTGCTCATCACACTGGGAATCTTGATGCTACGTACACCTTTGGAATTGACTGCATCCAACACATGATGGTTATAGTCCTTGACAGGACACATGCCAAATCCCTTGACGGGCATCTCCATATTCGATTGTCCGGCACAAACCCATACCTCGCCTGCGAGTACATTATTAATAGTAACGGCTCCATCACCATCGTTGAAAGTGATGCTGAGAGGGACATAAGATGCTTTAGGCGACTTAACCGTCACCAGAAACTGCCCATCCTTGCCAACCTTTGCCGTGCTCTTCTCCTGACTCCAAGAAGTAGTAACCGTTACGGTGCTGTTAGGCTTTGCCCATCCCCAGAGACGGACATCCGTTAGTTGTTGAATCACCATGTTGTCACCAACGAGATGTGACAATTTCACTTTTGCCTGCATACTCATCGTGAGGATGGCAAGTACTGTTAATGATAGAATTCGTTTATACATCGTTTAAAGTTTTTAGTCTTTAGATGCTGCAAAGATAATGATTTTTTGTATCTTTGCAAGCAACAAAAGTAATAAATTATGAAAATAAGGAAATCTTTCTTGATTTGGACGATGCTGTTAGTCTCAGCATTGGCTTATGCGCAACAAGGTTTGGAAATGGATTTGTGGCCCTCTGGTCCTACTACTTCCAATGGCGACCCTAACGACTTGGCGAAAGTGACAGTCTTTCTGCCTCTGAAGAGCGTGGCAACAGGTCGTGCTGTTGTTATTTGCCCAGGTGGTGGTTATACGCATCTTGCTTTTGAGAAAGAGGGAACGGCATGGGCACCTTTCTTCAATGCTCAAGGTATTGCGGTTATCGTGTTGAAATACCGTATGCCTCATGGGGTGTGGAAAGTTCCCTTGGAGGATGCGGAGGAAGCCATGCGGCTGGTACGTAGGATGTCTGCGACATGGGATATTAATACCCGTCAGGTAGGTATTATGGGATTCTCGGCAGGAGGGCATCTTGCTTCTACTGTTGCCACCCATTCTAAAGGTGACGCAGCACCGGACTTCCAGATATTGTTCTATCCAGTGATAACGATGGAGCAGGGTACCACCCATCAGGGGTCCCGAGATAATTTGTTGGGTAAGAAGCCTAAGCGTAAACTGCTGAATGAGTTCTGTAATGAACAGCATGTCAGCGGCTCGACTCCTCGTGCTTTCATTGCGTTAGCACATGATGACAAGGGGGTGTCTCCTCTTAATAGTATCAGTTATTATGAGGAACTATGCCAGTGTAATGTTCCTGCTACGATGCATATATATCCCACAGGCGGTCATGGCTTTGGCATCCTGCAGTCATTCCCCTACCATTTTGAGATGATGCTGGAGTTGAAGGCGTGGCTGAATAGTTTTTAGTTTCCCTGACAGGGTACACATTTTCGGATTTCAATTGGAATCGTCTCCACGTGGGACGATTCTTTTGTAATAGTGACCTTCACCATACAAGCCTTGGTATTGATGGGTTTTTGCTGGTCAAAGATAAAGTTGCCGATACTATAATAGATGGGTTTACCCTTGTATTGCTCAATCGTTTGCAGTGTATGCGTATGATGGCAGATGAGGGCATCAGCACCAGCGTCTATCAACAGATGGGCTTGTTGGCATTGTTGGGGTACTGGTTTCAGGGTGTGCTCGCCCCCCCAATGCAAGGAAACGATGACATAACATTGCGGGTCTTCGACTTTTAGTTGACGCACCCTTACTAACAAGGAATCGATGTCCTCATGACTGACTGATGTTTTCTCAGGCAGATAGGAGAAGTTCTCCAATGGCATCTGTAGCGAGGACAACAGATAGACCTTCCGTGGCACGGAAGCCAATAAGACGGGTCGGGAAGCCTCTTGCATGTTGTCACCAGCCCCTACAGGTATCATTCCAGCCTCCTCAATATTCTTCATGGTATCAGCAAGCCCCCTCCTTCCTTGGTCGACACTATGGTTGTTGGCAAGGTTCAGATGAGTGATACCGTGTGCTTTCAATGCAGGCAGCCACTCAGGCTCCGCACGGAAGATAAACTGTTTATAGGCAGGTTGTTTAATCTTCGTGGCGGGACATTCCAGATTGGCGACGACAAGGTCACTGCTTTGGAAGACGGAGTCCACGAAAGGAGAGAAGACATAGTCGATACCGCGGTGTTCCACGTATTGTCGAACACCGCGGTCGAGTAGTAAGTCGCCCGTAAAAGTGATGGACAGTGTGTCACTTGCCATCAGCATGGCGAAGAGCAGACTGCTTAGCATCCAGAACTATAGAAGATATGCTCGTTGTCGATACTCTTTCCTTCCAGAGGAACAATAATCTCCTTCATCCAGTTGGGAATACCCTTGTCAGGCTCTGTCTCCAAGTTCTTCTGCCACTCCTCGTCTGTTGTACGTGGAGCAGAGATATCCTCTTGGAACTCACGATAGGAGAAGACTGCACCACGGGTCAGATAGAGATAACCGTCTATCTCCACGACCACATAGATCTCATGGGCAGGACCCACAGCCTCATAGAGGACAGACTTTTCCGGGTTGTTGAAGGAGTTTGCCGTATAGACATCGGCAACGACGGCAATCGACTTGTCGGCACCATTCACGTCATCCCATCCCATCAAGAACTGGTCAGGTTCCTTGACGAGGTTCAGCGAGATATTCTCAAAGGCAGCGCCGATAGCCTCTATCTGGCGGTGCTCCTGTTCTGTCAGTTTCTTGCCGGCAAGTTCTTTCTTGCTGCAGTTGAGCAGGAACTCCGCTTGCTCCCGTAAGTCTGTTGAGGCTGTCGTTGCTTTCTCAGTGACGAGGTCGAAGCGTTTCAGCACATTCATGGTAGCATCGATGAGTTCGATAGCCTTTGTCCAGTAGGCGATATTCGGCTCTACATAGCCCTTGGTATATGGCTCGGGGGGACCGGCGCCACCACACTCGGCACCCATGGGTTGCTTGGCATACAGGATAGCGTCGTGTTTCAGTTCTGCCCAAGAGGCAAGTGCCGTGTTCAGGTTTTTCTTATCCCATTGGGGTGACAACATGAATTTCGGATACTTAGCGTCCTTGCTGGTGACATCCTTCAGCGAGGCAATCCATTGGTTAGCCACCGTCTGCTTCCAGTCAATCTCTCCCATGCGGGTCTTCATACGGTCGAGATTGACAGTGTATTTGTTCCATTTCTCCTGTTCCTTGAGTTCTTGGATAAGGATACGCTCCGCAGCGGATACCCCCATAGAGGCAAGAACGTCGAGTCCCTTGGGAACATCACGGAGAGTCGGTTGGCTCTCATAGTCGACCATCTCCTGCAATACCTCATTGTCTGGGAAATAACGCTGAGGCATCAGACATATCTTGAACGGACTGGACATCTGGAACTTAGGTTTGATGCGTGACTGCTTCTTCGACAGTTCCACCAAGGCAGTGCGGATCGCCTTGAATTTCTTCTTGTCATTAACCAGTTCACTCAGTGTACTGCCACTCTTCTGGATCTCATCATATACTTGCAGGATGCTGACATCGTCGGGCATACCCATCAAGTAAGTGATGGGCGTTGTCAAGTCGTTGTATAACTTCGTCAACTTAGCGTTGCTGCCAATCGTCTGAGCCAACAGCAAAGCCTGCTGCAACTGGTCGTCCATATCAGCACCGAAGGGTGCGTTCTGCAACCACATCATCGCACAGAAATAACGTTTCAGTGTCTCATTGCGGGTATAGTGACCACGAGGACGGTAGATGTTATAGATGAACATCGGCATATTCTTCTGTGGGACATATCCCAAGAACTCCGAATATTGAGTCTCTGCTTTGTGCACATGTTCTATCTCCTCCTTCACCAGACTCGTATAAGAATCAGCGACAGGCAGAGTCTTTCCAGTATTCAGGGCATAAGCGATAGCATAATAAGCGGCATTATGTTCCGCTGCCGCCTTGATAATCGCATCGTTGGTAGAGGCTGCCTGTTGCATCATCAGGTCATAGTTCTGCTTGGCGAAGTCAGTCACCATGGGTGAGAACTTCTGTTCCTCCGTCTCTTTCAGCAGACAGTCGAAGAACATGTGGAAAGCCTGCAGGTAGAGGTCTGTCGTTACAAAACTGGGGAACTGACGATAGTCATTACGCTCATAGACATTGAAGAGTTGGTTCTCTGTGCCTGTTACGATGGCGAAGCCGTTCTTACTGATGGCGTTATAGAGACGCTGGTCGAAGTGTTCCAACTGAAAGGGGTTGATGATATTGTCCATATTGACCATCATACCGGCAGGAGCGATATTGTTCTTTGCCTTCAACTGGTCCTCATGGGCTTTCAACTTCTGGATGAATTTCTGTTCAGCGACTGTATACTTAATAGGTGCAGCCTTTCCCTCCTCCTCTTTCCAGAAACGGTCCTCCATTTTCTGGTTGTACCAGGAGGTGGCTCCAAAGAGACCACGCAGGTCACCGTTCATAAAACAGTAGCCTTGTCGTGCAGAGACGGCATTACGGAGCACACGGGTCTCAGCGATGGAAAGGCTGTTCACATCAATGTCGAGAGGTAACTTCTTGTTGAGTTGTTCCACATCAATGTGTGCCTTGCCGGGGATGATGACATGACGTGACTCCTTCTGTGCGTTCACAGTCCATGCGACAGCAACGCCCACCATGGTTAAAAGTAATCTTTTCATAGGCAAAATGGTTTGTTTAGTCTTGATTGAAAATAATTAATGCTTCTTCTCTTGCCACATTCTTAGCGAGGAATCGCTCAAAGCCCATGCCGAAATGTGCCCAGCGATACTCTGCCACCACATATCTCCCGTCTGTGGTACGTTCGAGACTTCTGATGAGTCCGTCCTTGAAACGGAAGTCCTCTAAGATGCCCCCCAACTTAGAGCCAAGCCAGAGGGGACGTACATAGCCCTTGTAGTTCTTGAAGATAAAGAGCCTCCGCCCTTTCTCTTTGTAGTAGCGGGTGCTTTTCACCACACCCACCATTGCATCAATGCTCCCGTCGCCATCCACATCCCCTGTACAGAAACGGTAGACAGGGTAGGGTAGTCTCCATTGGTCGAAGGTGGAGTCAGTCCTTAGAGTCAGGAAAGATAGCGTGTCATTCTCCTGCTCCAAGGCAAACTTCTGCCCGAGAGCATTCGTAGCATAAAGCCAACATCCAATCGCCAGTGCCCAACTCTCAACTCTCAACTTATTACAGCAGGCTACTGATCTCTGCCTCCAGATCCTTCACCTGAGCCGCTCTCTTATAGAGGGCATTGTCTCTGCTGATGAGGAAATAGTCGGGCAGTCCTTGTATATTATAGGTAATCAGTGTCTGAGACCCCACTCCCTGTGGGTCACGCACACTGACCCATGGCAGTGCGGCAGTCTGCTGCTTCCAGAAATGCTCGTCAGCATCCAATGATACCTGATAGATCTCCAGTCCTCTTGCGTGATACTTATTATATAATTCACGCAGCAGAAGGATGCGCTCTGGTGACTTGTCCAGTCCGAACAGATGGAAGTCGAGGATGACCACCTTACCTTTCAGTTCTGTCAGGTGGCGTACCTGTCCCTTATTATCCGGAAGGGCGATGTCTATCAGTCCGGAGGTCTGTATCTGGTTCACGTCGATGGTACTTGCCGCGTTAGCCTCTGAGATACGTACATTCTTCATACCTTCGATGGCAATGTTATGCAGGTTGGTACCGCGCTCGGAGTTTGGATGATAGGCATCCCAACTGGTGGCAACGGCAGCAAATAGTTTGATGTCATCCTTGTTGGAACGGGGATTGAAAATCAAGGTGTTGCCAAGTGCCTGGAATAGTGCGAAATAGGCATACGAGCGATTAGGCTCCTTCAGGATGTAGTTGAGTTTCACATCCTGCTTGTAATCCTGTATCATCTTCAGAATACTGTCGTTAGCCTCGTCTATGCTGAGGTCGTCATTACGCTGTACTGCCATGGCACGTTGTGTCAAGTCTATCTGCTTCAGGGTCAGTTCCTTAATCTTCGAGCAGTTCTCGGAACCGCTAATCTCGTACTGGACAGCCATCTGCGGATATTGTGCCTTGACGGTCACTGTCTCCGTAGAGTCGATGCTCACATTGATAATCTGGTCTGCGATACGCAGTCGGTAGAACTCTGGGGCTGGTGTCTGTTCCTCTGTGAAGGCGAAGTGTCCCCCCTCGTCCAGTTTCACAGAATCAAGCACGGCAATCTCTTCCAGTCCTACATTCTCGAAATAGAGCATAGAGTCCTTGGCATTGGTGATATTTCCCTCTACATGGAACTTCTTCTCGCTGCATGAAGCCATAGCCAGTGCGGCTACAGCCACGATCAAATACTTCTTCATTTTAATGTTTTTATTAATTTTGCTGACAAAGGTACGAATAAGTGAGAAGAAAACCAAATTATATTTGAGTTTTCTAGAGCGTGAGTACCTTCGACCGTAGGTCAAAGGTAGCACGAGTCAAAAGAAAACCAAATTATATTTGAGTTTTCTAGAGCGTGAGTACCTTCGACCGCATACCCCTCCCCCGGCATTCTCCCATCGGAGACGGTGCCTTCGATACTCGAAGGTACCGCTTTCGCACAGAGGAAGTGGCTCCTTCACAGACAGGAGGTATGGGCTTTGGAACAAAACAAGTTGTTTTGTTCTCATAGGAGGCATCCCTATCATTGATTAAGATAATCCTTATCGGAACAAAACAACTTGTTTTGTTCATGGAGAAATCATGGGGATTTTATACCGAAAGAACCTCTCCTTGTCACCCTTGTCACCTCGTTGTCACCGACAACTGCCTGATAACTAA
>DEJF01000051.1:37980-40278 GCA_002353225.1 Prevotella sp. UBA2755 | reverse complement strand
CCGTCAGTCGGTAACAAACGACCCGTTTGTCGGTAGGAAACTGTCACAAACAAAACGGGCAGCAACAGGATCCGACAGAATGATGTTCACCACGCTGACGATGTCAGTGACGTTTACCTGACCGTCACCATTCACGTCGGCAGCAGTCTCATTGAACTTATCGGAGTGATGACCTAAGATGGCGTTCACTATCTCCACGATGTCAGTGACATTCACGACACCGTCACCGTTGGCATCACCCTTTTGAATAACTGTAGACGGCTCGATAATAGTAATCGGGAAGGAGAATTCTGCGTATGTCGAACCTGTTGCGTCAGCCTTTGCCAATTTCACCTTACGGAAATAGCCTGTCAATGTGCCAGGAGCCAAATCCTCAGCAGCCGTAATCTTCAGATTGACGATAGCGCCACTATGACCAACAAGTGGCTTTCCTTGCATAGCAGATGCCAAGAACCTGTAGCCTCCCTCTATTGGTTTCATTGACAGCGTTGTGCTCTCTGGTATACGACTGGAATTCGCACTATACTCCTCCACCGTCATACCTGCTGGCAGATAGAAGTCAAACTGGAAGGCAACATACTCCATATCATGCACCAAGGAAATGCTAACCTCCTTGGTTTCACCAGCCGCCATCTTTATGTCACTGACGGTCATCTTGTCCTCTGCTATCGTTGTATTTAGTATTGCCATCAGACATGTGGCAATCACCAATAGTCTTTTGTTCATAGTCTGATCTGTATTATTTGATAATCACTTTCTTATTATTGATAATGTAGACACCACAACCCAGTTCGCTATGCTCCTTATTTAGTTTGCGACCAGACAAGTCGTAAATGACATTGTCGTCAGTCATGCCCTTTACATTGCCAATGCCTGTAATTGCGCCAAGTACGTCACCATTGAAATGTACGGCTTGTCCCGTAGGAGTTACGAACATCACCTTGCTGAGACGAACGTCACCCTCAGCATTGCCAGACAGTTGCAATTCGATTAATTTGCCATTAGTCATGGGCAGTGATTCGCTATTCATAGACAATCCGACTACGGTATAGAGGTTTTGACCTACCTTTGCTATTTGCGGTTGATGGCTCGTTGTGGTGGCCAGTCTGGCAGCAGTCAGAGTCAGTCCCTCAGGAACTTCCACATTGAATTGGAAGGCAGTAAACCGCTCTGCATGGTCTATATCCATCCATACGTTGTTGCCGTTTGAGGACAAATGCGCATTCTCTAATGATGTCTCGTTGATCATACCCCTTCTTTCGGCCGCATAACTATGATCAGACAAGATGATGTTAATAACCTTTGTCACATCGAAGACATCCACTACGCCATCACCGTTCACATCATAGGTCTCCAAAGTCTCGTAATCCGTCATGTCGTTTAAGATGCAGTTAACCACTGCCACTGCATCACTGACATCAATCGAACCGTCGTTGTTGACATCGCCATTCACTACTGGTGAGTTTGTGACATTAATACTGAAGTCATAGTAACCCAAGGTGCTCTTTGCCTCATTAACCTGGGAGAAGGTAATATTGGACAGACTTGCAGTGTAATCACCTTCGGTGAGAGAATGCTCGGCATACAGCGCCAAACTCAGTAAAGGAGTGCTTGAAACAGAAATTTCCGCATTTGACATTGACAGACAGGCAATTCGATACTTTGTAGCAGTGTCATTTGAAGATAATTTCTCTATGGTTATCGTATGGTCACTCCCTGTATATCGATTTCCTTTCTCTATAATATATTCGCCATAAGTCTCGCCATAGGTGTATGTCGCCAATTGAACACCTTGTGGTAGTACGAGATCAAATTGGTAAGCGGTGTAATCTGTCACCTCACTTTGCAGGAAGATGTTGATGGTTGCAGTCTTACCTTGCTCTATATTGACATCATTAACGATAAGCATATCCGTAGTTGACGCCATCTCCTCGATATTCTCGAAATCTTTCCAGTAGTTTTTGGAAAGGTAAGCAGCCTTGGAACCAGAGGGGACGATCAATCGTGTATTTTTATAGTTCCAGTAGTCAAAAGACGATTCAATAATGTCAATGGGCGACTTCATATAACTGATAATCGTCTCTAAGGTTGAAGGGAAGTGCCACGACCCCAAATCCTGTAATGTAGAAGGAAGACTGACTTGTTTTAAAGAAGTACAGTCTCTAAAGATGTATCCACCATAAACAGGATCAGTTTCCAGTGTTTTTAATCCTTCTGGAAGTACGATGCTCTCTAATGAGGAACAGAACGCAAAAGCATGGTCGCCGATAGTCTCTATACCTTCTCCCAATTCAACGT
>DEJF01000051.1:14258-37918 GCA_002353225.1 Prevotella sp. UBA2755 | reverse complement strand
GTAATTCCAGACTCCTCAAAGCATCTCCAACCTAAATATTCTAATCCTTCAGGCAGGTTCACTGTTTCCAGTTTTTTATCACCGGCGAATGCCTGGTCGCCAAGATATTTCAGATTATTGCCCCAATTGATGCTTGTCAGTTCTGCTAATCCACTAAATGCCCCTTTCCCGATGGACGTGACACTACTTCCAAGATCAACTGTTGTGAGCTGAGTACACGAAAATGCCTCTTCTCCGACTTCCTGTAAACCATCTTTGAAGACGATAGTGGTCAACGGAGTATAACTAAAGCAACCTTTTCCAACTTTAATGGTTTTAGGAAGGTCTATGGAAGTCAGTTTCTCACAGTTAGAGAAACAACAGTCCCCTAATACTAACTCTGCATTCTCAGCACGTTCTTCAAAGATAACTTTTTTTAGTGTTTTGCAATTTGCCAAGAAGCCATTGGGGAGCGATTGTACCTGAGAACCAATAGTTACTCTTTCTGCGGATAAAATACCAGAATTATTGTATTCTTGATCAAGAACAGCATTCTCTGCCAAATAGACGATACTGAATAGATTAGTATTGTAAAATATGTCAGGACCCAACTCCGTAACACCTTTGGGTATAGTCACAGAGCCTACTAATGATGTACAGTCATAAAAAGCACAAGATCCTATCTTTTTGACCGATTCAGGCAGTGTGACACTGGTCAGTTTCTCACAACCCGTGAAAGCCGCGCTTCTAATCTCTTCCAACCCATCAGGCAATGTTATACTCGCAAGCGATTCGCAACCAGAGAAAGTATTTCTCCCAATAGTCTTTAAAGTAGACGGGAGTACGACTGATGTAATTCCTGTGTTCTGGAAAGCTCCTTCATCAGAAGTATAAACTTCATTACCCCATTGATGGGGCGACTCATCCTCAATACTTTCCAAACCCTCTGGGAAGTTGATACTTGTCAGATTATAGCAGCCATTAAAAGCACCTCCTCCAATTCTCTTAATCGTTTGTGGCAAGACCACACTTGTAAGAAATCTCTTACTATCTTCTGCCATAAAGTTTGGAGCAATTGACTCAGTCCCATCACGAATAGTAATACTAAAGTCTGCCCATTCATTATTCATGCACCTCACAGCAATATTATTCAGATAGATGACCCCGTCTTCGGCAGGAAGAGTACTAAGCCAAGGCGTATTGCCAAACATGTCATAATCGAATTTCTGGACAGAGGATGGAATATTGACTGTCGCTAATGATTTGCAGCCATAAAAAGCATAAATGCCAATCTCTTCCAATCCCTCAGGAAGATTCACCTCCACTAAACTCTCACAATTATAGAAAGCCCGTGCACCAATACGCTTTAACAGTCTAGAAAAAACGACATGCTTAAAGGCTGTACAGTAGCACCACTTACTATTATAATATGTATCACCAAAAGCATTGTCTGGAATATACTCTATTGAAGACAAGTCTATTGTCTGTTCTTCATTCCCGCGCAGGCTTTCACATCCTGCAAAAGCACTTTTTCCAAGAGTCTTGACCTTGCTTAAGTCTATATCCATCAGACTGACACATGACTCAAAAGCCCTCTCCTCTATCACCTCAACAGGACTGGAAAACTCAACACTCGTGAGGTCTTTGCACTGGAAAAAAGTCATCGGACCGACTTCCTGTACATTCTTAGGCATGACCACTTTCTTGTAGGTCTTATTGGCAAAGGCACCTGCGAGTTGGTTGCTGTAGTAATTGATCGTGAAGTTATTACCACCTAACATATTGCTTGAAGAGGAAACTTCCTTTCTGTTCTCTTCAGAGGCATAGAACGTTATGACATAGTTGTCCATGGTATTGCTATTGTCGCTATAGCTGACCGTTGCATACGCTTCACTGCTGCTCACAATGACGGCATCACTCAGATCAAGATTTTCCACTGTAGCAATTCTACCCGAACCATTTCTTAGGTATTTAATGTCAACAGCATTCATCTGCCCGACAATCTTCAAGTCCTTAAACGATGGCTCATCAGAGTTGTCAACCACTTGTTCTAGTGTTCCTGGCGTCAAAACCTCAATTGTCACACCTGTGGTGGTTAGTGGAAACATAAACAGCACCATCAATACCATACTGCATAAGCAAAAAAGTCTTTTCATATTCGTTCTCATTGTTAGTATTTTACGCAAAGGTATATAATATATTGTAAAACTCCAAAGGAATCAAAAAGAAATTAAAACCCTCTTAACTATTCAGTGACAGGATATACTGCCATAGTTGGCGGTAGAAAGGATGACGTGTCAGGGTGGGGACATCACCAAGAATGATGACCTTCATGCGGGCTCTGGTGATGGCGACGTTCATGCGACGGAGGTCACGCAGGAACCCAATCTGTCCCTCCTCGTTCGAGCGTACCATGGAGATGAGGATGATGTCACGCTCCTGTCCTTGGAAACCATCAACGGTATTGATACTGATCTGGCGGCGGAAGGGTTTGAAGAACTCCCGTTTCATCAGCAGGCGACGGAGATACTGCACCTGGGCA
The DNA here is from genome assembly GCA_002353225.1 of Prevotella sp. UBA2755. Classification (GTDB taxonomy): domain Bacteria; phylum Bacteroidota; class Bacteroidia; order Bacteroidales; family Bacteroidaceae; genus Prevotella. The sequence goes on along the minus strand of DEJF01000051.1, from coordinate 35,397 downwards.
CGATAGGGCGAGATGATGCCTACGTCGATACGCTCGTCCAACAGACGTTGCTTGCCGATGCGCTCGAAATACTGCTGCAGGGTGTTCAGGGTCAGTTCTGCCTCCTCCTTATTGATACGTCCGAACGACTCACCGATGAAGGTTTCTTTGAAGGATTTCTCCGAATGCTCCGAATACTCCGAGGGACAAACCCATTCCATCGGGATGTCGAGGTCGAGAATTCCCCGATATTTTACTTGCGGGGCACTCTCCACCTGTCCATCGTAGAAATAATTGGAGGAGAAACGCATGATGTCATCGTTCATGCGATACTGCATCTTTAATAATGTGACAACCTCTGGTTTCATCTCCACGATACGCTCCATCAGTGTCTTACCTAACCCTGCCTTCAACGCAGCGATGCTCTTGACGGTGGGTGGCAACTGACAGTGGTCGCCGGCAAGGATGACACGACTGGCACGACGGATGGGGATCCAACAGGCTGCCTCTAAAGCCTGTGCCGCCTCGTCGATAAACAAAGTACCGTATTTCTGTCCGTCCAGCAAGCGGTTGGCGGCTCCTACCAAGGTACAGGCAATGACACGTGCCTCCCCAAACAACTCGTTATTGATACGGATTTCCAACTCGGTGGCTCTTCCTTTCAGACTCTCTAACTTCTGATGGTACTTCTCGTCCCCTCGCTTACGATGGGAACGCAGTTCACGGATCGCCTTACGGATCGCCCACAGGTGGGGATAGTCGGGATGTGCCTCGAAGCGTCGCTCATAGGTGAACGACAGCATCTTGTCGTTGACACGGGTAGGGTTACCGATACGCAGGACATTGATACCCCTGTCCACCAGTTTCTCGGAAATCCAGTCGACAGCCATATTACTCTGGGCACATACTAATACCTGACTCTCTCGCATCAGGGTCTCACGGATTGCCTCCACCAGTGTCGTCGTCTTACCAGTACCAGGGGGGCCATGTACGATGGCGACATCCTTAGCCCGCAGCACCATATTGACAGCCTCCTCCTGGGTGGGATTCAGATAAGGGAAGTGCATCGGCGGAAAGACAAAGGTCTCCGCCTTCTGACGGGAATAGAAGAGGTCACGCAGGTAGCCGATACGTCCTTTCCCTTTGATGGCACGGTCGAGCGCCTCTAACATCAGCCGATAACTCGTCTCGTCGAAAGAGAGTTGTACCCCCAGATGCGGCGTGTTCTGGATGGTGACCAGATACCCGTTATTAGGGATGATACACACCATACGGTCGCCATCGACATAACTGACGGTAGCAGTAAAAGGAAGGTATTTGATCTGGTGGTCCTCACAAGAGAAGAACACCACCGTCTTGCCAAACTCGAAGGTATGCACTATCTCCTGGTCGGAGGTACGTATCACCTCTACGGCAAGTTGGTTGAGGGAGTTATAATAACTCTTCTCCACCTTTAGGGGCCACCACGCATCACCCCGCTTGACCTTCCGCTGCACCCCCATCTCCTCCGTCTGTTTGCGGAAAGCCTCCTTCTCCGTCTGGTACTCCAGTTGGAGCAGCAGCCGTTGTTGTTCTAATGCCTGTATGGGTGATACCTGTTGACTCATTGCAAGTACAAAGGTAGTCGTTTCTGATGGGAGGGGATAGCATATTAAGATTGTTTAACGAAAGATTCTCTCTTTTCCATGCAAGTTTTGCGACTTTTGTGCTTTCATTGAATAAAAAAGATCAGAAAGGGACGTGAACTTCTTCGCAAAAAACAAAGAAGAGAACTTGTCGAGGCGACTTCGTAATGGTGATTGCCATGCGATGCGTGAGTTCTATGCCCTTTATGGCTCTTATCTGACGGCAGTCTGTCTTCGTTATGTTCCTGACGAGGAAGATATGCGGGATGTGATGCAGGAGTCAATGATTCAGGTGATGACTCATAGCAAGGACTTTTCTTATCGTGGCGAGGGTTCCCTTCGTGCCTGGGCAACAAAGATCGTAGTCAGTCAGTCGTTGAGATTCCTGCGTGAGAAGAAACAGCATGAATGGATGATACTTGACAGAGAACTGCCTGACGTGCAAGAGGAGGACGACCCTCCGATTCATGAGATACCGCCTGATGTGATTCATCAGATGGTAACAGAACTCCCAACAGGTTACCGTACTGTGTTCAACCTTTATGTCTTTGAGGGCATGTCTCATCAGGAGATAGCCCGGTTATTAGGGATAAAACCAGACTCTTCCGCTTCTCAACTCAGCAGGGCAAAGAACCTGCTGGCTAAAAAGATAAAACAATATCAGAACCTCCAAAAACAGTTGTGATGAAAGAACAATGGCGAAAAGACATGCGACAGAAATTGGCAGACTACCAGAAGCCTGCCCCTGTGTTGTCGTGGACTGACATTGAACAGGTTGCTGCTGTCCAACGGTCTGGTGCGGTGATGACTCCAATAAGACGTAAGTGGGTGGCTGTCGCCGCTGCCGTTTTGCTTGCCGTGGGAGGCTTCTATCTTGCCTTCCAGCAAAAAGAAGGGATGACGGGACTGCAGGAACGACAGATAGTAAAAGCGCGGGAGACTGTCAGGGAGGAAAGTCACACTTCCCCGGATGTTTCTTCGGAAGTGCTGATTCCCCAAAAGACATCAGAGGTGATATCTGAAACAGCGGAAGCGAAGCCCATCATAGAGAAAGGAGAGAACGAACAGAAGGAAGTGGGGCAGGTAGAGGAGGATACCATTGTCAATGATGGCAGACAAGAACCGACCATTCCTGTCGTCTCACCAACAAAGATGGGAGATGGTCAGTCTCAAAGTGTCCAGAAGTTATCGCCACGGGAAAACCGTCTGACGGCAAAAGTCTATTTCTCGAACACGATGGCAGGTAATACGGGTAATATTTTCAGGTCAGGATCTTATACGAATAATATATCCGACAGTGCTCCTGTTGGTGATGGTAGTTCAATACCGCAAAGTACATCATATCATGAGGAGATACATCATCGTCAACCTATCCGGCTGGGTGTCTCCTTGCATTATCGCCTCAATGACCGCTGGGGTATAGAAAGTGGACTGTCCTATACCCGTTTGCTATCAGACATTACCACTAAGTCGGCAACTCAGACAACGCATATTGAGCAGAAATTGTCGTATATCGGTCTTCCTGTCAATGTCACCTATCGTTTGTGGAACAATCGCCATTTCTCTTGCTATCTGTCTGCTGGTGTCATGATGGAGCAGATGGTCAAGGGCAGTCGTCTATCAGAAGGGAAGACAGAGGACCTTAAAATACAGCCCCTGCAGTTTTCCGTTCATGGTGCTGCAGGAGCCGAGTATCAGTTAGTCAATGTATTAGGTTTCTTTGTAGAACCAGGTCTTTCCTATCATTTTAAGAATAGCAGTGACATTCCCACCTTCTATCAGGAGAAGCCCCTTGGCTTTAATCTGAACTTAGGAATCCGTTTCTATCTTAATCGCCATAATACTGCCCGATGAAGAAGATGGCACCAGTAGAGTATTCGCTGATGACATAAAGGAACGGACGGTTAGCATGGAAGGTAACATGGCGTGGTGCTGAGGCATTGGTGGCAACCTCAATAGCCGTGACTGCGGCAGCCTCAGTACCTTCCTCGTTAAGTTTTATACGGGCGCATTGTTTCATGAGTCCGATAAAGGTTGGGACATTACAGAACTCAGGAAACTCTGCCGCATTTTCCATGAATGCTTTGGTCATACCCAGTTGTTTCATGATGTCATTGAGTTCGAGATCGGTTTCTGACTCGAAACGGGGTAGTTTGACATCTACCGTGGCAGCGTTCATATACTGGTAGTTCTTCCATTCCTGGGTTGTCAGTCCTTGTAGTAAGTCATCAATACTTTTACCCTCTCGTGGCAACAGGATGGTCATCTGGTAGGCATGATTACCATAGGGAAGACACAATGCCTGGCATAACTCGTTCTCTGTATACCCGAACTCCTCGTTTTGGTGCATCATGGGTATTTGTTTGCTACTACCCTCGAATGTCTCGTTTTTCGTCTCGTCAGCATTGAACATTTTCGACCACATACCTTTAAAATAGATGGCATTCAGGAGATAACTGACGGCATCGGGTTTGAACGACTGCTCATTGAGGATTTTCTCGATCATCTTCTCCGTATGGTCACTTGCCCATTGGTTGATGACCCCCAAAGTCTTACCGTCATGGAAGTCTCGGGTCTCTGGGGTCGCGTCATAGAACTGCTTTGCCGTACTCACGAAATTATCTTTCAGTTGGTAGTCTTGATTGACGAAGATGGTATTGGCAATCATCACCTTTGTCAGCATGTCCAGATGGGGGGACTGGCTAAGCAGTTTGTGGCAGAAGGTATTGATGTCATTCTCTCCTGTCGCTTTGAAACCTAATACCTCATTGATCTGTGTCTTTGTCTCACCCGCTGCCCCATTATTGAGTAGTCCCAAGGCATAGGTGATACTCAATGGTGAGAGAATCTGACTTTTTCCTGTCTCTGCGGAGGCACGGAACAGGTTGAAGGCAAAGTCGTTGTTGTGATTAACTAATTGTGCCTCCTCAGTGGTCAGTTTAATATCGACACGCTCATTGCCTGTGGGACAGATAACAACCTTTGGATCATTATCTTCATTCTTGTCCGACAGACCACATCCTGTTGTTCCCATTACCATCATGAGGGTGATGGCAGCCCATACACTTTTCTTCATGCTCATTTGGAATTGATATCTAATGTATAAACACATTTCAAAGGAAAACCTTGCATAGGATGGGGTTAAAAGATGTTATCATTTGGCAGTTTGAAAGATTCTTTGTATTTTTGCACAACAATGAGACTACACCCTTTACATACTGATATCCCCAAGCCCGAGCGGTTTACGTATCCGTTCTGCTACGAGCCACACCCGTTGTGCCAGTTGGCGGCAAAGGAGGTACAGGCATATATTGCCAGTCATGCGGAGATCAAGGAAGATGCGGATAACGGCAAGATGTTTGGGGTGTTGGTTGTTCAGAATACTCAGAATACTCTGAATAATCCGAATACTCCGAATAATCTGAGTTTCCTCGCTGCCTACAGCGGACTGCTGGCAGGTCGTAACGACTGGGACTATTTCGTCCCTCCCGTCTTTGACGCCCAACAGCCTGACGGCTATTTCAAGACGAAGGAGCGTGAGATTTCTAAGATATCTAGAGAATCTAGTCAATCTAGTATCTCTAAAGTGATGTCCCAAGACCTCCAACTCTGGCTGTTCCACCAATATCAATTAATGAACGCGCGAGGGGAGACGAAGGATTTGGTGGATATCTGGCAGGGGTATTATAGTCGTGAGAAGTTACGTCGCAAATTCCCATTACCTCCAGGAGGGACGGGTGACTGTTGTGCGCCCAAATTATTGCAATATGCGTATCAGCAAAACCTGAAACCTGTCTGCATGGCGGAGTTCTGGTGGGGACAGCCGACCAGGGAGGAACTGCGTCAGCACTTGAACTATTACCCTGCCTGCCGTGGCAAATGCAAACCCATCCTGACATGGATGCTACAAGGGCTGGAGGTGGATGTGAACCCAGAGACTTTGGGATTCCCCCATTTAGAGATAGAGACCGTCTATGAGGACGACTATCTGTTGGTGATCAACAAACCGTCTGGTTTGCTCAGCACTCCTGGTAGGGTGGAGCAGTATAGTGTAGAGACAGTGATGCGCCAGCGTTACCCTGATGCCGTGATCGCCCATCGGCTGGATATGTGGACCTCAGGCTTGTTGATCGTTGCGAAGTCGATGGAGGTCTATCGCCCTCTGCAACAGCAGTTCATCAAGCACCAAGTAAGGAAACGCTATATTGCGGTGTTAGATAACCCCTCCACTCTTAATTCTAAACTCTCAACTCTCAACTCTAAAAACGGCACCATCTCCCTCCCCTTGCGTCCTGACCCAATGAACCGCCCCCGCCAGATGGTGGATATGGAACATGGCAAACGTGCCGTGACAGACTACGAATTCCTCTCAGACATCCCCCTCCCTTGGGAGGGGTTAGGGGAGGGGTCCGTCCTCGTCGCCCTCTACCCCCAGACAGGACGCACCCACCAACTGCGCATCCACTGCGCCCACCCCGACGGCTTAGGTTGTCCCATCAAGGGTGACGAGCTCTATGGCACCAAGGCTGACCGTCTCTATCTCCACGCTGCCGAGATATGGTTCCGTCACCCCATAACAGAAAGGGAGATGCACTTGGCATCCCCCCGTCCTTTCTGATATAAGATTCTACTGCAGTAACTCTAACAATGGGTCTTCCTCAAAATCCAGTTCACGAGAGAACTGAATAGGTGTACCATCGTTATTGATGCCCAAACTACTACCCGCAAGGATAGACTGGTTCGCATGAAGTGTTACTACTTGCATTGTAGGCTGTATATATGTTTGTTTTTTCATCTTTCTGTCGTTTTAAAAGTTCTTACTTAATCACCATCTTTTTCCCATTGCTTATATACACGCCCTTCTTAGGCTGTGCCACCCTACGGCCCTGCAAGTCGTAGAACACGTCAGACATCTTGTTTCTTACATCAGACATCTCACTGATTCCTGTTGTCTCGTTGAAGATATAGAACTCACGGGCTGCACTGACAGGTATTTTTATGAATGCCTTATGAGGTGCCAAGTTGGAGTTCCAGGAATAGAAGCCGATACCAGTACCATCGCCGTCACCCAGCACATAGTAGTTATAAGTGCTGTTGTCAGGAGAGGTCGTCACGTCGGCACCCTCCAGACTGTTGCCGCTATAGTCGCTTGTGCTGGCGGTTGCCGAAACAGTGAGTTGATAAGAGGCGGTTGTTGACTTGAGGATGACACCCTCTCCTTGGTTGATCACCTTGTCGGCAATCTCTGTCAGCGTCAGCACGTCACCACTGATGGCGGCCTTATAGACCGTTGTGTTGGCATCCGCCTTCATATTTTTAGCCCCGTTATAATAGGTTGCCCAATACTCGTCATCCACCCAGTTAGTTTTCGCCACTACAGTTGATCCATCCTGGAAGGAGAGGTTGACTTTACCTGCTAATTCTGTCCATGCCGATGCGTCAGCCACATGACCGATGGTAGAGCCGTCTCTCTTGAAGTCGTCACAGCCACCCTCATCCCATGTCAGTTTGGAGGGGTCAGCATCGATGTTTACATCCGTCATCCCTTCACATTGATAGAAGGCATCATATCCGATATGAGTCACACCACTGCCAATGGTCACCGTCTTCAGGTTATTACAATTTTGGAAAGCATAATCTTGAATAGTAGTCACTGCATCAGGGACGGTGAACGACTTGTCAGTCTTTCCGTTTGGATAAGCGACGAGCGTTTTCTTGTCAGCAGAATAAAGAACACCGTCGTCAATCTTGAAGGTCGTATTTCCTGCCTCTACATTGATAGTTGTCAGGTTGGGACAAGATGAATTTATGAAAATAGAGACATCTTTGCCGATAGTGATGGTCGTGAGCTCATCGCAAGAACAGAAGATATCCAAATAGTCCACATTGAAAGTGATATTGAAACTGGTAAATCCGCAACGTTCAAAGGCGAAGTCCTTGACAACCTTCACACTGGTTGGAACATCCAAGGTTGTCAGCGTTCTACAGCCAGAGAAAGCTCTTGTACCAATATAACGTACACTGCTGGGGATAGTTACGGCGGTTAGGTTTTCCATACCGGAGAACGCCATGTTGCCAATACTCAGCACGCCATCCTCTATCACGACTTTTTCCACATCGTCCAGGTAAGCGACCCATGGTCTTTCATCACCGTCTTCATAGTTAGGCATCGTTTCAGCACCCTTGATGGTCAGCGTCTTGGTGGTTTCATCCCATTCCCAGCTGAAAGGGGTTACTGATGTCACACCGTCATCGAACTTACCGTTCACCACAGTTGCGAATTTATTTAGCCATGCTGTGCGGTCATTCACATGGATGATGGTAGAGCCGTCACTCTTGAAGTCATCACAGTCAGCCTCTTCCCATGTCAGGTCTGCGGCATTGATACTCTTCATATAAACATCTGTTATGGCAGGACACCAAAAAAATGCATCCGCCTCAATGGAAGTCACGCCGCTACTCATGGTCACTTCCGTCAGGTTATCGCAATAAGCGAATGCGTCAGTTTCGATAGTAGTGATGTTATCACCCATGACTACCGAGGTGATGTCCCCATTCTCGTAAAAGGCTTCTTCACCTATCTTTGTCACCGGATAGTCAACCGCACTGACGGTAATCTTGTCGGGAATGGTAATGGCACCCGTGGCATCTGGACTGCCACACACAAACGCCGTCGCCGTCTTGCCATCAATGCAGTAGTTCACGTTGTCCTCCGTGTAATCGTAATCCTGTGCCCATGCTTGTATACTGGCAAGCAAGAGTCCCAAAAATAGTAATAGTTTCGATTTCATAAATATAAAGTTTAGTGGTTTAATTTTGTTTATAATTAGGTTTATGGGTGCAAATATACAAATTAATGATTGCGTGTTGAACCCTCTCCTGTTAAAAAACATTAACGCAATCTGAAAAAGCCCCACCAATATGGTGAGGCTTTATTCTTATTCAAGCCTCCCCTTAACAGGGGAGGTTGGAGGGGTCTCCCACAGGGGAGGTTGGAGGGGTCTTTTACTTCTTGTTCAAAGCCAAGTCAATGGCGACGGCAATGGCAACGGTAGCACCTACCATCGGGTTGTTACCGATACCCAGGAAGCCCATCATCTCAACGTGAGCAGGAACAGAAGAAGAACCTGCGAACTGAGCGTCACTGTGCATACGACCCATGGTGTCTGTCATACCGTAAGAGGCAGGACCAGCAGCCATGTTGTCGGGGTGCAGGGTACGACCCGTACCACCACCTGATGCTACAGAGAAGTAAGGCTTACCGGCGAGGGTGCGCTCCTTCTTGTAAGTACCTGCTACTGGGTGCTGGAAGCGGGTGGGGTTGGTAGAGTTACCCGTGATGGACACGTCCACATTCTCGTGCCACAGGATAGCAACACCCTCACGAACATCGTCAGCACCATAGCACTTAACCTTCAGACGGCTGGGGTTGTTGCCGTAAGGAACTTCCTTGACGATCTTCAACTCAGAGGTGAAGTAGTCGAACTGGGTCTGTACATAGGTGAAACCGTTGATACGGCTGATGATCTGGGCAGCGTCTTTGCCAAGACCGTTCAGGATCACACGGAGGGGCTTCTGGCGAACCTTGTTAGCCATCTCGGCAATCTTGATAGCACCCTCAGCGGCTGCGAAACTCTCATGACCAGCCAGGAAGGCGAAGCACTCAGTCTCCTCACGCAGCAGACGGGCAGCCAGGTTACCATGTCCAAGACCTACCTTACGGTCGTCAGCAACACTACCAGGGATGCAGAATGACTGCAGACCGATACCGATAGCCTCGGCAGCGTCAGCGGCTGTCTTCACACCCTTCTTGATAGCGATAGCGGCACCACAAACGTATGCCCACTTAGCGTTCTCGAAACAGATACGCTGAGTGTCCTCACACATCTGATAGGGGTCAACACCTGCTTTGTCACAAATCTCGTTGGCTTCCTCAATACTATTGATGCCATTCTCTTTCAGCGCAGCAAGAACCTGGTTGATACGGCGCTCCTGACTCTCAAATTGTACTTTTCTAATCATCGTCGTGTCCTCCTTTATTCTTTACGTGGGTCAATTGCCTTTACTGCTCCCTGCTCCTCTGTCGTACGACCGTAAGAGCCGGTGAACTTCTTCACAGCCTCGTTGGCATCCATGCCGTTCTTGATGGCTTCCATCATCTTGCCAAGGTGTACATACTCGTAACCGCATACCTCGTTGTTCTCATCGAGGAACTGCTTGGTGATGTAACCCTCGGTAAGTTCCAGATAGCGGGTACCCTTTGCCATAGTACCATAGAGTGTACCAGTCTGTGAGCGAAGTCCCTTACCAAGGTCTTCCAGACCAGCACCGATAGCAAGACCGCCCTCAGAGAATGCACTCTGTGTGCGACCATAGACAATCTGCAGGAACAACTCACGCATAGCGGTGTTGATGGCGTCGCATACCAGGTCGGTATTCAATGCCTCCAACAGGGTCTTACCAGGCAGAATCTCACTTGCCATAGCGGCAGAGTGGGTCATACCTGTACAACCGATGGTCTCCACCAGTGCCTCCTGGATGATACCGTCCTTCACGTTGAGGCTCAACTTACAAGCACCCTGCTGTGGTGCGCACCAGCCAATACCATGGGTGTAACCCGAAATGTCCTTAATCTCTTTTGCCTGAATCCATTTGCCCTCCTCGGGAATGGGAGCAGGTCCATGATAAGCGCCTTTGCAGACACTGCACATGTTCTTCACTTCAGTGGAATAAATCATTGTTATCTCTAATTAGAATTAAATAAATGTATCTCTAATCTGCAAAATTACGTTGATAATTTCAACTATCCAAACGAAAATCCTCCTATTTAAGAACAATTAACAGAGAAAAATACCTATTTTTTGTGATGTTGGTGGAATCTTTGTAACTTTGTCAACTGAATATAGCATTATGATAGGAATAACAGACAGTGATTTGGAACTGCGTGTGACGCGTGCCGTGGAAAACTTCATGGCGGGGTATGGCTGTTGTCAGAGTGTGGTGGCTGCCTTCTCTGACCTCTATGGGTTGGACGAGGTGATGGCGAAACGTATCGCCGCTGGTTTTGGCGGTGGTGTCGGCAGGATGCGCATGATGTGTGGTGCCGTATCGGGGATCGTCATGCTCGTCGGACTGGACTGTGGACAGACGGAGGGCAGTGACCGTGAGGGGAAATCGGCATGTTATAAGGTGGTTCAGGAACTGCTGGCTAAGTCCAAGGAGGAGAACGGCAGTCTGATCTGTGCGGAGATCTTAGGACTGAAGGGGGTGGAGAAGGCTGCCTCCAGTTATGTCCCTTCCCCTCGTACCGCTGAATACTATAAGTCACGTCCTTGTGCCGCCAAGGTGGAGAGTGCCGCACGCATCTTTGCCGACTATCTGAAGCATAAATACCTCCCCTGACTTGATGTTTGTCAAGAAGATAACATTTCACAGATAAAAAAGCCAAAAATACTTGTTGTGTTCGCACACAATGTATATCTTTGCATCGTCAAAAGACAAAAAGATTGTTTCAGGAACACATTGAGAGAGATTGTTTCAGGTATTAATTTAAAAGTAAGAAGATTATGATTATTTTGAATTACGTAGTGGTTTCGCTCGCAAAGAAGACTATTTCAATGATGAAGAAATAAGCCGCGAGTTTAGTTTTGAACGATTAAGAAAAATTGAGAGAATACAAAAAAAGTCCCTGTGAGTCGTGCAGACCCGCAGGGCTTTTTTAATTAGTAATTAGAAATTAGTAATTAGAAATTATGATTACTTTTAATCCCTTCAATTTTCAATCCTTCAATTTTCAATCCTTCAATTTTCAATCCTTCAATTTTTCATTCCTCCTTTGACTTTATGCAGCAAATCATAATTACTAATTACTCATTACTAATTGTTTCCTGCATTCCTCCAGAATCCTCGTCAGTTCCTCCACCGTCTCCGCCCGCAGCATGGCGATGCGGGTCTGACGGAAGTCAGGAATACCCTTGAAGACAGGCGAGGCGGCAAGATGGCGACGGGTATGTAAGATACCCCTGTACTCGTCAATCCGTTCCACATTGATACGCAACTGTTCCTCCAACACATCTATCTTCTCGTCTAAGGTCAGTTCCCGACGACTGAATATCCACGGACAACCGAAGGTGGCTCGTCCGATCATTACGGCATCCACCCCATACTGCTCGAAGGCTCGGTCGGCATCCTCCAGTGATTTGATATCCCCATTGCCGATGATAGGGATATGGATACGGGGATTCCTCTTCACCTCCCCGATCAATGTCCAGTCGGCATTCCCCGTATACATCTGGGCTCGGGTCCTGCCATGGATCGTCAGTGCCTGGATACCACAGTCCTGCAACTGCTCCGCAAGGTCAGTGATGATTAGTTGTTCCGCATTCCATCCCAGTCGGGTCTTTGCCGTGACAGGGAGTTTGACGGCATCTACTACCTTACGGGTAATCTCCAGCATCTTAGGGATGTTCTGCAGCATACCGGCACCAGCACCCTTGCCAGCCACCTTCTTCACAGGACAGCCGAAATTCAGGTCGATGACATCAGGACTCGCCTGTTCCACGATCTTCGCTGCCTCCACCATCGCCTCTATGTCCCGTCCGTAGATCTGAATACCCACAGGACGCTCCTCGTCAGCGATCGTCAGTTTCTGGATGGTCGACTTCACGTCCCTCACCAGTGCCTCCGCCGATACGAACTCCGTATACACCATCGCCGCCCCGAACCGCTTACACAGCATACGGAACCCGATATCCGTCACATCCTCCATCGGTGCTAGAAACACCGGCTTCTCCCCCAATTCTATATTTCCTATCTTCATACTTCTATTTTTTTAATTAGGAATTAGTAATGAGTAATTAGTAATTATGATTACTTTTAATCCCTTCAATTTTCAATCCTTCCATTTTTCATTCCTCCTTTGACTTTATGCAGCAAATCATAATTANNAATTACTAATTACTAATTATTAATTTACTAAATGATAACTTCCCCCCGCCAATGCCTTGACGACCCCCTTCATTTCCAGTTGAAACAGAATGGCAGTCAGCGGACCAATAGGAATATTCGTCTTCACACTCATCACGTTCAGTTGCAGGTCATTCGTCTTCCGCAGCAAATCCACCACCTGCTGCTCCTCAGCCGTCAGTTCACCAAACAACTCCCCCTCCACGGGAAGCCTCCCTTCCTCCCCCTCAACAGGGGGAGTCAGAGGGGGTCTTCCCCACCTCATCGCCTCCACGAAGTCCTCTGCCGAGGTAATCAGAGCCGCTGTGTTGTCACGGATCATCTTATTGCACCCCTCCGAATACGGCATACCCACCGCTCCAGGGAACGCAAACACATCACGACCGTATTCCTGGGCGATGCGACAGGTGATCAGTCCACCCCCCTTATACGCACTCTCCACCAGGATCGTAGCATCCGACATACCAGCCACGATACGGTTACGCTGTCGGAAGTTGTTAGGCAAAGCCTGTGTCTGACTCATATACTCCGTCAGCAGTCCCCCATGCCTCACCATCTCTACCGCCGTGTCCCGATGCAGATGCGGATAGATCTGGTCCAGTCCGTGGGCAAGCACACCCACCGTCTCAAAACCGTTCTCCAGTGCATGCCGATGCGCACAGATATCCACCCCGTATGCCAACCCACTGACGATCAGCACGTCAGGACATCGTTGGCGCAGGTCACTGACGAAGCGACGTATCAAGTCCTGTCCGTAGGTGGTACACTGGCGAGTCCCCACGATATCGATGACCCGCTGTTTGTTCAGGTCCGCACTACCTTTATAATATAATACAATAGGAGCGTCCGCACACTCACGGAGCCGTTGCGGATAGTCCGCATCCTTCAAGGTCAGCGTGCGGATATTATTCTTCGTGATGAACTCCATCTCCGCAGCAGCCCTATGCAGAGCCTCCTCCCAATGAAACCGCTGCCTCGTCTGTTCATACACAGCCTGCCCGCCCCCCATCTCCTTATACAGTTGCAGGACGACCGCATGGTTCACCCCCGTCAGCCGGGTCAGCGCCATCGAATAATATATCTCCTCATCATTCTTCATTCATCATTCTTCATTTTTAAAGTAGGCTGCAAAAGCCTTGTCATAATCCTCACTCACCCCCAGTTGTCCGTTGATAAGACATACCAGCATGATCTTCCCCTTAAAGCATATCGCCTCATCCGAGGCACGATAGATATCCTGGTGGAAGATATACTTAAAACTATCCTTCTCTATCCAGAGACGGGAGATAAACTCGTCGTCACAGCGCAGCGGTGCCTTGTATTGCAGTTCCATGCGAGCCACCACAGCATCCACCCCCTTCTCGTGCATCTGGGCGAAACTCAGTCCACAGTGTTTCAGGAACAAGTGTCGGGTATGCTCTGTGTAATGCAGATAATTCGCATTATTCACAATCCCCTCGATGTCGCACTCATAGTCGCGCACCTCCATTCTGGTCTCAAAAATGTATTTGCTCATATGATTTAACTTTAACAATAACCTTAATTTTTTATCCTTTTCAGGTATTCATAACCGATGCGACAGCGCAGACAGTCTTTCTTGTCGCAGTATTCTTTTTTCAATTGGATGAGTGCCTGTGAGTCACCGGCATTCTTCACGTTCAGTCCGCACTCCTTCCAGAGTCGGATAATATAGTTGTTCTCTGCTTTGAGTTGCTCCAACAGGTCGAAGGCGCGGTCGCAGAGAGTTTCATTGGCAGTATGTCGTCCATAGGCAAAGAGCATGGGGATGCAGGTGTTGATCATCAACAGGTTGATGGAGAAGGGCGAGAGGTTCTTCTCGTTGGGATCACTCGCCGAACCGAAGGTATAGTGGGTCTCCCAATAAGGTGTCACTCTCGTACTCAATAAATCTTGTAAGGCAAACACATCCTTGCATTCTATCAGTTGAGATAGTCCTGTCCGTCGCTCATAATAGAGGTTGGCGAGTTGTGACAACCGTATATGGGGGAAGTTCTGAGGACGTAACCGCAGGAACTTCCATAACTTGTAGTCCATGGGTTGTAGTGAGAACTTATGGGCAAGGTACAGATATTCATTACGTAACTTGGCAAAATAACCCTCATTCAAAGCGTCCTGTTGGTAACGCTCAGGCACTGCTTCGATATCCAGAAGTCCTGCCTGCCCCATGAAGATAGCCTCTATCTGAAAGAGGTCGTCCCGATGGTGGGCGACAGCGGAGAGGGGAATATGTGACGCCCATTCCTCAAAGGTGTCACCATTGATGCCGAAGCCGTAGTTACGGGCAAGGGTCATGAAATAGGCATCCTCCCACGAGCCGTTCATCCGTTCGGTACGTTGTCGGATAGCCTCTGTCTTCTGTTCCAACCGCTCTGTCTGCAATGCCGCCATCCATGAATGAATGGTCAGTGTCGTTAGGTCTGGAATAATCTGGTAACAAGGTGGATACTGGTCGGTACGCAGTAGTTCCTCGTAATTATCCCTGACAGAAGCAGGTACTTCCAACTGCATCTGTGGGAGATACTGCCCTTGTGTGTTCGTCACCTCTGTGTCGGGGTTGCCTGTGACATGCAGCACGACGTTGTCGTAAGTCTTGTCTTTATCATGTCCATGCAGATACCAGTCGCTCGACTTGTCATGAATCTCCACATTACCCACCCAGAGGGTCTGGTTGATTCTTACCTTGGCATTGAAGAAGTCAGGACCGCTGTTATGGTTGTGCAGTCCAGGGTCAATCACTTCGACGGGTCTGCCGTCTGTCGTCTTGAGTTCGCCTAACGGAAACATCTTATGTTTCCAGACGTAATGTAATAGTTGTTCCATACCTATTTATATTTCCTTCCCTGTATAAAGTTGATAGTATTTTCCTTTTTGTTGGAGCAGTTCCTCGTGGGTGCCTTGCTCGATGATATGACCGTGGTCGAGGACGATGATCTGGTCGGCATTACGGACGGTGCTGAGACGGTGGGCAATGACGAAGGTGGTGCGCCCCTGCATGATGGTGTCCATGCCTCGCTGTACCAGTTGCTCGGTACGGGTGTCGATACTGGAGGTTGCCTCGTCGAGGATTAGGACGGGGGGATTGGCAACGGCGGCACGGGCAATGGCAAGGAGTTGGCGCTCGCCCTGACTGAGGTTGCCTCCATCACCGCTGAGCATGGTATGGTAGCCGTTGGCGAGACGGCGGATGAAGTCGTCGGCTCCTACTAACTGGGCTGCCTGGATGCATTCCTCGTCGGTGGCGTCGAGTTTGCCATAACGGATATTGTCGATGACGGTACCTGTGAAGAGGTGGGTCTCCTGCAGGACGATACTCATACTCTTACGGAGGGAGTCCTTGCGGATATCGGTGATGGGGATGCCGTCGTAGAGGATATGACCGCCTTGTATCTCGTAGAAGCGGTTGATGAGGTTGATGATGGTGGTCTTACCGGCTCCCGTGCCTCCCACGAAGGCGATCTTCTGTCCAGGGTTAGTATTGATATTGATATCGAAGAGCACTTGTTTCTGGGGGGTGTAGCCGAAGTCGACATTCTTGAAGTCGACATCGCCCTGAACGGGATGTGAGTTTGGAGTTGAGAGTTGAGAGTTTAGAGTTGAGAGTTTAGAGTTGACCCATCTTCCTTCTTCCATCTTCCATCTTCCATCATCTACTTCGGGCTCTGCATCGCCTAAGGCGAAGACTCGCTCGGCTCCTACGGAGGCGTTCAGCACACTGTTGATCTGCTGACTGACCTGTGAGACGGGTTGCGTGAAACTCTTGTTGAGTTGCAGGAAAGCGACGATGGTACCTAACGTCAAATTAGAAATGAGAAATGAGGAATGAGAAATGAGTGCGCTGCCTTGGATGACCAGCGTGGCTCCTACGACGGCAAGGAGGACGTAGCCGAGGTTGCCGAGGTTGCCATTGACGGGCATCACGATATTGGCGATTTTGTTGGCGTTATAGGCGGAGGAGCGTAGTTGCTCGTTGATGGTCTCGAAGTCCTGGAGGGTCTGCTGCTCATGACAGAATACTTTGACGACTTTCTGTCCTGTCATCATCTCCTCGATGAAACCGTTGACCTTCGCCAGACTCTGTTGCTGGGTGCGGAAATAGGCTCGGGAGCGCTTGCCGAGTTGGGTGGTGGCAATCATCATCACGACGGCTATCAGGATGCTGACGAGGGTCAGGGGGATGCTCAGTACCACCATCGAGGTGAAGGTAGCGACAATGGTGATGATGGACGAGAAGACTTGTGCCATCGACGTGGAGATCATCTGGCGCAGGGAGTCGACATCATTGGTGTAGACGGACATGATATCGCCATGGGACCGCTGGTCGAAATAACTGATGGGCAGTCGCTGCATCTTCTCGAAGATATGCTTACGCAGTCGGAGCATCGTGCCCTGACTGATATGGATCATCAGACGGTTGTAGGTATAGGAGCAGATAGTGCCGAAGAACAGGATGAGTCCTAATTTAAATAAGGTTTGCGCGAGGGATGCGTAAGCAGGATTATCCATCTGTGTCAGTGGCACGATATAGTCGTCAATGAGGGTCTTGGTGAAGAGCGACGACACCAAGGAGGTCAGCGACGAGACGACGATGCAGAGCAAGACAAGGAGTAACTGCCAGCGGTAATGCTGCCAGACGAAAGCGACCATGCGTATCAGCACGTCTTTCTTGACTTCCCCTTTACGCGTCGAAATCGGCGGTTGTCTCATTCTGAATTGCATAGATCTCCTGATATAATGGGTTATTCTTCAACAGTTGCTCATGGGTATCAAAGCCTGTCACGACACCATTGTCCATGACGAGGATGCGGTCACAGTCCTGCACACTGAGGATGCGCTGTGCGATGATGAGTTGGGTCATCTCCGGCAACTGGGTGCGGAAGCCCTCCCGTATCTTGGCATCGGTAGCGGTGTCGCAGGCGGAAGTGGAGTCGTCGAGGACGAGTATCTTAGGGTGTTTCAACAGGGCACGGGCAATACAGAGCCGTTGCTTCTGACCGCCACTGACATTGGTGCCGCCCTGTTCGATACGGGTGTCATAACCTTGCGGCATCTGACTGATGAACTCGTCAGCCTGTGCGATACGGCAGGCGGCACGACACTCCTCTAAGGTGGCATGAGGGTTGCCCCAGCGGAGGTTGTCGAGGATGGTACCGCTAAACAGGATGTTCTGTTGCAGGACCACAGAGACGGCAGAGCGCAGGGCGGTCAGGTCGTATTCCTTCACATTGCGTCCGCCCACCAGTACCTCACCCTGAGTGGGGTCGTAGAGACGGCTCACTAAGTTGACGAGGGTCGACTTACCACTACCAGTACCACCAATCACCCCAATCGTCTCTCCACTCTTGATAGCGAAGGATATATTATATAGAGCCGAGCGTTTATGCCCTTCGCCCTTCGCCCTTAGACCTTCGCCCTTCGACCTATAATCAAACCTCACCCCACGGAACTCGATGCTGCCGTCAGGTATCTCCGTCACGGCATTAGTGGGGTTCACGATGTCAGGCTCTTCCTCGATGACCTCTGCCACACGCTTGGCGGAGGCGGCACTCTGGGTGAGCATCACGAAGATCATGGAGAGCATCATCAGTGACATGAGGATGGACATAACATAAGTGAACAGGGAGGTCAGTTCACCAGTCGTCAGTGTGCCGTCCACGATATAATGGGCACCAAGCCACGAGAGGGCGATGATACAGCCATATACCACCATATTCATGATAGGGTGGTTCCATGCCATCAGACTCTCTGCCTTCACATAGAGTTGGTAGAGGTTCTCGGCGGCACGGGCGAATTTCTCATTCTCATAGTGCTCACGGACAAAAGCCTTGACGAGGCGCATACCCGTGATGTTCTCCTGGACACTCTGGTTCAGTTCGTCGTATTTCACAAAGACCTGTTGGAAGAGTCTCGCTACTCTTGATATAATATGGTATAGGGAGAAACTCAGGATCACCAATGCCACTAAGAAAATCAGTGACAGCCGGGCATCAATCACCAAGCACATCAAGACACTGAGTATCAGACGGAAGGGAGCCCTCACCGTAATACGCAGAATCTGCTGATAGGCGTTCTGCAGACTGTTGACATCGGTCGTCATGCGGGTAATCAGTCCACTGGTGGAGTATTTGTCGATGTCTGAGAAGGCGAAACGCTGGATGTTCCGATACATGGCGGAACGCAGGTTGGCGGCAAAGCCCGTCGAGGCATAGGCGGAGAAACGCCCAGCAAGGATACCAAAGGCGAGACTCAGGAAGGCGAGTCCTATCATGATGGCACCATAGAGATAGACATTCTCCATGTCACCGGCATTGATACCCTTGTCGATGAGCGAGGCGGTGACATAGGGAATCAGCACGTCCATCACCACCTCCATCGCCGTGAAGGCTGGTGTCAGTAGTGATGCCGTACGGTATTGCCGAATCTGTTGATAGAGTGTCTTGATCACTTAGTCTTTGGCTTTATTGGACACCAAAGGTACAACTAAGTGAGAGAAATACCAAGAGATTCGTGTGTTTTTAAGTTTTATTTGCAACAACAGCCGTCTTTCTTCTCACAGCAGTTGGCACGGAGGGCTGCCTGGATGTCCTGCTCCATATCTTTTGCCGTGGCAGTAGGCTCGAAGCGTTGCAGCACACAACCGTCCTTCGATACCAAGAACTTCGTGAAGTTCCATTTGATGTCGGGGTTCTTCGCATAGTCGGGGTCTTGCTGCTTGAAACGCTCATCCAGAAAGCGACCGATCTTGTCGTCGGTATTGAAACCGCAGAACCCTTTTTGGGACTTCAGGAAGGTGTAGAGGGGATGGGCATGCTCGCCATTGACCTCTATCTTGTCGAACTGGGGGAACTCGATATTGAAGTTTGCCGTGCAGAACTGGTGTATCTCACGGATACTGCCTGGTGCCTGCTGTCCGAACTGGTTGCAGGGGAAATCGAGAATCTCAAAACCTTGGGCACGGTACTGCTCATAGAGTTCCTGCAACTCTTTATACTGTGGGGTGAAACCACACTTGGTGGCGGTATTGACAATCAGGAGCACCTTGCCCTTGTACTGGCTCAGGCTGACCTCCTTGCCATTGTCGTCCACTACGTTGAAATCATAAACACTCTGTGCCATACTGGTCAGGACACTTGCTACTGTCATCAGACAGAATAAGGCGATTCTTCTCATTTGCTTTTAAGGGTATTAATCAGTGAGTCTAATTCTTGTGCTAAACGGGTATAGTCTTCGATACTGAGGGGACAGGACTTCAACTGGTCTCCCATACCTTGGGGAATCAACTGGAAAGCCTGCTCCTCCATCTCCTGACCTTTTGGGGTCAGACTGACGATCTGCTTGCGCTTGTCTGTCTTGTCACGCTTCCGTTTCAACAGTCCCCCTTTCTCCATACGCTGGAGTAGGGGGGTGACGGTATTGGTCTCCAACAGCAGGCGGTGGGCGATGTCATTGACGGGTTGCCCGTCATGCTCCCACAATACCAATAGCACGAGGTACTGGGGGTAGGTGATGCCGAGTTCTTGGAACATCGGGGTATATGCCTGTGTGATGAGTCGTGCTGCCGTATAGAGACGGAAACAGATCTGGTTGTCAAGAAGAAATGCTGTATGTGCCACCTTGCTCTTATTTTTTCAACATCTCTTCGATATCCTTGGCGAACGCTGAAGGCTCTGTCGTCGGGGCATAGCGCTTGATGGTGTTACCATCTTTTGAGATAAGGAACTTGGTGAAGTTCCACAGGATGTCACTGTCTTTCTCCACGCTGGTGCTGAGTTTCTTGAGTAAGGCATGGGTGGCTTTAGCCTTCAGACCCTTATACTCCTCAGTGGGTGCCTGCTCCTTCAGATACTCGAAGATGGGTTCTGCGGCAGCACCGTTCACATCTGTCTTCTTCATGATCTGGAAAGTCACACCATAGTTCAACTGGCAGAACTCCTCGATCTGAGCGTCATTGCCCGGGTCCTGCTCCTTAAACTGGTTGCAGGGGAATCCGATGATGACAAGTCCTTGGTCCTTGTATTGCTGGTTCAATTCCTCCAATCCCTGAAACTGGGGGGTGAAACCGCACTTGCTTGCTGTGTTGACAACCAGTAACACCTTGCCCTCAAACTGGGCGAAATCTAACTCTTTTCCTTTGCTCGTGAGAGCCTTGAAATCATAAATCTTACTCATAACGCTTTGATATTTAATTGTTTCTGTGTTCAATTCTCTAAAATATATCGTTCACGATGCAAAGATATGAATAATCTTTTATATCGCAAGCGATTTATCCAAAACTTTAGGAGAATTTAACAATAAGTCGTTTGCGACACATCTCAAGACTTTTGTTTCAACTATGAACTATGAATTATGAACTATGAACTATGAACTCATTCTTCATTCTTCATTCATCATTCTTCATTTTAATTGTTAAACTCAAAAAATTCTTGGCAAAACATTTGGAACGTATTGGAATTTCTTCTATCTTTGCATCCGCAAATATGAAAGGAAAGGAAATATAACCTAAATTTTAATAACTGACAACGTCAGCACATGGTGTAGCACTGTGTGGGGTG
>DEJF01000051.1:0-14190 GCA_002353225.1 Prevotella sp. UBA2755 | reverse complement strand
CTCGCTTAAAGCGTTCTTTGACATGGTGGACTATTCTCTCATGCGCTCCCTTGAGGGGGGAGTGACTACGATATACCTATTCATAAATATTAATTGATTAATTTAACTATGAGTGACAAAACACAACAAGCACAAATGGAGGATGATGAGTTTGAGAAGATGTTGAACGAGTTCTTGGCGGGTTCTACCCCAGACCCAGTAGATGACGAGAAAAAGGAGGAGACGGAAAAGGCTGAGGACGATGACTCTGAGTTGGGTATGCTGCTGAAGGACTTTGTGGACAATGCGCTGAATGATGAGAACGAGGACGAGACAACATCTTCAGAGGAGGAAGACAACAATGAGGAGGAAGACGAGGATGAGGAGATCAACCTCAACGACTTCCCAGAGGGCTCAGTGGAGTTCAACGAGAAAAACACAGTGAAGGTGGAAATCTTGAAACCTCTCAAGAATCCCCGCAAGAAACTGGACAAACTGGTGGGATGTAAGAACATCAAACAGCAGATTAGCGATTTGCTGCTGTTCACGACTTATAATCGCTGTATGGCAATGGGTAACCCGGGATGGAAGGAGCATAGCGTATCTCTGCATGCTATCTTCTTCGGAAAACCAGGAACGGGAAAGACAACCGTCTGTAAGATCTACGGCTCGTTATTGAGGGAGGTCGGCGCACTCAGCAAAGGACATGTGGTGGTGTGCAACCGCAGCACGTTCCTCGGAACAAACTGGGGCGACGAGGAGAAAGCGGTGCGACAGGTGCTGGAGATGGCTGAGGGTGGCGTGCTGATGATCGACGAGGCTTATCTGCTGAACTCTCCTCATCCGAACGACCCTGGCAAACTGGTCATCCAGTTGTTGATGGAGATTCTCGCTAATGAGTACCGTCGTGACATCGCCATCGTCCTTTGTGGCTACAAGGAGCCAATGCAACAACTGCTCGACCTGAACGCAGGACTCGCCTCACGGTTCCCTAACCGTTTTGAGTTTGCCGACTTCACCGTCGATGAACTGATGGAGATCACCCTTCGCAGGATGGAGGAGTATAAATACCACTTCACTCGTGCGGCAAAGGCGAAATACAAGGCGTTGCTGACTGAGGCTTATGCCTGTCGTGACACTAACACATGGGGCAATGCCCGTTTCGTGGCGAATCTCTTGGAGCATATCTACTTGGCACATGCCAAACGCTGTGTGTACTATGCCTTTGCGGAGGATGCTCCCACGATCAAGAAATGCTTCACGATCACACCTGCTGACGTGCAGCCAATCGACGTTCCGAAACCAAAACCGCGGGTAGGTTTCTAATCTTTGTAAAATGTGGGAAAATACTACATGTGATTTTTAAAATCGCGAAAAATCTGCAAATCTGCAAATAAAATGCGCAACCGTCTGGAAAATAGGTGGTTGCGCATTTGCAGATTTTATGGCAGATTTGCAGATTATCGCTCTTTTATGAGATATTCCGTGCCATTGACGTAACGACGACGTTGCATACCATCGAGGTTGGAGAGCATGCGTCCGAAACCGATGAGGCTTGCTTGTCGTAAGGTGGAGCCGGCAACTTTCTTGATACGTGAGTAGATGGCGGCAGTGGTCATCCACTGTCCTTCCTGCTCATTCTCTGCGACCTCAAACAACTCGTGGAAATACTGTTCGGCAGGTGACTTGAGTTGGAACTGTCGGTTATGCTGCATGATGAGGCGTGTCTCCTGGTCGTCAAACCAATAGGGCTCGCCTTGGTCGATGAGTGCTTGCGCCTGTGCATAGATCTGTTCATGGTTGGGACGCACACTGACATCGATAGGTCCTGTCAGTTCTATCCCGATGAAACGGCGGTTTCCTGTGGGGTCAGCGAGGACATCGGCGATATTCGTCGTGGCAATAAAAGAGGCAAGACGGGGGAAGTCCTCGACATGTTTGCCGTAGGGGCGTTTCGCTTTCACCCGTGCCAACTGGATGGTGTTTTTCAAGAAACCCTCTTGTATCTTGGGCGAAATTTGGTTGAATTCATCGAGATTCACGAGCAGCATCTGTGCCATCGCCTGTAACACGGGGCGTTTCTCGTCGAGTGAGAGATTGTCCATATAACCCCATTGCAACTCGTCAGGTAATAGGGAGCGACAGAAGGTCGACTTGTTATAACCTTGTGCGGATATCAACAAGGGTGCTACTGAGTTACCATAACGACGGTTACGCCCTTTCCATTGTGCTACCATCGCCAACAACCAGGTGCGGAACCACCGTTGCCAATGCGGATTTTTGGTCGGAACAGTCTGGGCAAGTCGTCCAATATGGTCGATTCCATCCCATTTTCCATGTACTTCCCAGAGGTATTCCTCGATAGGATTATAGTTGCGGATCTTGTCAGATTGGAGGAAACGTTTGACATCCTTGTCCCACACATTCTGCCCTGTCAGTCGCGCGTCCATCGTGAAACCGTTGATGACTCGCTCGTCCACGGGTTGCCATTCCTGAAACCACGTCGTGTTCGGACGGTACTCCGTATAGCCCATAATGGTATTATAGCGGAACACATACCGTTTCTGTAGGTAGTCCACTAACTGTCGCATCTCACGACCCACTGATTCCGCATGACGAGTCTTCCGCTTATCGGGCTTCGTCTCCGCATACACCGCACCCACGACGGCACGGATGCGCTCCTCGTCGAATACCAATGGGGTCTTGTATCTGTAATGTGCCCAGATATGTGTCACTGCCTCTTCCTCAGGGAAATTGGCAAGACAGAGTTGGCGTACCAGTTCCGCCAGTACGGCATCAGGGGCTGCGTCCTGAGGGACATGGTACCATACCAGGGTAGCGGCTCGTTGATACAAATGCTCATACTGCGTATAGAGGTCATAGTCGTCATGTCGTTGCTCATCAATAGGGGAAGGTGCCGAGGGTGCCACACTATGGGGATCCACCATAAAAGCGGTTGCCTCTGGGTGGTAGAGCGGATGTGGGTCGTGTGTCATACGGAATCCCGATGAAATGGACAATTCTGTATCGTCGAGTGGAACACCCAATAATGCTTGATAGGGGTTCTTGATGAGTGCGTAGGCGGCACGCAGGAACGCATTCGCCTCTTCCTCGTTCTGGGGCAGTGTGCCGTCAGGACGACTGATACGAACGAGTATCTTGACGCTCTCACCACTACTTCCCACAAAGGCGGCAAGGGTGGTGGGCATCGTCATCGTTACACTTTTTACACGTTCTTGCACTTCCGTACCACGCAGATGACTGGCACTCAGCAGGAGGATGCCGTTCATCTGCCGCATCGTCATGTTACCATTGGTGTCACGCACCAACTCCGCAGAGGGGTAGATCATCGGGAGCCGATGCATCTGTCCGTATTCAAAATCACGGGATCCGGGTTGTTGCAGATGACGGCGCAGCCCTGCCACATCCCCACTTTTCGTATCTGTCTGTATGCGCTCGATGAACTGCTCGGCAGTCTTCATCGTGATATGCGCCTTGTTCTTCTGGTCTTTTCTTATGAGTGTAAACTTCATAGCCTTATTCTTTTCGTTTTGTTCAATGCCTGGGATCAAAGTAAACTCTGTGGGCAACCAAAAGGTTCCTACCGAGAAACAAGTGGTTTCCTTACTGGAACCCATCGGTTTCCTCCGTTGGAACCGCCCGTTTACTCCATCCAGACGACCTGTTAGTTATATCCAAGGGAAGTGGAGGGATACTTCGTATTTGTCGAATTGTACGCTGTCATGATAACCGAATGACCCGAACAACTCTTTGATGTCACTCTGTTGCTCGGGTGACAAGGCACGCTCACCCCTTTTGTACTCATAATAATACCGTTTGCCAGACAGCAGACTGGTCATGTATTTCCGCAGCGAGGTATAGTCACGCTTCAGTACGTTCTGATAAATCGTGGAGAAACCCCGTGCGAATTTCACTGGTTCCATCGAGGCATACGCCTTACATTTCTCACCAGTCAGTGCCCGTGGTGTCACACATCGACTGACCGTCATACTCTCTGGTGCCAGCAGTCCTGCTTGATAGCGTAAGCAATGATCCCGTAAGGGACAAGGTTGATTAAAACACAATGCCCATCCTTCGGGCACATCTTTCCAAGAAAAGTTGATTTCTTCCATAGTTGATGCTTTTTTAATTATGGTTTAAAAAGTTAATAATAACACTACAAAGGTACTACTTTTTTCTTAAATATGCAAGTTTTTGGGCATAAATCTGCCAATCTGCCATAAAATCTGCAAATGCGCAACCGCCTATCTCCCAGACGGTTGTGCATTTTATTTGCAGATTTGCAGATTTTTCCCGATTTTTAAAATCACATGTAGTATTTTTATTGACTTGCAAGAGGTAATATGTTTTTTTGAAAACTGCAAGGAATTAAGGAAAAAGATAGGTTTACTATCTTGATTTCACAAAATGTGTAACATAAAGCGGGTTTGGCGATACTTTTTTCACCTACAATGCACATTTATGTGCAAAGTTTTTAGTACCTTTGCAGCACAAGGTAAATTAAGGATTTTATTTCCTTAATGTGATGACAAAAGACAAATATGACGCAGAGCGAAGAGATATTGGAGCAAGGACTGATAAAGACCCTGACGGAAATGAGTTACGAGTACGTTTCCGTCAAGGAGGAAGAGAACCTGCTCGCTAATTTCAAGGTGCAGTTGGAGAAGCACAACCAGAAGGAACTGGCCGCGCATGGTCGTGAACACTTCACGGATAAGGAGTTTGATAAGATACTGCTATATCTCGAAGGTGGCACCCGCTTTGAGAAAGCCAAGAAACTCCGTGACCTGAAGAATTTCCAGTTAGAGAATGGCGAACGGGTGTGGATAGAGTTCATCAACAAACAGCACTGGTGTCAGAACGAGTTTCAGGTCAGCAATCAGATAACCGTGGAGGGACGCAAGAAGTGCCGTTATGACGTGACCATACTCATCAACGGTCTGCCACTGGTACAGATAGAATTGAAAAAGCGTGGTGTGGAACTGAAACAGGCATACAACCAGATTCAGCGATACCACAAGACTTCGTTTCACGGACTCTTCGACTACATCCAACTCTTCGTTATCAGCAACGGCGTGAATACCCGTTATTTTGCCAACAACCCCAACAGCGGCTATAAGTTCACGTTCAACTGGACGGATGCGGAGAACGTTCCGTTCAACGACCTGAGCAAGTTTGCCTACTTTTTCTTCGACAAGTGCAATCTTGGGAAGATGATCAGCAAGTATATTGTGCTGCATGAGGGCGACAAATGCCTGATGGTGCTACGTCCTTACCAGTTCTACGCCGTGGAGCAGATTCTCGACCGAGTGCAGAACACCAACAAGAATGGCTACATCTGGCATACTACAGGAGCAGGAAAGACACTGACATCATTCAAGGCGGCTCAACTCGTCAGCGAGATTGACGGTATTGACAAGGTGATGTTCGTTGTTGACCGCCACGACCTCGATACCCAGACACAATCGGAGTATGAGGCGTTTGAGCCTGGTGCCGTTGACAACACGGACAACACCAAGGAACTTATCAAGCGTTTGCGTAGTGACAGCAAGATTATCATCACTACGATCCAGAAATTGAATGTTGCCGTTACCCGTGAATACTACAACAAACGGTTGCAGGGTGTAAGAGACCAGAAGGTGGTGATGATATTCGACGAGTGTCACCGCAGTCATTTCGGCGACTGTCATAAGAACATCGTGAAGTTCTTCAATAACTTGCAGATATTCGGTTTCACGGGTACGCCTATCTTTGCAGAGAATGCCAAACAGGAGCATACCACGGCAGAAGTTTTTGGAGACTGTCTGCACAAATATCTCATTAAGGATGCCATTGCGGACGAGAATGTGCTGGGGTTCCTTGTGGAATACTATAAGGGGCAGCAGAACATCGACCTGTTCAGTGAAAAGCGTATGACGGAGATAGCACAGTTTATCCTTAACAACTTCAACAAGTCAACTTTTGACGGAGAGTTTAATGCGCTGTTTGCCATTCAGTCTGTTCCGATGCTGCTGAAATACTACAAGATATTCAAATCGCTGAATCCGAAGATTAAGATTGGAGCCGTTTTCACATACGCTGCCAATGAGAGTCAAGATGATGAGAAAACAGGTATGAACCAAGGCTTTGCTGACGACAAGGTGACTTCTGACGAGTTGCAGTCCATCATGGACGACTATAATGAGATGTTCAATACGGCATTCACGACGGAGAACTTCAGCGCATATTACGATGACATCAACCTGCGTATGAAGAAAAAAAAGCCGGATATGGAACCGCTCGACCTGCTTTTGGTTGTTGGCATGTTCCTGACGGGCTTCGATGCGAAGAAGTTGAATACGCTCTATGTGGATAAGAATCTGGAGTATCATGGACTGCTACAGGCGTTTAGTCGTACCAATCGTGTGCTGAACGAGAAGAAACGCTTCGGCAAGGTGGTATGTTTCCGTGACTTGAAGGATAACGTGGATGCTGCTATCAAACTGTTCAGCAACAACCAGCCGAATGAGTTCATTGTCCGTCCTCCTTTTGAGAATGTGAAGAAGGAACTGAACGACCTCACGATTGAGTTCCTGAAGAAATACCCCAAGCCGCAGTATATTGACACACTGCAAAGCGAACTGGATAAGCGTGACTTCGTGCTTGCATTCCGTGAAATCATCAAAAAACAGGCAGAGATTCAGATATATGAGGACTATAATGCCAATGATCCAGACCTCTACATGACCGAACAGGAGTTTGCCGACTTCAAGAGTAAGTACCTTGACATTACGGTTGGCGTTATCAATCCCCCTGCCGATGCTCCGACTATGGCTGCAGAGGGAGAAATTCCCTATAATGACGAAAGCGGTCTGGAGGATATAGACTTCTGTCTGGAACTGCTGCATAGTGACATCATCAACGTAGCATATATCCTGGAACTGATAGCCAACCTGAATCCTGATGAAGAGGATTACAACAAGAAGCGTCAGGACATTCTCGACACCATGATTAAGGATGCCGTAATGCGCAACAAGTCGAAACTGATAGACGACTTCATCCGTGAGAACGTGGATAACGACAGGGCAGGATTCCAACAGGCAAAGGCTGATGGCTCAATGGATTTAGAGAGCAAACTTAACGACTATATTGCCACCTCACGGAATAATGCCGTTCACACTCTCGCAGTCTCTGAGGGCATAGATGAAGAGGCTCTGACCAAGTTCCTTTCAGAATATGACTATCTCCACCGTGAGAAGCCAGAGATTATCCAAAAGGCTATCCGTGCTAAGAAGGGACTGAGACTATTGGAGCGTTCAACCATGTTGAAACGCATAGTTGAGCAACTGAGAGAAATTATTAACACATATAATTGGGACTGAAATCAGTTCATAATTCACAATTCATAATTATGGGCGAAGACCTGCAACAGAAACTACGCAGCCAACTATGGACGGTTGCCAATACGCTGAGAGGAAACATGTCGGCAAGCGACTTCATGTACTTCTCTCTTGGCTTCATCTTCTACAAATACCTGTCAGAAAAGATAGAGTTGTACGTCAATGATGAATTGGAGGCTGACGAGACAACTTTCAAAGACGCATGGGAAAGTGACGATGATGAATTAAAGAGCACGATAAAAAGGATGTGCGTTGATAATCTCGGTTACTTTGTTGAGCCGGACTTCCTTTTCTCCACTATCATAGATGCCATCGGGCGTAAGGAGAACATCTTACCCCAACTGGAGCGATCATTGAAAAAGATTGAGGACAGTACTATCGGACAGGAAAGTGAGGATGATTTTGGAGGTCTGTTCTCTGATATTGACCTTGCTTCTCCCAAACTTGGTAAGACTGCAGACGACAAGAACCGACTTATCAGTGACGTATTGGTAGCGCTGAATGGCATTGACTTTGGTCTGGAAGATGCCAGTGACATTGACATCCTCGGTGATGCTTACGAATACATGATAGGTCAGTTTGCTGCCGGAGCAGGTAAGAAGGCTGGTGAGTTCTATACTCCGCAGGAGGTTAGCCAGATATTGGCAGAGATAGTAACAACGGGCAAGACTCGATTAAAGAACGTCTATGATCCCACTTGTGGCTCTGGCTCACTGTTGCTTCGCACTGCCCGCAGTGGTAAGGCTGACAGTATCTTCGGACAGGAGAAGAACCCTACAACCTTTAACTTGGCCCGAATGAACATGCTGCTGCATGGGGTGAAGTACAATGACTTCGACATTCAGAATGGTGACACCTTGGAGGCAGATGCCTTTGGCGACCGCCAGTTTGATGCTGTGGTGGCTAATCCTCCATTCTCTGCAGACTGGAGTGCTGCCGCCAAGTTCAATAATGATGACCGTTTCAGCAAGGCTGGTGTATTGGCTCCCAAGTCAAAAGCCGACTATGCCTTTATCCTCCACATGATTTACCACCTCAACGATGGCGGCACGATGGCTTGCGTGGCTCCGCATGGTGTGTTGTTTCGTGGCTCTGCCGAGGGAAAGATACGCCAGTTCCTGATAGAGAAGCGTAACTATATCGATGCCATTATCGGCTTGCCTGCTAATATCTTCTATGGCACAAGCATTCCGACGTGTATCATCGTCATCAAGAAATGCCGTAAGGAGGGTGACAATGTACTCTTCATAGATGCCAGCAAGGAGTTTGAGAAGGTAAAGACCCAGAACAAACTTCGTTCTGAGCATATACAGAAGATTATCGACACATACAGGGAACGAAAGGAGATTGAGAAGTACAGCCATCTGGCAACGATGCAGGAAATCATCGACAACGACTATAACCTCAACATTCCTCGTTACGTTGATACCTTTGAGGAAGAAGCACCCATCGACATCCATGCCGTGATGGGCGAGATCAAGGAACTTGAAGCCAAACGCGCAGACCTTGACAAGCAGATTGAGGTTTATCTGAAGGAGTTGGGTATTGTGGAATAAATGAAGAAGAGTATGACAATTGACGATATAAAGTCTATCATTAAATCAGACGAAACCCGTACACTTGAACTGAAAAAGACGACGGGTGAACTGAAGGATGGAATGCATTCAGCATGTGCTTTCCTGAATACTGATGGCGGTTGGCTCATCATAGGTGTTGCTCCAACGTCACTGAAGATTGTCGGGCAACAGGTTACAGATAATACACGTCGGGAAATTGCAGGAGCACTTACTAGTTTGGAACCTGCCGTTGACATAAAAGTGGAGTATATTGATGTACCAGAGCATCCTGGTAATCAAGTCATTGCTATGTACTTTGAACCTTGGGTTTGGGGACATACTCCTTTCACATGTAATGGTCGTCCTTATTATAAGGTGGAGAGCACTACAAAAGTGATGCCTCGTGAAATGTACGAAGAGCGTCTGAGACAGAGTAAGCCACAATACTTTGCTTGGGAGCGTCAGGAGGCTGACGGAATAACCGTCGCTGATCTTGACGAAGACAGAATACGTGGTGCCGTTCGCTTAGGCATAGAGGGCGGTCGTCTTAACGAAGCGGCTATGACAGAGCCGATAGAGACATTACTCCAAAAGTCGGAACTGTTGAACGACGGCAAGTTAAACAATGCTGCAGTGATGCTTTTCAGTAAGAAACTATATGGCTATCCGCAACTACGTTTACGCATGGCTCGCTTCCGTGGAACAGGAAAGAACGAGTTTGGCGATAATCAGCAGGCAGAAGGCAATTTCTTTGACCTTCTTGATGCTGGTATGTCATTCCTCTTCAAACACCTCAATCTGAGTGGTAAAATTGTGGGTCTCCGTCGTATGGAGCAACTTGAAATCCCAGTAGAAGCACTGCGCGAGACCTTGGTGAATAGTCTTTGCCATCGGCGATATGACCAGCCCGGGACATCTGTTGGCATTGCCGTATATGATGACCGTGTGGAGATTGAGAATCCTGGTGCACTTCCTCCAGAACTGACTCCTGAGACCATCAAACAACCTCATAACTCCCACCCATACAATCCGTTGATTGCAACTTTCCTCTATAGAAGTACATTCCTCGAAAGTTGGGGTTCTGGTGTCCGTCGTATTATCGATTCATGTATTGCCGCTGGAGTTGAGGAGCCTGTTTGGCAGACCAACCCAAACTTTGTGTGGGTCACATTTAAACGTCCTGCCGACAAGTCAAGTTATACACAGTTGAGAGAGGGTACAACTACCACCCAAAAAGCAGGGGGTTCGACTATTAAAAAGCAGGGGGTTAAGGCACAAAAGGAGCCAAGTTCCAAAAAGGAGCCAAGTTCCAAAAAGGAGCCAAGTTCCAAAAAGGAGCCAAGTTTGAACAAACAAGTTCTCAAATTGATGGAAGTCATGAACTTTGAGTATCTTTCAGCGCTTGAGTTAATGAATCTCTGTGGACTTAAAACGCGTTTTAGATTTAGAGTTAATTATCTTGAGCCTGCACTCAAAATGGGTATAATAGAACGTAAATATCCAGAGCAACCGAATCATCCCTATCAGCGTTATCGCCTGACAGAAAAGGCTATGCACATCAAGTATTCAAAGGAAGAGAAGTAATGACTATGGCAGCAGATAAACAAGATAAGGTCCTTAATGTCCCGAATAATGGAGAGCAGTGTAAAACCTGTTTGAACTCTGCCGAACGGAAGGGATTTCGCCTGAAAGGCAATGTCCCGACTTTGAGATTCCCAGAATTTAGTGGGGAGTGGAATGTGAAACGACTTGGTGATGATTGTGAGATTCAGATGTGTAAGCGGATCTTTGCAAATCAGACCAACGTGGATGGTGATGTTCCATTTTACAAAATAGGTACTATTGGAGGGAAAGCAGATGCCTTTATTTCAAAGAAATTGTATCAAGAATACAAAGAAAGATACAATTATCCAATGCAGGGCGAAGTTATGATTACATGTGCTGGAACCGTAGGAAAGACTATTATATATGATGGGGAGGATGCTTATTTTCAAGACTCAAATATTGTTTGGATTTCCAATCCCAAACAATTCTATACTAACGATTTTCTATCTCTTTTACTCTCTCGTATTAACTGGAGCAAACTGAATGCAACAACGATTATTCGAATATACAATGATAATCTAAGAGAACTAAAAATAATTTACCCTACAAAAGAAGAACAAGATAAAATATCTTCTTTACTGAATCTGATTGACAACCGCATAGTTACCCAAAACAGGATAATTGATAANNTTGCAATCCCTAATGAAAGGACTTGCGGAACATTTAACGGCATTTACTCCTAACACAAAAATAGCAGATTGTCTGAATTGTCATTCGTCTATATTGCAAGAAAATCAAGTAAAGAACGAAGGCAAATATAAGGTTTATGGTGCGAATGGAATTTGCGGTTATAACGATAGCCCAGCAATTTTAGAAGATGCCATCCTTATTGTAAAAGACGGTTCTGGTGTTGGAAATGTAAGCTATGCCAGTGGTGAATACTCTGTTATAGGAACCTCAAATTACCTAACTGCTAAGTCTGGGTATTCACTAAAATATCTATACTTCTGCTTAATGATTTTCAACTTTGTCCCTTACAGGACAGGTATGGCCATACCTCATATATATTTCAAGGACTACGGAAAAGCTTTAATTCCCTGCCCATCGTTGAATAGACAAAAGCAAATTGCCACCTTACTATCAAAGATAGAATGTAAGATTGAGACAGAAAAAACAATTACAGAATCTTACTTGCAACAGAAGCGTTTTCTCTTGAAATCAATGTTCATATAAATAGATTACGTAAAAGGAACTCTTTTTGATGTTGATAATGTACCAAAATCTGATTCTCGACTTTAAGCTTGTTATCATAAGCATTGAGTATTTCAAAGATTCTATGTTGGTCATCAATAGATGGATAGGAAAAATGTTTCTGCAAGAAGTCAGACTTCTGCAAATTGAATCTTGTACTTCCCTGAGCTAAAGGATAAACCTCACGTCTGAATCGATTTGAATTGAAAAAGTATGCCATATATGGTGAAAAGACTTTCCCCTCTGTATTTCTTATGCCAAAGCAGAAACTATTGAGATATGTTTCGGTACTATTACCGGAATATACCGCTCCATAGCAAACTTCTTCTGGAGTTTCTGATGAAAGTGTGAATAGCATATCTCCTTTTTGTACTACATTCTGTTTCTCGTTCCTTTTAACAGATACCTTTCCGCAGCAGTCATCTTCAACAAAATTGTTGGCATATATACTGACGTAGGTTATGTATGGTTTGCCACTACCAAAATCCTCTGCGGATTTTCCCGATAGTCCAGAATAATCCTCACCAATGTCCGAGAACGACAGGGAATACGACAAAGGCACAGAATCCTGCAAATAATCGTTTAGTCCTTTCATTAGGGATTGCAACTTATCAATTATCCTGTTTTGGGTTTCAATGCGTTCGTCAATCACAGACAGTAACGATGAAACTTTCTCTTGCTCAAATTTTGAAGGATAACGCACTTTTAGACGTTTCAGACTTTCACCATATAGGTGAACGACTGACACACCTTGAGCTATTTGTGCAATATCGAGTTTCCTCACTCCATTTAATTGGTAACTAAAGAAACGTCCATCTTGATTTTTCAGGCGAATGATGTTTAGATCTCCACCGAGCAAGATATTGTCATAAGGAACACAACGGGCAGTTGATATATCAATAGCTGTTTCACCAGAAGATGGAATAATAACATCATTAGCCTTGCTCCGTACAAGATTTGTGTTTTCTATATCAGTCTTGCTTACAACATTTGAAATTACCTCGGACTTGTATTTTGTATAGAGTTCACCATATAGAATACAAGATTCACCTGTTTCTGACAACTGATCTTTAGAGATACCAGCCCCTTTGCTTAGGTCTGCTATATCTTGCAATTCACATTCCAACCACTTGTCACTGTATTCTGGAAATCTCAAAGTCGGGACATTGCCTTTCAGGCGAAATCCCTTCCGTTCGGCAGAGTTCAAACAGGTTTTACACTGCTCTCCATTATTCGGGACATTACATTCAAATAAAAATTTCGATAACGATAATCATTAATATTTTCCTTTATGCTTTAATAACACGTAGAATTATGAAAACAATTAAAGAAGTATCAGAATTATGGAAGAAAGACAAACAGATGTTTGTTAAGTCGTCAACAGTAGCTGTATATACCCTCCATTTGGAGAATTATATACTGCCAAAGTTTGGAGAAAAAGCAAGTATAGACGAAACTGACGTGCAGGGCTTTGTTCTGGACTCTATTCGTCATGGGCTGAGTCAGAAAACGGTCAAAGACATGTTGATTGTACTGAAAATGGTGATTCGCTTTGGAGCTAAGCATGGCTGGTTGCAATACCAAGAGTGGAGTATCAAGTTTCCCACAGAACAAAAGAAACAGGAACTGGAGGTTTTAAGCATCAGTCATCAGAAGAAACTAATGCAGTATGTCACAGATAATTTCACCTTCCGCAACCTCGGTATATACATCTGCCTGAGTACAGGAATGCGGATTGGAGAGGTATGTGCCTTGAAGTGGAGCGATATAGACTTGGGCACAGAGACCATCCATGTAAACAGAACCATAGAGCGAATCTACATCATTGAAGGTAATGAAAGGCATACAGAACTGGTCATTGGTACACCCAAGACCAAGAACTCCATCCGTGAGATACCTATCAGCAAGGAATTGATGAAACTTATCCGTCCCCTAAAGAAGCTGATGAATGATGACTACTTTGTGATTACCAATGAAGCAAAGCCAACAGAGCCACGTACCTACCGTAATTACTACAAGCAACTTCTGAAGCAACTCGATATCCCAGATTTGAAATTTCACGGGCTGCGCCATTCATTTGCGACAAGATGTATTGAAAGCCAGTGTGACTATAAAACCGTAAGCGTTATTCTCGGTCATGCCAATATTAGCACGACGCTCAATCTCTATGTCCATCCAAACATGGAACAGAAGAAAAAGTGTATTAACCAAATGTTCAAAGCATTAAAATAATAATCAGATGGGTAGTAAGGTTGGCATATTTCCTAAAAAAAGAAAAATAATGCGGGTTTATTCGTTTTATAAATTAATAATGTGTAACTTTGCGCCTGTTTTTTGCGCAAAGTCGCACGATGTTTTAATTTTTAGATGTTTTTTACAAGATGAACGTAATTACGAAAACGATTCAATTGCCTGATGGAAGAACCATCACGATTGAAACCGGGAAAGTGGCAAAGCAG
>DEJF01000055.1:75693-79862 GCA_002353225.1 Prevotella sp. UBA2755 | reverse complement strand
CACCAGGGGAAGTTAGAGGGGTCCGGGGTCTCGGAATTTTACTAACCCAAACCGTCAACCCTCAATATCGGTTCTCCCCCTCAACAGGGGGAGTTAGAGAGGGTCTCAATGATGAAGAAACAGACATGGAAACTGGTGATCCAACTCATCGTGAGTATCCTCACCGCCATCGCCACCACCCTTGGAGTGACGAGTTGTATGTAAGCAAGGAAGCCCTGCCAACTGGTGGGGCTTCCTCTTTTATTGGATTCACTATATTGATTCACTATATGGCAAACAAATCATCCATCGTAATCTCCTTCTGTATCATATTGTAATAATGGTTGTGGATAACACCGTTAGTTGTTACCATCACAAGACGAAGGGTACGTTTGTCCTTTGACAGTTCTTGGTATACATCAAGTTTGATATCTCTATAACCAGCGGAAAAGTTACTTATTCTTTATGCTTCCGCTGAAAATAAGCACTATTTAACAAATTCACTACCTCTAAAAACAAGATTTTAAGATACTCCCGTTCGGAAATGTTCAAAGACAACGAGTTCACTCGCCTGAGCACCTTTGATATGAAAAATAAGTGAAGAAATTTGGTATTTTGCTCACTAAATCGTATCTTTGCAGGGAAATTTCCTAAAATAGAAACCATTATGGACAGGAATAGATACGACGAAACAGACAATAGCCCCATGACTGCGGCTGATCCTGCAGCCATGTTGAGCGAGAGCGTCAGTAGAAGTGGACTTTTGGGACAGGTGATGAGTCTGAGTCATGAAGACAAGGTGGCTTTGGTAAGATACTTGCGACAGGACACCGAGCAGAACGAGGTGCCCCTCGCTACCGATGAGTTCGGAAGAGTGGTGCTAACCAAGACGATGCGCCAAGCCGTGCACAATGCCGAGCGTGATTACGAAGACGATAAATGCCTTTCAGAAGAACAATTCCAACAGCGCTTTGCAAAATGGCTTTAGAAATCGTCTATTCCCCGCAGTTCGCCGACAGTCTGGAAACCATCCTTAATTTCTTCGACGAGAGAAACGGTAGCAACAGGTTCAGCCGTAAGTTGATGAAGATGATTCATCGGCAGATTCGCATGCTGTCCACGATGCCGGAAATCGGTCGTCTTACAGACTTCCCTAATGTCAGAATCATCTACATAGAACGTTTCGGTATAGAATACCAAATCAGGGACAAGGTCATCCTGATCATTAACATCTATAACTGTCAAACCGACCCTGACACTCGCTGGTTTAGGACAGTTTAGCATAAACATTAGTCCCTTTCTTGAGGAAACACCCCAAAAAACAATACAACATTATATTAGCATAACTATGAAGGAGATATTTACACGATTATTCCTGCTCGCCCTGCTGACGATGGTGTCTGGCTGGGCAAGCGCCGACGAAGTGACTTATCTGTATCGCTCGTGGGACGAGAGTACAAAGACCGTGAAAACGGAAACAAAGACGGCAAATGCCACCCCGCTGCGTAATGTGGCGAAAGATGGCGAG
This sequence comes from Prevotella sp. UBA2755, assembly GCA_002353225.1. Lineage (GTDB taxonomy): Bacteria > Bacteroidota > Bacteroidia > Bacteroidales > Bacteroidaceae > Prevotella. The sequence goes on along the minus strand of DEJF01000055.1, from coordinate 78,355 downwards.
TGGATGGGACTCGGCGACGGCTGGTACTACATGGAAGGCGAGCGCATCAACATCCAGACACTCAACATCCTGGGTACCGACGTACACCTCATCCTCGGTGACAACACTATTTTTGAGTGCTACGGCGGCATTAAACTGGAAAAGGGTCATAAACTGTCTATCTATGGCCAGTCGGAAGGCGATGGCGCAGGATTCCTCTGGGCGCACCAAGGTACCGACACTTATAAAGGCTACGACGGCATGGCAGGCATCGGTTCCGGCAAGTATGCCAAGGTGGGAGACCTCGTCATCCATGGCGGACGCATCAAGGCAGAGGGCAGTCAGTACGGTGCCGGTATCGGTGGCGGCAGCCATAACGGCAGTAAAGACAAGAACCAAGAAGGTACCATCACCATCTATGGAGGCTCCATTGAGGCTAATGGTGGCGAGGGCGGTGCCGGCATCGGCGGTGGCAGTGATGGTCGTCTGAACAGTGTCACTATTTATGGTGGTGACATCTGGGCAACGGGCGGTAAACTTGCCACAGGTGTAGGAAGTGGCGGAAGTTATGACGGTTTTTATCTAAATAAAAAAGGATTGGGTGCTGATGGTTTTGACGTAAAGATGTATGGAGGAAAACTCACCGCACAAGGAGGCTACCGGGGAGCTGGTATTGGTTCAGGAAGTGCAAATAAGGAAAAGAAAGCGCATGAAAGACAGTCCGGCAAGTTTATCATATATAACGGCGAAGTGACAGCTAAAGGTGGCGACTATGGTGCCGGTATCGGCGGCGGTTGCAATGTGGATGGCGCTACAGTGGAAATTTCTGGAGGTAAGGTGACTGCTACTGGTGGCATAAATGCTGCCGGCATTGGTGGTGGTGAGGCTGGCAATGGTGGCAAGTTGACCGTGAGCGGTGGAGAAGTGCGTGCCGTTGGTACCCAAAATGGAGCAGGTATCGGCGGTGGAGAAAATCAAATACGGGATTCAGGAAATAACTCTGATAAATATGCGGACGGAAAAGGTGGAGACATCGTAATAACTGGAGGAACGGTGGTAGCTATTGCTGGCGAGAAATGCCATGGCACCTGGGAGTCGGGCGGCTCTGCCATCGGAGCCGGTAGCGATATCAATAAGAATAAAAACAATGTCTTGGGCACACTCGACATCAAGTCATTTATGAAAGTGACGGCTGGCAGCAGCGAGAGCAGTCCCGAGCGTGTGTTTACCGCTACGGAGCGTGCAGCAGCCTGCCACTGGCGCAACTACTGCAAGGTGGAGGTATGCAATCATACCGACGCTGATGCCTTCAGTTATACGCAGGTGGGTACCGACAAGCACCGCAAGTACTGCAGATATTGCGAATACACTGCAGAAGAGGATCATACCTATCCTGATAATCATGGCATATGTGAGTGCGGCAAGGTGTTCAACAATTCTACCGACATGTGGACGGCGGTCGTCTACAGAGTCAATTCCTCCAGCAGTACGGAATACGACGGTAGTACTACCTTAGGTATCCTTAGTTCTAATAAGACATGGATTCCTGCTCCTCGTGAGATTGAGGGCCTGACCTTCATGCAGTGGATGCAGGACCCGGAGACGGTCCCCGAGAGCATCGAGATGAAGGACGATGAGTTTAATCCTGAGGCAGAACAGTCATTTTATCTCACCCCGAAAAGCAACGTTAAACTCTATCCCCGCTATCGCTATGACTACAACGAGGAATGGACATGGTCTGCCGACCACTCGTCGGCAACGCTGACGCTGAAGCAGGGCGACGAGGTGGTGAAGAGCGACATCGTTGCCACTGTCACGACAGAGGAACAGGAAGCCACGGCAAGCGAGAACGGATATAAGAGATATACGGCAACTGCCAAATGGGAGAAGGCTACGGGCATCACCTATCAGTTCACCGATGTCTTTGAGACAACCTATGTCAATAGCCTTACCCTACAGGACGATGCCGACAACGATGATCTGCTATGGGAGAACCATGGTGCCCAGGTGCATGAGGTGGAACTCAGCGGACGTACCATCTATCGCGACGGCAAGTGGAACACACTGGTGCTGCCCTTCGACATTGACGACCTCAGCGTCACCGATCTGGGATGGAGTGACCTCGACTTGCGCACACTGTCCGCCAGCAGTTACGATGCCACAACGAAGACACTGAAGTTGTCCTTTACAAAGGCGACGAAGATAGAGGCAGGAAAACCCTACATCATCCGCTCGGAGACCGTACATGCAGGTTTCATAGAATTGCCGGACCCCACCTTCAGGAATGTCACCATCAACGCTACCGACAACAGCGTGCAGACCGATGTCGTTGACTTCATAGGCACCTACAGTGCCATCGAACTGGATGCCAGCATGACCGACGTGCTCTATCTGGGCAAAGACAACACACTGCGCTGGCCCAAGGGTAACACCACTCTGAAGAGTTGCCGTGCAGCCTTCATGCTGAAGGGTGCAGCAGCAGGTGCAGATGCTGCCGCGGCCCGTGTCCTGATCGACTTCGGCGACGGTGAGGTGACGGGAATAGAAACGCTGGAGCGCATACCGGTGCTCACTGGCGAGGACAGCAATGTCTTCTATACGCTGGGAGGTCGCAGAATGACCGGCAGCCAGTTGCCACGAGGCATCTATATCAACAAAGGTAAAAAGGTGATTATAAAGTAAG
>DEJF01000055.1:75092-75648 GCA_002353225.1 Prevotella sp. UBA2755 | reverse complement strand
ACTATGAAAAAGAAATATATCAATCCACGGATGGACGTGTTTGCAATGACCACCAGTCAGTCGATTCTGACAGGCAGTTCACTCGTCAATACCATCGACGGGGACGGTACAGGACTGATCCTCGGCACAGGCGATGAGGTGGAGGAACCTCTCTCACGAGGCATCTCTCTTGATGATTTCAATTTTGCAGAGTAACTGCACACGGTGACAGTCACACCGTATAGCGATAGCGAGGCACTTCTGGAAAGTGCCTCGCTATTATTTGTAAGCCCATTAAGGTTACATACCATAAACTATCTGTGACATATCATAAGGTGGGTTAGCGGACTTTTCTGTATCTTTGCCGGCAAAATCAACCAACGATGAGACATGTACTATTGATAGCGACGCTCCTGACCCTGACTCCTACCCTTTCGGAGATCAAGGCGGACGATTATGAGACCCTGCACGAAGAGAAGATTCAGAACCCCATGCTGTGGGCTGACGTGCCAGACCCCGATGTCATCAGGGTGGGCGACACTTTTTATATGGTATCCACCACGATGCACCTGATGCC
>DEJF01000055.1:67736-75026 GCA_002353225.1 Prevotella sp. UBA2755 | reverse complement strand
GACTCCCCTAAATACGACCTGCTGCAAGGGACGGTATATGGGCGTGGGCAATGGGCTACCTCCCTCAAATACCATCACGGGAAGTTCTATGCGCTGCTTGCTCCCAACGAGCGAGGAGCGATGGGTGACACCTATATCTTCTCGGCAGAGAAAGCGGAGGGTCCCTGGACTATCGTGTCCCGTCTGCGTCATTTCCACGACTGCTCCCTGTTCTTCGACGACGACAACCGGGTGTATGTCATCTATGGCACGGGGGAGATGATGGAACTGAAGCCCGACCTGTCGGATGTCATAGAGGGTACTCACCGGCACATCTTCCAACGGGAGGAGGATGAGCGCGGACTACTGGAGGGGAGTCGTATGATCAAGCATAACGGCAAGTACTACCTGTTGATGATATCCCATGTCTATGCCCCTGGCAGACACCGTCGGGAGGTATGCTATCGTGCCGACGACATTCACGGACCCTACGAGAAACAGGTCATCCTGGAGAGTGAGTTCGGCGGTTTCTCCTACGAGGCACAAGGTACGATCGTCGACACACAGGATGGTGACTGGTACGGCATTATCTTCCAAGACCGTGGGGGTGTGGGACGTGTGCTGACCCTGATGTCCTGTCGCTGGATTGACGGCTGGCCTATGTTAGGCGACGAGAACGGGAAGGTGCCAGACATCATGCGTCCGCTCTGCAACGGACAACCCGCTACCGCTATCGTGAAGAGTGACGATTTTGCCACTGACCGTCTGGGTCTTCATTGGCAGTGGAACCATAACCCCATTGATAACGCTTGGTCGCTGACGGAGCGTCCAGGGTTCCTCCGACTGAAGACCAACAGGGTGGTCGACAACCTCTATCTTGCCCCTAACACCCTGACACAGCGCATGGAAGGTCCCACATGCAGTGGCAGTATCACGATGGATATCTCGAAGATGAGGGACGGCGACTGTGCCGGTCTTGCCGCCTTCAACAGTGACACGGGTGCTCTGACGGTCAAGCGACAGGGTAAGAGACTCGTCTTGGAGATGAGTGAGTTATCCGTCAAACTCACAGAGCGTGACAAGGAAGTGACGGACGTTGAGGAGAAGGTGATAGAAAGTATTCCTTTAAATGCGAAATGCACCACCCTGCACCTCCGTATCGATGCCGACTTCCGTCCCATAGACGGTCACGGACGGGACACCGCCTGTTTCTACTATAGTCTGGACGGGGAGCAATGGACACAGATAGGTACTGCCAATTACCCTCTGCGCTTCGACTGGCAGCGTTTCTTCATGGGTACGAAATTCGGTATCTTCTGTTATGCCACTAAGAAAAATGGTGGATTTGTGGATATAGACACATTCAATTATAAAAAAATGTAGTATCTTTGCCACCATGAAACGAAGTTTTTTATGGAGCCTGCTACTATGGATGGCTGTCTCCCTGCAAGCAAAAACGATTCCCTTTGGGAAGGGACAACTGACGATGACGACCGTCGCACCCAATGCGGTACGTATCCAATACACGCAAGGGGAGACGGCTAATGACCTGCCCGACTGGTTGTATGTCAAGCACGACGAGGTGGATGGGGACTTCCAACTCTATATCAACGCACAGAAAGGGGTCATCAGGGTCATGGACGAGGATGGGAACACCGTCTTCTCCGCCACCCGTCACCAATTGGACGAGACAGGGGCTACCCTCGTGTTCGACGCTCCTAAGGACGAGTGCCTCTATGGACTCGGACAGTTTCAGGACGGCTATAGTAACGTACGGGGACTGTCCCGCCGACTGACGCAGGTCAATACCCAGATCAGTCTGCCCATGCTGATCTCCAGCAAGGGCTATGGCATCCTTTGGAATAACTACGGGCTTACCGACTTCAACCCTTCCGACCAGCAGGTGGAACTCAAGAAGATGGAAGGCAAGGGAGCGACAGAGGTTGTCAATGTCACCTCTACGGAGGGCGGCAAGCAGGAGGTCAGGGTACGTAATATCTATCAGGCGACTTTTGAAGTAGAGCAAGAAGGGGATTATGCCCTCCTGCTGGATGTGGGACAGAAGATGGCTCGTCGCCACAACCTGACGATCGACGGTCAGACGGTCATCGAGATGCAGAACGTATGGTTGCCACCTACCACCTCCACCATCGTACATCTGGAGAAAGGACAGCACCAGGTGACGGCTGAACTTGCCAAAGGTGACGCACCTGTACTGTATTATAAGGTCGTTAATGACGAGACGGTCTTCCACTCTCCCGTCGCCACTGCGGTAGACTATACCGTCTTCATCGGCAGTGCCGACGAGGTCATCAACTCCTATCGGGAACTGACGGGTAAGGCACCCCTCATCCCCCGATGGGCTACTGGGTATATCCACTGCCGGGAGCGTTATCACTCACAGGAGGAGATCCTACAGACCGTCAACCGTTTCCGTGAGGAGCGACTGCCCTTGGATGTCATCGTGCAAGACTGGCAGTACTGGGGTAAGTACGGCTGGAACTCCATGCGGTTTGACGAGGAGTTCTATCCCAACCCTAAGCAACTGACGGACAGTCTGCATCAACAGGGTATCAAACTGATGGTCAGCGTATGGTCTAAGATCGACAAGAACTCGGAGGTGGGTAAGCAGATGGAACAGGAGGGACATTATATCCCGAACACCGACTGGATAGACTTCTTCGCCCCTGATGCGGCACAAGCCTATTGGCAGCAATTCAGCAAACGGTTGGTTCCACTGGGTATCGACGCATGGTGGCAGGATGCCACAGAACCAGAGAACGACGACCTTGCCGGCAGGATGGTGAATCATGGGCGATGGACGGGGGAACAGGTGCGTAATGTCTATCCCTTGCTGGTCAACAAGACCGTGTATGAGGGACTTCGCCATGACCGTCCCCAGCAGCGTCCTATGATACTGACCCGCTGCGGGTTCCCGGGAATCCAACGCTATGGCTCCGCCATGTGGTCGGGTGACGTGGGAAACGACTGGGAGACGTTCCGTCGACAGATCACGGCTGGTCTGGGTATGCAGGCGGCAGGTATCCCCTGGTGGACGTATGATGCTGGCGGCTTCTTCCGTCCTAACGACCAGTATACCAACCAAGACTATATCGACCGCATGCTACGCTGGATTGAGACGAGTGTCTATCTCCCCCTGATGCGTGTTCATGGCTATATGAGCAATACAGAACCGTGGAACTATGGTGAGGAGGCTAAAAGCATCATCGCACAGTGTCTGCAAGAGCGTTACCGTCTGCAACCTTATATCTACAGTTATGCGGCAGCCATCGCCAACGAGGGTAGCACCCTGATGCGCCCCCTCGTCTTCGACTTCCCCACCGATACTGAGGCACTACAACAGAAATACGAGTATATGTTCGGCAAGTCGCTGCTCGTCAGTCCTGTCACAGCACCGAACGTGACGACATGGAAGACCTATCTTCCCAAGCATGCGGCAGGATGGTATGACTACTATACCGGGAAACACTATGAGGGAGGACAGACAGTCAGCACTGCTGTCGACAAGCGTCGCATCCCCGTCTTCGTACGTGGTGGCAGCATCCTGCCCCTTGCTACAGAGACCTTCGACATCCGTATCTACACAGGTGCCGATGCCACCTTCTGTCTCTATGAGGACGACGGAGAGAGCAACGACTACGAGCAGGGAGCCTGTTCCCGCATCCTCTTCCAATGGGACAATACCGCCCGACGGCTGACCGTCAGCGAGCGTCAGGGTGAGTTCCGCACGATGCAGAAGACACGTAAGTTCCGCGTCATCCTGCCAAATGGCAAGACAAAGACTGTGAAATATAAAGGCACACAACTCACTATTAAATAACTACATAACAATGAAAAAACTACTACTCTTAGGGATGCTGTTCTCCCTGTTCATGAGAACGAATGCGGCAGTCGATGAAAAGTTCTACATTTATCTGTGTTTCGGACAGTCGAACATGGAGGGACAGGCACAGCCAGAGACAGTCGACAATACTGTTGACGAACGTTTCCAGATGCTTGCCTGTGTCGATTTCAATCAAACCAACCCCAAGCGTACCAAGGGCAACTGGTATCCTGCCAAGTGTCCTATCGTCCGTGACTGGACAAAAATCGGTATGGCGGACTATTTCGGTCGTACCATGGTGGCTGCCCTGCCCTCCGACGTGAAGATCGGTGTGGTAGATGTGGCGATCGGTGGTGTCGCCATCGAGGGCTTTATGTCGGAAGAGGTGGAGAACTACCTGAAGACTCAGGAAGACTGGATGAAGAACTCTTTCGCCGCCTACGACAACGACCCCTACAAACGACTGGTAGAGATGGCGAAGATTGCCCAACAGTCGGGAGTCATCAAGGGAATCCTGCTCCATCAGGGTGAGTCAAACAACGGACAGTTGGAATGGCTCCAGAAGGTAAAGACCATCTACGAGCGTCTGCTTTCTGACCTCCACCTTCAGGCTGCGGACGTACCCCTCTTCGCCGGTGAGACAGTCAATGCCGACGTCGGTGGTACCTGCTCTGCACATAACAGTGTGATCGCCCGACTGCCCGATGTCATCCCTACCGCCCATGTGGTTCATTCCAACGGATGCCCCTGTGCCAGTGACAATATCCACTTCACTGTGGCAGGCTACCGCACCATGGGAAAACGTTATGCTTACGAGGCACTGCGTGTGATGGGCAAGGACACCAAGGCACAGAGTGACTATGCGTGGACCGAGGCACTGAAGAAGGTCTACACCCTCAGCAAACTCAATCCCGTGGAGGATATCAATATCCGCAAGGGAGGCAGTAAGGTGCTGACCCTCAAGGGAACCTTTGCTGACGGTCATGTAGAGGACCTCGTCAACGAGGCTACCTTCACCAGTTCAGACTTCACCATCAAGGACGGTGTTGTTATTGGCTCCGAGGAGAAGAAGGGTGTCGTCAAGGCTTCCTATACCGATTTCTTAGGAAACACCCAGACGCTGGATATCAATGTCGAGGTGTCTGACTTAGGTCCTAACCATGTGCTGGTTGTGAATAACGGAACTTCCGCAGGTTCCAACCAATGGGACAAGGAGGCGATCTGCAAACTCGCCATCCCTATGGAGAAAGGAAAGACCTATATCATCCGAGCCACCATGTGGGGTGACAATGAGGGCGACTGTGCTGTATGGCCCCGATGGGATGCCAGCACAAACCGCGACCAATGGGGCAATAGTGCTGATATCGAGTATCTCCCTACTAATACCGTCACGAAATCACCTCAGGAACTCACGTGGAAATGCAGCGGTGCCAAATTCCCCCACGACGTGCTGATCTTCGCCATCGGCAAGATGGGTGCCGGCAATGTCTATTTCGACGATGTGTCGTGCATGGAAGAGGGAGGCACCACTGAGATGATTGCCAATGGCAACTTCGAGTCTGACGAGATCTCCAACTGGTCTATCCTTGACTGGGCGGGCATGTCCAGAAGTGTTAAGGAAGACCCCACGACGGGTATTCAAGTACCACAACTCCAGAAGGTGGCTGATGATGCCGTCTACAACCTGAAAGGGGTTAAGGTCGGCACTGCCAACGACTGGAACCGCCTGCCTCACGGTACTTATGTCACCCGTGGAAAAGTCGTCTTGAAATAAGCCATTGACTCAAAGTATCATACGTGGTATGTGTGAGAGTTTCACGGAGAAGGATGCCTCTGATGGCTACGAAATTAAATTCGTACTTTAAGGTTACGAAGAAAAAGGTAATTGTTACATAGGATGTTGTTTTGTGATACAAATAACGAATAGATTGTCAAGAAATTGATGTATCTTTGCAGCGAGAAAAATCATTCATCATAAAACTTACTAAAAGACCTATGAGAAGAACTATTAGACTGACTTTGATGCTCATGATGGTATGTGGCATCGCTAAAGCACAATGGGGACAGGCTCCTGACCCCAATGCGGGACTCGGTATGAAGGACACCTACAAAAACTATTTCTCGATTGGTGTTGCCGTCAACCAGAGAAACGTGGTGACTCCTGAGCAAATGGCACTCATTCAAAAGGAGTTTAACAGTATTACTGCCGAGAACGACATGAAACCCGTCTCCGTACATCCCAAGGAGGGCGTATGGAACTGGGGCGGTGCCGACAGCATAGCCAACTTCTGCCGTGAGAAAGGTATTAAACTGAGAGGACACTGTCTGTGCTGGCATTCTCAGTTTTCCGACTGGATGTTCTACGACAAGAAAGGAAAACCTGTCAAGAAAGAGGTGTTCTACGAGCGTCTTCGTGAGCATATCCATGCAGTGGTGAACCGCTATAAGGATGTGGTATATTGCTGGGATGTCGTGAACGAGGCAATTGCCGATCAGGCTTTCGGATGGCCCGGACACCCTGCCAATCCTTACAGAGAGAGCACTGTCTACAAACTCTGTGGTGACGAGTTCATCGCCAAGGCTTTCCAGTTTGCCCACGAGGCAGACCCCAATGCGCTGTTGTTCTATAACGACTATAACGAGTGTGATCCCGGCAAGCGTGACCGCATCTATAATATGGTGAAGAAGATGCAGTCACAGGGTGTGCCCATCCATGGCATCGGCATGCAGGGACATTATAATATCTATGGTCCCTCTGAGGAGGACATTGACGCTGCTATCACCAAGTATGCAGAACTGGTGAAGCATATCCATGTGACAGAACTCGACCTGCGCACCAATACAGAGCAGGGCGGACAACTCCGTTTCTCTCGTGGTGAGACGAAGCCACAGGCTCCCTATATCGCTACCTTGCAGGAAGACCAGTACAACCGTATCTTCCGTATCTTCCGCAAGCATAAGGATGTGATTGACTGCGTCACCTTCTGGAATCTCTCCGACCGTGACTCGTGGTTAGGTGTGAACAACCATCCACTGCCCTTCGACGAGAATTACAAGCCTAAGAAGTCGTATCTGGTGATTAAGAACTTTGACGAGTCTCTTGACAACCGTCAACCTAAGGAGGACTTCCGTCCTAACGAACTGAACCAGCACGGACAGAAGTACCCGATGGTGAACTCTGAGGGTTATGCCCGCTTCCGTGTCGTAGCCCCCGATGCAAAGTCTGTCATCGTCAGTCTCGGTCTTGGTGGTCGTGGCGGTACGGTTTTGCGTAAAGACAAGGACGGTGTATGGACAGGTACGACAGAGGGGCCGATGGACGAGGGCTTCCACTATTATCACCTGACCATTGACGGTGGTGTGTTCAATGACCCCGGCACGCATAACTATTTCGGTTCCTGCCGTTGGGAGAGTGGTATCGAGATTCCTGCTCACGACAAGGACTTCTACGCCTGCCGTATGGATAT
>DEJF01000055.1:66244-67677 GCA_002353225.1 Prevotella sp. UBA2755 | reverse complement strand
GCCTTGGTATATACCCCACCAACGTATGGCAAAGACAAGAAGGAGCGTTTCCCTGTGCTTTATCTGCAACACGGATGGGGTGAGGATGAGAACGCTTGGAGCAATCAGGGACATGCTAACCTGATTATGGACAACTTGATTGCCGACGGAAAGATCAAGCCTTTCATCATCGTGATGACCTACGGACTGACCAATGATATTAAGTTTGGTACCATCGGACAGTTTACCGCCAAGGAGTTTGAGACCTTGTTAGTCGATGAGTTAGTACCTTATATCGACAGCCACTTCGCTACCAAGGCAGACAAGTGGAACCGTGCGATGGCTGGTCTGTCAATGGGAGGTATTGAGACTAAACTCATCACCCTGCGTCGCCCTGAGGTATTCGGCTATTATGGTCTGCTGAGCGGTGGACAATATGAGCCCAGCGACATCAAGGACAAGAAACAAGTGAAGGTCATCTTCCAGAGTTGTGGTGACAAGGAGCGTCCTGACGCTATCAAGGAGTCTACGGCTCGTCTGAAGGAGGCTGGTTTCAATGCCCACGGCTATATCTCCGAGGGAACCGCCCATGAGTTCCTGACTTGGCGTAGGAGTCTGTACCAGATGGCGCAACTATTATTTAAATAAGTTATATGTATAGGACAATCATATCCTTACTCTTTGTTGTTGGCTATAAGTTAAGTGCTTATAGCCAACAACTTCCTTTGGTCTATCAGCAGGAACATACGGGAAAAGACAGACCACCACTGTTTTTTGGAAAGTATGCGTACCACCTTCTCTGGCGATAGTGTCTATCGTAGGAAACCACCCACATTGTATGCTTCTCGAAAACCAATATCCTGAAGTAGAGGCATTCATTGATAAGTTCTTATTAGGGAAAAATCCTGACACAAACAACATAGAAAAAGCCGAATTTAGCCATCCATAAAAGAAACTCCCCCTTTTGTGCTTGTAACCAAAATGTTTGCGAAATGTAACACGATACTACTTTGTTACGTTTCGCAAACTTCGTGTTACGTGCCCTAAACACATATTAACACTTATTTTATAATTTTGCCACGTCTTTAAAGGCGAATTGTGTGAAGTTCGTAACGAAAGTTTTATATAAACCTATTTATATTATTAATTAACAAATTTAATCTATTAAGTATGTGGAACTTTAAAAGGCTACAAAAAACTTTAGCAGTACTGTTCCTGCTCTGCTTGCTCCCAGCAGTGGGGGTGAATGCCCAGAGCATTATTAAAGGAACTGTAAGTGACGATGCTGGCGAACCGATTATCGGAGCCACAGTCAAAGTACAAGGTAGCAATGATGGTACGATTACCGATTTCGACGGTAATTTCAGTGTCAGCGCTCCCTCCAATGCCACACTTATCATTTCCTACGTGGGTTATACGACCCAGCAGGTGAACGTAGGTGGCAAAAACAACAT
>DEJF01000055.1:1775-66205 GCA_002353225.1 Prevotella sp. UBA2755 | reverse complement strand
GGTTATGGTACGATGAAGAAGAAACTGGTGACAGGTGCCACTGTTCAGGTAAAGGGTGAGGACATCGCCAAACTGAACACCACCAACGCACTGGAGGCTATGCAGTCAAACACTCCTGGTGTACAGATCACACAATCTTCTTCACAGCCTGGTAAGGGATACAATGTTGTCATTCGTGGTAAAGGTACCAATGGTAGCACTACCCCACTGTACATTATCGACGGTGTTGCTGGAAGTCTTGACAACATCAACCCCGCAGATATCGAGAGCATTGATGTATTGAAAGACGCCGCTTCTGCAGCCATCTACGGTGCCCGTGCCGCCAACGGTGTTATCCTCGTTACTACCAAGCAGGGTAAGGTTGGTAAGATTGAACTTTCCTACAACGGTGCTATCGGTTGGTCTAACGTTTACAAGCGTCCACAATTGCTCAATGCTCAGCAGTACATGACTATCATGGACGAGTATTCTTTCAACACTTCTGGCGCAAAGATGAACTGGGCATCTAACGTTCCTCAGGAAATCATCGACAAGGTCGCTGCTGGTTGGAAAGGTACAGACTGGTGGGATGTCTTCAACAACAAGAATGCCGTTCAGCATAACCATTCTCTGACCTTGACTGGCGGTTCTGACCGTTCTAAGTTCATGGGCTCTTATACCTTTACCAGCAATGAAGGTGTTATGGGTGCCGATAAGGCTTCATTCTACAAGCGTCACACTATTCGCTTCAATAGCGACCATGTGCTCTTGAGAGTGAAGGACTTTGATGCCATCACCATCGGTGAGAACATCTCTATCAGTTACAATAAGAGCCACGATCTCGCTGAGGATGGTATGTACTGGAGTTATATCCACAGTCTGCTTCAGACTTCTCCACTCCTGCCACAGTACGATGACAATGGCGAGATTTACAACTGGCAGAACGCTGACGGTGAACTCACTAATGGCAGGGGCTGGCTTCCCGCTATGTTCAACAACCCATGGGAGAACCTCTCTAAGGGTGGCTTCAACTCAATGGCAGAAAGCCGTAACATCAATACCGCTGCTACTGCATTCATTGTTATCCAGCCTATTAAGAATCTGAAATGGCGCACCCAGTTCAACTATACCTGGGGTTCTGGTGCATACCGTAACTTTGGTACTCCACGTGCTCCAGCAGAAGGTGCCGCTATCGTCAACAACTACAGTGTTAACCAGAGCACATGGTTGAGCACCAATTGGTCTATCTCCAACACGCTTACCTATGACCTCCCTGTTTTCAATGGTCACAAATTCACTGCGATGGTTGGACAAAGTTTCGAGAGTTCTGCATGGAGCACGAACCTCAATGCAAGTAATAAGGTTGGTTATGGTCAGCAACTCGCAACACTAAGGGATTGGGATTCTGCATGGCTTACAAACGTCCTGCTTGAAAATGTCACTGATGCTACCATAGGTGGTAATCCAAATGATGAGGATTATATCGCTTCTTGGTTCGGTCGTGTAAGTTGGGACTGGAATGAGACCTATATGGCTACCTTCACTTTACGTTCTGATGGTTCAAGCCACTTCGCCGATGGCAAGCGTTGGGGATGGTTCCCATCTGTATCTGCTGGTTGGGTTGTCACCAACGAGAAATTTATGGAGAAGACTAAGAGTTGGTTGGATTTCTTCAAAATCCGTGCATCTTGGGGACAGAATGGTAACTGTAACGTGGCAAAGTACCAATACATCTCTCCAATCATTATGTCCAGCGTTGGTGGTTACAAGTTCGGCTCAGACATGGCGACATCCGTTGCAGGAACTCCAAATCCTGGAGCATATGCAAAGAATGTTCCTAACCCCGACCTGACTTGGGAAAAGTCAGAGCAACTTGACTTTGGTTTCGACGCCCGCTTCCTCAACAGCCGCTTAGGTGTAAACTTCGATTGGTATAAGAAGACCACAAAGGACCTGCTGATTATTCGTGACCCACAGTATGACGCAGGTAAAGAGTCTCCTTACTTCAATGGTGGCGACATCCGTAATACAGGTATTGAACTTGCTGTGACATGGAACGACAAAATTGGTAAGGACTTTGGTTACAACATCGGTGTAAACTTCGCTACTAATAAGAACAAGGTTATTCGAGTAAACAATTTGAATCACTATATTAACGGAAATGGCGGAATCCTCTCACAGGGAACTGAATACATCTCACGTATGGAGGAAGGTCATCCTATCGGTTACTTCTATGGTATGTCTTACAGCGGTATTTGGCAGAACCAGGAGCAGATTGACGCTGCACGTGCTGCAGGAAAGGCTGTTCTTGATAACGCACAGCCAGGTGACTGCATCTGGGATGACTGGAACAACGACGGTGTGATTACTTATGCTGAGGCTTTTGACGCTGAGGGCAAAGACATCTGTGACCGCCACGAGATTGGTAATCCTAACCCCGACGTAACCCTGGGTATCAACCTTGGTTTGACTTGGAAGGGACTTGACTTCGCCATCAACGGCGCGGGTTCATTCGGTCAGCAGATTATGCGCTCTTACCGTTCATACGGTGATGCTCCTTACCAGAACTACGACACAACCATCCTGAATCGTTGGCATGGTGAGGGTACATCAAATGACCAGCCACGTATTTCTGCAAATGGTCATCAGAATACTATCTGGAACTCTACACGCTATATGGAGGATGCTGACTACTTCAAGATCAAGACCATCACACTCGGTTATGACTTCAAGAACATCTGGAAGTCTTGTCCATTCCAACAACTCCGTCTCTATGTTCAGGCTCAGAACCTCTGGACTATCACTGGTTACAAAGGACTCGATCCTGAGGTTGGTTCTGCTGGTGGTGATACAAGTTGGGCATCTGGTATTGACCTGGGTCTATACCCACCATCTCGTACATTCCTGATTGGTACAAGTATCAAATTTTAATTGATAATAATTATGAAGAAATATATTTTATCATCGTTAGCTGTTTTGTCAGCAGCAACTATGTTTACATCTTGTAACGACTCGTTGGACACAGACCCGCGTAAGACAGAGGTTACCGACGCTGTCTTCCCTGGTAAAGTTGCGGATGTAGAATCTGAACTTTCAGCAACCTATGCTATCATGAATACCATGGGTGGTGGTGACTCTGATAACCAGAATATCTTCTATTGGTGGGAAATTATGTCTGATAACTGCTATGGAAGTGGCGGTTTGCAGGACAACAAGGTGAAGTCTCTCCACCATCTGGTAGAGATGAGCGTGAATCAGTATGCAAAACCTTATGAACTTCTCTATGGCGGTATTGCTCGTGCCACTACTACTATTGAGACTATTGACAACGTGCCTTGGAAATCAGACCAGGAGGCTCTACGTAATCAACTCCTTGGAGAGGCTTACTTCATGCGTGGTCTCTATTACCTCTGGCTCACCCAGTTGTTTGGTGATGTACCTTTGATTACCGCTTCTATTCCTACCGCTGAAATGGAAATACAGGCTGACGCAGAAACGGCTATCTACCCACAGATTCTCTCTGACTTCGTTTCGGCAAAGAACCTCATGGGAACCGAAAGAGGATATGGCGACGGACATGCCAACAAGTATGTTGCCGAGGCGTTCATGGCCCGTGCATATATGTTCTGGGCTGGTTTCTACAAAGGTGTTGGCGAACTCGCAAACGGTTCTGCACCTGCTATTGATCTCGTAGAGCAAGAAGGTTGCGATGCCGCATCTCTTTCTCAGTCTGATGTGATTAATGGTCTCAAAGACATTGTTAGCAATGGTGGATACAAACTTTGTGAGGATTTCCGTTCACTATGGCAGTACTCTAACAGTCTTCTGTGGGATGAGGCTCATGACGGTGAGAAGCATGCATACGACTTTATCGCTGACATGGACCGTAACAACTGCTTCGACATGCCTGGCATGGGTAACGGAAACACAGAGGAACTCTTCCAGATTCAGTTCATGAATGCTTCGGCTTGGAGCATTAGTGGAACTTATAACGCTCAGCGCATGTACTCCAACTATATCTCTGTATTCTGGGGACTTCGTAACGGTGCTTCTGCATCGAACGGTGACCGTGAGAAGACTTATCCATTCAACCAGGGTTGGGGACAGGGAACTCCTTCCTGCAACATCTGGGACGATTGGACAGATGCAGAGAGAAGCGGTGGAGCAGGTCATGAGTATACCGACCTTCGTAAAAAGGCTTCTATCATTGATCTCGATAACGAACTCGCAGGTTACGTATATGAAAAGGACGACTGTGAGGAGTCTGGCTATTCTGTCAAGAAGTACGCTGAGGTGAACCTTGACGCTTGCGAAGCCAACAATGACACCTGGTGGTCTCAGGCTCCTGGCTATACTGGCAGTTCACTCGAAAACAAGATGCAGGGTGACCACTTCGAGGACTTCTATCTGATGCGCTATTCTGACGTACTGCTGATGCTTACCGAACTTACTGGTGATGCCCAGTACATGAATCAGGTTCAGAAACGTGCAGGTGTTCCTCAGACAGGTTACTCTCTGAAGGCTGTTCAGGACGAGCGTCGTTGGGAATTCTGCTTCGAGGGTCTCCGCTTTAACGATATGCGTCGTTGGACAGGTAAGGATTGTTCTAATAGCCAATATGCTCCTAATGCCCTTCAGGCTCAGCGCGGTAAGCAGATTGTTTGCTTAGGCGACAAGGCTAACAAACGCACCATGGAGCACATGACATGCTCATGGACCAAGCGTTACAACGACACCAACGGTTTCTTGGCTAAACCTCAGACTGAGATTACTGTGAAGAACGGAAATCTTAAGCAGAACCCAGGCTGGGATGCTTCTAATCCTGAAACTCAATACAAAGTTCTATATTAATAATAATAAGTAATCAATATGAAAAAGATATTTTTGCTATTTGTCGCCATCTGTGGGTTAGCAGCATGCGATCCTACTCATGAGAAAATCGACAATGCTGGTCACATCAGTATTGACGAACTCAAGGCGAAGACGACTGTAACAGTCGATAAGGCTGCCAGTGGTCAGAATGGTAACGTGGTTACCTGTTCAACCTCTGCACCGGTAAATGCAGTATGGAATATCGGTGGTAAGAATTTCATTGGTAACTACGCATGGAAAAAGATGAAACTCGGTAGCCATACCGTGGTTATGACAGCCATTTGCGCTGACGGTACTGAACTCACTATAGATTATCCTATAGAATGTCAGGAAATCACCGACCCACTCACAAAGTACTGGATATATGGAGAAGATCCTGAAAAGGAACCTGCATTCAGTCCTGGCGCTTGGGATGCTGCTGCTATGCGTTTCAGTTCTACTGAAGGTGCTCACTTCCCAACTATTTCTGATGACGTTTACTTCGGTCTCAAGACTCTTATCTTCGAAATCACAGACGCTACTCCAGATTGTGCTGGTCGTGTCATGAATGGATGGTGGAGTGCACGCTATGACGATGATAAAGACGTTCAGTTCACAAATGGTTTGTGGGAACTCCCGATCACAGAGAAAATGGCTAAAGACTGTGCGAAGGGTGGTGATGGCAAAGACCTCGACCTCATGGTCACTTCTGGTTCTTGCACCATCAAATCTGTTTACTATGAGGAATAATCATTCCATATAGGTTTCATACAAATAGGCTGACTCAATTCAATGAGTCAGCCTATTATAACTTAGAGATAATGAATAAATGTAAAGTTTCTAACACCCTCCTTTATGTAAGTCTGTTGACTTTCATCCTATTTGTCGTATATATCCTCTCCAGTAACATGGAAGTATTCTATACGGCACATGATCGCTCTGAGTTTATATGGGGCTCTCCTTTTTCCCATAGAATATTATCGAAACCCTTTGGTATCATACAATACATTGGAGCGTGGCTGACACAACTATTCCATCGCCCTGTTATAGGTACAAGTGTGTTGGTGATCATCTGGGCACTCATCTTCTGGGTGGGCACCAAGGCTTTCCGCCTACAAGGCAGTGCCACGGCACTGATGCTCTTACCCATTACTTGTCTGCTTGTCTCTGTTGTCGATTTGGGTTATTGGGTATATGTCTACACCATCAGAGGCTATTGGTTCTCACAATCAGTCGGCTATCTGGTCATGCTGGTGCTTTTGTGGATAGCCCGTTATACCCCTCGGAAATGGCACCTTGTATGGTATCTAATAGGCTTTTGCGTCTATCCTATTTTAGGATGGTTTGCCCTGCTGTTCGTATTATGTCTGGCACTTGTTGAAAAACCCACCTGGCGAGAACTGTTAGGCATTTTCTTGCTCCTCTTTACCGCCGCTATCTGGCGTACTTTGCTCTATTCGAATCTGAAATTCGACGATGTGGTGTTGGCTGGCTTGCCCCGCTTCATCACACCCAGCGACAAGACAGAACATCTATCTATTCCGTTCTGGGTGCTTGGTGTTGTCTCCGTACTCATTCCACTCTGTACCCGTTATCTGTCGAAATGGTTCGTTCCAGCGTTGTGTACCCTTGCAGGTATCCTCTTTACCACGTCTCTCATGTTCAAAGACCAAAACTACATTGATGAGATGCGTATGGTGCGCTACGCTGAAACTGACAACTGGCAGGAGGTACTTCGTATGGCGGAAGCAAACAAGAAACCAACGACCACGATGGTGTTCCTCAAGAATATCGCCCTGATGAACGAGGGAGGACTACTCGACCGTTCGTTTAAGATCGGCAACATCAGTCATCCTATCTATAATCCCGATACCCTTCATGTAACCCTTTTGGACATTGCGTCGCCTCTGGTCTATTACAACTATGGCATGATCAATGAGTCCATCCGTCTGAGTTTCGAGAATGGTATTCAGGCAGGCTTCTCACCGTTCTATCTGAAGATGCTTGCCCGTTGTGCACTGGCAGCAGGAGATCAAGAATTACTGGAACGTTATACTACCCTGTTACATCATCTGCCGTTTTATGGCGATTGGCAACCGGCTCCAGTCAATGCTAAGATTAAGTCACTGCAAACAGCATACCCCGATGAGATCACGGGTGTGGAGAACAGCGACAGTTATATTGTCAATGGGGTGAGTCTCTGGTATGAGTCTGACAGTAAAGTGGCTTCAGAACAAGCATTGTTCTATGCCATGATACGTTGCGACTCGCGCCGCTTCTGGGCATCGCTGCGCAACTTTGTGAAGTTGCACATGGACGAGGAATTTCCTGAGCATGCACAGGAGGCTTATATCCTGTTCATGGACAAGGCACCTGAGGAGAAACGTATGATGATTCCTGTCAATCAGGAAATCTATCATCGGTACAAACAGTTCTGGAGTGATTTGAAGGGGCTGGTAAGACCTGGCAAGAATCTGGGGAAAGTGGCGGAGGAAATGCGTGGAGAATGGGGAGGTACCTACTGGTACTATAACCTCTTCGGAAGACAATATACTAATTCTGTTGTAAGGAAAGACCATGAGGTACAATCATAAGAAAACGATGAAAAAATATATCCAATCCTGCATCCCATTCCTGGCTGCTGCCCTGCTGCTCTTGTCATCATGTGTGAATCACCCTGATGTTCCCACGTCAAGTCGTAAGACTAAGAGTCTGCCTGCCATCTTCCCCGATTACTGTAATGTCACGGTGCCGTATAATATCGCACCGCTTAACTTCATGCTCCCTGCTGACCAATATGAGGAGTGCGTGGCTCGTTTTACGACTCCTGACGGCAACCAGCAGACCTACGGCAACGGGGTGAAGGTACAGATCCCTGAAACTGAATGGCACGACATGCTGAATACCGCAAAGGGCAAGAGTATCAAGGTAGAGGTATGGGGCAAGAAAAAAGACGAATGGCTCGCCTTCAACACTTATGAGATACGTGTTGCAGAACAACCGATTGACGAATATGTTTCGTATCGACTCATCGAACCATCGTATGTGGCATGGAGTTTCATGGAGATAGTACAGCGTAACGTCACGACCTTCGAGGAATCACAGATCTTCAATAACGAGATAACCAGTACCGACAGGGAGAAAGGACAGTGCATCAACTGTCACAGTTATCAGAACTACAAGACTGACAATATGTTGTTCCACGTACGTCTCTCTAACGGTGGCACAGTCATCGTCAACGATGGAAAGGTATCGAAAGTCAATCTGAAACGCGACTACACCATCTCTTCTGGTGTCTATCCGTCATGGCATCCTACTGCCAAACTGATCGCCTTCTCGACCAATAAGACACGACAGGCATTCCATACGGCACATCCTAATAAGATTGAGGTCTACGACCTTGCCAGCGACTTGATTCTCTACGATGTGAAGACTGACTCGGTGAGTGTCATCTGTGCCGATCCTGAATTACTGGAAGTGTATCCCACCTGGTCACCCGATGGCAAATACCTCTATTACTGTAAGTCTGTCCCACTTCCTGAGGAGTTACGGGATAAGGATATCCGATCCACTTTCGAGAAAATACAATATAACCTCTATCGCCGTACTTTCGACTTGGCGACACATCAGTTCGGAGAAGAGGAACTGGTGTATGACGCAGCATCGGAAGACAAGAGTGCCACCCTGCCACGTATCAGTCCTGACGGACACTATCTACTGTTCGCCAAGGGACAATATGGCTGTTTTCATATCAGGCACTATGACGCGGACATTGTCTGTATGCCACTCGATAAAGATGCTCCTTCAGACATCGACCTCACCAACTTAAACAGCAAGAAGTTCCAAGACAGTTACCCGTCGTGGTCGAGCAACGGACATTGGATCATGGTTGCCAGTCGTCGGGAAGACGGCAACTTCTGCCGTGTCTATTTCTCCTATTTCAACCATGGGAAAGTGGAAAAAGCATTCCTCTTACCACAGGAGGATCCTGAGCAAAACACTTTCAGACTGAAGAGTTACAATCGCCCGGAGTTCATGGTGGAGCCTGTTAAGATTAGTGTGGAAGAGTTCAGTAAAGTATTTTTCTAACGTTTTTGTAACGTAAACTTTGTAAAATGTAACATTTTCAAATTTCTTGACGAAAAAACATGATACATTTCACAAAAAGCACTACCTTTGCATTTGTTCTGATGTAACATAATCATAACTATGCAAACTATCATGAATAGTAAAGTTCAAAAGTTTTTTAACAAGGTGGCGTTTCACGTACTGCTCCCTATTCTCGTCTCTTTATTCTCATTGGACATCCATGCCCAAACAGGTAAGTTGTTTGACGCCGACAAACAGTTGTCGAGTAGTTTCGTCTGTCAGGCATACCTTGACCGGGACGGTTTTATCTGGGTTGCCACCCGTAATGGTCTGAACAAATACGACGGCTACCAGTTCCGTATATATAAAAAGGAGAAAGAGGCAGGGATGGGCATGGCGAGTAACTATGTCAACTGTATGATTCAGGACCGTAACGGTATGTTCTATATCGGAATGTATGGAGCACTCCAGTCGTTCAACGGCTACCGATTCAAGGACATCAAGGTTCATGACTTGTTAGACCATATCATGCCGCCATACGTCACCTGTTTTACGGAGCGGAAAAACGGAGACATCATGATTGGTACATCCGGACACGGACTGTTGCGACTGACCGACAAGGAGAACGCCCATCAGGTTGGAGGTACTCTTTCAGACATCATCAGTGTGCATGCCATGACAGAAGACCAGCAACAACGGCTATGGCTTGTCACAGAAGAGCAGGGACTGGTCTGCTATAACGGTAATAAGACCTATCGCTATTTCGAGGATAATTTTTTCCGCACCCAACTGCGTTCTGTATGCGAAGGAAGAGACGGAAAAATCTATGTCGGTACGGCGAAGAACGGACTCTGGGTGCTGACGGAGAAAGGTGTCTTTGAGCATATCGCCGCTACTGGCAACCTCCCTGTAGTGTCAATATACAGTAACAGTAAAGGGGAACTGCTCTTAGGCTATGACGGAAAGGGTATGGGCATCTTCCTGCCTTTGACAGGTATGTTACAGAATAATCCTTATTATAGCAGGGAGGTGGATCTCTCGCTGAGCAAGTGTTACTCTATCGCAGAAGACCAGACAGGAAATGTCTGGCTGGGACTGTTGCAGAAAGGTATCTATATGCAGCCCCGTACAGAGACACCTTTTAAATATATGGGTTACAAACTGGGGACCCGCAACTTGATCGGACAGGCTTGTGTGACCAGTGTCCTGATTGACAGCAAAGGATGGACATGGATAGGCACCGACAAGGACGGATTGTATAGTTTTGACAATAACGACCAGCCCGCATTCCATTATAAGGAGAATTTCCCCAGTACGATTCTTAGTATCACAGAGGACAACCAAGGACGTATCTGGATAGGCTCGTTCAGAGAGGGATGTGGATGGATTGATACCAAGAGCCATGCGTTCCATCGCCAGTCATTACCTCAAGGCGAAGCGATCAGTGTCTTCGGCTTGAAATGCGACCAGCAAGGAAATCTTTGGATTGCCACGATGGGTGAAGGACTGTTGCGACTGCTACTGAGCACGGGGGAGGTGAAGGCGTATGTGGCAGCGGAGAAAGCAGACACTGACCGCAGGATCAACAGCATCGTCAACAACTATATCTCACAGGTCACGCTGTCTCCTGACGGTCAGCGTGTCTATGTCGCCACGACAATGGGCGTCTGCTGTCTCGATATCGCCACGGAGAGTTGGACGAAGGTATTTGGAGGCAATACCATCAATTACGGTACTCCTACTCGGGTGGCACAGGAAATCAACAACCATCTGTGCATAGGAACGAATGACGGACTTTACGCCTTTAACCTCGCCACCAAGAAATTCCGGCACCTGAATATGGAAAAAGGACTTGCCGACAACGGCATCGCCTCTATCGAGCAAGACCAGCAAGGGAGGGTATGGGTCGGTACAGACCACGGACTTTGCTGTTATAACCCACAGACGAGACTGACCCAGAGTTTCTTTGTGGACAATGGGCTGCAGAGCAATGAGTTCAGCGACGGTGCCTCCAGCAGTTCCGCTAATGGCACACTGATTTTCGGAGGTGTCGGTGGCGTGACATGGTTTAATCCCGCTGACATCAAACAGACAAACTGGAAGGCGGATGTCAAACTGACGGCTTTCTCTATCAATGGGGAGATAGTCACCCCGGAAACCAAGTCCGGATGGTATCATGTCACGGATACGACTGTGATTGCCTCTAACAGATTTGTTCTGAGCAGCGGCGACAACTCGTTCTCCATCCAGTTGTCTACACTGACATACGATAACCCCGAGCACATCATCTACAGTTATCGTATCAACAACGAAGACTGGGTACGCCTGCAACCGGGAACCAACGAGATCACGTTCAGCCACATGGCTCCAGGCAACTATAATTTCTGTGTCGTTGCACAGCGTAATAACCAGACAACAGAAGAGCGATGCTTCACTGTATATATCCATGCGCCTTGGTATCGCAGTTATCTCGCTTACGTCTGTTACCTGCTGATTCTCGCCTTCCTCGTCTGGAGATACCTGCTCTATCGCCGCCACAAGGAACAAGACCGTCTGCATCTGCAAGAGCATATCCATGCGGAGGAGATGGGTGAGGCGAAACTGCGGTTCTTCATGAATATCAGTCATGAGATACGTACGCCTATGACCCTCATCGTCTCTCCCTTGATGTCCTTGATGAAACAAGATGACGACCCGCATCGCCGCAGCATCTATGAGACCATCCGACGCAATGCGGAACGTATCTTAGGACTCATCAACCAGATGATGGATCTCCGTAAGATTGACAAAGGACAGATGCAGATGCACATGTGTGAGACTGACCTGATCAGTTTCGTCGGCGATATCCATACCCTTTTCACCCAACAGGCGAAGACGAAGAACATCCAGTTCAGTTATGAGTACGACACACAGACACTGCCTGTATGGATTGACCGTGGCAATTTCGACAAAGTCATTGTCAATATCTTGTCCAACGCTTTTAAGTATACCCCGACAGGCGGCATCATCCGCATGGGCATCACCCATGACGACAGCCATGCTACCATCCGGATCTATGACAGTGGCGAGAAGATTCCTGAAGACAAACTGGACCGCATCTTCGAGCGTTTCTACCAGTCACCGACCTCTGTCAACGACCGCAAGGTGGGAACGGGTATCGGACTCGACCTCACACGCTCATTGGTAGAATTACATCACGGAACCATCTCCGCCCACAACGAAGAAGTGGGTTGCGAGTTTATGGTCACTATCCCGTTAGGTAACGAGCACCTGAAACCCGAGGAGATGATGACCGACACATCGGATACGGATACCGATACCGTTCAGGTCACCAGTTTGTTTGACGACGACAGCACAACGGACAGTTCGGAGGAACTGGGGGGGGTAACTATTCCTAAAGCCACCCAAAAGCAGACCATTGTCATTGCGGAGGACGATCAGGAGATCCGTGAATACCTGATACAGGAACTTTCCGATAACTATACGGTCATCGGCTGTGAGAACGGTAAAGAGGCTTTGACTGAGGTACTGAAAACCGTTCCTAACCTGCTCATCACGGATATCATGATGCCGGAGATGGATGGCAATACCCTCTGCTCTAAGGTGAAGTCGAATCCTGTCACCAGCCATATCCCCGTGATTATGCTGACGGCAAAGAACCGCGACGAAGATCAGTTGGAGGGTCTGGAGACGGGTGCCGATTCCTATATCGTCAAGCCTTTCAATATGGAGATCCTTCGCCGTACCATCGTCAATCTCATCCATACCAACCAGATGCTGCGCTTGAAGTATGGACGCAATGACCATCTGGAGCAAAAGGTAGACGACTTACAAGTCAAGTCTCCTGACGACAAACTCCTGGAGCGTATCATGGGAGTGATCAACAAGAATATCGGTAATGCCGACCTCAGCGTCGACAGCATAGCGGAGGAAGTAGGTATCAGCCGCGTCCACCTGCATCGTAAGATGAAGGAACTCACAGGACAGACGCCACATGACTTCATCCGTAACATACGACTGAAACAGGCGGCTAACCTGCTTACCAACCAGAACGTGAATATCACGGAGGTGATGTATGCCTGTGGCTTTAATAACGCCGCCTCGTTCTCCACCATCTTCAAGAAGTTCTACGGTATGTCACCCCGGGAATACATGAACGAGCAGAGACATAATGATAGTGCAAACGATTAACCAGTCTGTTTCACAAACTCTTGGAGGATGAGAATGGCAACATACGGAGGTTTTCGTATCTTTGCCCTGGATTAATAACTAAAAACAGGGTCAGATAATGAAACGGATAATAATTCTCACATTCCTTGCGTTGCATATTATAGGAATGAACGCCGCAGTGAAAATTGACAAAATAGAGCCTACCGACTGGTATGCGGGGATGAAGAACCCGCAACTGCAACTGATGGTCTACGGCAAGGGGGTCGCCTCAGTACAAGAGGTCACCACAGACTATCCCGGTGTCCGCATCGATAGTGTCGTACGCCTCGACTCTCCCAACTACCTCTTGGTTTATCTGAACCTGCAAGGGGCTCAGCCAGGCACCATGACCCTGAAGTTGGACAAGCAGAAAGTGGAATACACCCTGAAACAGAGGGAGAAGGCTGGCAACCAGCGGATGGGGTTCACGAATGCCGACGTGCTCTATATGCTGATGCCTGACCGCTTCGCACAAGGTGCCGGTCACAACCCACAGGTGAAAGGGATGAATCCTTATAAGGAGGACCGTACCCAACCGAGTCTTCGACATGGGGGCGACTTAAACGGCATCCGTGAGCACTTGGACTATTTCTGCGAACTCGGAGTGACGGCATTGTGGCTGACACCTGTTCTGGAGAATAACTCTCCTGACTCGGAAAACGGTTTCTCTACCTATCACGGCTATGCCACCACAGACTATTATAAGGTAGACCCACGGTTTGGAAGCAACGAGGACTACCGCCGCTTGTGCGACGAGGCTCATGCCAAAGGACTGAAGGTGGTGATGGACATGATCTTCAACCACTCTGGCTTTGAGCATCCCTGGATCAAGGACATGCCGTCGAAAGACTGGCTGAACACGCCGGAATGGTTGAAGGAACAACAGAAGGACCAGTATCTCCAGACCAGTTATAAACTGACACCTGTCAGAGACCCATACGCCTCTAAGGTGGACCTGAAAGAGACGACAGAGGGCTGGTTCGTACCTACCATGCCTGACCTGAACCAGCATAACCCGCACCTGATGCGCTATCTTATCCAGAACAGTATCTGGTGGATAGAGACCGTGGGTATCGACGGCATCCGTATGGACACCTATCCATACGCCTATGCCGATGCCATGGCACAGTGGATGAAAGAACTCGATGAGGAGTATCCTAACTTCAATACCGTGGGGGAGACATGGGTCACGGAGCCTGCCTATACCGCCGCCTGGCAGAAGGATAGCAAACTGTCAAAGGAGAACAGTTACCTGAAGACCGTCATGGACTTCTCGTTCTTCGACAAACTCAACCAGGCGAAGAATGAGGAGACGGATCCCTGGTGGAACGGGCTGAACCGCATCTACGGCTCCTTCGTCTACGACTACCTCTACCCTAACCCGTCGTCTGTCATGGCATTCATCGACAACCATGACACTGACCGTTTCTTGGGTAACGGACGTGACACACTTGCCCTCAAGCAGGCACTCACCTTATTGTTGACCGTCAATCGCATCCCACAACTCTATTACGGTACGGAGATTCTGATGAATGGTACCAAAGAGGTGACCGACGGCAACGTGCGCAAGGACTTCCCCGGCGGATTCCCCGGCGACACCCATAACGCCTTCACGAAAGAGGGTCGTACCAAGGCGGAGCAGGACATGTTCCGATGGACCAGCCGGCTGTTGCACTGGCGACAGGGCAACGAGGTGATCACGAAAGGGAAGATGACCCAGTTCATCCCCTACCAAGGAGTCTATGTCATCGCCCGCCAGTATCAAGGCAAGACGGCGCTCGTCATCCTCAACGGTACCAGCAAGACTGCCACCATGGATGTCAAGCGCTATGCTGAGGTGATTGGTGACACCAAACGTGCCAAGGATATCCTGACAGGACGTTATTACGCTCTCTCAGAAGATCTCCAGTTACGACCCCGGCAGTCACTGATTCTGGAGTATTAAGTATTAATCAAACTTAAATCGTATCATAGAAAGGTAGCAGTTTCAAAAAAATTGCTACCTTTGCATATTATAAATATACTAAAACAAATAAACAGTACAACTATGGCAAACATTTTTTCATTAGAGGGAAAGACGGCACTCGTCACTGGTGCCGCTTATGGCATTGGATTCTCTATCGCCGAGGCATTGGCTAATGCCGGCGCGAAAATCGCCTTCAACTGTCGTGGGCAGGAGCACTTGGACAAGGCGCTTGCCGAATACAAGGCTAAGGGTATCGAGGCACACGGCTATATCTGCGATGTCACCAACGAGGAGGAGGTCAACAAGATGGTGGCTGACATCCGTCGTGAGTTAGGAAAGATTGACATCCTTGTCAACAATGCAGGTATCATCAAGCGTATCCCGATGCATGAGATGAAACGGGAGGAGTTCCAGCAGGTCATCGACATCGACCTCGTAGGTCCCTTCATCATGACAAAGGCAGTCATCCCCGAGATGATGGAGCGTCGTGAGGGCAAGATCATCAATATCTGCTCCATGATGTCAGAGTTAGGTCGTGAGACCGTCAGTGCCTACGCTGCCGCCAAGGGCGGTCTGAAGATGCTGACCCGTAATATCTGCTCAGAATATGGAGAGTATAACATCCAGTGTAACGCCATTGGTCCAGGTTATATCGCCACACCACAGACCGCTCCGCTGCGTGAGCGTCAGGCTGATGGCAGTCGCCATCCGTTCGATTCGTTCATTTGTGCGAAGACCCCGGCTGGTCGCTGGTTAGATCCCGATGAGTTGGGTGGTCCCGCTGTCTTCCTTGCCTCTCATGCCTCTGACGCTGTCAACGGTCACGTGCTGTATGTGGACGGTGGCATCCTCGCATATATCGGCAAACAACCCAAATAATACCCTTCGAAAACATAATAATCAGTGGGGGTGTGCCTATATAGGCACACTCCCTGTGTTATTCTTAAATTATGTTTCTATGATCTTCTGTTGACTTAAAATAATCACATTTTCTATGGTTTCCCAACAAAAGACTTGCAAGAAATCTCATAAAGGTGTAAAGTACAGGTATCAAGGTTGTGAGTTTAACTCTTTATTTTTACTTTCATCATACATTTCTTGTACCATTCTATCATATTCTTCATCTTCTTCTTTTTCATGAACAAAAATAGAAGGTGGATTATCTTTATTCTTATCCTCATGAATAGACGATAATTTGGGATTTCTTAATTTAGAGTAGCGCCAACATAAAAAAACTATCATCAATAAAATAATTCCCAAAAAGTAATAGAATCCATAATCATAAATATGCTCCGATATACCCAGTGTTTTGTTCACAATAAGAAGACAACTAACCAATAGTAGAATCATTAATAATATAAAAAAGAAGAAATAGATGATCCTTCTATAATTACGAACTTGTTTTGTTCCGAAGCCGGCACCTTCGAGGGGCGAAGGCGGTATCTTCGAGGGTCTAAGGTCAAAGGTCAAAGGGAGAAGGGAGAAGGGCGAGGGTCTAAGGGAGAAGGGCGAAGAGCGGGCAATGAGACGGTGTGGCTGAATCGCCAACAAATGATATGCTGAAGGAGTATGCCGTAAACAAGCGTATGGTACTTCCAAAGACAAAAAAAGAGGCTTCCGTGACGGAAAGCCTCTCTCATTTTTCTTGACAAAATTTACTTGTTCACAATCTTTGCGAGTTCTGCGCCAGCCTTGAACTTAGCCACCTTCTTAGCAGCAATCTTAATCTTCTGCTTGGTAGCGGGGTTGATACCCTCACGAGCAGGCTTCTCTGCTACTGCGAAAGTTCCGAAACCAACAAGTTGAACCTTATCACCCTTCTTAAGAGCAGCGGTGATAGCCTCGATAGTAGCGTCCAATGCCTTCTTAGAGTCAGCCTTAGTCAGATTTGCAGAGGCTGCGATCTTCTCAATTAATTCTGTCTTGTTCATAATGTGAAGTTTTAAAAAATTAATTATTAATAGTTTAAGTCGGTTTTTACTCGATTTCTGTGCAAATATAGGAGAAAGAATTAAAAAAACAAACAAAAATGCGAAAAAAGTGAGATTTTTTTTGAAAAAAAGTACTTATACCCCCTTTTTTGTGCCTAAAAACAGATATTTTTCGTAATTTTGCGCACAGAATAAGAATTATAACAAGAATAAATCGCTGCATAGCAAAGCATTAACATGAATAGCATACCGACAATGACCAAGAACCTGCTCATCGTCAATTTTCTGGCGTTTGTGGCAACTTGGGTTTTGGAACTGAGAGGCATCGACCTGACATCGATGTTAGGGCTTCACTTTTTTATGGCAAAAGATTTTCATTTATACCAGTTCATTACCTACATGTTCCTGCATGGCGGTTTTACACATATCTTTTTCAATATGTTCGCCCTCTGGATGTTCGGAGCCGTGGTAGAGCGCGTATGGGGTCCTCAGAAATTCCTTTTTTATTACATTTCATGTGGTATTGGAGCAGGAATGGTACAAGAGGTCGCCCAATACGTCAATTATATGGCAGAAGGTCTTGCCGCCTATGAGAGCGTCAATCTCGGGGGTAGCATCATGGCGACAGCCGACTACCTCAACCTATGGACGACCATTGGTGCCTCGGGAGCCGTCTATGCCATCCTCCTTGCCTTCGGTATGATCTTCCCCAACGAGCGGTTGTTCATCATCCCGTTCCCCTTCCCCATCAAGGCGAAGTGGCTGGTTGTCGGCTATATCGCCATCGAACTGTTCTCCGCCCTCAGTGGTCCCGGTGATGGTGTTGCCCATACGGCACACTTAGGTGGTATGCTCTTCGGTTTCATCATGATACGCTATTGGAAGAAACACCCGGGGAATGGCACTGGATTCGGTCGCAGTCGCGGTCAGGAGTTCTTCGACAACCTGAAACGTCGTTTCGACGAGCGTCAGCAGCATTCCAACAACAACCGTCGTCGTTGGGCTGACGAGCCTGAGGAGCCGGAGCCTCCCAAGAAGCCCAAGCGCCCCAATCAGGACGAGATAGATGCCATCCTCGACAAGATCCGCAAGAGTGGCTACGACAGTCTGACAAAGGAGGAGAAGAAGAAGTTATTCGAGCAAAGTCAGGAAAATTGATTAAGCAACTCAAGAAGTTTACGGTTCAGATGATTGCTGGCGCGAATATCGCCACCATCATCGTGACATGCCTGATAGGATATTCGGACAGGCTAAGTCCTGCCGACCACCCTGTATTGTCGTGTGTCGGTATGACTTTCCCGCTATTCTTGTTAGCAAACCTGTTATTCCTCTGTTTCTGGCTGGTGTTCAAGTTCCGGATGATATGGATTCCGATACTGGGTTTTATCATCTCTTACGTACCTATTAATATATATATGCCCCTCAATTTGAAGGGTGCCGACGTGCCGGAGGGAGCCATCAAACTCATCAGTTACAACGTATGCGAGTATGGGGGTAATTACAAATACGAGCAAGGCTTTGAGAAAATCCGCGACTATCTGTTTGAGGAAGACCCAGACATCGTCTGCCTACAGGAAGATGTAGACACCTGGCGACGTTATTGCTTCAAGCATTATGAGAAGCATTTCGCCTATAACGACACCGTTCATTTTGTCCATAGTGACCTGAATACCAACGGGGTAGGCATCCACACCCGTTTCCCGATTATCCGCAGGGAGCGCATTCCCTACCGCTCCTCCAGCAACGGCAGTGTCGCCTGGTACCTGCAAGTCGGCAAGGACACCCTCTTGGTCATCAACAACCATTTCGAGGGGACCCATCTGTCACTCGAAGAGCGGGAGGCATACCAAGGTATTATCAAAGGCGAGATGAAGGGTGACACGGTACGGAAAGAGTCCAAGAAACTATTAGTCACCTTGGCGGAGTCGGCATCCAGAAGGGCGCCCCAGATTGAGAAGGTATGCCGTTATATCGAGGAGCACCGCCAGTATCCCATCCTCCTTTGCGGCGACTTCAACGACACCCCCATTTCCTACTCCCGACACAAAATGGCCAAGACACTCAACGACTGTTTCGTCAGTACGGGAAAAGGACTCGGTTTGTCATATAATCAGAATGGATTTCACTTCCGTATCGACCATGTTTTCTGTTCCGACGACATCACACCTTACAACTGTAAGATAGACAGTAAAATAGACGCAAGTGACCACTATCCTATTATCTGTTGGCTAAAAATAGGTGGAAAAGACTGAAAAAAACACGAATTTCCACAATAAATTTCGGTAAGTGAAGAAAAATACGTATATTTGCAGGCTAAAATAGCGGAATCATAAATTAAAATTATATAACAAACAAAATGCAAAACAAAGGAATTGTAAAGTTTATTGCACTCGTTTTGATACTCGTGTGCTGCTTCTATCTCTCCTTCTCGTTTGTGACTCGCTACCATGAGAACAAGGCAGCAGCCATGAGCGAAGAGGCAGGTCAGGAGTACCTCGACTCTATCATGAACGAGAAAGTGTACTGCGGAATCTATTCGTTCAAGCAGTGCCGCGAGATGGAGATCGGTCTCGGACTTGACTTGAAAGGCGGTATGAACGTGATTCTTGAGGTTTCTGTACCCGACGTTGTCGATGTACTTGCCGACCACAAGAATGACGCTGCCTACAAGAAGTCGATGGAAGAGGCAAAGAAAGAGGAGGAGACCAGTCAGAATGACTTTATCTCCCTGTTTATCAAGTATTGGAAACAGAACAGCAACGGTCGTCCCCTTGCCGCTGTCTTCGCCACCCAGCAGATGAAGGGTAAGGTGAGCACCAACAGCACTGATGCCGAGGTGGAGCGTGCCCTGCGTGCAGAGGTACAGTCAGCCGTTGACAACTCTTTCAACGTAGTCCGCAACCGTATCGACAAGTTCGGTGTCGTACAGCCTAACATCCAGAAACTGGAGGGACAGAGCGGTCGTATCATGGTTGAGATGCCTGGTATCAAGGAGCCTGAGCGTGTTCGTAAGTTGCTGCAGGGCTCTGCCAACCTGGAGTTCTGGGAGACCTACAACTCACAGGAGATTGCTCCGCTGCTCTCTCAACTGAATCAGAAATACGCTGCCACTGGCGGTGAGGCTGAGGAGGTTGTTGAGGATTCCGCTGCTGTCGCTACCGATACCACTGCTGTGGCTTCCAGCGACCTCGCTGCAAAACTCGCTAAGAAGAACGACAAGGCAGTTGACGCCAAGGCAAAGGCTGCCGCCCTGAAGCAGAACCCGCTGTTCGCTGTCTTCCAGCCACAGCCCCAGGGTCTTGCCATCGTGGGTTATGCCAATGCCCGTGATACTGCTGATGTCAATAAGGTCATCTACTCTGATATCGCCCGTCAGATACTCCCTGCAGAGTGTAAACTCCGCTGGGGTGCCAAGGCTGAGGACTTCGGTGGTGAGAACACCAAGGGTGACATCTTCGCCCTGTATGCCCTGAAGATCACAGAGCCTAACGGACGTGCTCCACTGGAGGGTGACGTGATTACCAATGCCAAGGATGAGTTCGACCAGATGGGTCACCCCTCCGTATCGATGCAGATGAATTCTGATGGTGCACGCCGTTGGTCACAAATCACCAAGCAGAACATCGGTCGTGGCGTTGCCATCGTACTGGACGACGCTGTTTACAGTGCTCCCCGTATCCTCACCCAGATTGACGGAGGTAACTCATCAATCACTGGTAACTTCACCATTGAGGACACCAAGGACCTTGCCAACACGCTGAACTCTGGTAAGATGCCGGCTCCTACCCGTATCGTACAGGAAGAGGTTGTCGGTCCGTCACTCGGAGCACAGTCTATCAAACAGGGTGTCATCTCATTCGTCGTAGCCTTCGTACTGCTGATGATCTACATGGTGATGCTGTACGGTTTCATCCCCGGTATGCTTGCCAACTGCGCCCTGCTGTTCAACCTGTTCTTCACCCTCGGTATTCTCACCTCGTTCCAGGCGGCATTGACCATGCCGGGTATCGCCGGTATCGTGCTGACCCTCGGTACTGCCGTGGATGCTAACGTGCTGATCTATGAGCGTACCAAGGAGGAGTTACGCAAAGGACACAGTGTGAAGGAAGCGCTGAACCTCGGTTACTCTAATGCGTTCTCCGCTATCTTCGACTCTAACTTCACGTCATTGATTACCGGTATCATCCTGTATGTCTTCGGAACAGGTCCTATCCGTGGTTTCGCAACGACCTTGATGATCGGCATCTGTGTATCATTCTTCACTGCCGTCTTCATGACCCGTCTGGTTTATGATGCCAAGATGAAGAAGGACAAGTGGCAGAACCTCACCTTCTCTACCGCCTATAGCCGTAACATGATGCAGAACACCAAGTTCAACTTCATGGGTATGTATAAGAAGTCATTCACCATCTGGGGTGTTGCTGCCCTTCTGTTCTGCGTATCCTTCGTCGTTCGCGGCTTGAGCCAGAGCATCGACTTCACTGGTGGCCGCAACTATGTGGTGACCCTCGACAAGGAAGTTCCTGTAGAGCAGGTTCGCACCACTTTGGCTGGTGCCTTCATCAACACCATTGGTGAGAATACCGGCAAGGAGGCTAACACGAGTGTCATCGCCCTCGGTACCGATGGCAAGACCGTTCGTATCTCTACCAACTGGGATATTGAGTCTAACAACCCACAGGTGGACGACAAGGCTGAGACCATCCTTTATAACACCCTGAAGAAAGCCGGTCTGGTAAATCAGACTAGCGTAGACGCCTTCAAGAATCCTGACATCCGTCAGGGAGGCTCTATCATCAGTTCTTCAAAGGTAGGTCCCTCAGTGGCTAAGGATATCACCTACGGTGCTATCATCAGTGTGATTATCGCCCTGATAGCCATCTTCCTCTATATCCTTATCCGTTTCCGCAACGTGGCTTACTCTGTAGGCTCTATCGTGGCACTGGCACTGGATGCCCTGATCGTGATCGGATTCTACAGCGTATTGTGGGGCTGGGTTCCCATGTCGTTAGAGATTGACCAGACATTCATCGGTGCTATCCTGACCGTGATCGGTTACTCTATCAACGATAAGGTGGTAGTATTCGACCGTGTCCGTGAGAACTTCAACCTGTATGCGAAGCGTGACCGTCAGAGTCTGTTCAACGGTTCGCTGAACCAGACACTGGCACGTACCATCAACACCTCCGTGACGACCCTGATTGTATTGCTGTGTATCTTCATCCTTGGTGGTGACAGCATCCGCAGTTTCTCCTTCGCCATGATCCTCGGTGTGATCTTCGGTACGCTGTCGTCTATCTTCATCGCTGCACCTACAGCCTTCCTCGTAATGGGTAAGACCATCCGCGAGAACGACACTACAGAGGCTTAATCGCGATATATCTTATCGTCAAAATAAAAGTAGTCCCTTCTTCACCGGAAGGGACTACTTTTTTATAGCATTATCCAAAGACTATTTCCAAATGGAGATGGGAATCATTTTAACGGTCATGTCCACGTCACGCTTACGACACTTGGCAAGCCACTTCTGGAAGTCATCCCCTTTCAACTGGCGTAACTGTCCGTTACCACCGCTATCTGTCGCCTTTACAAAAGGATGGGGAGAGAAAATGACATACACCTGATTCTGCTCTACAGGATAGAGCGCTGTCATATAATAGAGGTCGACCAACGGTTCTTCAACCGCAGGAGCATCCTGCGCACTGAAAAACACATAGCGCTGATTAGCCTTGACCGAGTAGATACCGTCCTGCTGTTTCTGATAAGGCAGCAGACAAACGGCATCATTCCCCACATCCACCAGATAGATGGCAAGATAGCCTGCCACTGGTGAGGTAAAGGAGAGATAGAAACTGTCATCGTTATAGAACTTATCCGACTCGAAGCGGTCCTCTGTCCCGTTACGAAGCACCTTCGCCTGGAACTCCACCGCCTTCGTCGTCAACTCCCGGATTCTTCCCTTTGCCTTGACATGAACAACCATCTGTCCGCTATTATTATCAATCTCAACATGATATTCCGGTTCACCGATTGTCTCAATCCATTCCCCTTTCACATCACTGCCACCGATCGAGAGGAAGTCGACAGACTCCTGTCCGTTCCGATTTGCCATCCTCATCGTGTTCGTCTGTGACACCACCGTCCCATAGGCATCGGCGATAGCCTGAATCTTCGCATTCTCAAGGGCATTCTTTTTTGCATCAGCCATTGATACATTCTCAGGTACGACATAGGTATATTCCGCATCCACCGTCCGCACGTCCTGTGCTGAGACAGAAAAGGAGATAGCCAAAAATAGCAACAAAAAGAGTTTTTTCATTATCAGATACTATTATTCTAACATATACTATGTTGCAAAAGTATGTTTTTTTTTCGATAATTCATCAATTTTCAAGAAATAATTTTGTTGTTTCATGAATAATACTTAAATTTGCAAATTATTAATAAGGAGAAAATGTGAATATTAATAATCATCTTACAATAACACTTTATCAAAATGAAAAAACATAGTCTATTTCTACTATTAACACTCTTTACTGGAAATGTCTGTATGGCTGGGAATGAAAACTCGTCACAGACACAACCCCCCACTCAGTCAGAAAAGAAAACGCGTACACTGAAACAGAAAATACAACCTGTCGGATATGACAACACCTCCTTTGCCGTACTCTTCTATAACGGAAAGACCGTCTACAACAACCGAGGCATGGAACTCTTCAGCGGTGATACCATCAAGAATCTGAAAATCAATCCGTCATTCAGTACGGTGGCAAGTTTGGAGAAGACCAAGAAAGGAAATATGTTCGCCAATACCTATAGAGTCAGTGAAAAGATGCTTCCACAAGAGAAGATCAAGTTAAAAGGACAGGACCTGACTGCTATCGCCTATACCCCCAACGCACGCCAGTTCGTCGCTGCCACCAGCAGGAAACAGATCCTCTTCTATGACGGTATTGGCAAGAAGGTGGAGCGGACTCTGATATCTTCCATCACTCCCAGAGAGATGGTCTTTAGCGGTAATAACTTCTTCCTCGTGGCAATAGAAGGCAAGACGATGGAGATATGGAATGTAGAGAGAGGAACCGTTCGCCAGACCATCAGGATGGACGCAAAAGTCAACGGTGTCACCTTTGCCGACAACAACAGTAAGATGCTGGTGGTTACCGCCGACGGTAAACTGACCGTCTATGACACGACGACCTTCAGTGTCAAGAACACCATTGACGACCTTGGCAGTGCTTTGGCATGTCAGGCGAACAACAGTGGAAAATATGCTTACGTGCTGGTTTCTCCTAACCGCATCAGTGTCATCAACCTGCTGGACCCCACCGAGCGTCAGTTTATCGACAATGCTGACGGTGGTGCGTCCGAGATCAGTGGTGTCTACAACTATAACAATAATAAAGACATTATCATCTATAATACCAACAATGCCCTTGTCTATCAACAGTTGGAAGGACTCACACCTTATTATAATAAGATGATGAGCAGTGAACTGAACGAGAAACTGGATCAGTGGATGAAGCAGATGCCCGGTGAGACCTTGGAGGAATACAACGCCCGTGTCAATGACGCTTCCCGTAAAGAGATGGCAATGGGACTTGAGCGGGAGATAGCCACCAGGATGGCTGACGGACTGCTGGAAAACAGTGAATGGTCAGTGGGTGACTATAACACCAAGACCAAGATGTTGACCCTGCTCTTTAACTCCATGCCAGACATCTTCTTAGAAGTACCCTTGGAGGAAATCAAGTCGTTCTCCGAAGGTGCCCGTCTGGAGTTCCGCAATGTCCAGTATGGACTGAACCCCGACGATAAGTTTGAGATAGTATACGCGGAGGTCTATAACCCCGAGAACGGCAAGACCTATATCTTCGACAACAAGGAGCGCAAGTCCCTGTCATTCATGTCGGAAGATGCCAATTTCGTGCCTATCGATGTCATCCGTGCCACCAACATGGAGGAATTGGTTCTGGAGAGTATCAAAGAGGATATTATCAGTCTGGCAAAACAAGAGAATACCATTTCCGACAAGACACATATCTCCGTGAAGACACATGCGGAGCCTGCGGTGGATGCTGACGGTAAGAACATCATCAACTACGACGTGGAGTTCACCTATGAGGTAGAGGAGGAGTTCTCCGCCCGTGACGACTTCAAGCCCGGTCATTACCACACCGAGGAGTCGGGTGCCGCCATGTCGATGCTGAAGATTATGAGAACAGCCTTCGAGAACGATTTCGCGAAATATATCAAGGACGGCAAGCGTGTGAAGATTGCCATCAAGGGTACTGCTGACGCCTCTCCTATCGCACGTGCTCTTGCCTATGACGGCAAGTACGGAGAGTACGACGGAGAACCTGTCTATAAGAACAATGAGATGACCAATGTGAGCCTGAATCCGAAAGACGGTATTGCCACCAACGACCAACTCGCCTTTGCCAGAGCCATCGGTGTCAATTACTATATCGAGAAAGAACTTGCCACATTCGAGAAGATGAACCGTGACTACGAATATCACATTGAGGTTTCTGAGCAGGAGGGAAGTAAATTCCGCCGCATCAGCGTACATTGCACATTCATCGACGCATTCTAAAAAATGAATAAGACCATTAAATATCTCATCTGTCAGAACAAGCCATTATGGGTTGTGCTGATTCTTCTCATCTGTGTCACAACTGTCAGTGGTCAGACTATACAGCAGGCTGACCAGACATACCGGGAGTTCATCCAAATGCGGAGCATTGACTCCATCAGTAAAGAGGATATCTATACTAAGGCTCTGGAGTGCTGCCGTGCCTATAAGCAAGTCCTCATCTCCTCACCGAAGGGTGTGGAGAACTACGACAAGTCGGCAACCCTATTAGCATCGCTCTATCCCTTCCTGAAGGCTGGCGCCGGCTACAACTCACAGGCAAAGAAAGACTCCATTGCCATCATTTTTGCCAAAGAGGCTGTCGACCTTGCGATGATGAAAGAGATGGCAGACAAGAATCTCCGAAAGGACAACTATTATTCTGAACTGGTGTATTTTGTAGCCGCACGTACCTATAATAAGGAAGACTATGAGAACGCTGTCATCTACCTGAAGGAGTATATGGACGTGACTGACGCCTCTAAACACACCCGTGTCCTTGCCTATCTGAAAGAGGCAGAGGGGTTGCTGGCACAGAAAAAGAAGAGTGAGGAGAAGTTTGAGGATGTCTACAAAGGAATCCCCTATTTCGATGTCTTTGCCAAACAGTCCATCGAAAAGAGCATGAACAAATGGAAAGAGAAGGATCCCTATGAGACGATTCAGGAATACAGAGAACGTGTGAATGAGGAGACGGCAAAGGAGAAGCAAAAGGAACTGCAGAAAATCCTGATGGACGAGTATGTGCAGCGCTTCGCCAAGAACATGACGATCGCGGACATGAAGATCATGCCTTATGACGCGGAGAACCAGTCGTTCCTCATCGAGTCACCCTACGGTAATATCGTACTCAAAGTCCCCCGTTCTAATAATGAGGCACGCCAGTTTGCCGAGAACTGGGCAAGCGTCAAGGTCTATAACCAGAAATTCGTCATTGCCGACAAGAAACTGGCACTGGCAAGCCTGACCTTCTCCACACCTACAGGGAAACTCTATGAGTATAACAACCAACAGGTACTGGCGTATAACCAGACGGAGGTGGCTGCTAACTTCGCGCCTATCGACTATGGTATGCTTGCCAACTCCGAGGGCAGCCGCAACAAGGTTAAAGTCAGCAAGACAGAAGTGGTGGTCGGTCTGTCGGATGTCGACGTGAATATCCCGACAATCAGGAGCAACAATACTAAGACTTTCGCCGTTATCATCGCCAACGAGGACTATACCCTCGTACCTACCGTACCTATGGCTGGCAACGACGGAAATATCTTCGCACAGTATTGTGAGCAGACCTTAGGAATACCGAAGGAGAACATTCTCACCTACCCCAATGCGACCTATGGAAAGATGATACGTGCCATCCAGGACATCACCAATATTGCCAAGGCATATCAGGATATCCGTATTATCTTCTACTATGCAGGACATGGTATTCCCAATGAGAAGACACGTGATGCCTTCCTGTTGCCTATCGATGCTGACGGTTCCCAGACCGAGGCTTGCTACCCGCTGAAGAAACTCTACAACGAACTGTCATCCTTGGGTGCCCAGTCCGTCGTCGTCTTCCTTGACGCATGCTTCAGCGGCACGACGGGTGACGGAACCACACTCATGGCGTCAGCCCGTGGTATCAATCTGAGAGCACGACAAGAGAATCCGACCGGAAACCTGGTGGTGTTCAGTGCCGCCTCTGGCGACGAGACCGCTTATCCTTATAAGGAGCAGCGTCACGGACTCTTCACCTATTTCCTCCTCAAGAAACTCCAAAGCACGAAGGGTAACACGACACTGGGCGAACTCAGCCAGTATATCATCGAGAACGTGAAACAGAAATCGGTGGTGATTAACCGTAAGATGCAGACTCCAGTCGTCACATGCTCACCTGACATGCAGAACGACTGGAGAAAGATAAAACTGAAGAAATAGGAACGGCTATTTCCTGACCTTATTCAAAATAATAAAGGAAAGACGCGATACCCTCGAGGGCTGGCTTACGCTGGCCCTCTATTTCTATCTTGAACTTGATCTCTGCCTTACAGATACCACGCAGGTTCTGGATAGCATGCAGCGTGGTCACTAAGCGTACACGGCTGCCAGTGATGACAGGCTGTCCGAAACGCATGTCGTTCATCCCATAGTTGACCAGCATCTTGATATTATTCACCTCGATAATCTGGTCCCACATATAGGGTAACAGACTCAATGTCAGATAACCATGTGCTATCGTACTCTTGTAAGGACTCTCTTCCTTGGCACGCGCCACATCCACGTGAATCCACTGGTGGTCAAGGGTCGCGTCCGCAAAAAGATTAATACGATCCTGGTCAACCTCCAGCCATTCCGATGCACCTAACTCCTCGCCCAGATGGGCGGCAAACTCATCATACGAGTTAATCACTAATTTTCCCATAAATGATAATTAATATAAATTTGCTGCAAAGGTACGAAATTTCTCATTTGTTGATTCTCAATTATCAATTATATTTTGTATTTTTGCACAAAATTAGACGCCCTGATAGTTAAATGGATATAACAAGGCTCTCCTAAAGCTTAGTTCCGAGTTCGATTCTCGGTCGGGGTACTATGAAAACTATAGACATTAGAAAAGTCAACGACCTAAAGGACCTGAAACTTTTTATTCAGTTCCACTATGATTTATACCGTAAATGCCCCCAGGCGGTGCCTTTCCTTTTCTCCGAAGAGATGAACACACTACGCAGGGACCGTAACGCCTGCTTCGACTTTTGCGAGGCAGACTATTTCATGGCTTTCAAAGACGGGAAGATGGTGGGACGCGTGGCGGCTATCATCAACCACCGTGCCAACGAGCGGTGGCAACGCAAGCAGGTACGCTTCGGATGGCTCGACTTCATCGACGACACCGAAGTCAGCCGTGCCCTGCTTGACACGGTAGTGACATGGGGCAAGGAGAAGGGGATGACGGAGATAGCCGGTCCACTGGGCTTTACGGACATGGATCGTGAGGGACTGCTCATCGAAGGGTATGACGAGGAAGCCACCATGTACATCAACTACAACTACCCTTATTATGTGCAGCACCTGGAGCAATGGGGCGGTATGGAGAAAGACAATGACTATATGGAGTACCGCGTGAAAGTACCTGAGCAGGTGCCTGACAAATTCCATAAGATCGCCCAGATGATCCGCACCCGCTATAACCTGCAGGTGAGGAAGTTCACACGCCAGGAACTGTTAAGCGGAGGCAAAGGCAAAGAGATTTTCGATATCATCAATGCCACCTATAAGGATCTGTATGGCTACTCGCAACTCTCCGAGAAACAGATTAACCAACTGGTAGACCAATATATCAAGGTCGTTGACAAGAATTTGGTGACCGCCATCGAGGACTGGAACACCCCCAACCATAAGATGGTGGGCTTCGGCATCACCTTCCCGTCCTTCAACAATGCCTTGCGGAAGACACGGGACGGCAGACTATTCCCCTTCGGTTGGTGGCATATCCTCAAGGTATTGAAATGGCACAAGACGGAAGTGGTAGACCTGTTGCTTATCGGTGTGTTACCAGAATACCGTGCCAAAGGGGCGAACTCCTTGATCTTCGACGACCTCATCCAATGGTTCCAGCGTTATGGTTTCAAATGGGCAGAGGCGATGCCACAGATGGAGTCCAATGAGCACATGCGTGGACAATGGCAATACTTAGAGGCGATCCAGCACCGCCGCCATCGTTGCTACCGCAAATCTCTTTAAGAATAAACTAAAGCAATATTTAAAAAATAAACAAACTATGATACAGACAGTCGTAAAGCGTGACGGACGCATTGTGGGATTTAACGAACAGAAAATCATGGCAGCCATTCGCAAGGCGATGCTGAGTACGGAGAAAGGGGAGGATGACCGCCTGCTCCAGACCATCACCGACCGTATTGCCGCCAAAGGCAATTCACAGATGACCGTGGAGGAGATTCAGGATGCCGTGGAGGTGGAACTGATGAAGTCGAGCCGCAAGGATGTGGCTCAGCGTTATATCGCCTACCGTAACCAGCGTTCTATCGCCCGTAAAGCAAAGACCCGTGATGTCTTTCTGGACATCGTTAACATCAAGAATAATGACGTGACTCGTGAGAACGCCAATATGAATGCCGACACACCTGCCGGTATGATGATGAAGTTCGCCTCCGAGACCACCAAACCGTTTGTCGACGACTACCTGCTGTCCCCTGAGAGCCGTGAGGCGGTAGAGCATAACTACCTGCATATCCACGACAAGGACTACTATCCCACCAAGTCACTAACCTGTGTGCAACACCCGTTGGATAACATCCTGACACAGGGCTTTATCGCCGGTCACGGTGCCAGCCGTCCTGCCAAGCGTATTGAGACAGCCGCCGTCCTTGCCTGTATCTCCTTGGAATGTGCCCAGAACGAGATGCATGGCGGACAGGCGATTCCCGCTTTCGACTTCTATCTCGCACCATACGTCCGCAGTTCCTATATCGAGGAGTTAAAGGCATTGGAGGACCTGAACGGCGACGATTACAGTGCCCTTTATGACGAGGTTCTCATGGACTATATCAAACAACCACTCGACAAACTGACTGGTATTGACCGTATCCGTCAGCATGCCATCAACAAAACGGTGGGACGCGTACATCAGGCGATGGAGGCGTTTATCCATAACATGAACACCATCCACTCTCGTGGCGGTAACCAGGTGGTGTTCTCCAGTATCAACTATGGTACTGACACTTCCGCCGAGGGACGCTGCATCATGCGTGAACTGCTGAACAGCACCTACCAGGGTGTGGGTAATGGTGAGACCGCCATCTTCCCCATCCAGATATGGAAAAAGAAGCGTGGGGTCAACTACCTCCCGGAGGATCCTAACTACGACCTCTACCAACTCGCCTGTAAGGTGACGGCACG
The DNA here is from genome assembly GCA_002353225.1 of Prevotella sp. UBA2755. Taxonomy (GTDB): domain Bacteria; phylum Bacteroidota; class Bacteroidia; order Bacteroidales; family Bacteroidaceae; genus Prevotella. The sequence goes on along the minus strand of DEJF01000055.1, from coordinate 35,640 downwards.
CCGTTTCTTCCCGAACTTCCTGAACCTTGACGCGACCTATAACCAAGACAGCGAGTGGCGTGCTGACGACCCCAAGCGTTATATCCATGAGGTAGCGACGATGGGATGCCGTACCCGTGTCTTTGAGAACCGCTTCGGACCGAAGACATCCATCGGTCGTGGTAACCTCTCGTTCACCACCATCAATATCGTACGCCTCGCCATCGAGTGTATGGATATCAAGGATAAGGAGGCACGTATCGCCCAGTTCTTCGCCAAACTCGACGACATGCTGGAGATTGCCGCCAAACAGTTAGACGAGCGTTTCCAGTTCCAGAAGACAGCCTTCGTCAAGCAGTTCCCTCTGCTGATGCGCAGTCTGTGGATCGGTGCCGACAAACTGAGTCCTAACGATACTATCGAGAGTGTCATCAACCAAGGAACTTTAGGTATCGGGTTCATCGGACTCGCCGAGTGTCTGGTAGCACTCATCGGCAAGCACCATGGTGAGAGTGAGGAGGCACAGGAGTTAGGACTGAAGATTGTCGGCTATATGCGCCAGCGTGTCAACGATTTCTGCGACCGCTACCAGCATAACTATTCTGTTCTTGCCACCCCTGCCGAGGGACTCAGTGGTAAGTTCACCAAGAAAGACCGTAAGGAGTTCGGTGTCATCCCTGGTGTCACCGACCGTGACTATTATACCAACTCCAACCACGTACCTGTTTATTATAAGTGCTCGGCTCGTCATAAGGCAGAGGTGGAGGCGCCCTATCATGAGATGACACGTGGCGGTCATATCTTCTATGTGGAGATTGACGGTGACGCCACCCATAACCCACAGGTCATCATGAGTGTGGTGGATATGATGGATAAGTTGAATATGGGTTACGGCTCTGTCAACCATAACCGTAACCGTTGTATGGACTGTGGTTATGAGAATGCGGCACCTCACTTGGAGCAATGTCCGAAGTGCGGCAGCACCCATATCGACAAACTGCAGCGTATCACGGGCTATCTTGTAGGCACCACCGACCGTTGGAACCACGGAAAACTCTGTGAACTCAACGACCGTGTGACTCATATCAAGGGCTCCCAGCAGCAAGAATTATTCTAGGAAGCCTAGAAATACTAGAAATACTAGGAATACTAGAAAAATGATCTCCGTATTAGACATCCTCGAAGACACCATGGTAGACGGTCCGGGCTTCCGGACCTCTATTTATTGTGCCGGCTGCCGCCACGCCTGTCCCGGTTGCCATAACCCACAGTCGTGGGACTTCAGTGGCGGTCATCCGATGTCGACAGAACAGATCATGCGGATTATCGAGGCGGATCCCTATGCCAATGTGACCTTTACGGGGGGTGACCCGATGTACCAGCCAGAAGGTTTCGCCGAACTGGCTCGTGCCATTCGGGAGCGTACGACAAAAGACATCTGGTGTTTCACGGGATTCACCTACGAGACACTGTTGCATAACCCCCGCCAGCGACAACTGCTTGAACTTATTGATGTCTTGGTGGACGGTCCTTTCATCAAGTCCTTACGGGATGAGTCCCTGCTGTTCCGGGGCAGCAGCAACCAACGCCTCATCGATGTACCAGCATCGCTGAAGACAGGTGAGGTGGTTCTCTTCCACCCCGATGTATAACTATTCTATTTCAGGAGTTTCTCGATTTCAGGCTCCACTTCCTTCTGCTCCAGGTCGCGAGCGACAATCTTCCCTTGTTTGTTGACTACAATCATGGAAGGTACGACAAACAATCCTAAATGTTGCACCAGAGGAGTCTGGAACAACTGACCATCCCAGACGACAGCCCAGTCGAGGGTATCACGGTCAACACGCAGACGCATCTCTTTCTTGGTTCCATCCAGACAGATACTGACAAGGGAGAGGGTATTAGGGTATTTCCGTTGGAGTTTGCGTAACCTACGCTGGATATCCGTACTGGGATAGTTCCATGATGCCCATGTACTGATAACACCTACCTTTCCTTTCAGGAGACTGTTATCCACTTTCCTACCTTTAATATCAGTAGCGGAGAAGGAAGGCATGGAGGACTGCAGGCGACTGCTCTTCAGTCCGTCAAGTTGTTTCTTCAGTCTCCGTAACTTACCATTATCCGGGTCTGCCTTCAGCATCAAGGCTGCAAGGCGTTGTCCCTCGACATAATCGGGTGTCTTGGCAGACACGAAATATTTGTCAAGCAGATGAATGCTGACGATAGAAGTAGGATTCTCCTCGATAAACTCAGCAATGACGCCAGGTATCTCGGGAGGGGTGAGTTTATTAACGCGGATACGTAGTTTCGTCAACTCGTCATTCTCATCCGTTCCCTTGATGGTCATCTCCCTCAGGTGGGTGGCATCACCCTTGATCTCCACCTCCTCACCAGGAGCGGCAAAGACTGCCTGCTCACTGAAGTTCGGGAAGACAATCATCAAGGTCACCGCATTACGCACCTCCCGCTCATAAGAAAACCGTCCGTTACGTACCTTGATGGTATCCACACCGACTAAGCCGCCATCAGGACTATACACCAGGAATTCTCCTTGGTTGATGTTACGAAGACGACCCGACAAGCGGAACTTGTCGCCCTCCGGACCACAACTTAGAAGTAAAGTGGCTATAGCAAGACCAACCAATAATCGTTTCATGAACTCCCTAACTCCTTATAACATCTTAACCACCTTCTCCAACTCCAAGTCCTTGTCTGCAAATTTTCTCAGCGAAGGATCTTTCTGCAAGGCACTACGCAGGAAGGAGACTGCCGCCTCCTGATTACCCTGACGTGCTTGTACGATGGCAGCGAGATAGTCGGTCATACCGTTAGGGTTCTCGACATTCTTCAAGGTCTGCTGGGCACGGGCATAGTCTTTGTTCAACAACTGGGCGAGTGCCGCGCTATTACTGGGATGATAACCGAAATCCTGTTGGGCAAGGGCATAGTTGCCTTGCGCCAGATGGAGGTTACCGAGCGCCTCAGCAAGTCCTGAGGCACCAGCCGACTTCGCAATCAGGTTCTCTGCCGTCTTGGTATCACCGTTCTGTAAGGCAATCAGTCCGAGGTTAGCACTTGCCTCAGGCAGTTGCTGTATAGCCTGTGCCTGTTGGAAATAACGCTGTGCCTCCTCGTTCTTTCCCTGTTGCATGGCGAGGGTACCGAGGTTGTTATAGGCTCGTGCGTCCTGCTGATACAGGCGTGCCGTCGTCTTCAGGATATCTTCTCTTTCCGCATCTGTCTGTGCGATAGAGGCGGCATAGATCAGTTCCTCGACACTCAGTTTGGAGGCATCCTGCTTATACTGGTTAAATATCTGCTCGTCATCACGACCAATCACCTCGTAATTGATGGTCATACGGGCACGACGCAACTCTGGCAGGATACCCTCGGCGAGTTCACGGAAGCCCTGACTCATATTCTTGATCTGTTGCTCACGCTCCTGTGGGTCCTGATACATGGAGAGGACACGCAGGATGACATCCTTGTCCTGGATATTACTTGCCTTCACCAGTTCCTGGAAACCTTCCCAGTCCTGAGCAGTATACTCGGAACTGATACCACCCTCTAAGTTGGCGTTCTTCATCTGCTGGCGCACATAACTCTCGGTATTCTGCTGACGCTTGGTCGCCAACTGCTCGTTGAGTTTCTGTCCACCATCGGGAGAAGCATAAGCGGAAACCTCCACACCGGCGAGGTTCAGTCCCTCCTGGTCACGGGCTATCCGTTGTAACAGTTTGACGAAGTCCTGTACGGAGTTCGACTGCAACTCACTCTTACGCAGTTCTGCCTGCTGGATGAGGAACTTCACGTTCGCGTCATATTTCTCTTCCGTGATACGCTGGAAGGCATCCTGCGCCACACACGGCTGTGCAGTCGCCACTGTCTGGTGGTATAACTCACTGGTGGCAATGACACCATTGGCTATCTTGACGGCAGGCACCTTCACAGGTTTATTACCCACCTTAGCGTCAAAGGTCAGGAAGAGGTCGCTCTTTTGCATTGCCGGCACATAGGGGAATGCCGTCTTCATGGTATAATGACCGCCCAACAGGTAGGAGATGACTTGGTCGTTACCCATCACCTTCTCGCCTTGGAAGGTCGCAGACTGTCCCATCAAGGTTTTCTGCACACCGTCTTTCATATAACGCAGTTCCGGTATCACCGTCACCACCGCCTTACGGTTCATATACTCTTCCGGGAACATACCGTTAATCGTTACCTGTACTTTTCCGCCTTCTACCTCTAAAGGATTCGGCACAACCTTAAAGTTATCAGCGGAGAGAGACTTCAGTCCTCCTCCGCAAGCGGTCAGAAGCAACAAGGCTCCAACCAGGAATATCATCGTCTTTTTCATCTTTGTCATTTTTTAATGCTGGCAAAGGTACGAATATTATTTGAAAAAAGGAAAAGAATAAAGATTATTTAGGAAGATACGTCCTAAATACCAGATAGAACCCATCTGCATGGATGGTAAAAAAAGTGCCTAAGGCTTCATTCAATGTTCCCTGCCACCATTCTGTAGTTGGGTAACACTGCCACTTCAGTCCCTTTGACGATAACTCCGTGCATCCGAAATTGAAGATGCTGACTTGTTGACCGGGGAAAGTCTCGAAAGTCATGTCACCTTTTGCAGGAACAAAGAAACCATGGTCGGTATACATCACCCCTTCTACTTGGTATTTACGGAAATAACGCATGAGCAATGAGATATTCCCGATGGTATGGTCTTCCCGTTTTCCTGTACATCCCAAATAGGTTATTTTTCGCCATCCCTGTTGAAGACAATAGCGTGTCGCTTTCGTCAGGTCGTTGTCATCCTGCTCGTCCACCTGTATCAGACGGTCGTGATACATCTTAGGCACGGAGTCACCATCCCCAATAACAACATCCGCAGAGGGGAAAGTCTTGATGGCTCCGTCACACGCCACTACCCTCTCAGCCTTATACAACACCTTCAAAGGAATGGGATGTGTCGGGAAGGTACCGTTTGCCAAGATGACCACCTCAAACTCTTTCATACTTCGTGATCTTAGTCATTTTCTTCCATTTATAATAGCCAGCGATAGCGATGATGACATAGAGTCCATAGAGTCCCGCCTTGAAGGGAATACCTTTGGTAATATAGAGATAGGTACATACCGCGTCGACCACTATCCAGAACAACCATTGCTCAAGGAACTTACGAGCCAGTGCCCATAGTCCCACGAACGAGAGGGCATTGGTAAAGGCATCGAGCATAGGAACGGTGGAGTTGGTCCAAGTGATGAGCACATAATAGGTCACTCCCCAAGCAACAAAGAAAAAGACGGTCACAGGGAGATAATACATCTTCGGCATGTGGATGATGGGCAACGGCTGATGCTCCTTCCTGGTCTTCTTGAATCGCCAGATGACGAAACCATAGAAAGCGGCAAGAGTATAATAGACCGCCATACCAGCGTCACCATAGAGCCCATGTCGCCAATAAAGGACAATATCCAATGCTGGCATCACGATACCTACCAACCATAGCCAGATACTGGCACGGTACTCGAGCCAGATATATACCAGTCCGAGTATCGTTGTGAATATGTCTAACCAGTCTATCATACTTTCAATGTCTTCCCCTCAACAGGGGGAGTTAGAGAGGGTCTAAAAGTTAATCGACAGATGTGCCATGAGGTTAAACGGTGCCGACGGCGCAAAGCCTGCCTCATACTGGTCGGAGTCACTCCAACCCGTAGCTATCACCTTCCCATTCTCCTTGGTAAAGGCAGGTGCCGCCCATCCGTTGTTATCGTATTTTGCCGAGAAGAGGTTGTACAGGGTCACACCGATGGTGGCATCCTTCACACCGACTTTGGACAGGCGGAAGTTATAGGACAAGTCGAGATTCGTGTTGAAGTGTCCTTCCAACATCATACCCACATCTACAGGTTTGCCGTTGTCATCCAGTGTCTGGTAACTCTTGATACCAGTGTTGGTCAGATACTGATCACTGACATATTGGCTCTGTACAGAAGCCTTGAAACCGCAGTAGGAGAAAGTCAGGATATTGTTCAGCAGGAAGTCTGGAGAGAATGCCAGCGGCTGAGTACCCAGGTTTTCCACGCTACCGTCAGTCAGTTGTACAGTGATGTCCTTGACACGGTTCTTCGACAAGGTGGCGTTAGCATCCCACCGGAACCAGTCAACAGGTTTCCATGCTGCTTCCAGTTCCACACCGATGCGGTAGCTCTTGGGCATGTTACGTGTGATCGCCTCACCGATCTTGTCTATCTCACCCGTCAGCACAAACTGGTCTTTGTAGTCCATCCAGTAGAGGTTGGCTCCCGCGGAGAAATGTCTTGACTGAAACTTGTAGCCTGCCTCCAGGTCGTTCAGTCTTTCCGTCTTAGGCATCTCCAGTCCTGCATTGTTGTTATTCTCGAAATTGTTACGGGCAGGCTCCTTATGGGCGATAGCATACGAGGCATACACCTTATGGTTCTGTGTGATGTCATAGTTCAGTCCGAACTTCGGGTTGAAGAAGTCGTACGACTTTTGGATGTCATAGACAATACGTTTGTTGACTGTCCAGTCTATCTCGTCCGTCGGACCGTTCATCTTGATACCTATATGACGGTACTGCATGTCTAAGAAGGCATTCAGACCAGGCAGCAGGTCGTAGGTTACCTTACCATAAATATTGAAATCAGTCTTCTTCGTGTTATTGTCATAATAGCGATGGTCAGGAAACAGTTCATCCACAGGATTCTTCACCCATGGAGTGAGTCCATAGTGGTCACCGTCGTATTTGTTCCACCCACCTCCTAAGACAGCCTGCAGGTTCTTCTTGTTATCATAGGTCAGCGAAGCCACGACACCATAGAAGTCATTATCCATGGTCTTCTTGCGCACCAGGTCGCTTTTCGCCCATGTCATCGCATGATCCAGGTCATACTCGAAGAGGGTACGTTTCGTCTTGTACTCATTATAGTAGCCGTGCCCCTTGGTGTAATGCAGTGCCGCATTCAGTTTCAGTTCATTCGTGAGGCGCTGGTTCCAGATGAGCTGGTAGTTCTGCTGATGGTAGTTGTCCGTCTGGTCGTCATAATAGTGGCGGTTGCCCTGCTCGTCATAGTACTCTCCGCATGAGTTGTAGGTACGACCATAGAGCGACTGCTCGTATTTTGACGTGTAGTTCCACGCATGGTAGGTCTCCTCGACACCATTCCATGTGATGAACTTCACCACTGTATTGTCGCCAAACCACCCTGCCTGCAGGAAATAACTGTTCAGCTTTGTGGATGCACGGTCGAGATAACCTTTCGAACCGATGTTCGAGAGACGACCCTGGATACCCCAGTGACCACCCAGCAGTCCTGTGCCGAAGCGCACTGTCTCTTTATGACTATAGTAAGAGCCCGCACTGAGGTCGATGCCGATAAACGGGTCGATACCGATATTCTCTGTCAGCATATTGATGGTAGCGCCGAAGGCACCGGCACCATTGGTAGAGGTACCCACACCGCGCTGTATCTGCATGGACTGCACACTGCTGGCGAAATCACCCATATTCACCCAGTAAAGTCCTGCACTCTCGGCATCATTCATCGGGATGCCGTTGGCGGTGATGTTGATACGGGTAGGGTCTGTTCCACGCACCCGGATTGAAGTATAGCCGATACCGTTACCTGCGTCACTCGTCATGGTCACAGAAGGAGTCAGCGACAACAAGTAAGGCACGTCCTGACCATAGTTGACCGCCTTCAACTGTTCTTTGTCCATGTTAACAAATGCGACAGGTGTTTTCTTCGTGGCACGCACAGACACCACTTGCACGTCCTGCAACTCCACACTCTTCAGTGTGTCCATCTCCTCTGCCTGCACAGTCATTGCCGTACCCATCAGCAGCATCAGAATTAATCTTTTCATTTCTTTTCCTTTAATTTTTAAATAACTAAAAATAAAGGGGACATATTGATTTCTGCTCTATCATCCCTACGTCGGTATTGCCCGCATCAGGTTAAGAGGGTATCATCTCAGCCACCAACTGGTGGCACCCCTTGATAATTCGGGTGCAAAGGTACGAATAAGTGAGAAGAAAACCAAATTTTATTTGAATTTTCTCGAAAGGCAACGGGTAGGCGAGTCAAAACTCGGGAATGCGTGAGTATCTTCGAGACGCAGTCTCAAAGGTACGAATAAGTGAGCAAAGAACAAAATAAATCACTTATTTTTTATTCCTCCCCCTAAACAGGGGGAGGTTAGGAAGGGGTCTCTTATCCAAATTTCTCTACTGCCTCATAATAAGTGTCGAGACTGCCGATGTCGAAACGTCCCGCCGTCATTCGCCACGCGTGCATCGTGGTATGGTCGACCATATAGTGGGCGAGATTACCCGGGGCGTCCTTTCCACAACCGTTCTCTACAGAGTGGCGCACCAAGTCGAGGTCTTTCTTCAGATAGATATAGAAAGGAGGTACTGCCCAATGACTCTTCGGCTCCTGCGGTTTCTCCTCCATATTCAGCACCTTCATCTGCTCGTCGATCACGATGACTCCCGTCCGTTGCAGTTTCTCAATACTGGGTTGCTCATGACACATAATACAGGAAGTCTGTTTCTCCTTGGCAAAGTCGACAAACTCCTGGAACGAGAAGAACAGCAGGTTGTCGGCAGCGACCACTAAGACCCCCTCCATCTCCCCCTGTTTAGGGGGAGTGGAAACAGTACCCTTCTTGTGATCGAGATAGTCTAGGGCGAGGAGCAAGTCACAAACGGCTCCTAATCGGTTATCATTCGTTGTACTACCATCGTCAATGATTGTAATAGGCTTTTTCCATCGTCGGTCTGAGCCTCCCCCTAAACAGGGGGAAATGAGGGGGTCTTCCTCGAAGATGGGAGCAAACTTATGATTCGTAACTATCACATGCTCGTCAATCTCAGGTATCTTGTCGATATCATCGAGCATACGTCCTAAGATGGTATTCTCTCCTATCTTCAACAGGGGCTTCGGGAAATTCTTCGTCAGTTCCCCCAGTCTTGTGGCATAACCTGCCGCTAAAACTACGTTAATCATATAAAAGACCCTCCTAAATCCTCCCTGTTTAGGGAGGACTTTAAAATTTCAGTTATTTTATTTGTTTCCATTAATATTTGGTCATTTGTAAAACGAACGACCTTGTAGCCTTGCCTTTCTAGCCATTCTGTACGTATTGTATCTTCTTTTTCCTGTTCTTCTGTGAAATGATATCCTCCATCTATTTCTACAATAACCTTACTCTTTCTGAATAAGAAATCAACGATGTAATCTCCAATAATATGTTGTCTCAAACATCTTTGACCTAAGGCGCCCCTCTTAACCAAAGACCAAAATACACTTTCTGCCTCGGTCATATTCTTACGATTTGTCTTGGCATTTTCCTTCAGCAATCCATATTCTATTGGATCAGCGGTCATCCAGCCCCTCCTAAATCCTCCCTGGTTGGAGACCCTCCTAAATCCTCCCTGGTTAGGGAGGACTTCCTTATCATGTATATGAACTTGCTCTTCCATCTTTCTTCTTTCATCAATCTCCTCCCCCTAAACAGGGGGATTGAGGGGGTCTTCCTCCCACTAAACAGGGGGATTGAGGGGGTCTTCCTCCCCCTAAACAGGGGGATTAGAGGGGGTCTCAAACCTCGCTCCATCATCGGGACGAACCCAGAACACCTTAAACGTCGTCTCATACTCAGGAAACTTAGCCAGATATTGCTTAGTGACCTCCTCCTCAATTTGCTTCTTATAGGCTGGATCCACCAAGGCGATACAAGCACCCTTGAAACCGGCACCACTGAACCTGCCACCATAGACACCGGGCAGTGAACGCATGATGTCATAGATGGCTATCAACTCTGGACTGCCGCACTCGTAGTTATGGATACTGCTCTCACAGGAGTCGAACGACAACTTACCGAAGAGTTTCAGGTTACCCGTCTCCCATGCCGTCACACCCTGACGCACCCTTCTGTATTCCGAATAGAAATGCTCGGCACGACGGGCAAAACGGGCTGGCATGGCAATCTTCGTCTTCTCATACGTTGCCTTGGGAATATCCCGCAAGAACGTCTTGTCAAATGTCTTCAAGGGCTGGTCGGTATACGCCAACATGTTCCATGCCGCCGTCTTACACTCATACACCCTGAGGTTATAGTCGGAGTTCACCAACGAACGGGTCAGACCAGAGAAGAAGATGCCGATCTCGAACGGAAGAGACTCTCCTAAATCCTCCCTGCTTAGGGAGGACTTGTCTCCTCCCCCTAAACAGGGGGAGCTAGAGGGGGTCTTACCAAAAGGAATCAGTCTATATTCGTTGGTATCACAGTCTAAGAACAGCAGTTCGTCTTTCTTACCCAGTGCGATACAAGCCTGATCCAACAGACCGTTGTTCAGTCCGATATACTCACGCTCTGCCTCCGACGCAATCTTCACCACCTCGAAAGGTTGCAGGGTGATATCGTTCGCCTTGGCGAAAGCCATCACATAGGCTATCAACACTGCAGCGGAAGACGACAGACCACCGACAGGCAGTGAACCTTGTATTACACCGACAATTCCCCGTTTCAGTTCAAATCGCTTCTTCAGCGCATACTTGGCACCACGGGCATAGTCACCCCAATTACCTTGTTTCACCAAAGAAGGTGTGTCAATATCAAAATCGACAACCCCCTCAAAAGTCCTCGACTCCAAGTGCACATGGTTTGCGGCATATTCTCCTCCACAGGGGGATTGAGAGGGTCTTTCTCCCCCTAAACAGGGGGAGCCAGAGGGGGTCCACCACAGGTCCACACCCTTGTCAATGGCAAAACCTGTCACCAGTCCATGCTGGTGATCCACATGAGCACCTAAGGGACATACCCGATAAGGTGAGAAAATATGATACTGATACTGTTCCATCATTTGTTTTAATGTGTAGCCACCTCCTTTTCCATCCAAAGACAATGGCTGATAATTTTAGCCAACGTACTTTTTCCGCTACTTTGTTTACCTATAAAAACATCAAATCGGTTCAAAGTAAGTTTCAAATCTACTAATGGACCTATCTTTTTAACTTCAAGTTTTGCCATAATATTATTTTTCTACTTGCAAAGATAAAAATTAATTATTAAATACACAAAAAATAGCACATTAAAATATCATACACAAAAAGTTCCATATATCTTAAACAAAAACTCATCCGCCTAATAACCAATAAGTTACAGTACATTTTAAGACTCTGGCTGATTTAACTGATTTAAGTTTTCTAAACTACTATATATAACATTTATTTAAAGGCCTCCTAAATAAATACTATATATTAATAGTTCGCACATGTTAAATCAGTAAAATCAGCCAGAAGCATCTAACCTACTGAACATCAAAAGATTAGACCGATTTTAAAAGATATCGTTATTTTTAGCGATATTCAAATCAAAAAGTGCCACTTTTCAACCCGTTTGAAGCCTCCAAACGGGTCAAATAAAGCCTCCATTCACCCCTAAAAACAAGAACCTGCGCCTGGCAGAGGTGCCGGGCGCAGGTTCTGAAATAGGGAAATATGAGTTATTTAATCGATACCTTTCTCTTCACGGATTCTCCCTACCCAATCCGCATATTCATTCTCATCATACTCGACAGTTGGTCGAAGACAATAGTAGTTATTGACCATTTTAGTCACCTCCAACTGCTGTTTCAACTGGTTAAAATGCCCCACATTAATCACTGCGACAGGCATCTGCATCTCCTGAGAATACGACGGAGAGACATCCGTCTGCTTAGACAGCAGAAAAGCAGAAATACCGTAGGACACATAAAGACCTACAAGACCATTAAAATAGAGGTGGATACTTTTACCGTCATTCATCACCTCATTCAGTGTAACACCTTCGTTCATATATGTATTTTTCTAATTTACGTTAGTATGCATTCTTATCGTGGATAAATATGGTTTTAGCCGTCAGCCAGATGATACGGATATCCAGCCAGATACTCCAGTTCTCGATATACCAGATGTCACGCTTCACACGCCCCTCCATCTGCCATAGTTCCTTCGTCTCCCCACGGAATCCCGTCACCTGAGCCCAACCCGTCAGTCCCGGTTTCACGAAGTGGCGCACCATATATTTGTCAATCAACTGAGAGTACTGTTCCGTATGCAACAGCATGTGCGGACGAGGACCCACGAAACTCATGTCACCCTTCAGTACATTCAGGAACTGCGGCAACTCATCGATATTCGATTTCCGCATGAAATTACCGAAAGGATATTTCCTCGGGTCATCCTTCGTCGCCTGCAGTTTATCCGCATCTTTGTTAACATGCATCGAGCGGAACTTCAGCATCTCGAAGTCCTTACCGTCCAGTCCTGTACGCTTCTGTCGGAAGAAGATAGGACCAGGACTCTGTATCTTGATGATAGCCCAAATAAACGGGAACATGATCGCTGTAGGGATCAGGAACACCAGTGACGCCATGATATCGAAAGTCCGTTTGACAAACTTATTGACAGGATTCGCCAAAGGTATCTCATACGTCGTATACACCTCCATGTCATCCAGCATCTCCCGTTTCAGGTTCATGCCCAACGACTCTACAGAGACAGGCACATAATAGAACCTGATGACCTTGTGGTCGCAGAACTGTGAGATACGCTTGATGATATCACGGTCACGCCTTGACAGACTCACATACAGTTCATCCCCCAGATGCAGGTTGTCAGGTTCCATCACAATCTTCTGCAGAAACTCCTGGAGCGTTCCCAGCCGCTGTAACGCCTGCTGGTCTTCGACCGGACTTGAAGGCAATATCTCGCCATCCTGCTCTCTCCTCACACCTTTAGAGGAAGAGTGCGTCCATTCCCCTATTTCCGCATCCGCATAATAACCCTTGACGCGATAACCCGTTGTCGGGTCATTCTTCAGTTTCTCATAGATCGTCATCAACTCCGGGTCATTCCCTATAAACGTCACCGTTCGTGAATTCCTACCCATCCTACGGAACCGCTTGATAGCCCCACGCTCTATCAAACGAGAAAGTAACAATAAAACAAAGAAAGGAGGCAGGAACATCAGCATCACCCTACCAGCAGGAATCAGGTAATCCATCGCCTTCAGCAGCACATACGCCACCAATGCCTGGGCACAAACCAGTCCCATGACCCGTCGAAGGATATCCGCCGCCGAGATGATACGCTGATGTACGATGGTCGAGAAGCGCAACTCACTAAGAAACAGAGCCAGGTTGTTACCAAACAAGAATACCCATTTCATTTCCCTTGTCCATTCCTTCACGATGTAGTGATAGTCCGTGAAGAGCCACAGCAACAGATTCAGTACGAAAAAGTCGGCTATAATGATCAGCCACTTAATCGCATCATTCGTTTGATTGTTTGAAGCCATAATATTTCTTATCTTTAATTTTCTCCTCCTACATAGGGGGAGTCAGAGGGGGTCTTATAAAGGGAATCGGCAGCCGCCCATTTTAAGATTTTCGGAATTGAATCCTAAAATCTTTTAATATTTTTGGATTTAAATCAGTTTTTTGCTATATTGACATCCTTGAGAAATCTTATATTATTTTCCGTTTGGGCAGTTTTTCCCGTAATCTGCGGAATGAATTGAAAGCCAGTCGCAAGATTTATTTCTGGGATCTCGGTATCCGTAATTTCCTGATTGGCAATCTTGCACAAGTTGAGAACCGTTCAGATGCTGGGGCTCTATGGGAAAACTTCATCATTGCCGAACGCTTAAAACGAAACTCATACAGTGACAGCATTGCCCAATATTGGTTCTGGCGCACCCAACAGCAGAAAGAAATTGACTATCTGGAAGAGGTGAATGGTCAGTTAGATGCCTATGAGTTCAAATGGAATGACAAAAAAGCCAACGTTCGTGTTCCAGAGTCGTTTACGAAAGCCTATCCGGAAGCAACATTTCATGTCATTACACCTAAAAGCGCTGATGAGTTCCTATTATAAATCACCCATTCTCCTCCCTATTTGACGGAGCCTTATAGCGGTTACACATCGAGCAACGCGCATTGCAAAGAATGGAGTCAGAGGGGGTCTTATAAAGGGAATCGGCAGCCGCCCATTTTAAAACCTAACTTACTTACGAGAGACGACGGCTGCTTCTTCCCTTATGATTTTAGCGATGCCTCAACCTCCAGAAGAAGTGCCATGTCCGGAAGATAGGCTCACAAAGAGCCTCTGAGGGATATTCCCTCACAAAGTGGAGGTTTCGCCAGTGTTTCAGGAAATACTTCCCCCCTGTTGAGTGCTGTGTTAACCCCGAGTACTTCCCGAAGTTACCACCCTTCAGTATCTCGTTCAGAAGAGTCCTACCCCTCCTCTCATCCACAAGTGCTATCATGAACTGCTCCTCCATGCCGAACACCTCACGCATCACATACATCACAGCCCCGGCAAACTTCCACAGCCCAAGGTATTTCAGTGTCATTTCTAATTTCTCTTTCCTAATTTCCAATTTTGTTGAGGAACGAAGCAAGTAGTAGTAATCCATCATCTGCCTCAACCCAATGCCTTCGTCAAAGAAGTGGTGCATTAGGTGTGACAATTGGTAAATGACATTGAATTCCGATGTCGGAATGGCAATCTGCCCTATTCCATCAGGCAGGGAAACCATGTTTGCGCATTGTGTCTCCCTTTGTTCTTCCGCCCACTGCTGAATACGCTTATTATGGAGCGGATTATTCTTTGCCGTAGGTATAAAGTGAACCTCCACGTCCATATCAGGAAACACAGGATAGTCAATATGTTGATAACGGATTCTTGTCTCAGGGAACCGTCGTTTGACAAAATCCGTCACGACCTTCCTCCTCTCCTTTACACTATATTTAATTGCTGTCCTTTGACCTTCGCCCTTCGACCCATGACCTTCGACCTTTGACGTTGGTATCACCCACACATCAATATCGCCAGGAGTACGAGAATACGGAGCAGGATAAAGCAGCGTATTCCCCTGTCCTTTCAGGATACAACTATCAAATCCATCCTTGCGCAGCATCTCCGTCAGTTCCACACACCGTTTGTTCATCAGTATGTTCCGTTGCTTGATCTGCTCACTCAGAGCGAACCAAGGCAACAACACCTCCCGGGGAATCTCCATCTTTCCATCCTTCAATTCTCTGAAACACCACCCCCACTATCGCCTGTTCCTGACAAAAGCGAAACAGCCCTACCCAGTCCATCTTCTCCATGTTCCTTGGCAGAGCCACCTTATCATTCACACAGCATCTTATGAATTCGATGAATTCATCTTCTCTCATATGATTTCCATTCCCAATACCTTTTCCACGATAGGAGCCATATCATAGTATTTGTATTCAGCCAGACGACCACCGAAGATGACATTCTTCTCCTGAGTTGCTAATGCACGATATTGCTCTGCCAAGGCATTATTACGCTCATCATTAACTGTATAGTAAGGCTCCATACCCTCTTTGTACTCTGTTGAGTACTCACGGCTAATCACTGTCTTCTTGCAGTCATATACTTCCTGACCGAACATCTCGAAATGTTTATGCTCGATGATACGAGTATAAGGAACCTCTGCTTCTGTGTAGTTCATGACAGCATTACCCTGATAGTTAGGTGTATCCAAGATTTCTTCCTCAAATGAAACTGTTCGCCACTCCAACTTACCAAGTTTATAATCAAAATATTCATCTATGGCACCAGTATATACAATCTTGTCAGCGACAGACTCCCAGCAACTGCGATTCTCAAAGAAATCCGTATTTACCTTTGTCTCCACCCCTTCAAGTAACCCGTCAATCAGTTTGTTATATCCGCCGATGGGAATACCCTGATACTTATCGTTAAAGTAGTTGTTGTCATGAATAAAGCGTACTGGCAGACGCTTGATGATAAATGCTGGCAGTTCCGTACATTTCCTACCCCATTGCTTCTCCGTATACCCCTTTATCAGTATCTCATAGATATCCTTTCCTACGAGCAATATAGCCTGTTCCTCCAGATTCTGTGGCTGATACACGCCGTCAACTATGAACTGTGAATTATGAACTATGAACTGATTCATCGCCTCCGCTTTCTGCTCTTCTATCTTTGCTTTTGCCTCTTCAGGCGTGAGCACTCCCCACATCTGGTAGAACGTGTTCATGTTGAACGGCAGGTTATACTGCTTCCCCTTATAGTTTGCGATCGGCGAGTTCGTATAACGGTTAAACTCCACGATGGAGTTCACAAACTCCCACACCTGCTTGTTCGAGGTATGGAAGATATGTGCCCCATACTTATGCACGTTGATGCCCTCAATACTTTCACAATAGATGTTACCACCAAGGTGAGGACGCTTGTCAATCACCAAGCACTTCTTGCCCATCTGCTTGGCACGATAGGCAAAAGTAGCACCGAACAGTCCGGCACCCACTATCAGATAATCGTATTTCATAAAAGCTGTATTTAAATCTCTATCCCGTCATTCTTCAATCCCAACAGTATTGCTGGATTCTCAAATTTCTCTTTCCTATCCTCCTTCACCTTCCACGCCAACTCATGCTGGAGCATCTGCTCATATTTATCCAAAGACTTCTTCTCTTCCACTGAATGCTCAACCAGGACTTTCTGTCCTTCCTCTAATTTATAATAAGGTACAGACTTTATCCTCATCCCGCAATGGATAAAATATACTCCCGTCAGCATTTCCGCCATATAGGCCAATGCCCTTCTCGCATTCGTATATGGAGCAGGCTTGATGATTTTCTCACATGCCTCAAGAATAGAGAACATCCACTCGCAGTAGTCATCAAACAGGTCTTTCTTGCACAGAAGCATATTGAACGGATGAAACTTCACCCCGTCACATACCCTCTCTAAAGTCTCAAAGTATTCAGGGCACTGTCGTTTCATCACCGCTGCTAAGATAGTCATGTTCTCTGCTCCCACGAATTTGGCGAAGTACGAATACACGCTGTCCATGTAGTACGATGGTTCTACCATCATCACGTCACAGTCCGACATCAGATCGTCGACATTCTCTGTCGAAATCCTTACACCGAAATAACGACGGTAATGACACACTCCCACATACTTCGTATCCTTGACATTCTTCCATATCCAGTAGTGTGCTGTCATCTCGCAGTATTGTGGATTCTTCTCCGAGATATTCACTCCTGAGTCATCACCTGCATAATCAGCCATCTCATCCTTAAACCGAGAGGCAGCCCGCCCCACATGAATAGGAATCAGCACATCATCATGAGGAATCAGTGAAGGCTTATGGGCTACGACATATATAGCAACTTTTTTCATTTCAACCCATTCTTTTTCCGCCAAAGATAATGGCCAATTCTGAATACAGGTTCAGATAATGCTTCTTCAGGATAGTGTTTCACAAATCTCATATTTCTGACTGCCATCCTGACATTTCTTCTTAAAAAACCTTCATTCTGATGCGCTCGTAACCTCATGTCATACTGTCCGAAATTACCACCTATCATAATTTCATTCCAAAGGAACTTTCCCTCCCTTGCATTAGGTTCCGCTATCAAATAATCTTTCTTCAAACCAAACTGCTCATGCAACACCCACATCAGAGCCCCAGAAAACTTCCACAGCCCAAGGCTTTTCAGTGTCATTTCTAATTTCTCTTTCCTGATTTCTAATTTTGTTGAGGAACGAAGCAAGTAGTAGTAGTCTATAACCTGTCTCAGCCCAATCCCTTCCGAAAACAGATGTCTATAGATATGTTCTAACAAATAGACCGTATTAAATTCTTTCGTAGGCACAGCCACTTTTGTCTCACAATCTTCCAATTCAACAAGATTTCTAAACTGTTCTTCTTTCTGATTGTGAAACCATTCCTGTAATCGTTTGTTACTAAATGGCGAATGCATATAGGACGGTGTGAAATGGATCTCCACCTCAATATCATTCTCCATTTCCAATTCCACATGGTGATAGCGTTCCAGCAGATTACCATATTTTTCTGTCACGTATTCCATCACCTTATCACGCCCTCCTTCAAGCCATATATCAATGTCACCAGGAGTTCTGAGTAGCGGATTAGGATAATACAATGCTACACCTTGTCCTTTTAAAATACAATTTCTGAAACCATCCCGTATATACTGATTACAGACTTCCCCTATTTTCTTATTTATCTGACGATTCCTAATTTCTATTTGCTGTGTATATCCAATCCATTCCATCAAAATGTTAAAGGGAATGTCTAAAGACCTCCCCACATTTAGAATACCGCCATATATAATACCGACAATAGCCTGTTTTTTTGCCCATAGCATCATAAGCCTCCAGTCTATCTCTTTTGCGCTTTTAGGTAATGGCAGATTACCTTCCAAAGAATATTTCAGGAAGTCAATATATGCACTTTGGACTATCATTAATTAACTTAATTACCACTTTAAGCCACTTTTTCCAACGTATATTTACTCAAGACATTTCATATTGTTGTCATTATACCAGTCCGTCAATGCCTCTTCAAAGGTATATTTGAACTGATATCCACTATTTGCCATCTTCTTACCACAGATATTCGTAGATATCTGCAATTTCTTCACACGTGCTGGACAGATACCCATAGGGCTACCAACCAGTTGTGCACATACAGCAGCAGGCATGATGATTGAATTGGGTATATATGGTACAGCCTGTGTTAACCCTGTCACCTTTTTCATTGTTGTGACAATCTGTTCAATAGTATAAGCAGGCTCAAAGGTACAATTAAACAAGTCAAATGAAGATTTGCGATCCTCCACATTCCAAAGTATAAATCTTACCAACTCCTTCACATAGACACAAGCCTTAATCGTATCTTTACGCCCAGGATAAGCAAACGTATGTTTACGTATTCCCCAGTACAGTCGTGAGAAGTTTCCATTCTCACCCTTACCGAATACAACACCCGGACGAACGATGGTCAGTTTTCGATCTTCTCCACCCTTTTGCCAAGCCATGTGAATCTTTTCCGCCACCAGTTTTGAGATACCATAAGGTGTATTCGGTGTTGGCAAGGTCGTTTCCTCCTTCAAAGCCTCAGCAGCACCGTATGGTGCAATAGAAGAAGTAAACACCATTTGCCTGATACCATATTTTTCTGCAAATGCACATACATTTTCCGCTCCTCGGATATTCGTCTCAAAGTATTCGATATCCTCATGACCTGGAGTACGATGCACAGCAGCGAAGTTGAATATCACATCCTCTGGCGTCGGTGTGAAAGGTAATTCACCTATTGACTTCCGCACATCACATTCAATATATGTTGAACCCAACTTCTCACCCTCCCTCACTGCAGGCTTATAGTTTTTTACTACAGGGTTAGGCATCCCCGGTTTTACAATATCCAGATTCCACACTTTGGCATCGGGATGCTCCGCCAATATCAGATTCGTCAGATGTGTACCGATAAACCCGGTACCGCCAGTAATGATATAATTCATAGACTAAAAACTCTTCTTGTATCTTTTATGGAAAATAGCAGCCATTGCAAATCCCCATATCTTACGTAACATATTCTTTTTCCCGAAATACAGGAAGTCAATTTCTTTGTATCTCAGATTATTTTTCTGTACCCACACGTCCATTAACCGTTCGCTAACTCGCCCAATCAGTCTTGCTTGGAACGGATCCATGTTCTTCAAGTCATAATAGGTCTCCAATTCCTCCAGTATCGGGAACATCCATTCACAGTACTGATGGAAGAGTTCTTCTTTCATGATAAACATGTTGAACAAATGCTCAGAACGCTCTCTCATGTGCTTATCAAAAGTCTCGAGATAATCAGGGCATCTTTTCTCTATGATATCCCTTGCCCTGTCGAACTGCTCACCGAAGAACGTATGGTCATAATGCGAGTACACTGTCTCAATATAGAGATGGCGTTTCTTGGGCAGTATCAGATCATACTCCTTGCATAGCGACTCAGCCTCCTCCCCCGTCAGGATACTCTTCCAATCCGAATCCTTCCGTTTTAGACAGAAATGCCTACGGTAATGCACCAACCCGATATAGTCAGCCTTCAGGTTCTTCCATGCCCAATACACGGCTGAAAGCTCACTATAGTACGGATTCTTCTCTGAAATGTTCTCTCCCTCATTATCAGGCTGATACCCCTGCAATACCAACTCTGGATGCAAATTCTTTCCTACCTGAACAGGTAAGTAGATCGGATCTTTAGGTAACTCACACTGTTTGTGCGCAGCAATAAGAATTTTTATTATCATAGGTTTACTTTTTTAACGACTTTATAAACTCTTTTCCCTTGAATGTTGCCCAAATAGCAAGGGGACTGTTGCATTTCATCAAACGCCATATTGTCTTTTGGAAAGTCGTAAGTTTAGAAGAATCCACGCCCTTAATTGCTTTCTGGTATTCCTGCTCATTCAAAACTTTTTTCATTTCCCTCATTCTTTCCCAAAAAGACTTTGGGTTCTTATCACTCAAGAAGTACACAGGTAATATCTCTACAAATCTGCGAATAACAACAGCATAATAAGGCTTGTCGAAAAAGCCATCCTTACCATACTTATCGATAAACTCCTTCCAACTATTAAATATCGCATTATTGATTTCCAATGCATTGGCTTTATAGGTGTGAGTTATAGAGTTGGAAATGATACGATAATAATATACTGGCTCCTGTATATATGAAAAGATTTTTGCATTAGCCAAAATGTAAGCCGTATAGATGATGTCATCAAAAATCCCTTTTACACGAGTATCAAACTTAATACCATTATCCTTTATGAGACTCAATTTGACAGCCTTATTCCATGGGCCTCCATAACCGAATGCAGGTCCAGCAGGATGTGGCATCGGACAATACGTCTTGTAGAAATCGGCCTGTATCAGTTTACGAATAAATGCATGATCTTTACTAATAAAGTTATTTGAATAGAATCTTGCCAATCTATTTTTCCCATTTTCACTCTGATACACTTCACCTACAACAATATCTGCATCAACCTTTTTCCCTTCTTCATACAATTTTTGCAACGCATCCAACGGCAACCAGTCATCAGAATCGCAGAACATAATATATTCTCCTTTGGCAATCGCCAATCCATCATTTCGGGCAGCAGAAACTCCTCCGTTTTTCTTATGAATGACAGTTATACGTTCATCACCTTCCGCATATTTATCACAGATTTCGCCACTTTTGTCAGGACTACCGTCATCAACAAGTATGATCTCAATCTCATGGAGAGTTTGCTTTTGTAAACTCTCTATCAACTCTCCAATATATTTTTCTACATTATATATTGGTACAACAATACTAAATTTTATCATAATATTACTCTTTCAATTCTAACAATAATACAGATTTCTTACACCCATCATAAACAGTATCAATTGAAACATATCTGTTGTCCTCCGTTAATCTCGGATGCAAATCACACCTTTTCTCTTCATACAATCGCGGATTGTGGAATATATCTACAAGCGATCGTCTTTTGTTACCTTGAATATCAAAAAGGTATAGATGCTGCATATTACCTGCTAATGGATAACTGTCTGTAATAAACATTTTTCCCCCTATTAGATATGAGGGGTGACCATCCATCCATATATGACCATCACCTATCACTTTTCTATTTCCTGTCGTCACATCATACTCCGAGTAACATGATTCATTTGTCTTTTGATTAATAAAGGTTGTCAGCAGCGTTTTACTATCTTTCCATGTGTAATGAGAAATCGTTCGCTCTTGCTCCAGTACCTTAATATGACAACCTGCTATGTCTGACACACACAATCTCACTGTCCACTTCATACCTGGTCCTTTTGTCCATATATGGAAAAACATAAAACTGCTTCCATCTGGAGAAACAGAAATATGATTAATGTAGTGTTGAAATTTGTCTGCATCTGGAATGTCCCTGCAAAGCCATTGATATGAAATAATGAGTTTAACTTCACTAGAATTGAAATCATATCTAAAGATACCATCATTCTGTGGTATTGACTCATGCTCGGTTAAATCAGGAAGAGAATTATATCCATATCCGGGTCTCAAACGCTGTAAACGGGCAAAATTGACTCCAAAGCCATAACGCATTTCCCTGTCTATATCATAGAGGGGTATAGGAATTGTCTTAACTTTTTCTTTCTTTGTGACATTCCATATCTGACATACATAATGATTATCTTCCACATTATTAAACAATATCTCGTCTTGATTTAGGGCATTCCATCTTAGACGGCTCCCTTGTTGCCATGACCATGCAGAAGATGTTGAAATAGAATGATACTGCTTATCGTTTAAATCATAATACGCTATTTCTGCTATATCTTTTCGAGTATCTGCATTTTTTTTACAGATATGCACCAACATCTTATCTTGAGTTATATTGAATTGTTGCAAATCATAATAACCAAAGAATACATTTTTATTCTCAATGTCCAAATGCTCAATCAATCGGACCCCATCATAGATGTTACACTTGCCCCACGTTCCTTTTCGTATAGCATCAAGCATCTTCAATGACATTTTCAAGACCTTGACGGCTTTAATCCCCAAAGGACCAACCATTTTTTTTATCAGTTCTTTCATAATGAATCATCTATTGTTTCATCCATTTAGCCTTTCGTTCTGTCTGAAGTCTGCATATCAGTAGCAGTGGAAGATAAAGCCTATTTTTAAGGAGGAATTGAAAAACCTTCATTTTTAGAACACTCTTGCTTCCATCCATTGTTTCCACCGCCTCCCTGAAAACAGGTATTTCAAGTTCCTTTTTAAGGATATTAAGAGATTTAAGCATTCCTTCTTTTTTCCATAATGGAACATAATACTGAGCAAAGCACTCCACAATTTTAGGCATTATCTTTACATACATCCGCTGCCTATATTCCGCATTATCAGGATGATACTTTTCTACATATTTTTTTAATGCTAATGAGAACTGCTCCATCTTTGATAAGATAGCAACATCATATTTCTTTGTCGCTGCCTCTTCGTGCATTGAGTAATGGTAGAGGTTAATATTCTCATAGTAAACACCCTTGGCATACTCAAAAACTTCAAGATTGAAAACCAAATCCTGAGCACGTTTTAGTCCTGGTATATTTTCAACATTATTATCGACTAATAGACTCCTTCTATATACTCTTGCCCAAGTAACATCAAACAAAGCAATCCTTAATCCTGCTGTATGATATTCTGGCATCACAGAATCTATCTTCTCTGTCAATGTTGCCATTTCCTTCGATTGGATTTCTCCAAAGAAATTTATCGGCTTTGAGTTTGTATCGCTAAAGTCTGCATAGCCATCCCATGCAATCACATCATTTGCAGCACCATACTTATCTATAAGTGTATTTACAGTCTTATATGTATTTACCTCTATCCAGTCATCCCCATCCACGAAACTAACCCATTCCCCTTTCGCAGCCTCGACACCAACATTCCGTACAACGGATAGCCCACCATTTTTCTGATGAATGACTCGAATACGCGAATCCCTTTTAGCAAAATCATCACATATCCTACCACACTCATCTGGAGAGCCGTCATCAACCAAAATTATGTCAAGGTTTTTATGAGTTTGGCCTATTATGCTATCAATAGACTTCCTTAAAAGTGGATAAGGAACTTTATATACAGGAACAATGATTGAAAATAATCTCATGCAATTCTTAATCTTTTTATAAGTTTATCATATCCCTTTTGAATGACGTATGCTACACAAAAGAGAGTTAGAATCATAACTTATCACTCTATTTTTCATTTTCAAAACTTATAAAGCAGGCTTCCTAATTTTATTTCTTTGAATTTCATCCACATCGAAATACGGCTTTCCTTCCTTATCCCAATATAGAGGGACAAGGAAAGTATATCTTTCTTGCTCTGCTATCTCCATTTGGATTGGCAGATATTCCTTTGCATGCCCATGCATCATCACCCAATATTGTCCATTATTGTCTATAATTGGATTTGAGGGACATCCAAAACCATTAAACCTCTGCTTTGAAGTAGTTTTCAAGATCGGATTGCCTGGAGTATAATTAATTGTGTCAGCGATGCTTTCTCCTTTGTCATTCAGATATGGGCCGGTTATCCTGTCAGCCACTGCATAATCTATTTTATAGGTACTGTTATATAAACTGCCATTAGTACCAAGCAGCCAATATTTTCCACCATGAGGTATCACCATACAGCCTTCATAATAGTCAGTAACAAACATTCTTTTCCCAAGTGTGAATTTTCCTTTTTTCATTTTAAGTTGAGAAATGTACACCCCCATCTTCGATCTCTTAGGCAGCCACTTTCCTCCACTATCCCTCCTAAACGAGCCATACATCAGATAAGATTTTCTTCCAACAGTAATAGGAAAGGGGTCTATCAATTCTTCAGTATCAACATAAGAATCCCCGTCTTCTTTATTTGAAGATACCAAAATCTGCTTATATTTGAAATCCCCATTTATTGAATCTGATTCAAAAACTGCTATTTTTGTATCTTGGATTGACAGATGAAGGGAAACAAACAAATAGTATTTATTTTTGTATTTGAAAATATCAGGAGCCCAAATAGCATAATGTTTGTTTCTATTTTCCTTGTGATAGGGAAACTTTCCATTTCGACCTACTTTTCTGTCGTAGTCATTAACCGTTCTATTTTCTATATATCTCTTATCAAATGCATATTTAAAGAAATTCCAATTTACCAAATCATTACTCCTAAATATACTCACTGTATAATAGGCCTTACTCTCTGTTGAATCTCTTGGAACTATGCTTGAAACAAAAGAATAAAAGCATCCATCCATACTCCGTATCAATGATGCGTCATGATAAACATAATCCTTTATAACTGGATTTATATATATACCATCAGAAGTTTTGCCTTGACTTCTATAACAAATAAATGATAACAATATAACAACTATCAAGATTCTAGCATAATACTTCTTCATATGTATGCGCATCATTTCACTTTTTTGCAATACGTCAAAATTGGCTACTTACTCAGCAGTCAATTATTTTTCTAACAATGCATTTCTTAGTGCGTCTAAATATCCGTGTCCATATTCCAAATCTGGTTCCATATAGTTCCCTTCACCCCACTCATTCCATGCCATTAAAAAAAGTATACGTTTTTGTTCTGGTTTATCTTTTATCAAATCTAACGCCATTTTAACTTGTTCTTTAAAGTATTCTGGTTTAGAATTATACCATATCCTTGCTCTTTTTCCTGCACGAGGTGATCTATCCCAATTTGGTATTATTGTCGGAAAAACATTCTCTCTTCTATCAGTATCTGTAAAAAGGAATTTTGATATTTTTTTAAAATTATATTTCTCAACAGGATGCCAATCAAATAATCCAAATAATATTCCATTAACAAAATGTTTACAAAATGATATGAAGGGGGAATTATAACGATAATGAGCTATATTTATACCTCTAGAATTAACTGCGTCAAATCCTAAACTTAAAACTTCGTTTATTACAGAATCTGCATCTGAAAATACAGAAAAATCTTTATTAAACAAGTTTGTCATAATTGTTTTAATAGAAGACTTAATTTTGATGAATTCTCCACTCTCTCTTAAAGCTACAAAATAAAAGCCCTTAAGTCCCTCCTTTTTTGCTAACTCATTCCATTGACTGATAAACGCAGAAACATTTGGAAATTTTAGTGGTGCAAAAATATAAAAAAGTAGTTTGCCATCTACCTTTATATATCTTGGATCTTTAAATGCTTTTAATAACGAGTAAAAATGCTTTTCATTATCCTCCGCTCCCGGATAGGTCTGTTCGGCTATATAATAATCTTTAGAAAATGTCGGAGTATTAACCCAATTCTTATTATTCCAAGAATGATTTGCCCATCCAACACAAAAAGGGAAATCTGGTTTTCCACTCTCAACAACTTCATCAAATATTTTTTGTAAGAACTGTTTGCCGTTCCCAAACCAATAATGCCAATAACAGAATCCTTCTATTCCTGCGTCTCTTGCTAATTTTGCCTGTGCATCTCTAACTTCTGGCATTCTCAAATCATAAAAGCCCAAGTCTGCAGGAATATGAGGCTGGTGATGCCCTTTAAAAAGCGGTTTTGCTTTAGCCACATTTGTCCACTCTGTAAATCCTTTACCCCAAAACTTATCATTTTCTGGTGTAGGATGAAATTGCGGTAAATAAAACGCTATTACTCTTGCTTTTTTTTTCATTATTTTACTAAATTAAAGTTTTACCTTTCTAATAACTCTTGCAGGAATTCCTGCGACCATAGAATAATCTGGTATATCTTTTGTAACAACGGAATTTGCAGCGACTATTGCCCCTTTTCCTATAGTGATACCGCCTAAAATTGTTACTTTATCGCCAATCCACACATTATCTTTAATAACAACTGCCCCTTTTGAGGTTAACTCACGTTCCATAGGTTTCTTTTGTAACTCTTCAATATCAAAACAACCATGATTATTGTCGGTTATTGTTACCCACTTACCTGTTAGGACACCATTACCTATACATATCTTGTTAATACATGTAATGTGATTATACGCACCAAAATTGCAATTTGACCCTATTCTTAATTCTGGACAGAAGCTCTGCTTCTTCTCTATAGTCGGGGTAAACGATTTCCAAACTGTCATATACAAATCATTCGAAAAATATGTATTATCACCAATAGAGATACAGTCTCCACCCTTAAATTCTTTCACAGACCTAAATCTAACATTTCGCCCAAATTCCTTCAATCTACAAATAAAGAACAATGAGTATATAAGTCTTTTTAACCTTTTAATTTTTAAATAGACATACATAGTTATTTCCAACTTATTATAGTATTATATAGAGACAAAAGACTCTCAATGTGCTTTTCAATTGAATAATGTTTTAAAACAACATCTTTAGCAATAGCACGCATTTTAGACGTGTCATTCTTTACAACATATATCAAACTATCAAGTAATTCATCATCACTCATAAATCGAAGCCCTATCTCTGCACCTGTTTCTTTTAACCCAACATCAAATTGTTCTTTTGTTCCACCAGTATTCCTACCAATAACTATGCAGTTATTTAACATGGCTTCCGCTGTTATAAATCCAAAACCTTCAAATTTACTTGGCACTATAAGGGCGCACGCCTTTGACATTAACTGATACACATCTTTTCTTTCACCTAGGAAAAAGACATGTTTAGAAAGCCCATTTTCATTAATAAAATGATCACATTTTAACTTATATTTAGAGCTTCCCTTATATGAACCTGCTAATAAAAATTTGTAATGAGGATATAATTTGTGAAAATCACAAAATACCCTAATTGCATCGTATGGAGATTTCGCTTCATCTATTCTTCCAACAAAAAGAAAAAAGTTTTCTTTAGGGGAAGCCTGTATAGAACCTAAAATATTATTACTAAAAACTCCATCATAAATAACCCTGTCAATACCGTCACGCAAATGATGATGCTCAAATACACCTTTTGTAATCGCTATATTCCAATTACCTTCTCTATGGATATCTGCCTGAAATCTATTCTGCGTAGGAAAAAAGTGCATTTTGAAATCTTTATCCTGATACTCTCGTATATGCCACACATGAGGAATGCCTATTTCAATACATGTCCTAATTGCAATGCTAAAAGGACCTACATTTGTATGAACCAAGTCTGGTTTCAATTTCTCTATAAGTTTACCAGCATATTTTCTTTGCCTATAAAAACCTAAAACATGTATAGGTAGACGTTTTATAAATCGAAGCCATTTGAGGTTTTGATTAATTTGGGGGTATATTGTCAAATATAACTTATATTGATAATAGTGACATCCTATTTCATTAAGTTTTTCTATAAAAGGACCAGGATTAGAGTCTGTCAACACATAGCATTTATGCCCTCTTTCTTGCATGGCTTTAATTATATTAAACAAAGCCACATTTGCTCCACCCCAAATATTTGAATGTGTAATATATAGAATTCTCATTTTATATTATCTAAAAGAAATTTTGCCGAAAGATTTCTCATATAAGACAGTGCGTCATAAGCACTTTGCCAATTAATAGGACTTGGGGGGGCTATTGATAAAGGCGATAAAAATCTTCCTTCTAAACCAACTTTTTGCAATAGTGTTTCCACTCGACTATTTCTCCCGTCATCTAATTTTATCGAAATAAAAGGGATTTTGTATACTATACTAAAAACTGTCCCATGAAAGGATGTGCAGATTATAAATGACGCATATTTAAACCAGCCCAAGTACTCTGTCGGAGAAGCATCTATGCATTCTTTTGAATTATAAACATTAACTCTTGCAGATAAACAAATTAGTTTTAACCCTAGTTCTTTTGCTTTACGTCGAGCATACTTTTCTGTTATTTTAGAATTCCTAACTTGATACAATAATAAATATTTTTGTTTAATCTTGGGCTTTACAGCAATTGTATTCCAAAAACCAGCATTTACTAAAAGCGTAGGATCTACCACTTCGTATATATGTCGATTTAACAAACTATGTAAAAACATTGCTGTTTTATATTCTCGAACACTAATCGAAGAGAATTTATTTAATAGTGATATTGCTTTTTCATTATGACTCAAGTCCCAATATTCTTCTATACTTGCTGCATAACTAATAATATGACCATTTTCTTTTATCTCAAAATTACCCCAATAGACAGGATCAAAACCATTTGTCAGATGAACATTCCACACTTGATCACTTCCAATAATAATTAAATCAAATAAACGAAGATTTTCCTTTGTAAAATTAGAAAGCCTTAACTTATTATTAATGAAATTATCAAATTTATTTCCTCTTCTCTTTCTGTGTTTCAAAAATAAACACTCCTTAATTGATTTTTTTAAAAAGATAATAGGATTTTTAGATACAATTCTATGAACATCCCAAACTTTGTAACAAGATAATAAATACTTATTTCTATAATCTATGACTTGAACATCATAACCTTGCTGCAACAGAAACTCTTGCAGCGCGTAACACTGCAAAACAGCACCATAGTTATATGCATTATGAAATGTAATTATTCCTATCTTCATATAATACGCTATGCATTCTAGATTACAAATAGATTAATCCTTAGCAACTTTATCATGCAAAATTGTAGATTTGTTGAAAATCACAACATCGCTTTTATTTGAAGACAGACCGATCAAATAATAATTGATAAATAGAATAATAAAGACAAGATACAATTTATATCCATAGTACTCACCTGTAAATAAAGCGATTGTTAAACCTGACAAAATGAAAGCATATATATAATTTCGCTCTTTTTTTTTAGTTATATACTTTTTTACAAGATTCTTTACTGAATAGAAAACAAAGCAAAAATAAAGCAATGAACCAATAATTCCGTAATTTACTATTTTCGTAAATAAGATACTTTCAAATCCTTGAAAAGGAGGAACATTACCATATTTGTCCAAATAGATTCCAGACCAATTGTGTCCTAAACCAAATAACCAAGCTGCATCATTTGAAACTGCCTCCAAACAGGACTCTAATTGGATGAAACGCATACTTGATGATGATCCACCAAATTCTGCATTATCTTCCCAAAAGAATAGTACAGAACGGACAAATTCATCCTTAATTACTAAAGCTCCACCCATATAAAAAAGCAATATCATAAAAAGGAATACTATTGTTTTGAAGGGATAATGTTTATAGGTATAAAACAATATTCCCCCCAAAAATCCAATTAGAATCGAGCGAGATCCTGTTAGAATAATTAATATAAAACAGAACAATAAAGCAATTATCAACACCAATTTCTTTAATGACGAAGTCGTATGAAAAAAACGGAAAATCATAAGATATGTGCACAGAACCAGAATTCCACCAAACATTAGGGGATGTACAGTGAATCCATATATGCGGCTAGTCAAAAAACCACGCTCAGATTCGATAAAGTCACCGCCAAGCCCCTGTTCTCCGAGGGTTTTTAAGTATATTATAATATAATCACCAAAAGGATTCACTCCTACAATATATGTATAAACACCATATATACCTGAAATAATAATTAGAAAAAGGACAAAGTCCATATATTTGGAATAGTCCGATTCTTTTCGGAAAAAGAGCACCAAGAAAAAGGTCAGACTATAATAAAAGGTATATTTAATAGTCGTTAATTGATTACTTATTGGCACTTGGGTGGAGAAAAATACAATAAGTAAAAATAGGAAGATTATTAAAAGTATAAAGATTAAAATATCTTTAAATAGTTTTTTTCTATGTTCATCTAATTTCCTTATATTCAAAAGTAAATATAAAGCAATGATATATGCTAATATTGAACGTAAACCAATAGGTATCAAAAATAACGGAATTCCCTCAGGAAAGAACCAAGTTGCTGTATAAACAGAAAACAGAGATACAGGTATGGAACCCGAATACAGCAACATACCCGTAAAGAACCCAAGCATCATTATAGTATAGTAAAACTCTATCATTATCTGTTATTATAATAATACATTATGGATTTCAAATAAGTCTCAACTTTATTCTTTACTTTATATCTCCATCTTGTTTCACCAAACTTTTTCAATACATAGTTAAAGCCATTATTCTTGTAGGCTTCCTCAAATTTAATTCTTTTAGGATGAATGAACGTGGGATGTTGAAGATTGGGCTGGATACATTTCTCTATGGGAACTTCTTTTACTGTCAATCTTTCCTTAACAGCCTCAAATAAACCCCTTCCTTTTTCTGTGTTGCAAAGAACAAGACTCACCCCTTTGTCATCATCGTTAAATCCTGGAACAGCATCTTCCCAACCCCAAAAATCAGCAAGGGTAATATCACTGGGTCTTTGGAGATTAGTAAAATGACATACTCCGCACGAATGGCGGAACATAATATGCTTGTAGAATAAATATGTAAATGTCATTTTACCCCCCCATTTTGAACTGATAAGACTCTTTATGCGCCTTCCAGCCAAAGAGTTCCTTGTCTCTAAAATTAACCACAACAATCTCATCTCTTTGTCTTTTTTCAAGGTAGGCAATATAGTCTCGCCACAAGAAAGGACCGGGCACACCATGACATACGATATCAACAAGAATCAAGTTGTCTCTCAGCCTCTTTCCGACATAGGCATTAAGACCAGACGTTTGGCAAGGAGTTCCAGAGAACAGAACGGTAAGTCCATTCTTTAAATCCTCCTTGACTTGCCTGAATACCCCTGTCAAGTCACTCTGTACATACTTGCTTCCACGGAATTCATCCCGCTCTTCTTTTGTGGTGGCACGCTTATGGGCTACGCGAAAGTGGTCTTTGTATCCTGCACCATAAACGACACCTCCCTTCTCTAAGATATAGTCACTAATAGCCACGAAAGCCGCTCCTGATCGAGATTTCATAATCTCATCCATATCTTTATGGCGGGCTGCATAGGCTACTGGCTGTGACAGATTGAGTGATTTGTCATAGTTGTCATTGAACTGGCAGACCTTTTCACACAACCCACACTCGACACACTTGGTTTTATCGACCTTTGGATATAGGAATCCAAGAGCGTCGGGTTCCATTGTGATTGCATTGTGAGCACAGATACTGGCACATGCTGTACATCCACAACAATCTTTTGGATCTTTTATTTGAATCATCTATCCTCCTAAAGAACACTAATTCATTTTAAACTTATTGCATAGTTGGATTGCTTTAACTATAGCATATTCTCGCTCAGAGTTTGAGCATCCTACAAAGTATACAACTAATAAAGTACTTATTATAGATACTATAGATGTCAATATGAAGTGAGGAAATCCCTCAGACAAATTCAATGACATTACTGATGGAATAAATGCTGCAATAGTAGTAACCATGATAACATTCAAATAGACATCTTTAAGATATTGACCAACTTTCAGATTAATCATTCTACGTAGCATGTAAAGACGTGCTGCCAAACAAAGTTGGCTAATTACAATAGCCACAATAACTACTGACTCTGGAATAGCTCCAAAATAAAGACATATATATGCCACAGGTAAATTCATCATCTGTAAGCCACCTACTACTAACTGATAATTTCGAATCTTTCCCGTCGCAAGCATCGCAGTAACAAGAGGATTACTGATACTCTCACTTAAAGCCAATACAAGAATCAACTGTACAAACAAAGCAGTATGATCTGGCACCAGTTTTAGCCACAAGACAAGAATATAATGAGTGTTCAAAATAACTGGCAATGTAAGTAATAAAAGAATATAATAAGAATAACGTGCACCTTTAAACATCAGTTTAAACATATACTCCATATCTCCACTTGCATAGGATTTCGTTATTTGTGGATTGAGTGCCATCATGAAATTGGTTACAAACTGAGTAATAACAGCATCCATCTTCACTGCTATTCCACGCGCAGCATTAACCACAGGACCGAAGAAAAGGTTCAAAATAACATCTGCTCCTTGATTTCGTAAAACAGCTGAAGAAGCTCCAATGAAATTCCAGCCTGCGAATCCGAACATTCGTTTTAACAATTCATGGTCGTAAATGAAATGATAGATACATTCTTCGAAATGCTTCCTACAATAGATTGCATATATCAAACAGATAATCCAAGAGAGAAATGACACCATTAATGCATAAAAAACAAGTTTGTCTATCGGGTTGATAGAGATACACCAAGAAATAGACAGTTTTCCTAAAGCCTCCATAATAGATATATAGGCGAATGCTGACATCTTTTCATGGGCAATGATAGATGCATTATATGGTACACTAATAAGATTAACTGCAAAAGTCAATATTGAGAATTGAAAACACCAGTTGGCAGCCGCCATACGATTTTCAGGTATTACCATCTTCTCATTTAAGAACCATAGACCAAGAGTCTCGGCTATGGCGATTATAACCAAAGCTATGCCTGCCTGAATGGTGACAGAAGAAGAGAACACCCTCTTCAACTTTTCTGTATTTCCAGTACCTAATTCAAATGTAATAAAACGACTGATAGCAGCACTCAATGAACCGCTAAGCATAGAGAACATCATCACGAACCCACCAACAACTGTATATATACCATAATCCTCTACACCAAGCGCATTTAATATCACACGAGATGTATAAAGACTTATCAACATCAAGAACAGCATACGGAAATATAGTAGAAGCGTATTCTTGGCTATACGTTTGTTGTTGGCGGAAGTGTCTTGCATCTTGTTATATAAAATGTATACTATCTTCTATCAACAGGTCTAATTAATTGCATTATTGTAGATTATTTCTCCCCAATCCTTGTATAAACAAATCCGAGTTCCTCCAGTTCCTGACGGTCGTAGATGTTTCTGCCATCAACCACAACATTACCTGTCATTACCTTCTGAATAACATTCCAACTGGGCATACGGAACTGACGCCACTCTGTCATCAGGGCAAAGACATCGGCACCATCAGCGGCATCATACATGTTCTTACAATAGGTGACGGTATCTCCTATCCTACGCTTGCACTCGTCCATGGCAATGGGGTCGAAGACTCTCACCGTAGCGCCGTCCTTCAGCAGTTTGTCAATAACCACCAAGGCTGGTGCCTCACGCATATCATCGGTCTCAGGCTTGAACGCCAAGCCAAGGATGGCAATGGTCTTACCCTTAACATCCCCTACAGCCTTGATAACCTTATCATAGACAATGGACTTCTGGCGTTCGTTGACACGCTCTACCGCCTCTATCACTTCCATGTGGTAGTCATTGTCCATGCCTGTATGTACCAGCGCCTTGACATCCTTGGGGAAGCATGAGCCACCATAGCCACAACCGGCATAAAGGAACTTCGAGCCGATACGGCTGTCCGTGCCAATACCCTTTCTCACACTATCGACATTTGCACCTACCCGCTCGCAGAGATTGGCAATATCGTTCATAAACGAGATACGGGTGGCAAGCATGGCATTAGCGGCATACTTCGTCAT
>DEJF01000055.1:0-1720 GCA_002353225.1 Prevotella sp. UBA2755 | reverse complement strand
CGGGTCATCACCTCCTTTGCCTTCTCAGACTCCGTACCTACCACTACACGGTCAGGACTCATGAAGTCCTTGATGGCGGCACCTTCTTTCAGAAACTCCGGGTTGCTTGCCACATCGAAGGGGATGTCAACACCCCGCTTGTCGAGTTCTGCCTGAATGGCTGCCTTCACCTTCTTAGCCGTTCCTACTGGGACGGTAGACTTGGTGACGAGGATGGTGTATTTATTGATATGCTGTCCGAACTGCTTTGCAACAGCCAAGACATATTTCAGATCGGCACTGCCATCCTCATCGGGAGGAGTTCCTACGGCGGAGAACACAACCTCAACATCATCCAGGACCTCCGTCAGGTCTGTCGTGAACTTCAGCCGACCGAACTCGACATTACGTTTCACCAGTTCCTCCAGTCCCGGCTCATAGATAGGCATGACGCCGTCCTTCAGTTTCTGTATCTTGTTGGTATCAACATCAACACATGTCACATGGGCTCCCATCTCTGCGAAACAGGTGCCACTCACTAAACCGACATAACCAGTTCCAACAATTGCAATATTCATAAATTTACTTTGTTTATCTATATATATGACGGATAGTCATACTCATGATAGCACTCACTATCCATTATCTCACTATGACCAATATCCAGCATCACTTGTTCCTCATCGCCTATGCCACACTGTTTGATATCCTCATAAATCCGTTGCAGAGAATACTCTGGGGCATACATATCATCGAAATAGCAGTAATGCTCGTCGTCCACGAAATGGCGAACCATGGTTCTCATCAAATCAAGATACAACGTAACCGCCTCCTTACACTTGCCTGCCTTCAGCATCTCGCAAATCTGGGGACGAACGACCGTATCAATCTCGTCCGCTATCTTCTTACAGTCCTCATCGATGTTATGAGGGTTGAAAAGTGATTCGAATTGAGGATTGATTGGGAGCATTACAAGATTAGTATAAATCTATATTGACATCAAATGGACTATCGAAGTTTCTTAGCAAAGAATGTTTCGTGTCCTTCTCACTTAACAAAGCATGCTCTGTCGGAATTCTCCAGTTAATACCAAGTGAATTATCTAAGATACTGATACCTCCATCAGCCTCTGGATGATAGAACTCATCACACTTGTACTGGAAGACTGCTGTCTCACTCAATACGGCAAAACCATGGGCAAAACCTTTGGGGATGAAGAACTGGAGACCAAGAAGACCCTCCAAACCTCCCTGTTTAGGGAGGGTAACTGATCCTTTATACTTTTCTGCGATACGGGCTCCTTCTTCATCATGAGCACAGAGAAGGCACTCTACGTGTTGACCGTAGGTAGGACTACCCTTGCGGATATCGACAGCCACATCAAGGACGGCTCCTTTGACACAGCGGACGAGTTTGCTCTGGGTAAAGGGGGGACGCTGGAAATGAAGTCCACGCATCACTCCGTAACTTGATTTACTCTCGTTGTCCTGGACAAAGTGTATTGTATGCCTAAGGATTGGGGCTACCTTCTCATCAAACTCCCGTTGGGAGAAGGACTCGAAGAAATAGCCACGGGCATCCTCAAAAACCTTGGGTTCAATCATGAGGACACCGTCTATTGGGGTTTTGATTACATTCATTTATTTAAATCTTTCGAACACGAATTGCACGAAATTACACGAATAATCAAAAATAAAAATTAGCAGCCAATTCTTTCTTAGTAAGCATCCAACCCCTTTTT
>DEJF01000077.1:8635-29392 GCA_002353225.1 Prevotella sp. UBA2755 | reverse complement strand
AGGGTTTTAAAAATTACGTGTAGTGGAATATCTGAGAAATTTTCATATTAAGGCTTACTTGATTTCTTGCGGATTAATATAGCCAGATGAGGGTAAAAGATATAACATGTTAATCGTGTATCCCTCTATAAAAATTTTTGGTATCAGCAAAAATTTTGTATCTTTGTAGCCGAATAAGTTGTTCAAACGTAAAACTATATGAAAAAAGCAAGACTACTAATACTACTGACTATAATCCTGCTGGGACAGACGGTAATGGCACAGGAGATGCCCTTAATTCTTGGTGGAGAGTTAAGTAACTCAGCGGTGACCTCTATAGAGGATGTCGATGAAGTGATTCCACGGATGAAGACATTAGGACTGAATACGGTGTTGGTGCCAGCCTACTGGGAGTTCATCGAGCCAGAGGAGGGGAAGTTCGACTTCACCCTCGTCGACCGTACCATCCAACGGGCTCGTGAGAATGACCTGAAAATCGTCTTCCTATGGTTTGGAGCATGGAAGAACTCCATGTCATGCTATGCGCCTTTATGGTTTAAGAAAGATACCAAGCGGTTCCCTCGTGCCTGTACAGAGGAGGGGAAACCTTTGGAGATCGCCAGTGCCTTCTCCGAGAGTGTGTTCCAAGCCGACAACCGTGCCTTCGAGATGCTCATCAAGCATATCGTAGCAACGGGACAGGATGTGGTCAGTATGATACAGGTGGAGAATGAGATCGGGATGCTGGAATCGGCTCGTGACCACTCAAAACTTTCCGATGAAATCTACAAAAAAGGTGTTCCATCGGAACTTGTTACCTATCTGAAGAAACATCAGAAAGAACTGCATCCGTGGCTCAAGAAACGATTAAAAACAACCCAAACGTCCTCCCTAAACAGGGAGGATTTAGGTGGGTCTTCGTGGACAGCCGTCTTTGGGGACGACCTTTATACGGATGAGATATTCATGGCGTATTACTATGCGAAATATGTGGGAAGGCTCTGTGAGACGGCACGTAAACACACACAGATGCCCCTCTACGTCAATGCCGCAATGAACAGCCGTGGTAGACTGCCGGGACAGTATCCTTCCGCTGGTCCCCTTGCCCACCTCATCGACCTGTGGCATGCCGGTGCTCCACAACTCGCCATGCTCGCCCCTGATATCTATGATACGGGGTTCAAGGGATGGGCAGACCAGTATGCGCTACCCAACAACCGTCTTTTTATCCCGGAAAGCCGTTGCTGTGAGAATAGCGGTGTGCGTGCCCTCTATGCCTTCGGTGAGCATCACGCCCTTGGATTCTCTCCCTTTGCCATCGACCAGGCATCTCCCCAAGAGACGGAAAATGTGACAAAGGCATACGACCTTATCCGCCAACTCTCAACTTTCAAGTTTCAACACTCAACTAATCATGCTAAAACTTGGGGGCTTCTCTTCGACCAGCAGGATAAGGAGCGTATCATCGAAGACGGTGATATCGTCATCACCTGTCGCCATTACTACACCCTCCCCTGGGATCCCCGTGCCACTGACGGCTCCACCTGGCAAGAGGGAGGTGCTATCCTCATGAAACTTGCCGACGACGAGTATCTGCTTGCCGGTAGTGGTATCGTAACCAGTTTCGCCACTGCCTACGAGAAAGCATCCGAGGAAGAGAAAGTGTTAGGAGAAGACGGATTTGTCGCTGAAGGAGAGAAAAAAGAAGCGAAAAATTCAAAAAAAGCCCATTTCAACGGGAAACGAGTCGGAATTGGCTTTGTTGACGAAGTAAGAATCGGCGAAAACGGACATATAAAATATGTCCGAAGACACAATGGAGACCAGGATCACCAAGGTCGTCATGCCCGGATTTCTTGCGATAATTGGATGATTTTACACATAAAATTATACTTTTTCTGAAGCATGGAACAAATTGAAACGGATTTGGAACAAATTGAAACGACCGTTTCATAAAAACAACCTATCTTTGCAGCATAGTTCATCGACTTATTATAAACCATAAAAAGTTCAACTATGCAAAAAAGAAAAACTATTCTAATGGTGGGAGTCATGGCTCTGGTAGGGCTTACGTATTCCCCACAGGTACACGCCGAGAATACCCACAAGAGTATGGCTGTACAACAATCCAAAGAGATTACTGGTAATGTCAGTGACTCTGAAGGTCCTCTGATTGGTGCTACTGTCATGGTGAAAGGCAGCAGAACTGGTGTCGTTACCGATATCAATGGTAACTTCCGTCTCAATGCGGATGCGGGAACCACACTCGTCATCTCTTATGTAGGATATGTTACGCAAGAGGTCTCCGCGCGCGAACATATTAATATTATATTAGAGCAAGAAGGGCGGAACCTCAACGAGGTTGTGGTAATTGGTTATGGTACGCAGCGCCGAGAGGCGGTAACCGGTTCTGTTGCCAACATCAACGGTGACAAGTTGAATCAGATTGCAGCCACTAATGCTGCACAGGCTCTGCAAGGACGTGTGGCTGGTGTGCTGATGACACAGACTTCATCCCAACCAGGTGCCGAGATGCAGATCCGCATCCGTGGTCAGCGCTCACTAAGTGCATCGAACGACCCGTTAATCGTGCTCGATGGTATTCCTTTCATGGGACAACTTTCTGATATCAACCCTTCAGACATTAAGTCGATGGATATTCTGAAGGATGCCTCAGCAACAGCCATCTACGGTAGCCGTGGTGCCAACGGTGTCATCATGATTACCACGGTGAAGGGTGCTATGGGCACTCCTGCCAAGGTAAGTTACAATGGTTATGTCAGTTTCAAGACTATCTTCAAGAAGTATCCGATGATGGACGGACCTACGTTCGCCAAGATGCGTGAGTATGCCGGACAGTATCAGAACTCCCTGGAGGAAAGTAATGAGACGAACACCGACTGGCAGGATATGTTCTATCAGACAGGTGTCAGCCACAACCACGACATCACCGTCTCTGGTGGTACACAAGGCGGCAGTTACAGTTTCGGTGCCGGCTACTATCACGACGAGGCTGTAGTGCCCTCACAGGGCTACGACCGTGTTTCAGTACGTGGTAACTTCGACCAGATGGTAGGTAAGTGGTTCCGCTTCGGACTGACCACCAACAACAGTTACCGTATCACCAAGGGGTCTAATATCGGACTGTATAACGTGCTGAGCATGAGCCCGCTGGCTAATCCTTACGATGAGAACGGCAACCTGAAGCGCACTATCCACATGCCTAACGATGAGACATGGGTGCTCACCAAGGATGTCGTCAAGGCAAACGAGGATAACTGGCTGAAGGAGGACAAGGGTATCGGTACCTATAACACTATCTTCGGAGAGGTGAAATGTCCATGGGTGGAAGGTCTGAGTTACCGCATCAACCTGGGTCTGAACTACCGTTCTTCCAAGACTGGCGCCTATACGGGTGTGGGTATCAACAATACCAATCCGGACTATCGCAACTCAGGATCCGTCATCGAGAACAGCACTCGCAACTGGGCTGTGGAGAATGTCATCACCTATGACCGTACCTTCGCAGAGAAGCACCATCTGAACGTTGTCGGCATGTATTCTGCCGAGGAGACCACTTTCGAACAGACTGGTGCCGCAGTGACAGAGATTCCCGCCTCATACTTCCAGTACTATAACCTCGGTTCCGCTTTAGGCGAGAAGAACCTCAACAACTATGACTACTGGAAGAGCGGTTTGATGTCATGGATGGGACGTGTGATGTATTCTTACGATAACAAGTACATGCTCTCTGCGGCAATCCGTGCCGATGCCTCCTCACGTCTTGCCAAGGGACACCAGTGGCACACCTATCCTGCTGTCTCTGTCGGTTGGAATATCGCACGCGAGAGTTTCATGAGCAACATCAAATGGATTGACAATCTCAAACTGCGCATCGGTTATGGCGAGACCTCTAACCAGAGTATCAGTCCTTACTCCACATGGGGCGCGCTGGCTACTCGTGACTATAACTTCGGTACGACCCACACAACAGGTTACTATGTTTCCTCACTTCCCAACTCAGAACTGGGATGGGAGTATAGTAAGACCTGGAACTTCGGTCTTGACTTCTCACTCTTCAACGGCCGCCTGTATGGTACATTCGAGTATTACACGCAGAAGACTGACAATATCCTGCTGGATGTGTCCATGCCTTCCACCTCAGGTGTAGGTAGTTTCACAGGCAACATCGGTAAGACGCAGAATAAGGGATTCGAGTTCTCCCTGAACGGTATCATTCTTGACAACAAGAACGGCTGGAACTGGGAAGCAGGTATCAACCTCTATGCGAACCGTAACAAACTGGTGGAACTCGCCTCTGGTCAGCAAGAGGATGTTGCCAACCGTTGGTTTATAGGTCATCCCATTGATGTCATCTACGACTATAAGAACATCGGTATCTGGCAGGAGAATGATCCCTACCTGGATGTGCTGGAACCAGGAGGTAATGTAGGTATGATCAAGGTTGAGTACACTGGCGAGTATGACGCTGATGGTAAGCCTACTCGTCAGATCAACGCCGACGACCGCCAGGTGATGGACATGGAACCAGACCTGATGGGAGGTTTTAACACAACTGTCAGTTACAAGCATTTCGACCTGACGGTCATCGGTGCCTTCCAGATTGGCGGAAAACTCATCAGTGCCATCCACTCCTCTAACGGTTATCTGAACATGCTGACAGGTCGCCGTAACAATTTGGACGTAGACTACTGGACAGAGAGCAATACAGGGGCTAAATACCCGAAACCAGGTGGAGCAACCTCTAATGACAACCCCAAATACGGTTCTACACTGGGATATTTCAATGCTGGCTATCTGAAAGTACGTGCTATCACCCTCGGATATAACTTCGAGCATCTGAAATTCGTGAAGGATCTCGGCATCAGCCGCCTGCGCCTCTATGCGACCATACAGAATCCTTTCGTTCTCTTCTCACCCTATAACAATGAGTGCGGACTTGACCCGGAAACCAATACATTGGCAAACAACAGCAGTACGACTGCCACGACATTGGATGGTTATACAGGCAAACACATGATGCCCATTATTGGATACAACACTCCTACAACTCGTAACTTCCTTTTCGGTATCAACGTAACATTCTAAATACTCACTACTATGAAAGTTTTCTTTAATAAAATAATCGCTATTAGCGCGATACTATCAGTGCTCCTGACGTATTCCTCATGTGGAAGTGTCCTTGACGAGCAACCACGCAGTCAATTCGACCCTACCTTCTTCACTACAGAAGAAGGCATCGAAGGTGGTCTTACCGCATTGTACGCACACCTGCGCTATATCTATGGAAACGGTTACTATCTTAACATCTGTGAGACAGGTACCGACGAGTACACCTATGCCCAGTCCGCCGACAATAACTTCAAGGATGCGGACTTCACGGACGCCGGCTCGTTGACAGCAACAAGTAGCCGCTCCGACGTACTGTGGGGACAGGCTTTTACCAATATCAACACAGCAAGTGGTGTCATAGAGAACGGTGAGGCGGCTGGCATCGCTGAGTCACTGCTCTCAGAAGCCCGTTTCTTTCGTGCTTTTGACTACTTTCTACTTGTACAGACTTTTGGTGGCGTTCCTCTTGATCTGGGTGCTGGAGAACTGAAGTTCAATACCTCCACTATCCGCTCTTCTGTACGTAATACCGTTCCTGAGGTATATACCAAAGCCATCTTCCCTGACCTCTTGAAAGCGATTGACAACCTCCCTGAGTCTCCACGTCTCACAGGTGCAGCCTCCAAGAACCTGGCTCGCCTATTTCTTTCCAAGGCTTATCTGACCTACGGCTGGTGGCTGGAGAACCCCAAGAATATCCCCACCTATCCTGAGACTCAGCGCACAGACCCCGATGGACACAATGCCAGTTGGTATTTCCAACAGGCATACGATGTCGCTCTTGCTGCTATCAACAATCCTGGTCCCTATGGACTGCAACCTACTTTCTACGATGTCAATAATGCCACCAACGACCGCAACTCCGAGATCATGCTTTACGCTGACCATAACGAGAATGAGAAATACGGTAATGGCGGTGTCGGCTACGGCTGGGGTAATGGTAACTCTCCTGAGAATTTCGCGTACTGGATGACATCTTGGAACTACGGTCTCCTGACTGCCGTCGGCTCCACCGGCGAGACCATTAACCCGATTAGCCGTGAGGCTGTGCAGGCACTGGGACGTCCCTGGACCCGTATGGCGGCTATCGCTGATAATTTCATGGAAGGTGGTGCTTGGGAAGATGCCGTTAAGGCTATCGACTCACGCTATGACGCTACCTT
Source organism: Prevotella sp. UBA2755 (assembly GCA_002353225.1). Lineage (GTDB taxonomy): Bacteria > Bacteroidota > Bacteroidia > Bacteroidales > Bacteroidaceae > Prevotella. The sequence goes on along the minus strand of DEJF01000077.1, from coordinate 23,117 downwards.
TACTCTCCGCTATCACACCAACTTCGACAAGGCAGGCAAGGCTGATACTTATGTGGAAGGTGCCAATGGCTTGCAGGTGGGTCCTGGAGAGATCTATTTCAGTTTTGTAGACGAGGCTACCGCAGCCAATATCGACTGGTCTGCTGACGGTGCTGGAGTCGGTGCCGGAACACTGCCAGGTCGTGCCGACTTCGTGGTAGGTGTCAACAATATCAGCCGATTCAAATATCCTATCAACTGGAAGATTGGTATGTACAGAACGGATAACGGTAGCGGATTAGGCTCCCCCAACGGTGGTAGTCCCCGTCCCTTCAACATAGCCAAGTTCTCTGAGTTCTACCTGATTGCAGCAGAAGCGGCAGTAAAGGGTGCAAGCGGCTCCAAGTCGGCTCGTGATCTCGTGAATATCCTGCGTGCCCGTGCCGGCAAGCAGACCCACAACCAGAATGAGAACATTGATGTCAATATCGACAACAGTAGTGCTATGACTAATGCCACCCCTGCAACTATCACCATCGACTACATCCTTGACGAGCGTATGCGTGAGTTCTGGGGCGAGGGATATCGTTGGTTCGACCTTGTTCGTACCCAGACATGGGCAGAGAAAGCAGGTAAGTATCGTATCGCCGGAAGTGGCGCCGGCGACCGTGACCTACAGACTGTCACCCGTAATATCCCAACAGGCTATTATCTGCGTCCTATTCCACAGAGCCAGATTGACGGATTGGAAATGACTGACGCTGAAAAAGAGGATTATCAGAATCCTGCCTATCGGTAATTTTACGATAAAATACCTATTTTTTGTTCATTTGTGTGGGGGCTGCGCTGTGAATGCGTAGTCCTCACTTTTTTCGATGAAATCGAGAAAAACGAAATCTTCTTACAAACTTTTTTATGTTATGGAACAAAAGTTAACGAATTTGGCACAAAATTGAATAAACTTTTTAGAATTTTTCCTTATCTTTGCAATCGAAAGTTCTAAAAATTACATGACTATTAACACCATAACTAAAAAAATTAATGTATGAATCGCACAAGTAAAGTTCTAAGAAGGACCCTTGGGTTGATGGTTCTGTTGTGTATGATGCCTTTTAGTCTTCATGCCCAGAACATCACTATTAAGGGTACGGTAAGTGCTGCTGACGGACCGATTATCGGTGCAACCGTCAAAGTGAAAGGTGCTCAAGGTGGTACTGTTACCGATTATGACGGTAACTACACCATCTCGGCACAGTCTAATGCAACGCTCGTCTTCAGTTACGTTGGCTTCGAGACCAAAGAAGTCAAGGTTGGAGGCAAGCATGTGATTGATGTAACACTCGTGGAAGACGAGACACTTCTGAATGAGGTGGTTGTCGTTGGTTACGGTACGATGAGAAAGTCGGACCTGACGGGTGCTGTCACACAGGTGGACAACAAAGCCTTCGAAAAATCTGTATCGACCAGTATCGACCAAGTTCTGCAAGGTCGTGCCGCTGGTGTACAGATTCAGGCTAACACTGGTACCCCTGGTGGTTCGAGCACCATCCGTATTCGTGGTACCAATTCGCTGAACGCCTCCTCACAACCAATCTTTGTCATTGACGGTGTTATTATTGACTCAGATGGCGGTGATGACGGAAACAGCAACCCGTTGGCAGGTATCAACCCAAGTGATATCTTGACGATGGATATCCTGAAAGACGCCTCTGCTACTGCTATTTATGGTTCGCGCGCAAGTAATGGTGTCATCATGATTACCACTAAGCGTGGTAAGTCTGGTGAGGCAACACTGACTTACGACGGCTATATTGGCTGGCAGCAAATGCCTAGGAAACTGGATGTGCTGAACCTACGCCAGTATGCGGAGCATAACAATGACATTGCGGACGCACAGATCAAGACTGCCTCTGGCACATTCCTTCGTCCAGAATTGCTGGGTGGAGGTACTGACTGGCAGGACGAGTTGTTCAAGACTGCTTTCATGACTAACCACAGTATCTCGCTGACTGGTGGCTCTGAAAAGACCACATACGCCATCAGTGCCGGCTATCTGTACCAGAACGGTATCGCCATCAGCACGGGTTTCAAGCGTCAGACAGTACGTGGTAACATTGACACAGAACTGAAGAAGTGGCTGAAGGGTGGTATCTCCTTCTCCCTATCTGACTCCAAGCAGGAGATGGAGAAGAACTGGGATATTATCAACACCGCTTTAAGATCACAGCCTTCTGTCGCCGTACGTAACCCAGAGGGTGGATATGACGGTCCAGACGACCAGTGGATGCCTGAGAATGCCGTTGCCCTTGCAGAGATCAAGACCAACTATGCCAAGCGTACGAACTTCCGCATCAACACCTATTTGGAGGCTACATTCATGAAGGGTCTGACCTTCAAGACTGAACTCTCAGCCGACTACAATCTGAACAAGACCAAGACATATACCCCTGACTATACCTTCGGTGTGAAGGAAAGTACCCAGCGCGACGGTGCCTGGTACAAAAACGACTCAAAGTACTGGTCATGGCGTAATATCCTGACCTACAATGGTACGATTGCCCAGAAGCATAATATCAATGCCATGATTGGTCAGGAAATGAGTCATAACTATTGGGAGAACATGAGTGCCTCTAACCAGGGTTACCTCTCCAACTCCGTTATCGACCTCCGTGCTGGTGAGCGGACAGGTAACAATGTCAATATCGACGGATACCAGAATAATACTTCTCTGTTCTCTTACTTCGGGCGTGTGCTCTATAACTTCGACGACCGCTACTTGGTAACAGCCACACTGCGCCGAGACGGTTCTTCCAAGTTCGCTGACGGCAACCGTTGGGGCTGGTTCCCCTCCGCAGCCTTCGCATGGCGCGCCAGTCAAGAGAGTTTCCTGAAAGACAACAAGGTCATCAACAACCTGAAACTTCGCTTGGGCTGGGGTACCACAGGTAACCAGAACGTACAGGACTGGGCTTATCAGGCAATGCTTGCCAACTATACTACCCCATGGGGTGTTGGTGTGCTGAATGCCAATAATGCTAACCCTGACCTGAAATGGGAGACCACCTACTCAACGAATATCGGTTTCGACCTGTCTCTGTTCAACAGCCGTATTGATTTAGTATTCGACTGGTACTATAAGAAGACCAACGACCTATTGATGATGCTCGACCTGCCCGCATTCCTCGGATCAGGAGCAGGTTCTAACGAGGCATACGGTACTGCTTCCAATCCTTGGGGTAACATCGGTTCTCTGCGTAACACAGGTATCGAGGTGACTCTGAACACCGTGAATATCGAGAATAAGAATTTCCAATGGCGTTCTAACTTCGTGTTCTCCCTGAACCGCAATAAGGTACTGTCCTTAGACTCTGACAGTGGAAGTCTTCCACAGACCTTACAGATTGGCTCTGATGTCGCTACCGTTACGAATACTGTAGTTGATAAGCCTATCGGACAGTTCTGGGGCTACAAGGTAATCGGTCGTTTCGATAAACCAGAGGATTTCTATTTCAAGGATGCCAATGGTAATATCCAACCCGTAGCACTTCCTAAGGGCGCATCCATGGCCACCTCCCCTACATCAGGTGGTGTGTTCATCGGTGACTATATCTATGAAGACCTCAATAATGACGGTGTGATTGACGACAATGACATGACCTTCATTGGTAACCCAGAGCCCAAGTTCACATGGGGATTCGGCAACACCTTCTCTTACAAGGGCTTTGACCTGAGCATCCAGTTCAGTGGTTCGTATGGTAACAAGATTATGAACTATCAACGTCGTTTCCTCGACATTACAGGTTCTACTAGCAACCAGTTGACGACTGTTCTTGACTATGCCCGTCTTGCCAAGATTGATGAAAACGGACCAGACGACTATCGTAACTACTACGTCGTAAACACAAACACGATTATGCCACGCCTCTCCACAGAGAGTGGTGTCAACAAGAACAACCGTGTTAGTGACGCTTATGTAGAGGACGGTAGTTACATCCGTTTGCAGAACATCTCTCTATCTTATACCTTCCCTCGCAAGTGGATTAAGAACCTCTTCCTGACAAATGCTAAGATCTATTGCAATATCCAGAACCTCTTTACCATCACCAAGTATGACGGCTATGATCCTGAGGTAGGTTCTTTGCGTGGCAATGCACTTCTTAACGGTGTTGACTACAGCCGTTATCCATCACCACGTATCTACACAGTAGGTGTCAATTTGCAATTCTAATTTATTAATAATGAGAAACAAAATTAGAAATGATTATGAAAACAAGAATTTTTAAATATACTATAGCACTTGCAGGAATCTTATCAGTGAGCAGTTGTGCTGAGAGTTTCTTAGACCAAAAGAACTCCTACCAACTGTCACAGGATAACTTCTTCACAAGTGACGAGGCTGTGTCCCAGGCGATCACCCCACTCTACGACTATGTGTGGTATATGTTCAACGACAAGTCATACTACGGAATGGGTGACGGACGTGCCAACAATATCACAGCACAGTATTCTGACTATATCTATCCTTACACCAACTTCACAGAGTCAGGTGCCTCTAATGGTCTGAACGACGCATGGTCGTCATTCTATGCTGTTATCTCTCAGGCAAACAACACTATCAACAACATCTCGAACTATGCTACAAGCGGTGTCTCTGAGACTGCTAAGCGTCAGGGAATTGCAGAGGCTCGTTTCATGCGTGGACTCGCTTACTGGTATCTCGGCTCTCTTTGGGGATGCGCTGTGATCTACGAGAACACGCAAGACCTTGTTAACAACTATGTTGTTCCTGCCGCTAACAGAACGGATGTCTTTGAGTTTGCCATCCGTGACATGGAGTTTGCAGCCGTTAATCTGCCAGCAACCTCTCCTGCGACTGGTCGCGTCAACAAATATGCCGCTTATGGCATGCTGTCACGTTTCTACTTGTCTATGGCAGGTGTCGTATCAGGCAGTGACCGTTACAACGGCAGCAATATTCAGACACAGTTCAATAGCAAGGTTCGTAATACTTACTATCTGAATGCTGCCAAGAAGGCTGCTGCTAAGGTGATAGAGGAAGGTCCTTACAAACTGGCTGACACCTATGCAGAATTGTTTGCTGCCGCTACTTTCAACAACAATAGTGAGAGTATCTTCCAGTTGCAATGGCAGGCTGGTGCCGGAGCAGGTCTTGCCCAGTCAATGACCCGTTTCCTTGCCTGGAGTACACAAGTGAACCAAGGTAACTCCTGGGGTGGCTCTACTTACTGCTCTTATGACCTTTGGGAAGAGTTTAAAGAATATGCCGACCCGACTCTTGGTGTAACAGTTGACGATGCTATCCGCCGTCATAACTGTGTAGCCTCATACGGTGAGGTTTATCCTGAGTTCTCTACTGATCCTGAGAAACCCTACATCTATGGTGAGACAGAGAGTGCAAGTTCTCAGGGTGCCAACATCAAGAAATATGTGATTGGAACAAATGCTGTCAATGGCATCTCTGTCAACAATAACTCTGGTGTTAATACCTATATGATGCGTCTTGCTGAGGTTTATCTGAACTACGCAGAGGCTACGTTAGGCAACGATGCCACTACGACAGACGCTTCTGCCCTTGCTTATTTCAATGCACTCCGTGACCGTGCCGGTGTTGCTCAAAAGTCAAAGATTGGCTATGAGGACATCCGCCATGAGTTCCGTGTAGAACTTGCCTTCGAGGGACTCTATTGGTACTTCCTCGTTCGCCGCGGTTACTATGAGCAACAGGAGGTTGTCAACTATGTTAACAACCAGTACCGTAATGCCAGTTATTATGAGTCATCCACACATACCTACAAGTTGTCTGACTCGTATGCTGCTCCTGGTCCAAGCGTCTCTATCGCTACCGCAAAGAACCTCGTATTGTCGATTCCTGAGACAGACTCCACAAAGGATCCTCAGTTAAAGTCTGATTCCGAGAATAATGTTTCTACTGTGGCTTACGAGTTTGGTGATCGTGAAGTATCAGACGCAGACCTCTTCTAAAGGAAAAAAGTTCCCTTGAGTGAAACGATAAAAAAGTAAAAAGTAAGATTATGAAAACTATCAAATATTTCTGGACTTTATGCCTTGCCGTTGCTGCCTTCACCTTTACGGCTTGTAGCGACAGTGACAGTTCTGGCAGTTCGTCCCAGATGAAAATTGACCAGATTTATCTGGAGAATATTGATGACGATGTCATTAAAGACCGTCCTGTGGATTTTGCCCGTTTGGGACAACTGCTCCGCATCCAAGGCTCTGGTTTTAGTGGTGTGAAGAGAATCTATGTCAATGGTTATGAGACCTATTTCAATAATGCCCTCATGACAGACAATAACATTTGGATTCAACTCAACAGCAAGACTCCCGTCGACAAGGCTGATGAGAGTGTTCGTAACACTATCGTACTTTATAAGAGCGAAGACAACCAGTTGGTATTCCCCTTCACTATCCGTGCTTCCGCACCAAGCATTACTGGTGTAGACAACACAATGCCAAAGGCTGGTGAGTCAGTAACGGTAAGTGGTACCAATTTACAAGAGACCACAAAGGTCACTCTTCCCGATGGAACAGAGATTACAAATGGTATCACCAGTGACGAAGATGGAGAGTGGTTTACCTTTACCGTTCCTGGCAGCGCAGACCTGACTGTTGCTGGTAGTATTACCAGCGAGGGTGCCAATGGTACGGCAATCAGTCCTGAGTTCTTCAATGATTTCCGTTGTTATGTCATTGACTTTGAGGAAAGCGGAAAAGGAGAACTGGGTTCATGGAGTGCGACCTATAGTGCTGACGACTTAGTCGACGACCCACTGAACACTGGTCGTGGTAAGGTGGCAATGCTCGTTCCTGAGGCAAAACTCGCTGATGGTGGTGTTGACGCAGGAGGTGAGGGTCTCTACTGGGCTACCGCTGGTAACGACAACCCCAACGACGACTGGACAAGTCGTATGTATGCAACGATTCCTGCTGAGACCTCAGCAGCCAATGTTGCCCTGCAGTTTGACATCTATTGTCCAGAGCCATGGGATCTGACAGGTCAGTTGGAGATCTCCCTCCAGAACAACCTCTCTGGCAAGGGATGGGGCTCTGCAGGTACCAAGTACAGTTCTCAGTATTATAACACCGCTACAGTATGGGTTCCTTGGTTGAACACGGAAGATGGTTCTCATGAAGCATGGTCCACTGGTGAGCGTTGGCAGACCATCACCATTCCAATGACCAACTTTGGAAACTACGACCCGACAGAGGCACCAGATGCTACATTCCAGACGATTTGCGAGGACCGCAATGCTGGTTCTTACCGTAACTTCCTGATTGTCTTTGTGAATAGTGATCTGGAGTTCTCTGATGATATTGTTTATAAGTCAAGCACTTTCAATCAGAAAGTTTATATTGACAACATCCGTGTCGTTTCTATTGCCCCCATCACTGTTAGTGACTTCGGCGATGAGGAGACGACGGAATAATAACCCCTAAAACGTAAAATCATTATGAAAATCAATAAAATCATATTACCAGTAGTAGCGTCAGCGATGCTACTCACTGGTTGCGACGACCAGATTATGGAGTGGGGGTTGCAGGAAGGACATACTGCTGTCACTTCAGCAGACCTGCCCCTTGCCGTAAAGGAAGTTCTTTCTAATTACGATGATATCAAGAAATATTCTTCCAATAATCATCCCAACATGAAACTTGGTCTGGGTATTGGTAAGGATATCTATATGGGCGAGGATGATCGCCATGACCTTGCTGCTAACAACTTCCAGATGGTTACCTGGGGTAATGCGATGAAGATGGATGCCATCGTCAGTGCAAGTGGTAACTTGAACTTCGCTAACCTTGATCCTGCTCTTAAGCAGATTCAAGAAGATGGTATTGACCTCTATGGTCATAACTTTTTCTGGCATACCCAGCAACAACAGACCTACCTGAAGTCTCTGATTGCCCCAAAGTTCATACCTGCTGATACTGGCAGTGATATCGAGAACATGCTGACAGGTGACGCATGGAACTTTGAAGGTGGTACAAGTGGAGGTTGGGGATCTTGGGGTAATGGTTCAAGTTCCAACATCGCTGAAGAGGGATATAAAAGTGATTATAGCCTCCATCTCGTCAATCCAACAGACGCAGGATCTGGCAGTGACTGGAAAGCGCAGTGCGCATATACCTTCGGTGCCCCTCTGATTGAAGGAACAGAGTACACGATTCGCTTCTGGGCTAAATCCGCCTCTGCCGCAGGAACGTTACAGTTCTGTCATCAGAATAGTGCTAATTACAATCATCAAATCTACTACAATTTCCCTGTAGGTACAGATTGGACGCTTTGCGAGTATACTTTCACAATGGGGTTTGACGATGTAGATCGTATCCTCATAAACTTTGCGGCTGTGGCTACAGAGTATTGGGTTGATAATATTGAATTTGGTATCAAGAAAGAAGACCCGATGGAGAATGCAATTGTTGGCGATTCTAACGACTTTGAAGGTGGTACAAAAGGAAGTTGGGGTTCTTGGGGCAATGGCTCAAGTTCAGATATCTCAGAAAAAGGTGAAGGTTATGAAAGTGACTATAGCCTTGTACTTGTTAACCCTGAAGATGCTGGTGTTGATAATGACTGGAAGGCACAATGTGCTTATACTTTCGACACTCCGTTAATACAAGGCAAGAAATACATCATCCAGTTCTGGGCTAAATCCACCTCTTCCGCAGGAACGTTACAGTTCTGCCATCAGAATAGCCAGAACTACAATCACCAGATCTACTACAGATTCCCTGTAGGTACTGACTGGACCCTTTGTGAGTATGAGTTCGAACAGCAATTTGATGATGTAGACCGTATCCTCATTAACTTTGGTGCTGTCGCCACCACTTATTGGGTGGACAATATCAAATTTGGACTTGCTAAAGACCAAGGTGAGGCTGGTGCCCGTCAGTTCTATGCAAATCGTGCTGGTGCAGCAGCCCATTACGAAATCAAGACTGCTGAGGAAAAGAATCAGATTCTGACCGATGCCATGGAGGCATGGGTAAAGGGAATGGCAGAGCATCTTGCCGAGAAAGAGATCGTTCCTGTTGGGTATGATGTCATCAATGAGGCGATTGCTGACGGCAGCAATGGTGTACGTGGTCTGAACGGAGTATTCGGTGGTTCTATCACTGATGATGATGGCAATACGACTTATGATGCCGAGCCTGTAGAGACAGAGGAAGAGGGTCTGAACCTCAACTGGGGTAGCGGTCACTGGTACTGGGGCTACTATGTTCCAGACTATGCTGTGAAGGCTTTCCAGTTTGCTCGTAAGTATCTGCCTGCCTCTACCAAGTTGTTCTACAATGACTATAACCTGGAGAGCAGTGATTCTAAACGTGCTGCTGTTATCCAGTTCGTGAAGGACATTGATGCTGCCAACGGCTCGGCAATCGTTGATGGTATCGGTACCCAGATGCACGTCAGTTTCTCACCAACGGATGATGCTGATGAGAATACTGAGAAACTCGCAGAACTGAAAGAGAAAGTGGACAAGCAGTTCAAGGAACTCGCTGCCACAGGCAAACTGATTCGTGTCACCGAGTTGGATATCTCAGTGAATACTGGCAGTCCATCCGCAGCACAGTATAAGGCACAGAGTGATGCTTATCAGTTGATATTTGAATCCTACTTCGAGAATGTTCCAGAAGCACAGCAGAGTGGTATCACCATCTGGAGTCTGACAGACGCAGAGGATGAGCATGAGTACTGGCTGAAAGGACAGAAGCCTAACCTCTGGGATGAATCATTCAAGCGTAAGTGGGCTTACAAAGGAGTCTGCGACGCTCTTGCCGGTGAGGATGTCGGTCTGACCTTCGGTTCTGATTCTTACAAGACTTATTACGAGAAACAGAATGTCAGCGACACCGTGAAGTAAGACACAAGACAATATCTATATAAAACATCCCTGCCACTTCCTTAGTAGCAGGGATGTTTTATTGTCATTTACGAAGCCCCTACCTTCTATGCCCTGATTCCTGCTTGCTTGCATTTCATTAGTGCATTGCAAAGCCACAGGAGACATAAAGCACGGAGGAAAAGGGAGCAAATCGGGAACACGGTAAAGAAGAAAGCCAATTGTGCATTGAGCAGTAACAGAGTCTGACGAAGATTAATCTCTGTGTCTAATACCTTAGAATAGTAACCTGCAAGTAAGACAATTGGTTTGCGAACCATTTGTACAAGTTGTGTGAGCAGTCGCTCCTCATGATGAAAAGTCATTGTCTTTTTCATATCGTAATTCATTTAATTTGTTTCTACGATGCAAAAGAACGACTATTCTGTGCACAATAAGTTCACTCTTCAAAATTGTTCGTTAATACATCTTAAAAATTAACGTCCGTTTACATTTTTATCATCTGTTGGATCTGCTGACGAATATAATCTTTAAAACCCTCATCCCCCACAATCGTGATATCCTTATAGAGTCCCAGCACAAAACGTCCGATACCCGCATAACTGCACACATCGAGTTCCAACAGCCAACGCTGACTATCCTTAGGAGTAATGTAAGCCTCTGCCTTAGGGTATTCCTCTAACATAAGATTATAGGACAACCGTCCTAACAAAAGGGTGACATGCATCTGCTCCTCAGCACTAAACATAAAGATATCCGTATAGATCTGGCGATGTTCCGTCTCATACTCCCACTCGTCAGCAAGCAGTTCCACACGCTCCATACGAGAGAGTTTGAAGGTCTTGTTCATTCCACTGGTCAACTCATAGCAACGTACTTCATTATTATTGTTCATCAGCATAAAAGGCTCTACAATGCGATTGCTAATACTATTACTATGAGGTGATGAGTAATGATGCAGGACCACACTCCGATGGTATTTTATGGCATCATAAATAACACTCAGATTGAGTGCCTGTCGCTCACGCAACTGCTCATCATCAAGGATATTCAAATCGTATAAGGAGTCAAGTTTATGCTTCAGATGCTCCACCATAGCACTATGAGAGCCAGAACTATCCAATATGCGCCGCATGGTGACAGCCTCATCTTCCGTGAAATGAACCTTACGGAAGAGTTTCGTAAAAAACGGAGAACTTTTGTCAAGACTATAAACCGTTCCGTGCTTTTCTACGATAAAACCTATATCACGGAAAAAGTCCAGATAATAATATAAGGTACGTTTCGAGATATCCATCCGTTCACAAAGTTGCTGAACGGTATAACGTCTGTTCTCCGTCATCAGGAGCATCAGCGTCAACTCTCTGTCTAACTTATCGTGGCGCATCAGTCTTGGAAGTCAAAAGACAGTTGTCCGTCGCCTAACATATTAAAAGTCTTACGATGGTAAGGGGTGATACCAAACTGTCGGATTGCCTCACGATGTTTTTTGGTGGGATACCCTTTGTTGGATAGCCAGTCATATTGTGGATACTCTATAGCAAGACGGTCCATATAGTCGTCACGATAGGTCTTGGCAAGAATCGAGGCAGCAGCAATAGAGAGGTATTTACCGTCCCCCTTGACAATGGTAGTGTAGGGTAATTGACGGTATGGCTTGAAACGGTTTCCATCAACAATAATAGCCTCTGGGCACACCTTCAGTTGATCCAAGGCACGATGCATGGCAAGAATAGAGGCATTGAGGATATTCATCTGATCAATTTCCTCTGGTGTCACAATACCCACAGCCCATGCAATAGCATCACGCTCAATAATCTCTCGCAACTGCTTACGACGTTTATCCGTCAGTTGCTTGGAGTCATTCAATTCCTCATTCTGATAATCTTCAGGAAAAATGACTGCGGCAGCATAGACACTTCCTGCAAGACAACCACGACCAGCCTCATCACAGCCGGCTTCTATCTTTTCTTTGTAATAATGACTGGCAAGCATGGTTAGAACATTTTGCTGACCCTACGAATACCTGCGACGAGGGTATCCACCTCCTCTTTCGTATTATAAAGAGCGAAAGAGGCACGTACCGTACCTTGGATACCTAAGCGGTCCATCAATGGCTGGGCACAATGATGCCCCGTACGGACAGCAATACCCAGACGGTCGAGAAGCGTACCTAAATCCAGATGATGGATATCACCCACGTTAAAGGAAACTACAGCGTCCTTGAAAGTTGACTGTTGCGGACCGTAAATCTTCATACCCTCAATGGCCTGCAACTGCTCCATGCAGTAACATGTTAACTCATGCTCGTATTGCTGGATATTCTCCATACCTATCGAATGGATATAATCGATGGCAGTGGCAAGTCCATGGGTGGCGATATAGTCAGGTGTTCCTGCCTCAAACTTAAAGGGCAGGCGCTCAAAGGTGGTCTTCTCCCAGGTCACCTTGTCTATCATCTCACCACCTCCCTGATAGGGTGGCAGTTTCTCTAACCACTCCTCCTTACCATACAGCACACCAATACCCGTTGGTCCATACATTTTATGACCACTGAAAGCATAGAAATCGCAATCCATCGCCTGCACGTCTATTGGCATGTGGGGAGCACTCTGGGCACCATCCACCAAGACAGGAATACCATGGGCATGAGCCGTCTTTACGATCTCACCAACAGGATTCATCGTCCCTAACACATTGCTGACATGGGTAATACTAACCAATTTGGTACGCTCAGTCAAGCATGTTGCGATGTCATCGCAACATACAAGACGACCGTCATCCGTTATCGGCAGGTGCTTCACCACGATTCCCCGTTGCTGAGCCTGTAACTGCCAAGGTACGATATTACTATGGTGTTCCATCTCTGTCACCAGCACCTCGTCACCCTCCTTCATCTGACTCGCACAGAAAGAAGCGGCAACAAGATTGATAGCCTCTGTCGTACCACGAGTGAAGATGATTTCCTCTGTCTTAGAAGCATTGATAAACTGACGAACCTTCTCACGTGCTGCCTCATGCAAATCCGTCGCCTGCTGTGACAGATAATGCACACCACGATGCACATTGGCATTCACATTCAGGTATTCCTCCCGCATAGCATCCAACACACAGAGTGGTTTCTGCGTCGTCGCAGCATTGTCGAGATAAACCAATGGCTTACCATACACCTCCCTTGAAAGGATAGGGAAATCCTCGCGTACCTTATTTATATTATACATATTACTTACAGAGTTTACAACCCTCACACTTATTCAACTCACCACGGAAGCGTTTCTCTACCAGATAATGCAGACGATCACGCAACGGTTCCAATTCCATCTGGTCGATGACCTCGTTGATGAAAGCATTCTGCAACAGGAGACGAGCCTCCTTCTCTGGGATACCACGCTGCCGCATATAGAACATCGCCGCATCATTCAACTGTCCGACAGTAGAGCCATGGGCACACTTCACATCATCGGCATAGATCTCCAGCATCGGCTGGGTATACATCCTTGCTTTCTTAGTAGCACAGAGATTCTGGTTGGTCATCTGCGAGGATGTCTTCTGCGCATCCTTTGCCACATACACCTTACCAGCGAAAGCACCTACTGCCTCATCGTTCAGCACGTATTTATAGAGTTCCTGACTCGTACAATGGGGGACATGATGGGTAATCAACGTGTTATTATCCACATGCTGCTGTTTGTCGGCTATCACACAACCATTACAGAAACACTCGGCTCCCTCACCACTCAGATGGAGATCGAGTTTATTACGGGTGATACCATTATGCAAAGTGATGACATTATGATTGACACGACTGTTTGCCTGCTGGTCGATATAGACATTGCTGACACGCACGTTCTTGGCATGGGTCTCTTCCAAACAGTAGAGATCGAGTTTGGCATTCTCTCCCACAAAAGCCTCTATGACCTGTGTCGTGAGGAAATGACGATCGTCTGCCGCATGGTCACAGAACAGGAATTTTGCCTCTGCTCCCTCCTCTACGATGATTAGCACCCGGCGGTTCACCATCAAATCGACATCTGAGCGAAGAATATTTATAATCTGAATGGCACGATCCAGCACGACACCTTTAGGAACATAGACATAGAGTCCATCCTGTGCCAGCATCGTATTCAGACTCGTCACGGCATCGTCATCCTTAGAGGCTAACTGATGGTAATAGGCAGTGGTGGCAAACTCCTTCAAGGAACCAATGATGACTCCCTCTGGGAGATGTCCCTTCGGCGTAGCCTTCGTATAGAAAGCATCATTAACCACAAAATAGAGTGACGTACTCAGATTGGGAACATCACAACGAAAGGCTTTATAAGGGTCGACTGGAATCTCCAGACGATTGAGGTTCAGTCCATAGTCTGGCTCAAAGAGTGCCTGCATATCGGTATATTTATAGCGCTCTACCTTACGGGAAGGGAAGCCTTTCGCCTTCAGGTTCTCATAGGCAGCATCACGCACGGCATTCATCACATCAGACGAATGCCGGGCAATCATACCACGTGCCTGTTCGTAGAGTTCTATATATTGCTGTTCACTCTTCATTCCACCTCAGCCTTTATCCAGTCGTAACCACGTTCCTGTATCTCTTTTGCCAACTCAGGACCTGCCGTCTT
>DEJF01000077.1:0-8570 GCA_002353225.1 Prevotella sp. UBA2755 | reverse complement strand
ATACAGGAGGTCTCTGGCGTACGCAACTTATTGACACCCTCTGCGACAATACGCATGGCATCGACATCCAGTCCTGAGTCTGTCTCATCGAGAATAGAGAGTTTGGGTTCGAGCATTGCCATCTGGAAAATCTCATTACGTTTCTTCTCACCTCCACTGAAGCCCTCATTCACGGAACGATTAGCGAGTTTGTTGTCCAACTCCACAATCTTCTGTTTCTCACGCATCAGTTTGATAAAGTCGGAGGCTTTCAACTCTGGTAGTCCCTCATATTTACGCTTCTCATTAATCGCCGCTTTCATGAAGTTGGTCATAGACACTCCAGGAATCTCCACAGGATACTGGAAGGAGAGGAACAATCCCTCATGGGCACGGTCCTCTGGTTTCATCTCCAACAGGTTCTTCCCGTTAAAGAAAGCCTCACCCTCTGTCACGTCATAGAGGGGATTACCCACCAGCACTGCTGAGAGGGTTGACTTACCAGAACCATTGGGTCCCATAATGGCATGTGTCTCACCATCCTTAATGGTGAGATTGATACCTCTTAATATCTCTTTGTCGCCAATCTTGGCGTGTAAGTTTCGTACTTCTAACATATCTCTAATCTTTCAACTCTACACTCTAAACTATCCCACTGTTCCTTCTAATGATACTGACAATAGCTTACGTGCCTCCACAGCAAACTCCATGGGCAACTTGTTCAGCACTTCCTTGGCATAACCATTGACTATCAAACCAACAGCCTGCTCCGTGGGGATACCGCGCTGGTTACAATAGAAAAGTTGGTCCTCTGATATCTTGGAGGTCGTCGCCTCATGCTCCACGATAGCGGTGTCGTTATGGATATCCATATAAGGAAAGGTATGGGCACCACACTCCGATCCTAACAGCAAAGAGTCACAGGAACTATAATTACGGGCATTATCCGCATTCGAGGTGGCTCGCACCAGTCCACGGTATGAGTTCTGAGAATGACCTGCCGAGATACCTTTTGAGATAATCGTCGACTTGGTATTCTTTCCCATGTGTATCATCTTCGTACCTGTGTCTGCCTCCTGGTAGTTGTTGGTCACAGCCACACTATAGAACTCTGCCTGTGAGTTGTCACCACGCAGCACACAGGAGGGGTATTTCCACGTAATGGCACTACCAGTCTCCACCTGTGTCCATGACAATTTGGAGTCTACACCGCGCAGGTCGCCTCGCTTCGTCACCAAGTTCAGCACACCACCTTTTCCGTTCTCATCACCAGGATACCAGTTCTGTACCGTTGAGTATTTCACCTCGGCACGGTTCTTGACAATAATCTCCACGATAGCCGCATGCAACTGGTTCTCGTCACGCATCGGAGCGGTACAGCCTTCCAGATAACTCACATAGGCATCATCGTCGGCAATGATCAGGGTACGCTCAAACTGCCCGGTATTACGGGCATTAATACGGAAATAACTGCTTAGTTCCATCGGACAGTGAACACCTTTCGGGATATAGACAAACGAACCGTCTGAGAATACGGCACTGTTTAAAGCCGCAAAGAAATTATCACGATAAGGAACCACCGTACCTAAATACTCACGTACCAAATCGGGATGATTCTTAATCGCATCACCAATCGAGCAGAAGATAACACCTAACTCGGATAGTTTCTCCTTGAAGGTC
Organism: Prevotella sp. UBA2755; assembly: GCA_002353225.1. Lineage (GTDB taxonomy): Bacteria > Bacteroidota > Bacteroidia > Bacteroidales > Bacteroidaceae > Prevotella. Next base: position 6,911 of record DEJF01000077.1, on the reverse strand, counting down.
GTCTTCACGGAGACAGAGTCCATGATGGCATCCACAGCAACATTACCACTCAGTGCCAGACGCTCTTCCAAAGGAATACCTAACTTATCGAAGGTCTTCTCCAACGCTGGGTCTATCTTGCCGTCACCCTTCGGTTTCTTCGCCATCGGGTCGGCATAGTATGAGATTGCCTGATAGTCAATAGGTGGAACATGCACATGTCCCCATGTCGGCTGTTCCTGCTCCTGCCAATAACGGAAAGCCTTCAACCGGAAGTCAAGCATCCAGTCGGGCTCCCCTTTCTTAGCAGAGATGAGCCGAACGACATCTTCGTTCAGCCCTTTCTCTATAATCTCAGTATGTACATCCGTCGTGAAACCGAACTCGTATTTCTGTTCTGCTACCTGACGGATAAACTCGTTATTTACATTTTGCGTGGAAGCAAATTCTTCACTCTTCACTCTTCATTCTTCACTTTAAAGTTTCTGTTCTACCTCAACCTCCATGAAGGTCTCAATGATATCACCAGTCTGGATGTCGTTGAAGTTCACCAGTGAGATACCACACTCCAAGCCTGTTGCTACCTCCTTCGCATCATCTTTATAACGCTTCAGGGCATCAATAGGTGCTGTATGAATCACGATACCATCGCGAACCACACGAGCCTTGTCCTTCGAGTGTACTTTACCTTCAGTAACAAGACCACCGGCAACAGTACCGACCTTGGAGATCTTGAACACTTGCTTCACCTCAATCTCACCAGTGACAACTTCCTTCTTCACCTTGTCGAGCATACCTTCCATCGTTGACTTCACCTCATCGATAGCGTCATAAATAATAGAATAGGTATTAATCTCAACACCCTCACGCTCTGCGGCACGACGGGCATCAGCAGAAGGACGAACCTGGAAACCGACAATGATAGCGTCAGAGGCAGAGGCGAGCATGACATCATTCTCTGATATCTGACCAACTGCCTTGGCAATGACATTCACCTGAACCTTCTCTGTTGACAACTTAATGAAGGAGTCAGAGAGAGCCTCAATACTTCCGTCAGTATCACCCTTCACGATAATGTTCAACTCATGGAACTCACCAAGGGCAATACGATGAGATATCTCATCCAGACCAACGGTCTTCGTAGTACGCAGACTCTGCTCACGCTGCAACTGGGTACGTTTATTGGCTATCTCACGAGCCTCCTGCTCTGTCTCCATCACATGGAAAGAGTCACCTGCAGTAGGAGCACCATTCAAACCGAGGATGATAGCAGGCTCTGCTGGACCGGCTTTCTCAATACGCTGGTTACGCTCGTTGAACATTGCCTTCACCTTACCCCATGCGGTACCAGCAATCACGACATCACCCACTTCCAAGGTACCATTAGATACCAATACCGTACTGACATAACCACGACCCTTGTCCAGTGAAGACTCGATGATGCTACCTGTTGCTTTACGGTTAGGATTAGCCTTCAGGTCGAGCATCTCAGCCTCCAGGAGCACTTTCTCTAACAGGTCATCAACACCCATACCTTTCTTTGCACTGATCTCCTGACACTGGTACTTACCACCCCACTCTTCCACAAGTAGGTTCATATTGGCAAGATCCTCACGTATCTTATCAGGATTGGCTCCCGGCTTATCAATTTTGTTGATGGCAAATACCATCGGCACATTGGCTGCCTGGGCATGAGCGATAGCTTCCTTAGTGGTAGGCATCACAGAGTCATCAGCAGCAATGATGATAATGGCAATATCGGTCACCTGAGCACCACGGGCACGCATTGCCGTAAACGCCTCATGACCAGGAGTATCAAGGAAGGTAATCCTACGACCGTCCTTCAACTTCACATTATAGGCACCGATATGCTGGGTAATACCACCTGCCTCACCGGCGATCACATTGGTATTGCGGATATGGTCAAGCAAAGAGGTCTTACCATGGTCGACATGACCCATCACCGTTACGATTGGTGCACGACTGATGAGGTCGTTCTCATCATCTGCCTCCTCTGTGATGGCATTCTGAACCTCCGCACTCACGTATTCTGTGGTAAAGCCAAACTCCTCTGCAACGATATTGATGGTCTCGGCATCCAGACGCTGGTTGATACTTACCATGATACCGATGCTCATACAGGTACCGATCACCTGATTGACACCTACGTTCATCATCGTGGCAAGTTCACTGACGGTCACAAACTCTGTCAGTTTCAATACTTTGCTCTCTGCTGCCTCTGCTGCCATCTCCTCGCTCAGACGCTCTTGTACGGCATCACGTTTCTCACGACGATACTTGGCACCTTTCTTATTCTGGTTCTTAGAGGTCAGACGGGCAAGTGTCTCCTTAACCTGACGGGCTACTGCCTCGTCATCTACCTCCAGTGGCTTTACAGGACGATTCTTCTTGTTCTTCTTTCCACCACCTTGTTGTGGGGTGTCGTTGAAGTTCTGGTTACCACCCTTGTTCTTGTTTTTCTTACCTTGCTGCTGATTAGCCTGACTGGCGGCAGCCTCAATATCCACTTTACCTGTACGAATACGCTCACGTTTCTTGCGCTCTCCACTGGCGGCATGCTGCTGGGCGGCTTTCTCCTCACGCTCCTTACGACGCTCCTCCTTAGACTTCTTCTTCGGACGAGTGCTCTGGTTAATGGACGACAGGTCTATCTTACCAATCACTTTCACACCAGAAGTTGCGGTCTCCACCTCCTCAATTTCTCCCTCTGGCGCTTTCTCTGGTTCTGATTGAGCAACTTGCGGAGTCTCCATAACGGGATCTTTCTCTACAACCTCTTCCTTCGTCCCCACCTCTGATTCCTCCACTGGGCTTTCGGCAGCAGCCACAGGGGACTGTTCTTTCTTCACTACTGGTTTACCAATACTGTCAAGGTCTATCTTACCCACTTGCTTAAACTGTGGACGTTGCTCCATTAATTCTTCCGTCTGGGTGATTTTCTTCTCCACCCTCTCTTGTTTCTCAGGCTTCTTCTCCTTGACTTTCTTGGTGAATATCATATCAGCCTGAGTCTTCACAGCCTTATCGCCTTTAAACTCACCGACCAATGCCTGATACTGCTCGTCCGAGATTTTCGTGTTTGGCGTCATCTCGTCCTTCACCTCACCAAGTTCTTTCTTGTTCTTTAGGAAATCAACTGCCGTTTGAAGTCCTATATTCAGTTCAGATAATACTTTATTTAATCTTACTCCCATTAATCTTCACTTTAAACGCTAAACTCTAAAATTACTCGAACTCTGCACGAAGCACTTCCAAAAGATGGTCAACAGTCTCCTCCTCCAAGTCTGCTTTCTCTACCAGCATCTCACGAGGAGCATTCAACACAGCCTTGGCAGTATCCAAGCCAATAGCCTTGATGGAGTCGATAATCCACTGATCAATCTCATCAGCAAACTCGTCGAGGTAGATATCCTCATCCTCCTCTGCCTCATTCACATCACGGAATACATCAATCGTAAACTCTGTCAGCATAGAGGCAAGTTTGATATTCAAGCCTCCCTTACCAATAGCAAGACTGACCTCCTCTGGGTTCAGGTAAACCTCTGCCTTATGCTCCTCTGGGTTCAGAACGATTCTGTTCACCTTAGCAGGGCTCAAGGCACGCTGGATGAAGAGTTGGGTATTATTAGAGAAGTTAATCACATCAATATTCTCATTACCAAGTTCACGGACAATACCATGCACACGGCTACCCTTCACACCGACACAGGCTCCTACTGGGTCGATACGGTCGTCGTAACTCTCTACAGCAATCTTGGCACGCTCTCCTGGCATACGAGCAACACGACGGATCGTAATCAGACCATCATTAATCTCAGGAACCTCTGCCTCTAACAGGCGCTCCAAGAACTGAGGACTGGTACGGGAAAGGATGATACGGGGGTTATTGTTCTCGTTCTGCACTTCCTTCACGATAGCACGGATAGTCTCACCCTTGTGATAGTTGTCACTTGGAATCTGCTCCATCTTCGGCAAGTGTAATTCATTACCCTCATCATCAATCAAGAGTACCTCACGTTTCCACATCTGGTATACCTCACCGCTGACAACCTGACCTACTTTGTCCTTATACTTATTGTACAGGGAGTCGTGTTCCAGTTCCAAAATCTTAGAGGCAAGTGTCTGTCGCAGATTCAGGATGGCACGACGACCGAACTTCTGGAAGTTCACCTCCTCAGAAACCTCCTCGCCTACCTCATAGTCCGGCTCTATCTTCTGTGCCTCCGTCAATGAGATTTCCTTGTTCTCATCCTGTACCTCACCATCAGCAACCACAATACGGTTACGATGGATCTCAAAGTCACCCTTGTCAGGGTTCACAATCACGTCAAAGTTCTCATCAGAGCCAAAGATCTTGGCAATCACATTACGGAAACTTTCCTCAAGTACACTTACCAACGTAGTACGGTCGATGTTCTTGGTCTCCTTAAACTCCTGAAAGGTCTCTATCATAGAGGGACCTTTCGCTTCTTTCTTTGTAGCCATTACTTTTTATTTATATTTATACTTATTTCTATTTAAATGACAGCAGGTACTTGGTGTACTTGACTCCCTCCATCGTGAAAGTCTTGTCAACATCCACCATGACTGGGCGTTTCTTACCTTCCTGCTTCTGTTTCTCCTTTACAGTAACCACAAATGAAAGTCCGTCATCTGCGACTTCTTTAAGAATGCCCTGTTGCTTCTTTCCGTCAAGGGGCAGCACTTCCACCTCCTTGCCGATGTGGTTGCGATATTGCTGTACCACTTTGAAAGGCTGACCGATACCTGCCGAGCCTACCTCCAATTCGTAATCGCCCAGTTCCTCACCCAGTTTCTCTTGCAAGAAACGGCTCAACTCTGCACAATCCTCAATCCACACGCCATCAGCATGGTCAATCTCAATCACAATGCGGCCGTCGGGCGTCATCTCAACGTCCACCAGGAAATAGTCATTTTCAGAGAGCCATTCCTCAACCGCTACTTTTACTACGTCTTTATTAATCATACACCTTTTTGGTAATTAAAAACAAGAATGAGAGGCTTTTTCAAGCCCCTCATTCCGCTGAACGGTGCAAAATTACGCATTTTCCCGCAATCTTGCAAGTATTTTACTGATTATTTTCATTTTTGGATAGAAAGCACACGCTCATACTCCTCGGGAGTATTCAGAATCCGCTCCGCCTCCTTCAGAGTCTTGTCATATTGCAACGCAGCCTCCACTTGCCCTGTCTGGAAATAATAGGCAGAGATAATATCTTGCTCTATCATACGCTGAATCTCATCCCGGTGCTGGTCAAGATCCTTGCTGATATTATGGTGGTCAAGTTTTGCCTTCAACGCCTCAAACTCGGCTCTCGCATCCTCATAATAACCCTCAAACTTAGCGACTTTCACCAGTTCGTCATATTGCTTCTTGCTGACTTGGTCGTAGGTGAAGCCTGCCTTCACAACACGTTGTTTGAAGTCGGCATAGTCTGCATCTGTCAGATGGAAGTCCTTGGCGGGAGCAATTGTCGGATGCTTGGCAATATAATCAACCACATAATCAAGTACCGTTTCAGTAGAGTCAATACGATCCAGATACATGGTGATATTCGCCATTGTATCAGGCTTTACCTCGATATCAGGCATGATGCCACCACCGTCTCTCACCTCACGCCCTTTCTTGGTGTAGAACACATGTGTCAAAGAGTCTGGTACATGCTCCTTATAGCCGCCGCCTGTGTGCTTATAGTTTATTGCCTGAATGCAACGACCACTAGGGATATGGTACTTCGAGGTCGTCAGTTTCAAATTACCATTATAAGGAACCTCAATATTAGGAATCTGTACCAGTCCCTTTCCATACGTGCGTGTACCTATTATAATTCCTCTGTCTAAGTCCTGTATCGAGCCACTGACTATCTCACTTGCAGATGCCGTCTCGTCATTTACGAGAACTACAATCGGCATCACAGTGTCAATAGGCTCCAAGCGGGTCTTGTACTCTGAATTGGCGCGACGGATTTTCCCTTTCGTCTCTACCAGTGTCACGCCTTTGGGAATCCACATATTAGCAATATCCACACATTCCGAGAGCGAACCGCCGCCATTGCCACGCAAATCCAGAATGAGTTTTGTGGCACCTTGTTTCTTCAAGTCCAAAAAGGCACGACGCATCGGTTTTGCCGGCTCACCTGTAAAAGTATTCAGGTTGATATATCCCACCCCATTCGGACGCATACCGTAATAGGTAATCTCTGGCATCTTGATACTGCGACGTGTTATCTTGAAGGTCATCTTCTTTCCTGTAGACGGACGCTGGATCTTCAACACAAACGTCGTACCAGCATCACCACGAAGATGCTCACTGACATACGATACGGTCTTGTCAGTCATTAGTGTATCGTCAATCTGCAAGATGATATCACCCTTCTTTAACCCGACCTCAGCAGCAGGCATCCCTGCATAGGGCTCCTCTATCACGACACGCTTCAACTTCTGATGGTAGCGCACCAAGGCACCAATACCGGCATACTTACCTGTCATCAACAGTTTCAGGTCTTTCTGCTTCTCTTCCGGATAATACTCTGTATAGGGGTCTAACGAGCGAAGCATGGCATTAATACCTGTACCTATCACCGTATTAGCGTCCAGCGTGTCCACATACATTAAATCCAGATTCCTGTAAATTGCATTGAATATCTCCAGGTTCTTTGCCACTTCCAGATTATGGTTTTTCACATCCTGTGCCTGAATCATCACTGAAGGCAGAACCGTCAGAAAACAAATTAAAACGTATTTTCTCATTGTCATTGTCTTTAATTATGGCTGCAAATTTACAAAAAAATACCTTTACCATGAATTTTTTCTCTAAAAAGTTTGCGCATTTCGGAAAAACGTATTACCTTTGCACCCGCAAACAACAAAAACCTGCTTCAGTAGCTCAG
>DEJF01000032.1:62647-92390 GCA_002353225.1 Prevotella sp. UBA2755 | reverse complement strand
TCAATCTTTTTTATACCTTTAGATTGGTTTGCCAGAATAGGTGTACCATTTACTTTCGGTGTCTTATCCTCTTCTGTGGTTTCTACTACAAAGGGGGCTTCGCTGTCTGTAGCAGTACGATTGGCGTCGTCATAGAATATACATTTGGTGATGGTATATCCTTCGGCAGCATTGACGGTTGCCGACCAACCGTATCCCCACCATCCCCAGTTAGCGAAGTATGCTGAGCTCCCTCCTGCAGTATAACTGAATGAAACGGTTGCCACATTCGCCGTACTGTAGCTGGCTTGCTCTTTGGCTGTTGCCGTAATTGTGGCCAGCAGCGTTTCCGTCTGCGCCATTGTACCCGTCGCTGCCATCAGCAGCAAGGCGAACATTGAAAGTAATTTTGTTTTCATAATTGTATTGTTTTTTAAGTTTAATATTACAGATGTAGTTCTGGCAAAGTGGTGGCAAAGACACGAAGAAGTTAGTTAAAATGTGTCACCCCCCTTAAAGTATGTTAATAGGGTGATAAAATATAGAAAGACCCTCTCCTAACCTCCCCGCTATTTTAGGAGAGGGAAAAGAAAAAGAATGAAAAACATTTGGAAGACAAGATATTTATCTCTATCTTTGCAAATAATTAATGATAAACTTAAAACTATCAACATGAAAAAACTATTAAGTATCTTAGCCATGATGGCATTAGCATTAATACCTTGTATGGCACAGACTGGTAAAACGAACAACTTCCACATCAAACGTGGAACTAACCTGAGTCACTGGCTGTCACAGTCGGAAGCCCGTGGCGAGATGCGTCGCCTGCATATCCAGGAGGACGACTTTGAGCGACTGGAGAAACTGGGGTTTGACTTTGTCCGCATCCCCATAGACGAAGTACAGTTCTGGGACGAGCAGGGTAACAAACTGCCAGAGGCATGGACGCTGCTTACCAATGCCCTTGACCTTGCCCGTAAGCACCATATCCGTGCCATTGTCGACCTGCATATCATCCGCTCTCATTATTTCAATGCCGTCAATGAGGGTGCCGCCAATACCCTCTTCACCTCGGAGAAGGCACAACAGGACTTGATTAATCTATGGTACCAGTTATCGGAGGTCCTGAAAGGATACAGCAACGACTGGGTCGCCTATGAGTTCATGAACGAGCCAGTGGCTGAGGAACATGAGCAGTGGAACAAGTTGGTGGCAAAGGTACACAAGGCTTTGCGTAAGGTGGAGCCGGAACGGACACTGGTCGTAGGCTCTAACCGTTGGCAGGGCTACGAGACCATGAAGTATCTAAAGGTACCCGAGAACGACAAGAATATCGTCCTCTCGTTCCACTATTACAACCCGATGATTCTGACCCATTATACTGCCTGGTGGACACCTATCGGCAAATATCGTGGGAAGTTACACTACCCCGGCATCCTCGTATCAAAGGAAGACTATGATGCCGCACCCGATGAGATCAAGCCTGAGTTGGAGCCTTATACCCGTCAGGTATGGGACATCAACAAGATTCGTGAGGATTTCAAGGATGCTATTGCCGTGGCAAAGAAATACGGACTACAACTGTTCTGTGGTGAGTGGGGTATCTACGAGTTTACTGATAAAGAGATGGGCTACCAGTGGACGAAGGACATGCTCACCGTCTTCGATGAGTTTAATATCGCATGGACTACGTGGTGTTATGATGCTGACTTCGGTTTCTGGGATCAGCAGCATGACTGTTTCAAGGACAAGCCACTCGTAGACCTGTTGACTGGTAAGTAGAAACTATTGCCTCGCTAATCGTTCTGCTTCTGCACGGGCTGGTTTTCCCGTCTCTGTAATAGGGATCTGGTCAACAGAGAGATATTTGCGTGGTTGCCAGTATTTGGGAAGCACTTGACGACATACCCCCTGAATAGTTGGAATATCATGTGACTCGGTGAGCAAGACCACTTGTTCACCGAGTTTCGTATCAGGTGTCTTGGTAATCATATAAGGTTCGTGGAGATGCGGATGCAACAGTCGCTCCACCTCTTCTATCTGTATCTTGATACCCCCCGAGCAGATGACATTGTCTTTTCTGCCAAGGATGCGGAACTTTTGAGTTGATAGTTGAAAGTTGACAGTTGACAGTTGACAGTTGGCGGTTGACAATTCAGCAATATCATTGGTGACCAAGGGACCGTCATGGACGGCAGGGGCATGGATGACGAGACGACCCTCCTCGTTCAGTGACACATCAACTCCCTCGAAAGAAGTATACCATTCGCTACGTTCAGGTCCGTTGAGCCGCCGGAGGGCAATATGTGACAGTGTCTCTGTCATCCCATACGTGCTCCACACAGCATTAGGTAAGTCTTTCAATGCCGCCGCTAACTCATCGTTGACAGCACCACCACCGATGATCAGATGACGTATCTGCAGCAGACGCTCAGGAGCCTGTTGTAACAGGTTCCATACCTGCAAGGGTACCATCGCCGCAAAATCGACAGGACCGTCCCACTCTGGACAGCCTTTCGGCTCCACACTGACTAATCGCATGCCGCAAGTCAAGGCACGTACCACCATCATCTTTCCCGCGATATAGTCGAGGGGCATACAGAGTAATGCCGTGTCACCCTCTTTCAGTCCCAGAAACTGACACGTGATACGTGCCGAAGCCTCCATGCGCCGTTTCTCCACAAGCAAAGGTTTCGGCTTACCTGTCGACCCGCTGGTATGCACCAGTACTGTCGGACGGTCGTTATGCCACTCGTTTAAGAATTCGCTGAGATCCATAACTGGTCACCACGTATTTCCAAAGGCATGGGAATATTATCGGTAAAGAGTTGTCCTGTACCCAGCCCTTGTGGCATGTGGATGCCAGGACCATAGATATCAGCAGCAAGTTGAGCGATGGCATTCAGCCCGACATTACTCTCCAGGGCAGAGGTAATCCATGAGCCGATTCCCATGTCACGAGCGATGTCCACCCACTCACGAACACCGGTCATACCCCCATGTAAAGATGGTTTCAGGATAATATATGCCGGACGGATGATGTTCAGCATCTGCCGTTTCTGTTCTGGGTCATTGACACCTATCAGTTCCTCATCCAAGGCGATACGCAAAGGAGACTCCCGACTGAGTTCCGCCATATTTGCCCATTGTCCTGCCTTGATAGGTTGCTCGATAGAATGCAGAGCATATTGTGAGAGTAGTTCGAGTTTATAGAGTGCCTCATCAAAAGCAAAAGCCCCATTGGCATCCACCCGCAGCTCGATCTCCCGAGGTCCGAAGCGCTCACGGATCTTCCGCAATAACGCTATCTCCGCATCGAAGTCTATGGCACCAATCTTCAATTTGACACAACGGAAGCCCTGTGCCAACTTTTCCTCGATGCGCTCCCGCATCTCCTCGAAAGTTCCCATCCATACCAGTCCGTTGATAGGGATGCCCTCTTCGCCACGAGCAAAAGGAGAGTCAAATAGGAGTGGAGAGTTGGAAGATGAGTGTTGAGCGTTGAGCGAGTACCATGCTGTCTCCAAGCCGAAGAGCATGGAGGGATAGTCGCGCATCGCCTCTGTATCCAGCTCACCCGTCCGCTCCATGTCATCACAGAAATGACGGAGCATCAAAGCATAATTAGGTATATCATCACAACTGAGGTTGGGCAAGGGAGCACACTCCCCTACTCCGAACCGTTCACCATCGGTCATCCTAACCAGCCAGACACGACGCTCGGTATATACCCCCCGACTGGTACCTGCCGGCTGCTTGAAATGGAGCACACGCTCCTCTGTCTCTATCTTCATGGAATCTTCGGATATTGGTCGAAATCTGGTTTACGTTTCTCCAAGAACGCCTTACCACCCTCCTGTGCCTCATCAAGGAAATAATACAACATCGTGGCATCACCAGCCAACTGCTGGATACCAGCCTGTCCGTCAAGTTCCGCATTCAGACCAGCCTTGATCATACGGAGAGCGATGGGTGAGCGTTCCATCATCTCCTCAGCCCATGCAACGCACTCATCCTCCAACTGGTCGAAGGGCACCACCTTATTGACCATACCCATCTCCTCAGCCTCTTTTGCCGAGTACTGTCGACACAAGAACCATATCTCACGAGCCTTCTTCTGTCCTACGATGCGGGCGAGGTAACTGCTACCGAAGCCAGCATCAAAAGAACCGACCTTCGGACCCGTCTGTCCGAAGATGGCATTCTCGGAAGCTATGGTCAGGTCACATACCAGGTGCAACACATGACCACCACCGATGGCATAGCCGTTGACCATGGCGATAACGGGTTTAGGCAAGCGACGGATCTGCATCTGTACGTCAAGGACACTCAGACGGGGTACTCCCTCGTCATCTACATACCCACCACGTCCTTTGACATGCATGTCTCCACCCGAGCAGAAAGCCTTGTCGCCGGCACCTGTCAGCAACACCACCCGGATGTTCTGCATCTCACGGCAAAGGGCGAAAGCCTGCGACAGTTCCAATGTCGTCTTGGGCGTAAAGGCATTACGATAACGGGGACGGTTGATGGTAATCTTTGCAATCCCATGATACTCTTCGAAGAGGATCTCCTCGAACTTCCTAATCTCTTTCCATTCTCTTTGTGCCATATCTATTTCTTTTTGAATTGTCCATAATAATCTTTGAGGGCCCGCTCATCCTCAGCGGCATCCGTAAACACCTCCAAAAGCATGGGGCGGTCACTCTGTTCTTGGAGCAACCTATCGATACCGTCCTGCATCTCCACCATGTTCTCGGCTCTCCTATAAACGACATCATTCTGTTCACAGATCCCCTTTGCGGAAGTATGATGCTCGGCAGCAACATACTTGTCACGTGCAGGACTCTGTTCCAAACCTTGCAACATATTAAAGATTCCCCCTTTACCATTATTCATCAGAAGGATACGGAAGTTTCCACGCAAACTCTGGTTCCACAGCGCATTCTGGTCGTAGAAGAAACTAAGGTCACCAATGACACAGAACACAAGGTCGTCCGTCCCAAGGGAATAGCCCGCAGCTGTGGACAAGGAGCCGTCAATACCATTGACACCACGATTGCAAAACACGGGATGTTGTGCGTAAATGCAGGCTAAGCGAACTGCGGAAGAATTAGCATAATGAACCGCTGTTTGACCCGCACGAAGGGAGAGTTGTTCCTCAAAATATTTTACTGCTGCCATTTGGGAATAGGCTGGTACAAAAACCTGGAGGAGTGACGCAGCTTTTCCAAGTTGCTTATGCCAGAGTCTACAAAATGACTGGGCTTCAACGCTTGGATGAAAAGCCACTCTTTCCGTCTGCCCGTCAAGCATCATTTCGTATTCGTACTTGATATTCCATAAAGTCTGAGCAGGCAGGCATTCCACAACCTCCGTAAGATGCATGAAGACATCGCACACACGTCCTTCTACATCTAAATAATAAACCTTTGCATTCTTGGCAGCACGCAAAAATTTCTTCAGACGCTTACTGACGATAGTGCCCCCAAGATGGAGTACGACATCAGGCATATATGTCTCATCATTTCCGACAAGCGAAAGCACCTCGTCGAAATGAACGGAGGTAAGGAAATAGTTGCACAACGGCTCATACAAGACAATGGCATGAGCAGCAAGAAAGGACATTAGGCTCCCCCATTCTTCGTCATGAATCATATCAGAGTGTGTCTGACCGATCACAATCATAGGGTGCTTTGCCTCTATGAAATGGCGAATCATAATCTCATCAACATCACCTGCTTCACCGTAATCAAACCGCCGGACAATTTTCCGCTCATCGGGAAGTGCTTCTACGGCAAACTCAAACAGTGGTTCACTGATAGGGATATTAATATGAGCAGGACCATAACCATGATGTCGAACAGACAGCAATGTCTCATTTACCAGACGATTGCAGAACCAGCGTTCCTCGTCATCATGCGGCTCTGGCAAACTGACTGCCTTTCTGACAAAACGCCCCAGCGCATCAGGCTGCGGTAGCGTCTGCCCATCCTGTTGGTCAATCCATCGTGATGGTCGGTCGGCAGAAATAACAACCAACGGCACTTGCTGGTAATAAGCCTCAGCCACAGCAGGCAACAGATTGAGCAATGCCGTACCACTGGTGACACAAACTCCGACTACTCGTGGAGCACCAGCTTGCAACGCCAAGCCCAAAGCATAGAAGCCTGCGGAGCGTTCGTCGGTAACGGGGTAACATGTGATGTCAGGACACTCGTTGAGGTTATGCACGATGGGTGCATTGCGACTGCCTGGGCAGACGACAACATGACGAACACGGTGTTTGACCAACAAAGCAGTGAGTATATTGACATTTTCTTTATTGCTATACATATATTATAAGATATTACGCATGGTATCGAGTTTGATCTCCGTCTCCTGCCATTCCTGCTCCTCCTGACTATCTTTCAAAATACCACCACCGGCATACAGCCGATAGCCGTTAGAGAAAATCTCCATACAACGAAGAGTCACAAAAAGGTTGGTCTTTCCCTCCACCTGTAATGGTCCCATAAAACCACTATAGTAACTACGGTCATGATGCTCGTTATGCTGGATAAAGCGGAAGGCGTCCTGCTTAGGTAAACCACAGACGGCAGGTGTTGGATGAAGCGCCTGTATCAGTTCTCCGATTCCCTGACTATTGTTCAACTTAAATTGGAAGTCACTACGCAGATGAGCAAGATGACCGGCACGGATCGTGCGAGGTCCCGTCTCTTTGAAGTCTGACGTGAACTGCTCCAACTGTTCAGTGATATACGTTGCCACATACCGCTGCTCCTGGATATTCTTGTCGCTCCATAACACCTCCTCGCTGAAAGGCATCGTACCAGCCAAAGCAACGGTCTGCCATTCCTCCTCCCCACCCGACAACAAGATTTCGGGTGTTGCCACCAGCCACATCCCACTTTTGGGTGTTGCCACCAAGGTGATCATCATACGAGGATAACAGTCACAGGCACGTTGATACAGTGTGATTGGTGACACAGGACTGTCGGCAGGAATGAAGATGCTACGGGAGAGTACCAACTTAGAGAAGTCATCATTCTCCAGATGGGCATGGAAATTGGCAAAGTCGATATGGTAGTCTGTCCTTGGAGCACTGGTGTTTGACGGGGAGGCGACAGAAGGTATTGCTTCCAATTGACTCCAAGGAATATCATGCGTCACCACATCCGGACGGATCACCAAGATAGGACGCTCGACAGACGGAGCAAAGGGAGCAACGACAAAACCTGTCTTGCCACTCAGTTCTGCACAAGAAGTCACTTCGAGCGGCTCACCCGATGTTTGCATGATCAGCGTAACCTGCTGTTGGTATGGCAAACGGAAAAGGGCGAAACTCGACATGTTATTTACGGTTTTTGATGATATAATTAGTGACACGCACCGTGGATATCAACTCCTCTACGGTATTCTTGATCTCCACATGCCATACATGCAACGTACTACCACGATGCTGTAAACGGGCATAGGCTGTGACCGTATCACCCTCACTGACAGCCTGTACATGACTGCCACTGACTTCTATACCGACACAGGCACAGTCTGGACAGAGCGCCGAAGAGCCTACACCTGCCACATTCTCTGCCAAGGCAAGAGAAGCACCACCGCTCAAGAAACCAAAAGGCTGACGGTTACGCTCATCCACTTTCATACGTGCCATACAAGTATCGTCCTCGGGTGTGGAGATAAACTCCATCCCGAGGGCAGTACTGAGATTCGGCTTACTATTGATAATCTGATTGATTCTTTCTACGTCCATTATTTAAAAAGTGAATATTCAGGAACTTCCCAGGCAAGGGCACTGGCACCTAACACATCACGCTCACGGTCGTTCAGTTTAGACACTAAGATCTTCACCTTGCCACGCATATTACCAAACACATGCTTCTCAAACGACTCACGGGTAGGCTCTACCAACCATTTTCCCGCATGGGAGATACCTCCTGTCAGGATAATTGCCTGTGGGTCAACGATACTAGCATAGTTTGCCAAGCCGATACCAAACATGTGACCAGTACGGCGATAAACCTCTATCGCCATAGCGTCACCTTTGTCACAACACTCTGTGATGATACGAGGTGACAACCGTTCTTCATCTCTCATGATGGACGGCTCGTCAGACTCCGCCATCAGTTCTTCTGCCGTGCGGACAATACCTTTGGCTCCGACATAAGCTTCCATACAGCCTTCTTTGCCACATCCACAGATTCTGCCATGCTCTGCAATACACGTATGTCCTATCTCTCCCGCAAAGCCCTCATATCCTTGGTGCTCATGTCCACGTGAGAAGAAGCAACTGCCCAGTCCGACACCTAAATTGATGACAATAAAGTCTTTCATACCATGAGCCGATCCAAAAGTGTGCTCTCCCAAAGCAGAGATATGAGCGTCATTTGCCAAGGCGACGGCAAGTCCCAGACGGTCACGCATCATTGCAGCAAGAGGCACCACACCTTTCCATGGTAAGTTTGGCGCATTGACAACACATCCTGTGATGAAACTGGCACTGGGACAACTGATGCCCACTGAGCGGATTTTCTCATAACCGCCATTCGTTTCTACCAACTCCACGATTTTCTCACTAAGGACAGAAACAAAGTTGTTAACATCCAGATAATCTGTAGTCACGAAACTATTCTCGGCAATAATGTTACCTCTGATGTCGACAATCGCATAGGTTGTAAGTTCATTACTGATGTCGACACCAACAACTCTTGTTTTAATATTATCTTCTTCCATCGTATGAATAATATTAGTTGTCTATTCATTTAAATAAAGAATACTCTTTTACTTCCCATGCAAGGGCACTGGCTCCCACCACGTCACGTTCGTTATTGTTCAATGGAGAGTTCACTATCTTCACCTTGCCTTTCAGATTCTGGAAAATGTTCGCCTCAAAGGTTCCTTTCATCACATCCAGCATCCATTTACTATATACAGTCATACCGCCCGTCAGGATGATAGACTCCGGGTCAACCAGTGAGGCATAAGTCGCCAACGCATTTCCTAAAATACGTCCAGTTGTCTGAAATGCCTCTATAGCCACCTCATCACCTTTCTCGCAAGCATCGGCAATAGCCTGTGGGGTAAGGTCCTCTGTATCTTGCAGGATACTTGTCCTGCCATTCCGGATTAGTTCACGAACCGTTTTAGCCAGTCCTCGCGCTGATGCATATTCCTCCAAGCAGCCACGACGACCACAACTGCATTGTCTTCCATTCTCATTAATACAGATGTGCCCGAATTCTCCAGCGAACCCTTCTGAACCTAAATGAGGATGACCGTCGATAAAGACACAACTACCTAAGCCACCATGACTAATCGTCACTACGACGAAATTAGACAAGCCGCGAGCGGCTCCAAACACCTTCTCTCCAACTGCGGTCACATGGGCATCATTACCCAAGGCAACGGCAAGTCCCAAACGATCACGTAACATGGCAGCCAAAGGTACATGTCCCTTCCAAGGCATATTTGCGGCATTCTCCATACTGCCAGTCAGGAAGTTGCCGCTGGGGGCACTGATTCCCACTGAGCGGACACTCTCATAACCGCCATTACTCTCAACGAGCATGAGAATCTTTTCACTAAGCACAGAGACGTACTCATTTACATTGGGATAATCAGAGGTGGGGAAACTCTCCTTTGCCAATATGACTCCCTGAACATCCACGATGGCATAAGTCGTAAGATCCGTACTTACGTCAACACCAACCACATGCCGTTTAATGATATTATTGTTCATTGACCTGTCACTTATTTAAAAAGAGAATATTCCTTGACATCCCAAGCAAGAACACTGGCACCCAGCACATTAAGTTCCCTATCCTCATAGAGAGAAGTCAGCAATTTCACTTTACCTTGCATATTATGGAACACGTGTTCCTCGAAGGCTTGGTCTGCTGGCTCCAATAGCCATTTGCCCGCCCTTGACACCACACCAGAGAGGATGATTGCCTCTGGGTTGAACAAAGACGCATAGTTAGCAAGACCAACTCCAAGGGCATGCCCCGTACGACGCATCACCTCAACAGCGAGTTCATCTCCTTTATTACAAAACTCTATGATGAGTCTTACCGTCAACTGCTGAACACTCCGCATCAGTGAAGGCGTATCACTTTCCGCCAAGATTTCCTTTGCCGTCTGAAGAACACCCTTACCTGCCGTATACATTTCCAGGCACCCCAGTTTGCCACATCCGCATTTACGACCTCCAGAAATATAAGTTGTATGTCCTATCTCACCTGCAAAGCCGTTCGTACCTTGGTGAATCGCTCCATGACTGTAAATACAACTGCCCATTCCACTTCCTAAATTAACCAATACGAAGTCTTTCATTCCATGAGCGGCTCCAAAGGCATGCTCCGCCATCGCAATCACATTCGCATTATTGTCGACAGCAACAGCCATACCCAGGCGATCCCGTAACATGGCGGCAAGCGGCACGATACCTTTCCATGGCAGATTAGGGGAGTTCTCGATACAACCTGTATGATAATTCCCACTCGGAGTACTAATACCCACCGAGCGGACACTCTCAAAGTCTCCACTTTGCTCCATTAGTGACGTAATACCATCCGCCAACTTAGTCACAAAATCGCTGATATTGGGATAATCCTGAGTCGCAAACTCATCACGAGCCAGCACCTCACCGCGTATGTTGACTAACGCATAGGCAGTCCTGTCGACGCGGATGTCAACACCTATCACTTTTGTCTTGAAATTATTCTCAATCATAAAGAGAGTTAGTATTATTGGGCAAATATAGGAAGATTTCCTCACCCAACCAAATATTGTCCGTATTTTTAGCAAATATTTAACGTACTGTCATGAAGAGAATGAAAAAAAACGCTAAAATGGGAATTGTATCAGAATATTTTAGTACCTTTGCTGAATAAAATCCAGCGAAAATAGGCTGCACCTCGGAAAAACTCAAATAAAATTTGGTTTTTCACTCAGTTTGCACTACCTTTGCAACCATTAATATATATTAGAAAAAACAATATGAACGTTTTAGAACTCAGTGAACAAGAGATTGGCAGACGCGAGAGTCTGCAAGAACTGCGCCAGATGGGCATCAACCCGTACCCTGCCGCAGAATATCCAACCAATGCTTTCTCTACCGATATACGCGACAATTTCCATGACGAGGACGAGCCCCGCCAGGTTTGCATTGCCGGTCGTATGATGAGCCGTCGTGTGATGGGTAAGGCAAGTTTTGCGGAGATTCAGGATAGCAAAGGCAGAATACAGGTGTATATTTCACGTGACGACCTCTGCCCCGGGGAAGACAAGGATTTATACAACAAGGTATTTAAGCGGTTATTAGACATTGGTGACTTCATTGGCATCAAGGGTTTTGTGTTCCGCACCCAGACAGGTGAGATTTCTGTCCACGCACAGGAGTTGACTTTGCTGTCGAAGTCTTTAAAACCATTACCTATCGTCAAATATAAGGATGGTGTTGCCTACGACAAGTTCGAGGACCCGGAACTTCGTTACCGCCAGCGTTATGTCGACCTGGTCGTTAACGATGGTGTCAAAGACACTTTCTTACAACGTGCCACTGTCATCCGTACCCTGAGAAAAGTACTGGACGAGGCTGGCTATACAGAAGTAGAGACACCTACCCTTCAGATGATTGCCGGTGGTGCCAGTGCCCGTCCCTTCATCACTCATTTCAACGCCCTGGACCAGGATATGTATATGCGTATCGCCACAGAACTTTACCTCAAGCGTCTGATTGTCGGCGGTTTTGAGGGTGTCTATGAGATTGGTAAGAACTTCCGCAACGAGGGAATGGACCGCAACCATAACCCGGAGTTCACCTGCATGGAGTTGTATGTGCAGTATAAGGACTACAACTGGATGATGTCATTCACAGAGAAACTGCTGGAGACCATCTGTATTGCCGTGAATGGAAAACCTGAGCGTGAGATTGACGGTAACATCGTTAGTTTTAAGGCTCCTTACCGTCGTCTGCCTATCCTTGACGCGATCAAGGAGAAGACGGGTTTCGACTGTGACGGTAAGACAGAGGAGGAGATTCGTGCTTTCTGTAAGGAGAAAGGTATGGAGGTCGACGAGACCATGGGTAAGGGCAAACTGATTGACGAACTCTTTGGTGAGTTCTGTGAGGGTACCTTCATCCAGCCTACCTTCATCACGGACTACCCCGTGGAGATGTCTCCCCTGACAAAGATGCACCGCAGCAAGCCCGGACTCACTGAGCGTTTTGAGTTGATGGTCAATGGTAAGGAACTTGCCAATGCCTACTCGGAGTTGAACGACCCTATCGACCAGGAGGAGCGTTTCATTGAGCAGATGAAACTTGCCGACAAGGGAGACGACGAGGCGATGATCATCGACCAGGACTTCCTGCGTGCCCTGCAATATGGTATGCCACCAACCAGTGGTATCGGTATCGGTATCGACCGTCTGGTGATGCTGATGACTGGTAAGACGTTTATTCAGGAGGTATTATTCTTCCCACAGATGAAACCTGAGAAGAAGATTCCTCAGAGCACTGTTGCGGAATGGGCAGAAATCGGTGTTGGCGAGGAATGGGTTCCCGTACTCCGTAAGGCTGGTTTCAACCTCATTTCCAATATCAAGGAGGAGAAGGCACAGGGACTGCAACAGAAGATCGGGGATATCGTCAAGAAATTCAAGTTAGAGATGCAGAAGCCCAGCGTGGACGAGATACAACAGTGGATTGACAAAGTAAAGGAATAAGACATGATAACGAGTAAGACATAATAACGAGTAAAGACATAATAACATATTAACATAACAATACCCTCCCCCAAAAAATGTTATTCTGTTACTCTGTCTTTAAAAAAAGTTATTCTGTTACTCTGTCTTTAAAAAAGTTACTCTGTCTAAAAAGAAGATAATATGTACGACTGCGGAAAGATAGCCATCATCGGCGGCGGTAGCTGGGCTACAGCAATTGCCAAGATTGTAGTGGGACATACCCACCACATAGGATGGTATATGCGCCGTGACGACCGTATTGATGATTTCAAGCGACTGGGACATAACCCTGCCTATTTGATGAGTGTACGTTTCAATACGGATGAGATATTCTTCTCGTCCGACCTCAACAAGATGGTGCAGATGTACGACACCTTGGTGTTTGTCACACCGTCACCCTACTTGAAGAGTCACCTGAAGAAACTGAAGACCCGCATACGGGATAAGTTCATCATCACGGCGATCAAAGGTATCGTACCTGACGAGAACCTGGTATGCTCAGAATATTTCCATCAGGTCTATGATGTTCCTTACGAGAATATTGCCTGCATCGGCGGTCCCTCCCACGCAGAGGAGGTTGCACTGGAGCGACTCAGTTACCTGACTGTAGGATGTGCCGACCGGGAGAAAGCGCAGGCTTTCGCGGAAGTGATGGCGAGCGACTATATCAAGACAAAAACCTCTACCGATGTGATTGGCATTGAGTACTCTTCCGTACTGAAGAATGTCTATGCCATTGCCGCTGGTATCTGTAACGGTCTGAAGTTCGGTGATAACTTCCAGGCTGTATTGATGGCGAATGCCGTACAGGAGATGGCTCGTTTCCTACAAGTCGTCCACCCTATTGAGCGAAACATCGTTGATAGTGTTTACTTGGGCGACCTTCTGGTGACGGGCTACTCTAATTTCTCCCGCAACCGTACCTTCGGTACGATGATAGGAAAAGGCTACTCTGTCAAGTCGGCACAGATAGAGATGGAGATGATCGCGGAGGGTTATTTCGGTACCAAGTGTATGAAGGAGATCAATCGCCACTGTCATGTAAACATGCCTATTCTGGATGCTGTTTATAATATCCTTTATGAGCGCATCTCCCCACAAATTGAAATCAAGCTATTAACAGATTCATTTAGATAACAATAAAACTATGAGTATTAAACTTGACATCACGAAGGCTGCTTGTTTCTTGGAAGCAGGTGCCGTAAAGGCTTTCGAACCGAAAGTAAAAGCCGCACAGCAGGCATTAGAGGAGGGCACATGCCCAGGTAATGATTTCTTAGGTTGGCTACATCTTCCCAGCAGTATCACCCCTGCATTCTTAGACGAGGTACAGGCTGTTGCTAATACCCTCAGAGAGAAATGTGAGGTAGTGGTTGTTGCAGGTATTGGTGGTTCCTACTTAGGAGCCCGTGCCGTTATCGAGGCATTAGGAAACTCTTTCGCATGGCTGATCCAAGACAAGAAGAATCCTACGATTCTCTTTGCAGGTAACAATATCGGTGAGGACTATCTCTCTGAGATGACCGAATACCTGAAAGGTAAGAAGTTTGGTGTCATCAATATCTCCAAGTCTGGAACGACCACAGAGACAGCCCTGACCTTCCGTCTGTTGAAGAAGCAGTGTGAGGCACAGATGGGCAAGGACGTAGCAAAAGACGTGATTGTTGCCGTTACTGACGCGAAGCGTGGTGCTGCCCGTACATGTGCTGACAAGGAAGGCTATAAGAGTTTTATCATCCCCGATAATGTCGGTGGACGTTTCTCTGTACTCACTCCAGTAGGTCTGCTGCCTATCGCTTGTGCTGGTTTCGACATCAAGCAACTCGTACAGGGTGCCGTCGATATGGAGAAGGCTTGTGGCAAGGATGTTCCTTTCGAGAAGAACCTCGCCGCCCAGTATGCTGCCGTCCGCAACGGTCTGTATGGCGCTGGTAAGAAGATTGAGATCATGGTGAACTACCAGCCCAAACTCCACTTTATCTCTGAGTGGTGGAAACAACTCTATGGAGAGTCTGAGGGTAAGAACAAGAAGGGTATCTTCCCTGCATCTTGCGACTTCACTACCGACCTGCACTCTATGGGTCAGTGGATTCAGGATGGTGAGCGTACCATCTTTGAGACCGTCATCAGCATCGAGGAGCCTAACCGCAGTCTGCTGTTCCCCAGCGACGAGGAGAATCTGGACGGTTTGAACTTCCTTGCAGGCAAACGTGTAGACCAAGTTAACAAGATGGCAGAGTTAGGAACTCGTCTTGCTCATGTGGATGGTGGTGTCCCCAATATCCGCATCAGTGTTCCTAAGTTGAACGAGTATTATATCGGACAACTCATCTACTTCTTCGAGATTGCCTGCGGTATCAGTGGTAACGTTCTGGGTGTTAACCCATTCAACCAGCCTGGTGTAGAGGCATATAAGAAGAATATGTTCGCCCTGCTCGACAAACCAGGCTACGAGGCTGACTCAAAGGCTATCAAGGAGCGTCTGGCTAAGGAGAGTTGAAAGTTGAAAGTTGAAAATTGAAGAGTTGAAAGAGGCAATTCAATTATACTTAAAGAAGCACGGTTTTGGGCAGTTCTGTCCTAAAGCCGTGCTTTTCGACATGGATGGTGTCATCTATGACTCGATGCCTAACCATGCCCGCTCGTGGCATCAGGCGATGGCTGCCGCCGGCATAGAGATGGACGAGAGCGAGGCATATCTTTATGAGGGAATGCGGGGCGTAGAAACCATTAAACTGAAAGCACGACAGCAATGGCATCGGGAAATCAGTGATGATGAGGCGCAAAAACTATATGACCTCAAAGCCGCCGCGTTCAGCCAGTGTCCTCCTGCCCTCAAGATGGAGGGAACAGAGGAACTTATGCGACAAATCCGTGCCGACGGCTTAAAAATCTGCGTGGTGACAGGAAGTGGACAACGTACTTTATTGGATAAATTAGCGTCAGACTTCCGTGGTCTTATCAATCAGGACCTGATTGTGACCAGTTTCGACATAACTCATGGGAAGCCAGCACCAGACCCCTATCTGGCTGGTATGAGAAAAGCAGGTGTCAAGCCTTGGGAGTCCATTGTTGTGGAGAATGCGCCATTAGGTATACAGGCTGCCGTCGCAGCCCATTGTTTTACCGTTGCCGTAAACACAGGACCTCTGCCTAATAAGGAGTTGGCAGATAAAGGAGCAGATGTCATCATGCCCGACATGAAGACATTCTGTCAAGAATGGAAAAGATTCTATTCCACCATATTGGCTAATTAATTCTCTTCCTCGTCTTCTTTCTCGTCATAGGCATTGGTGTCCATTTGGACATCCCGCTTGATGGAGAGTTCTCCCATACGAGAAAGTCTTACTATCAAAGGAATATACTCATCAGTCTGCGGATGACTGACACTGGCTGCAAACTCCAACCAGTCCCCGTCGGCCTTATCATAGACGAGTCCCTCTAATATTCCAGTCTTACGATAGTCATCATCCAAATAACCGTCAAAATCCTTTTTAGTGAACTTGCGGCTATAAAAAACAGAGCCGTCTTGGCGAGATACGGTCAATGTGATATAATTGTCCACAAACTGCTGACCTATCTCATCCTTTACCATTGGTAATGAGTCACTGGGCTGACGATTAATGTCCAGATGATAGGTACGTCCTATCCAACTAACATCCCGACTGTCTGAATAAGACTGCAAGCGAACAGGCTCCTGTGGCTTTGGCAATTCCACACGTTCTGTGATGATGTCATTACTCTTTTTCTTTCCGCCACAAGCCATCAAAGTTAATGCCAAGCATCCGACCATGATGAGATAAATACTGCTGGTTTTCATCTGTTTTTAGTTTGTATGATGATGCAAAGATAATACTTTTCTCCTATAAATCCTAACTTTATGCCTATTTTTTCATCCATCGCCATACCTCTCCTATCCATAAAACGAAAGAGGTAGCACCTATGATCAGCAACCAGTCACTCCAGTGCAAAGGGGTCACATTAAACATCCTTCCTCCTATCGTCACTATCAGGAGTTGACCGAAGAACACCAGTTGTGCGATAAGCAGGAAACCACGGCATCCCTTCAAGTTCAAGGCACTGCCTCCTGTAGCATAAGCACGGGCATTGAACATATTCCAGAACTGTAACATCACAAAGATAGTAAAGAACATGCTCTGCTCATAAAGAGACCACCCTTGTCGCTCATAATGATATAATAGGCATAGAAGGAAGACAAAGAACGCACATCCGACTCCAATGACTTGCCATGCCATATCACGACTGATAATGAAAGAACGACGGTCACGCGGTTTCTCTTTCATTACCGAGGAAGATGGTGGCAACGACGACAATGCCATTGCCGCAAAGGTATCCATAATCAAGTTGACCCAGAGCATCTGCGTCACTGTCAACGGCACTTCCGTTCCCATGAAAGCGCCAGCCAACACAATCAGACAAGCAGCAATATTAACAGTCATCTGGAAGAGGATAAAACGCTGAATATTCCGATACAGCGAACGTCCCCACATCACCGCACGTCCGATACTGCTGAAGGAGTTGTCAATAATCGTAATATCCGAAGCCTCCTTAGCGACAGAAGTGCCATCACCCATAGACAGTCCCACATGCGCTGCTTTCAGGGCTGGTGCGTCATTCGTGCCGTCACCAGTCACAGCGACTACCTGTCCCAATGACTGTAAGGCGACAACGAGCCGTTTCTTATCCATCGGACGGGCACGGGCTATCACCTTCAGGTCCATCACCCTTCCCAGTAACTCCTCATCACTCAGTGCCGCAAACTCAGGACCCGTCATCAGTTGTCGGTCAGTATCCTCCTCTGTCCATAATCCCACCTGCCGGGCTATCTCACGAGCAGTAGCAGCAGTGTCACCTGTCACGATTTTCACTGCGATACCAGCATCCATACACTCACGGACAGCAGGAGGTACATCAGATCGGACAGGGTCTGAGATGGCGACGACTCCCAAGAAAGTCATCTTTTCTGTTACCAACCGCTGATTAACTATCGGTTTCTCTGTATCATCCAGTTGCTGATAGGCAAACCCTAACGTACGCATTCCCTGTTCCTGAAAAGCAAGCAACCGTCTCTGAACCTCTGAACGGTCATCCACCGTCATGACACATTGTGTATAGACAATCTCTGGAGCACCTTTTACATAAAGCATTCTCCCCTTGTCCGTCTTGACGATCACAGCCATTAACTTACGCTCTGTGGAGAAAGGCAACTCATCCTCATAGGTGACCTCCTCTTTCATAGCACGATAGTCAATACCTTGTTCATGAAGCCATAGCAACAAAGCACCCTCTGTCGGATTGCCTAACACCGTCGGCTGTCGTCCCTCTTCTATCTGCAGGGAAGCAGTAGTGTTTACGGCAATACCTTGAAAGACAAGACTCCTATTGTCCTGCCTGTCCATATCGAAACATGCCTCATAGACATGCATCTGATTCTGTGTCAGTGTTCCTGTCTTGTCCGTACAGATAACTGTTGCCGCCCCCATGGTCTCACAAGCATGCATCTTCCGCACCAGATTATTGGTCTTCAGCATCCGTCGCATACTATAGGCAAGACTTAGGGTCACTGCCATCGGCAATCCCTCTGGTACCGCAACGACAATCAATGTGACGGCAATCATAATGGTCTGCAGAAGATAAGAGATGAAAGCCACCCACTCGAAGTCCTGATAGACAAAGAACATCAGGACACGTCCTATAATGACCAGAACGGCTATACCATAACTAACCTTCGCTATCAGTTGTCCTAACCGATCCAGTTGCTCATTCAGTGGTGTCTTCACACTATCATCAATGCGTGCCGCCTCATATACTTTTCCATTCTCCGTGCTATCCCCCACGGCATCGACCTTGAAGATGCCATGCCCCTCCATGACCTTCGTGCCACGTAATACTTTATTGGTGGGGAATGTCGCCTCAGGGTCAAAGTCCCGCTCTTCCACGCTCTTATGACATACAGGCTCACCCGTCAGTGTCGACTCGTCAATACTCATGGATACCGCTTCCAACAACAAGCCGTCGGCAGGAATCTCATCTCCTGTGTTAATCAATACGATATCGCCTACAACCACATCACATTTAGGCACCTGTTGTCTTCGACCGTTACGGATGACCATGACAGGCTCCTCATCATTCACCTGATTAAGGATTGCAAACTCTTTGTCTGCCTTCACTTCAAAAAGAAAAGCCATCCCGGTAGCCAGCAGGATAGCGATAAAGATGCCTACAGGCTCAAAAAAGACGGTAGCACCCTCTTTCAAGACAAAATATTCATAGAAGGAGATGCCAACCGACAATACACCTGCGACCAGTAAGATGATAATAAGAGGGTCCTTGAATTTATAGAGGAAACGCCTCCACAAAGGGACTTTCTCCGGTTCGGAAAGCACATTGGCACCATGACGCTGACGACTCTCCAACACTTCCGCATCAGTCAACCCTTTATAATCTATCTGTTTCATGCCTGCAAAGTTACGGAAAAACGAGAGAAGAACAAAACAAACTCGTTTGTTTTTCTTCCGAATGCTAGTAACTTCGCGCTGAAAGCGTAAAGTTACGGAAAAACGAGAGAAATACAAAAGGAAAGCCTGCTTTTCTTTTTATTTCAGAGTGCCAAGTAAGTTCGGCAATGCCCAAGTTACGAATAACGAGAGAAACAAAAAAGGGGACACGCCTGTCCCCGCATGAAAAAACACTATGTTAACCTAAATCACTATGATCTTACTTTTCGTTTTTGTGTATAGTGGCTGAGAGCATCTTTTAATCTCCCCGTTAAGTCTGTGTTTTACTATTTGACGCAAAAGTAGCCTAAAAGTTTAATAAAAGAGAAAAAAATAGACGAACGCATATCAATTTGATAAAATTTAACTAACTTTGTAGCCAATAGACAGACATCATGAAGAAGTTTTCTCTAATATTTTCCTTCATTCTGCTTTGTTGCTGCGCTTGTCATCAACAAAAGACACAAGAGATAGAGGTGGCAGCACCGGCTGACTCCCTGTCTTCCCTTGTCATACAAGTCCAGAAATGCTCACGTATTTATACGACAGAGTACAAGATCCACAAGGTGATAACTCATGATGATGTCATCCGACTGAAAGGAAGTGTCCTGTCTCAAGACTTCAATTTCAAAATGCCGCTTGGTGACCGCAAGATAGCCATTCCGATGGATGCGACCCTAAAAGCCTATATCGACATGAGAGAGTTCTCCGAGCGTAATGTGGAGAAAGAAGCCGGTAAGATCATCGTCACCCTACCCGACCCGAAAGTGACGATGACGAGTTCGAAGATTGACCAGAAGAACATCAAAGAATATGTCGGTCTGGTACGCTCCCATTTCACTGATGCGGAGATGGCTAATTATGAGCAACAAGGTCGTACGGCAATCATCGAGAGTATTCCGCAATTAGGGATAATTTCTACTGCCCAGGAGAATGCCGCCCGGGTATTAATACCGCTCATCACCCAGATGGGCTATCGCGAAGAGGATATCACCATCCAGTTCCGTAAGGAATATGGTTTGCGTGACATCCAGTCACTCATTAATATGGATATCGAACATGGGAATAAAGAATAAGATAATCCTTGCCATTACCTCTTTGGGGGTTGGTATAATCCTACTGGTTATCCTGATAGGCTGGATATACCGTGGCATCCAGTCCAGCCATGTAGAAGTAGGTGCTGACCAACAGATTGACATCACCCCTCAGCAGATACAGAGCATCAAGGCTATTGGAGAATGGGAATTCATGTCCATCAGTGATGAGGAGATGGTAGACACCATTCGTCGTGGTATTCTAAGTGACGACCAGTTAGTCAGGATTTATTACGGAACCATGCGACTGGGCATCAATCTCAAACAGGTAGAGACAGGATGGATCGTGCCACGGGGTGACACCATATCCGTTACCTTACCCAAGATAGGACTCCTTGACCGTGACTTCATCGACGAGGCACGTACCAAGAGTTTCTACGAGAGTGGCAGTTGGACGGCGGAAGACCGTGAGGCGCTGCTCCACAGGGCCTATCGGCGAATGCTGCAGCGCGGACTGACTCCCCAGAATATAGAGAGTGCGAAGCAGAATGGTGACGCACAAGTCCGCCAAGTATTACAAGGTATGGGATTCAAACAAATAAAGATACAATACAAAGACTAATAACCAGAATGGAAGTTCTAAACCAATTCTTCACGGAACTCAGCGGTCTGCTATGGGGATGGCCTATGATTATCCTCTTGCTGGGCACCCATATCTACCTGACAATCATCCTCCGATTCCCCCAGCGTTATATCTTCAAGGCTGTCCGTCTCTCCGTCAAACGCGACAAAGACGCCACGGGCGACGTGTCCCAGTTTGCCTCCCTTGCCACAGCCCTGGCGGCAACTATCGGCACGGGCAACATCATCGGTGTTGCTACCGCTATTGCTTTAGGAGGACCAGGTGCCGTCTTATGGTGCTGGCTGACAGGTGTCTTCGGCATCTCCACCAAATATGCGGAAGGACTCCTTGCCATCAAATACAGGAAAAAGAAACCTGACGGCAAGATTATCGGGGGTCCGATGTTCGCCTTGGAATATGGATTAGGATGGAAATGGCTTGCAGTCCTGTTTGCCATCTTCACCGCTATCGCCTCTTTCGGTATCGGTAACACCGTACAGGCGAATGCCATTGCCACCTTGACAAAAGAGACCTATCAGATATCTCCTTATATCACCGGTACCGTGGTGTGTCTGATGACGGGGGCTGTCGTATTAGGAGGTGTCAAGAGTATTGCCCGTGTCTGTTCGATGCTGGTCCCTTTCATGGCGTTCTTTTATGTGTTAGGCTGTATATATATAATAGGTGTCAATGCCGCATACATATTACCAGCCATCAAACTCATCTGCGTCTCGGCTTTCAGTCCTCAGGCTGCAGGTGGCGGTTTTGTGGGTACCACCGTCATGATGGCGGCACGCTACGGTATTGCCCGTGGCCTTTTCAGTAATGAGTCAGGATTAGGCTCTGCTCCGATTGTGGCAGCAGCGGCACAGACCCGCAACCCTGTCCGTCAGGCATTGGTATCCAGCAGTGGTACGTTCTGGGACACAGTCATCATCTGTGCCATGACAGGTATTGTCATTGTCAGCAGTGTCCTTGCCTATCCGGATATCACCTTCGACAATGGTGCCGTGCTGACAAAAGTTGCCTTCTCGAAGATTCCTGTAGTAGGTACACCCTTATTGACTTTCGGGTTACTGACCTTTGCTTTCTCTACCATATTAGGATGGTGCTACTATGGAGAGCGTGCCGTAGAATATCTGAAAGGAAGGAAATGGGTTCTCGCCTATCGCATTATCTATATTGCCGCAGTATTCGCAGGCAGCGTACTGAACCTGACGATTGTCTGGAACCTTGCCGACTGTATGAATGCCCTGATGGCGATACCTAACCTGATATCGCTCTTGGCACTAAGTGGCATTATCGTCCATGAGACCCGCAAATTCTTATGGCGAGGACGATTAGACAGGATAGAGGAAGACTAATCCTTTCGCAAGGGAAGGATAAACACGAAGCGGGTACCCTTGCGGTGATAGTTCTGGTCCATATAGAGCCTGCCTCCCATCTTCTGAGCCACCCGATAGCAGATACTTAGGTCGAGTTCCACCTCATCAGCCATATCCTCTGGCGCCTCAAACCAAGTAAACAGTTTCTGAAGACGGCTCTCAGGGACTCCGACTCCCGTATCCTCCACGAAGATAGTCAGACAATCCGTGTTCTCACTGGTATTACAACCAACCAGCACCTCTCCCACTTCCGTAAAGCGACAGGCATTCAGGATCAGTTTATTGAGGATCAACTCCACCAAGTGGCGGTCGTTTCTCACAAAGAACTCGTCATGCAACTCACGCTTGAAATTCAGTTTCACCGCATGACGATGGTAGATACTATACATATTAGCCTCCAGACAACGGCGACAAAGCGCATTCGGACTGAACGACTCTATATGTAACTGCTGTCCATCCGCAGCACTCTCAGTGAACATCAATGCCTCATCAAGTAAAGCATTTATCAAGTCAGCATTATAGTTCATCTGATCGGAGATATTACGCTTCTCGTTCTTTGAGAGATATAAATTGTCTTTCGACAACATCTCCGACAACCCCTTTATCGTCTTCAAAGGCACTTGAATCTCCTGATTCATATTTGAAAGGAACACCTGTCTCATGCGTTGCGTCTTACGCATATCACATATCTTCTTTCTCAAGACGCAGACATACCACAGACTACCAGCCAGCAGAACTATTAGTATTGATATTATCAGCCAAATAATCCACATCGTATTGTTTATTCTTATCCTTGATGTTAACGTTTGCAAATATATGGATATTTCTACAACAATCCAAATTTTTCTTTAGTTTTCAGTGAAATCACTGTAAAATTTTATCTATCGTCAAGACTCCATGAGCGACGACAAAATGGATTTCCTTGCCTTCAAAAGGCATCACATACTCCCTCGCCGGGTCGTCATGGTAATGCGGACGAGGGTCTAATGACAGTATCTTTTCTATCACCTTCCATTGCTCTGCCGTATAGTGTGGACGCAATATCTCAGGGATTTCCACCTGCAGATACTGCCATTGATGGTCGTCCGTAAAACCGCCACGTGCCTCTGGGTGGCTGTCGACATAGGGCAAGTATGGCTTCACATCGTAGATCGGTGTTCCGTCCATCAAGTCAGCACCTGCCACCTCAATACTGGGAACCTCCGGATGAATGGCAAGGATTCGGACAGAGGAGAGCCCAAGATTATTGGGACGGAAAGGAGAGCGTGTCGCCCATACCCCGATACGCTCGTTGCCACCCAGCAGCGGGGGGCGTACTGTCGCATGCTTCTCCGCGTCCACATTCTCCGAGAAGCCCCATATCAGCCACAGATAGTCGTAGGTTTCCAAGCCACGTAATGCCTCTGCATGACTATACTCCTTCGTGAACACGACTGTTCCTTTCAGTTCTTCTACGATGCCACTCTGCCGTGGCACACCGAATTTCGACGTGAAGGGCGAGTGGAAGTATGCTATGGGTTCTATCTTCATATTTGTCTTTTCTTTTTAAAGTCAAGGAGCCATGCATCACGCACGGCTCCTCTTGATTCGAATTAGTAGTTGTTGTTTTTCAGTGTTTTATATATCCTAAAATATTATTCTTCTATTGGTTCCAACTTTATAACCATCACGATACTCTCTTCAGTACCTTTGGTAAGTACATACTGTGTACCGCCCTTAATAGCGATGGGCTGCAACTCATAGTATGCACCAGCGGTATTCTCTGTACCACTGACTGTTGTGACCTCACCATTAATCTTCACGTCACGACCCGCTTTGGCAGTAGCCAAGACAATGGTCATATTGTAGTCCTTTGCCGGAGTAAAGGTGATTGATCCTTTACTGTTGAGTTTCACACCTTTCTTCAGAGAGGTACCATCATAGGTAATCCTACCGTCACCATAATCTCCACCTACCGTAAACATACTGTTAGAAGGCTCGGCATTAAATGTAGCCACGATAGTGCCAGCAGGTGTCTCACCTCCAGTATCGTCACCCTGATTATCATCACCACCTTCAGTTCCCTGCTCACCGCTGGAAGCATTCTCGTCACCGAAGATACCGATGAGAGCCGACTTATAGTTGTCGAGCAGACCACCGAGGGTCGCGTCATATTCTGAGTCACCATTGTCATCACCTACGTTATCAGTGAAGGTATAGGTGAAGTCACCATGATTCAGACGACCGGCGCCATAGTAACCAGTCACGAGGGCAGGAACATCCTCAGCAGCCACAGCCTCATAGGTGTACATCAGCGAAGCATCCGTATCGAAGTTATTATAACTGGTACCACCCAGTTTGGTAACCTCGGTAGCGGGTACCTTCTCGTCACGGGTAGCAGTCTCATAAGCATCATAGCCCTCCGAAGGAGCATTCTTCTGTGTATAGTATTTGAACTTAGCGGCTGTCCTGTCGAAATAGTTACCGTAAGCCTTGATCATACCGCCATTCTCACCAGAGAACGTACCAGAGCCCTGTGCGTCAGTACCCTGCTTAGAAGAGAGGATGGGCTTCTTCGTCTTCAGGAAGTAGTTGTTCTCCACGAAGACACTGGCACCAGAAGTTGCACCCACGCCATACTTAGCGACATTGTCGAAGTAGTTGTTCCAGACGTGAACCGTCATAGTACGAACACGAGGATGACGAGAGTCAGAGTGGTCGAACCAGTTGTGGTCGTAACTGATATAGTTAGGACCTGACTCGTCCTTCATTCCGAACATATTCGTCTTACCAGTATCCCAGTAGCGGTTATATGATACCGTCACATACTTAGAGTTGCTCTTCACGTCGGTAGCACCGTCACCCTTGGCATGGTCGCCAGAACCGTGCTTACCATAGAACACATCCGTATGGTGAATCCAGATATTGGAGTTGTCAGTATCGAGCGAGATACCATCGTCCATGCAGCGCATGATACCGATATTACGGAACTCCACGCCCTTGGCGTTACGTACCAGGAATCCGAATCCATAGAGGGTAGCGTCATCACCGATTCCCTCAATGGTGATATTCAACTCGCTGTCTGCGTTCTTACCTTTGATTTGGATACCCTCCTCAGAACTGCTGAAACCGTCCAGATCATCCTTGGTCACCAGTCCGATGAAACGGAAGGCGATAGGAGTGGTGTCCAGTCCCTTTTGGTAGGCATCAATAATTGCCTGGAAACCTACACACTCTGTAGTAGCACCCTTGCTGCTGGTAACAACAGTCGTCTTGATGGTCTTTGCCGTATTCTTGGTCACATAGAATACTTTGGCATCCTTCTTCAGTGTACCGTCATTATTATAGGCACCGGGAGCATAGTTGTTCATGAAGGCGAAGCCCTCACGGCTGTAGTTCTTCACCAGCAGCCCGGCAGCCTCATTGGCGGCATCAGCCATTTCCTGCTTGCTCTCGTCTACAGGGACGATCTTGACAGCATAGTCGCTGCCAGCCTTCAGACCAACGATGTCCGCACGTCCATAGTCCTTATACTCACGTACCAGTTGGTCGTCAATCTTAGTATAATCACTGAAGTTTCCACCTTTTATATATATATGATAGGTCTTGGCACCCTCCAGTTTCTCGAATTTCACAAAGGCAGACTCCAGCCAGCCACGAGCCTCCAGGATCTTCACCTGTCCTTTCTCGTTGTCATAGGTGCCTTCTTTACCCTCAGGAGCCTTAGTGAAAGCAATACCTGCCACCTGGTCCTCAAAGGTATATTCACCAGCAGCCTGCTTCACGGTGACATTCGCATTGTCGAAAGCGATCTCATCGACAGATGTGGTATTGTAATACTTCAGACTGTTGTCCTTCAGGGTCAGCACCACTTGGTTCTTTGTCAGATCTTTGCTGACAGAGAAGTCGCTGGCTGTGGGAGTGTCATCGCCACCCTCTTCGCCACCTTCACCAGTGCCGCCTTCGCCGGTCACCTCAATGCTGTACACATTGACTGAGCCGCCACTGCACTTGAAACTGACAGCGCCATCGGCAGTCACCGTACCAGTACCCGTCTGGGTAGTCCCCTTGTCGGCGGCAGTAAAGCCAGAGGTGCCTGACAGGTTCGTGTTGCTGTCGAAAGTAACGACTGTAGCACCTGTAGAGGCAAAGACGATCTTCACCACCTGTCCCTTCTTCAGCGCAGGAGTTGTCAGGGGGATATTCTTACCAGCCAACTGCAAACGGTTATTCACGTCGATACGGATTTTCTTCTCAGCGGCATCAACGGTCAGTCCCTTGGTCATGGTGAGTTCCTTACCACCAGCCGTGATAGCGCCACTGATAGCCTTCTTGCTCTCATAGCGGTCGCTCGTCTCTGTATAAGTCCACTCCGTAGTAGCAGCCTTCAGCAGAGTGACATCCGCATCAGGAGTCGTGGTGAAGTCCCAAGTCTGAGCCTTCACGTTCATACCCAGTCCAAGCATCAGGACGAGCAGGGTCATTATAGATGTTAGTCTTCTCATAGTCTGTTCCTCCTTGCTTTACTTGATAATCACTTTCTTGCCATTCACGATGTAGAGACCTTTCCTCAGTCCCTCTACACCTTTTCCCACATATTGACCTTGCAGGTTGTACACACCCATGTTCTTCATGGACTCCACCTGACGTACAGTCTCAATACTGGTCACTGAAGAGAAATCGATAACGACAGTCTCCAGGTCTTTCTCCAAGTCAGCCTTTGAGCCGTCCTTGAAATGCAAAATGACGTTGTCACCCTCGAAGGTAATCTTCGCAAGTTCCTTCACGTCAACCTTCTCTGGTTCTGTTCCCTCTGCCATCGCTGTCATCGACAGCAGGAACATACCGCACAAAAGTAAAAGTTTCTTCATTTGCTTTTAGTCATTAATATATTATTGTGCTGCAAAAGTACGAAAAATAAGCCATACCCTTTGCAACTTTTCCGTTATTTCCACCGTAAACGTTTTCAGACAAAAAATACCACCACCCTTTTTTGACAGGGCAGTGGTATTCTACGTTTATTCTTGATTAGAGACCCCAAGTACTGATGAAGTCCTCCAAATCTCTCAGTTCCTGACTCTGTGCGTCCTTAGTGTCGATTAAGCCTTCACCATAACCAAGGATTGGTGAGCCAGCCATAATCTGTGGAGCCTCAACGTTAATAATCTCCATCTCGGGATTGATATATTTCTTCTTCATAGTTCTATCTCTTTTAAATTTGTTACTAATATCCTCTTCCCTCCCCTAAACAGGGGAGGTCAGGAGGGGTCTTATTTCAGAATCACCTTTTTACCGTTCACGATATACAAGCCCTTCTTAGGATAGAGCACGCGACGACCCTGCAGGTCATAGTAAACATTGTCCTCTGTACCTACCTTGACATTCTGGATGCCAGTAACGTCGTCACCGAAGATCAGAGTCAACTCATGAGCCTCTGGAGCAGCATCGAGGTGCAGATAAGCCTTACCTACAGCCACTGTACCCTCGTTTGCACGATAGAACTTACCATCCTTCAATACATAGTCATACTTACTTGTTCCACCGATAGTGGTTGTGCCGTCACCAGCCTTCAGCAAGTTAACAGAAGGAGATTCTGGAACATGTGTAGCGGCAGCAAATGGAACGAAATAGGATTTATTAGCAATACCCTTCAGGATCAATGGAGTATTAGCAGGAACAGATGTTACTTGCTCAAGTACCACACCTTCTGTATTTGCAGCCTTTGCGACGTATGCCTCAACATCCAAACCAGTGAAGTCAAGAGCGTCATTCGTCACATAAGTAGAGTATTCTGCTGCAGGAACTACTTGAATCTCTGTCGGATTCACTTTAAGATATACAGGATACAGAGAGTTTGCACCTCCCTCAAGAGTAATAGTTACCTCATCTGTTGTTCCTGTCTCAATGATACCAGAAGTAAAGAATCCCTTTCCGTCACCTGTCTGAACATAACTTTCTTCAGCATTGTCGCCTACTTTTATAGTATAATCTCTTCCAGCAGTACCACTAACATAAAGTTCAAATGATGACACATTCTTCACCTTTACAGTTATTATTCTTCCTGATTTCCAATCTAAGAATTTTCCACTATAAGGATCAGACCAACCCTTATCATCCCAATGGCTACCATCGGTGGACTCAAGATAATCATACGTATCAACATTTGCCCTATTAAGAACAATCTCTGCGTTCGTCAGTCCAGTAGCATCATAAACGAGCGTTGCTTCTTTGACAGTTATAGTAAGGGAATTTCTGATACTTGCATTATACTTACCGTCAACAGCAACAGTACTGAAAGTGATTGTTGTGGTACCTACAGCAAGAGGTGTAATTACACCGTTTTCATCTACCTCTACGATACCCTCTTTAGAATATGCAATGGCACCATCAAAAGTGATGCCGTCAAGATTACCTTTTACACCAACCTGTATCTGTGAGGTTCCTGCCGTAGAGATGGTTTCAAATGTCAGGGAGAACTCTGGGTCTTTTGCTACAGACTCTGGATATACACTACCATCAAGGGTAACAGCAATGGATTTAATCTTATAATCGCTTGCGTCTTTGTTTGTTAGTTTAATATAATATCCTCCTTCGAAAGAGACTACATCAGCAGAGGTGAAATCCACGGATGACCCTTTCTTTGCGCAACTGAGTGTATTGCCAGACTCCAGATACAGCAGGCGATCGCTGGCATCTGTACTGGAGATAATCGTAATAGTACCTTTGGATGATGCACTTGGAACTTCCACATAACCAATCCATGCACATTTTCCGTACTGAATATTTCCATCTGCAGAAAGGGCTTTGCTTGATGGTGCCGTAAAATACAATCCATCACCACCTGCAGTATTTTCCTTAGCAACAGACACTTTAAAACTTGTCCACGTACAAGTAGCCCTATCACTCGAAAAGGTTTGTGTTGCCGATACAACATCATCTGCCCACGCCGACCCAATCGACATCAGCGCAAGCGTCAAAAGAGTAAATAATTTTTTCATGTTCATTTGTTTTAGTTATGTTAATATTATAAAGTATGTATTCGGTTCTCAAGCGACACCTTTCACAGGTATGCAAGTGCAAAGATAAAAAGAATATTTCTAACTCACAAGTAATTACAAAAAAAATCTACTATAACGTTTACGGAACTATTTTATAAGGAGCCAGTTGATTAATAAGTGTAATATCAAGTTGCTTCATCATTGTTTAATCATTGAATAATGCATCAACTTCAGAACGACGTTGGCGAACATATTCTTCATTAAAAGCGGCATCCTCACATGAAGGAGGTATGGGCTTCGGAACAAAACAAGTTGTTTTGTTCTCAAAGAAGGCATCCCTTTCATTGATTAAGATAATCTTTATCGGAACAAAACAACTTGTTTTGTCAATGGGGTAATCATGGGTGTTTTGCACCGAAAGCACCTCTCCTTGTCACCGTTGCCACCTCGTTGTTACCGACAA
>DEJF01000032.1:56861-62623 GCA_002353225.1 Prevotella sp. UBA2755 | reverse complement strand
GCAACGGTGACAAGGGTTTAAAATTTTATAGTGCGTGCGCGCACGCGCGTGAGAAAGACAGAGTTTCTCGGTAACAAACCCTCCGTTAGTCGGTAACAAACCACCAGTTTGTCGGTAGGAAACTATCCGGGAATTGCCGGAGGGATGAGATGCTCCATAAAAGGAAAGGACATAAAAAGGGAGGGATGCGAACACCCCTCCTTGAGACATTTACCGGTTTCTACGAATGACTATTAATCGTCGAAATCAAAGTCAAATTCATGGGCTTCAGGAGTGGCGCCTCCGTACTTTCCGCCTATACCAGGTGAGCCAGCCATAATCTGAGGTGCGTCTACCTTCACTACTTCCATTGATGGATTGATATATTTCTTCTTCATAGTTCTATCTCTTTTTAATTTGTTACTAATATCCTCTTCCCTCCCCTAAACAGGGGAGGTCAGGAGGGGTCTTATTTCAGAATCACCTTTTTACCGTTCACGATATACAAGCCCTTGGTTGGGTAGAGAACACGATGACCCTGCAGGTCATAGTAGATATTGTCCTCAGAACCAACCTTGATGTTCTTGATACCAGTTAATTCACCATCCAAGTCAATGGTCAGTCCATGAGCGCTGGTTTCAGACTTAGGACCATTAACAATCTGCAGATAAGCCTTGTTGGAACCCAATGTAGCAGACGTTTCATCTATCCACTGGAACTCAGCAGTTCCACCATTGTTCACCAATACATAGTTTACATTATCTCCTGTACCTTTTTCAACAGTCTCACCTGCTACAGAAGCAACGAGTAGATTTGCAGTTGGGGCATCACCAGTAGCCACAACAGGAACATTATAGTTTGTGCTTGCGGTACCCTTCACCAACAGACCTGTATTAGCAGCAACGGTACCAGTAATCTTGCTGGTTGTTAGAGTTGTACCTTCAAAACCTGTGATAACATAAGCCTCAATACCTTCCTGTGCATTCTCGAAGTCAAGAGCATAAGCACTGCTGTAGGTTGACCAACCTGTAGTACCTACGGGAACGGAAACAGATGCTGGCTGAACAACAATACCACCAATATGCAAATTGTTTCCTGTACCAATTAAGAATGTTGCGGTCTCACTTTCAGTATATAAATATTCCACAATTCCCCAATCAGATGTTGTTACATCTCCAGTTTTAACAATATTTCCGTTATCAAAAGAGGCTTTATAAATATTAATAGCACGTGTACCAGAAGCAGATTTTCCATAGACTTTAATAATTGCTGGTCCAGTAACACTAATCTGGATTAAACGACGTGATGCATTACTGCTACCTCCTGAATTCATATAACGAGTCAGAGTTCTTCCATCGACGGTTACATTTGTAGTATATACTTTCCAAGGATAATCTGCATGGTTTATAATTTTATAATTACCCTCTGTTCTGCTAACACCTAATGCAACACCTTCGGAACTACCTGTAAGTTCACTAAAATCAATAAAAGTTGTAGTAGAAGCAGATATTGTAGTTGGATCACCTGAGGGAACAAACGTATAGGTTTTACTTATAACCTCACTATCGTTTAGTCCTGTTTTTACTGCTTTTGCATATATAGTCTTCGTCTCTGTCAAAGACAAAGCATCTGTATAATCATTCCATGTGGAATTATCGTATGAATATTTAATGGTTGCCCCATCAGTAGCACAGGTAATAGTCACTTCTAACGTACCATTAAACTCTGAGTCTTCTGCAGGATTAAACATTGGATTTTCTACAATAGGATCAGTAACAGTAAGAGAAAGACTTACTTTTTCAGAAGTTGCGTTCCATTTTCCTGAAACTCCAGAAGAGGCTGTGAAACTAATAGTTGTAGTTCCTGCCTTCAATGGGGAAATTAAACCAGTTCCGTCAACAGTGGCAACTGTTTCATCGGAACTTGCAAGACCAGTAAGGGTAATACCATCAAGAGTTCCCTTTGTTCCTACCTGAATCCGAGAAGTTTCATCAGTACCGATAGTTGATTTAGTCAAAGAAAAGACAGGATCAACGGCCGCTTGACTGCCTGTAATAACTATGTATGCGCAAATTTGATTGGCATTTG
The DNA here is from genome assembly GCA_002353225.1 of Prevotella sp. UBA2755. Classification (GTDB taxonomy): domain Bacteria; phylum Bacteroidota; class Bacteroidia; order Bacteroidales; family Bacteroidaceae; genus Prevotella. The sequence continues at coordinate 60,556 of DEJF01000032.1, read as the reverse complement.
CTACCTTAAATGTTATTGAGCCTGTTACACTAGATAATGCTTTTGAAAATGTTGTCCAATCAGATTCAGTCGAAGCAACAGTATTCAATGCAAAAATATTATCTGACGAAATCGTAGAACCACAAACTTCAGTTATTGATGCATTATTAGAACTCGCATTAGTATATCCAATAATCTTAATATTAGTTGCAGTGAAACCTGTAGGTAATTCAATAGTATAAGTAGCATTTTTACTTAACTTAAAAAGTTTGTCACTTCCAGATACATTACCAGCATGACCAGAAGTGGAACCCTTGGCAATAGTAAAGGCAATTTCGTCAACTGTAAAAATTCCATCAGAATACACATCCTGTGTAAGATTGTAATCCGTTCCCCACGCCGACCCAATAGAAATCAGCGCAAGCGTCAATAAAGTAAATAGTTTTTTCATACTTTCATTTGTTTTTAATTAGTAATATTATAAATAATGTATTGTAGCAGTTGTAGAGATGCGGGAACGCTTTCCCACGATAATAAAATCCCATAAAGAGGGAATATGTGTGCAAAGATAATTGATTTATGTCAATTCACCAAATAAAATCACCAAATATTCCAACTATAACGTTTACGTAAAGTTATTAAACAATGGGCAGGAAACAGAAGTGCCACCCGCTTCTTTCCGAAAGGGTGGCACTTTTTATTAGAAATCGATCATATATCGCTCTACTTGCCCTTTCAATATAGGAATGTCTTTAGTAATAACATCCCACAATACCTCAAAATTGATCTTGAAATAGTCATGAACGAGAATATGCCGCATCTTTTCTATTACAGCCCAAGGCGTTTCCACATTTTGCTCCTTAAATTCATTGGTAAGTTTATAAACTGCTTCGCCTATAACTTGCACATTATATATTACGGCATGAAGACGCAATTTGTCTTCTTTCAACTGAGCCTCACTAATGTTCTTGGTATATTCTTCGACACACTCAATTGCGGACAGGATGTGCTCCAGTCGTGCTTTATCTCTTTCAGGCTCTCGCATACACTAATACTTTATCACGATTTACTGTTTCTTCCGCAAAAGGTAATAAATCACCTTCAATAACCAAGTCAACAGGCCTGTTCAGCAACTGTTCCAATTCAAGATTCATTGCGAAGAATTTTAAGCCCAATCGTGTTCCTGGAATAAGAGATACCAAGATGTCAACATCACTCTCAGGGCGTTCCTCACCACGAGAGAAAGAGCCAAAAACCCATGCCTTATCTATAGGTTGGGTTTTAAAATACTCATGAATGGTATGCGACAATTGAGCGTTCATTCTTCATCTTCTTTTGTGCAAAGATACAAACATAATCTTTAACTTCCAAATATTTCCCGGTTTTTTCTTTGCATCTTCACATCGAATACTCAGGCACTTACAACTGCATCGGATGGCACTTTACTCGCATCACCCCTATAAAAAACGACAAAATGCTTGGTTGTTTAAATGAAAATAAGTAATTTTGTCGCCAATTAACCCATAAAGACGAACAAAATGAAAAGACTTTGCGTTGTTTTAATGACCATTTGCCTTACCCTCGGATGTATGGCGCAACAGTTTGAGAAGGACGTGTTTAAGACTGCATCTGGCAAGACGCTGACGATTACTTGTATCAAGCATGCCAGTATCATGATGGAGTATAACGGGAAGACCATCTACTTCGACCCCGTCATTAATATGGAGCCGCATACCGACTACACCACATGGCCCAAGGCAGACTATATCTTCGTGACCCACGAGCACCACGACCATTTCGACTCGATGGCGCTGACGGAGTTGCGCAGAAACTATACCGTCATCTATACCAACCATAATGTCTACACCCAGTGGGGCAGCGGATATGTGCTGGCGAATGGCGACAAAGCGGAGGTTTGCGATAACGTGACAGTGGAGGCAGTGCCTGCCTATAACACCACCAAGGGTCGTGAGCAGTACCATCCCAAAGGACGTGACAACGGTTACGTGCTGAATGTGGAGGACTTGCGCATCTATGTGGCTGGCGACACAGAGGATATCCCAGAGATGGCAGACCTGCAAGACATCGACATCGCCTTCCTGCCCTGCAACCAGCCCTACACCATGACTCCCGAGCAACTGGTGAAAGCAGCGAAGACCATCAAACCGAAGGTGCTTTTCCCCTACCACTATAGTGACACCCCCATCCGCAAGGTGACGATGTTGCTGGGAGGAAGCGGCATCGACGTGAGGATCAGGAAATACCAATAACCCAAGACATCAATTCATTCACCAAAATAAAAATTAAACAAGATGAGAAAGGCTTTTTTCAAGGAGGCGTTGCTTGCCGTTGCGCTTGCCGCCTTCAGCAGCACTGCCGCCATGGGGCAATCTGGCGAGCAGGAACAGAAAGAGATGACTGACTGGTTGAAAGATGTTGCCGACCGCGTCGAACTGCACGGCTACGCACAGGGAGGGTTCAACTACACACACCAGAATGGTGACGACAAAGGCACTTTCGAACTCAAACGCATCCTCTTCTGGGCGAATGCCCGCATCACAGACAGATGGTCGTTCCTGTTTATGCACGATTTCTCGAGCGTCGTACAAGAGTATTACACCGACTATCGTTTTACCAACAACAAGGCTCTGACCGTTCGCCTTGGACAGTTTAAGAACGGTGTCTCGCTCGAGAACCCCCTATCCCCTACTTCCATGGAGGCTATTGATGTCTATTCAGAAGGTGTGACCTATCTGACAGGCTGCGGCAGCGACCCCCTGATGGGTGTGCAATACGGTCGTGACCTCGGACTCTCCGTGTTTGGTGAGACCAACGACGGCAAGTTCCGCTACGAGGCTCAGGTGATGAACGGACAGGGTATCAACAAGAAAGACGGCAACAAGGAGAAAGACTTCATCGGACGACTGGAATACCGCCCCGTGAAAGGACTCAACCTCGTAGCCACAGGACAAATCGGACGTGGGCATGCCATCGCCAACTCGCCCTACAATCCCGATATTCATGAAGGCGACAACTACAAGCGTAACCGCTGGACGGTGGGCTTCGATTATAAGTCGAAAGACTTCAACGTACATGGGGAATATATAGAAGGTAAGGACGGATGTGCTACCAGCCGTGGTGCCTACGTCACTGGTGCCGTCCCCTTGTATAAGGGTTTGGAGTTCGTAGGCTCTTATGACTTCTTCAATTTCAACACCTCTTTAGGTATGGACCAGCACAAAGCGATTGCCGGTCTGCAATACTGGTTCTTCAAGAAGTGCCGTTTCCAAGTGCAGTATGTCTATAAGAGCGCTTACCTTGCCAATGGCGCATTCACCCATGGTGCCTGCCACCAGGTAATGGCGCAGATGCAGGTAAGGCTGGATTATTCCAAAAAGAAATAACTAAACAACAATGATTATAAAGATTCTTCTGACTATCATCTTCTTTGCCGTGATGATAGGGGTAGGACTCTACTCTCGCAAACAGGCAAGTAGTGTGGATGGTTTCGTGCTGGGCGGTCGTGCTGTAGGTCCTTGGCTGACTGCCTTCGCCTACGGAACAAGTTATTTCTCTGCTGTCGTCTTCGTAGGCTATGCAGGACAGTTTGGCTGGAAATACGGTCTGTCGGCGACATGGATCGGTGTGGGCAATGCCGTCATCGGCTCCTTGCTCGCTTGGATTGTGCTGGGTCGTCGCACGAAACTGATGACCCA
>DEJF01000032.1:0-56750 GCA_002353225.1 Prevotella sp. UBA2755 | reverse complement strand
CCCTCTTCGAGATGGGTTTTGGTATTCCCTACGAGTATTGTGTGGTGATCATGGCGATACTGACTGCCGTCTATGTCATCCTCGGAGGCTATAAGGCAACGGCGATGAACGACTTCATACAGGGTGTCATCATGCTCTTTGGTATTGTCATCGTCATCGCTGCCGTGCTGAACACACAAGGTGGACTGACTGCCGCTGTCGAGAAAATGGCAGCACTGCCCAGCGACGGCAACCCTGCTCAGAACGGTGGTTTCGCGGATTGGTTTGGTCCTGACCCCTGGAACCTGTTAGGTGTCGTCATCCTCACCTCGTTAGGAACATGGGGACTGCCCCAGATGGTGGGTAAGTTCTACTCCATCACTGACGAGAGTGCCATCAAGCGTGGCACGGTGATCTCCACCATCTTCGCTTTCGTCGTGGCTGGTGGCTGTTACTTCCTGGGCGGATTCGGTCGTCTGTTCGGCATGCCCCCCGTACTGCCTAACGGTAAACTCGCCTTCGACAGTATCGTACCCTCTATGCTGGTGACACTGCCCGACGTGATTATCGCACTCGTCGTACTGCTGGTATTGTCGGCATCTATGTCGACCCTCGCCTCCCTGGTACTCACCTCTTCGAGCACGATGACCCTCGACCTGATCTATCGCGATAAGAAAGCGGCACCCGGCGAGGTGGAGGAAGGAACAATTGATGATGTCGTCGCTGAGAAGATCGAGCGTCGTAAGGTAGTGGTGATGCGAGTACTGATCGTATTCTTCATCGTTATCTCCCTGATGATCGCCTTGAATCCTCCCACATTCATCGCCCAACTAATGGGTATCTCATGGGGAGCCCTTGCCGGAGCCTTCCTCGCTCCCTTCATGTTAGGACTCTATTGGCGTGGGGTGACGACGGCAAGTGTATGGGCATGCTTCATCTGGGGTGTCGGTATCACCGTTGTCAATATGCTGTTGGGTAATCCCATCAACCCCATCAACTGTGGTGCTATCGCCATGGTAGGCGGCTTCCCCGTGGTATGGCTCGTCAGTCTGCTGTCGCCCAAGATGAACAGGGATACGGTCGGCAAGATCTTCGAATGCTACAAATAACAAAGAAGCCTGGGCGATTTGCTCAGGCTTCTTTAGTTTATAATGGTAGGGTGAAGACGAACCGGGCACCCTCCGTATAACTGGTGTCGAGGATGATGTCACCTCCCAGACGACGAGCCACATGACGACTCAAAGGTAGTCCGATGCCCACACCGTCCTTGAACTCATCGAGTTGGACGAACTCCCCGAAAATCTCCTCTGCTTTCTCTGCGGGTACACCGCAGCCCGTGTCCTCCACGACGATCTTCATCAAGGTATCCTCCTGAGCACACGACAGACGGATGGACCCACCTGACGGGGTAAACTTCATGGCATTGTCGAGCAGATGGGAAAGAGCCAATACCACGTCCTGCTCGGAGGTCTGAATCATCAAGGTGTCATCGACCCTCTTATACAAGGAGTCGGTATTCTCATGCACATTCTTATACATCTGTGCAGCCTCCTCATAGCGTCCCAGTCCCCTAAGAATCTCTGCCCTTTGTTCCTGGGCGATGAGTATAGAAGAGATATCACCATAGTTCATCACCTGATCGTAATAACGGGTACTATAGTCATACGCCTTGGCATAGTCTTTCCGCTGCAGATAAAGTTGGGCATAGGCATGCAGAACAGCCATCGGAATAAAGTCGCCACTACCGTCTGCGCGTTTCTCCACTTCTTTAATGTCCTGTTCAGCCTCATCCAGCAACCCTAACCCCAGATGCATCTCGGAACAGGAGAGATNNTTTTACCTCCTGCAACCCTGTATTCACCTTTCCGCTAAACACATAGGTGTTCACCAGTAACAACCATGTGTCATAGTAATAATTCCACAACGCATGATCTCTGAGGAACACAAGATCCTGAGAAGCCTGTGCTATCAACGAGTCGTTCTTATCGTAGTTATACAGTCTACTAAGATATTCACGACGCTGATCTGCCTCCCGTATCAGAGACTCGTCAGCGCCCCATGATATGGTTGTCAGTAACAGGAATTGAAAGAGAAAAAGGAAACGACGCATAAGTTCTTTTTATTGGGTAATTTGCTGTATCTGGCTATCACCAGGTTTATAGAGCAGACCGCTGCATTTCTTCGCATCAGCCTTGTAAGCCTTCATCTCTACCTTGTCCCATTGTATCTGGTCTGTACGCTGGGCAAGAGGAGCATGGGGTATCAACGAACCGTCACGCACCAGGATGACACATGGTATCTCACCGACCTTGATGGTCTGGTAGCCACCCTCATATACCTTACCGCTCTGATAGTCTATCCATTTGCCACGCGGCAGGTAACAGGTGCGACTATCACCCGTCTCCAACAACGGGGCGACGAGAATCTGGGAGCCGAACATATACTCATCCTCTACCAACCATGCACCCGGGTCGTCAGGGAACTCCACCAGCAAAGCACGTACCATCGGCAGTCCACGCTCGGAGCAGTCCTTAGCCTGAGCATAGACATAAGGCATGAGTTTATACTTCATCTCCGCAGCCTGACGGAAGGCTTTGGTGAACGACTCACTGATAAGCCACGGCTCTGTGGGAGGTGCGCCATGAGCACGGGTATGACTGGACAGGAAACCGAAGGGTAGCCAACGGCGATAGATATCCTCTGGTGAGGCGGTGACAAAGCCGCCCATGTCATGACTCCAGAAGGAGAAGCCACTGAGTCCGAAGGAGATACCACCACGCAGGTCTCCTAACATTCCTGTATTTGTCGTTGCAGCATCACCACCCCAATGGAGGGCATAACGCTGGGAACCAGCCCATGCGGAGCGAGCCCAGATGACACCCTCACCGGGATGCGAGCGCTCCACCTGTTCCCACAATGCTTTGTTATAACGTAAAGGATAGAGATTATGCTCATACTTACCACCACGTCCACTATAGTAGAAGCCGTCGTAAGGTGCTGCCTCACCGAAGTCACACTTAATCGTGCTGACACCTAAACGCATCAGTCCTTCTATCTTCGACTGGTACCAACTGACGGTCTTGGGATTCGAGAAGTCAAGGACGGCATCCTCGTAGGGCAGACTGCCTGCCGCATTCTTCACCGCCATACCACCATCGACGATCTCACGGAAGAAGCGGTTCTTCGGTGTGAAGTACGGTAACTGCCACAGACAGGTGTGGAAGCCGTCACGCTTGAGTTGGTCAAGCATTCCCTTCGGATCTTTGAAACGGTCCTTGGCAAACTCATAGTCACACTGCCAGTCAACCCCAAACCAACCGGTATCGAAATGGATCACGTCGGAAGGTATCTTATGCTGACGCAACTTCTTGGCAATATCCAATCCCTCTTCCTGTGAGAAATAGGTGATACGACTCATCCACGTACCAAAGGTCCAGAGAGGCAGCATGGGTGACTTACCCGTGATATTGGTATACTCGTTGAGGATATCCTTCGGTTCTCCAAAGAACACGAAGAAGTCCATCTGCTCATCCGCCATAAACAAGCGGTCAGCACCAATATAGGATGCGCCGAAATCAGCGGTCACTGGTGCGGAGGTATGCATGAAGATACCATAGCCACGGTTAGAGAAGAAGAACGGTACGGGCTTGTACTGTCCGTCTGTCTCTGGTCCCTGCGGATCGGTCACCATGATCTGTACCTTCTGTCCTACCTTGTTCAGGGCACCGAATGACTCACCACAACCATAGATACGCTCACCCGGTGCTATCGTCAGCACAGGGTTGATGCTACGGGAGTTGTCGGAGCCACGCTTGATAAACGAGAACGGCAGGAGTTTCACCTGCGAGGAGTCGTTATCGATGATATGACGAGTCTGTGTCATCACCTTGCCGTTCTTGTCTTTCAGCACGATACGCCATGGGTATTTCTGTATCTCCACCGTTCCATAATCAGTCGAGTATGCAATGGTGTTACCATTGCTTCTCATCTTCCATGCCGAGGAGGAAGGCACAGCACCGGCAAGCATCAGGCTCTCACTGTCCTTACGGGGAGCCTCGATGGGTGATGTCGCCATTCGGATACGGACACAACGGGGACTCACGAAGTCTATCTTCAACGACAGGTTGGGGTCGTTATCGTACTCTGTATCTGGGAAGTCGAGCGTCTTCATCCGCACAGGCCAGTAGCCGTTGAGGTTGAAAGCCTGACGGGGTGACAGGCGATAACGCTTCCAGTTGACCTTTCCCTCACCCTTTGCCGCATCGAATGATGCCAACGAGTCGGCAAGGAAATAGGTATTACTCAAGTCGGAGAAATCACTCGACTGGTCTTTGGGCATACACTGCAGGTACTGTACTCCTGCGGAGGTCTGCAACTGTGCCTGCGCTGCCAACGAGGCACCCAGCAGGCATACTATACTTAATATCTTTTTCATAGTTTGATAGTATTTGATTTTAGTCCTATTGCTTTGGCGGTAAGTGTACCATGACCGTTGACAACGGCAAAGCAACGTCCGAAGAACGCCTTACGCTTCGTATCCTTGAAACGCTCCATGGAGGTCTGACAACCATTATCAACACCGATGATCTTCGCATCAGTCTCGAAGAACAACAGGTTTTCTGCCCACGGGCAACGGTTGCCGTCCTTATCGACCACCTCTGCCTTCACATAGGTAGTGGTCTTTCCTTGGTAGTCGACCGTGAGTTGGATATGGTCGGGCTGTCCTGCCGTCTTGATAACTTGCTCACGTACCTGCTTGCCATCCTTACGTGCCACCACCTTTACCTCACCAGACTCAAAGGTGACACGCCACATGACATGGTACTCGTGTCCGTCTTTCTTGGCACGGACACCCTGACTCTTGCCATTGACAAAGAGTTCCACCTCGTCAGCGTTGTTATAGTAACACCACATATCTACCGCCTGACCCTCCAGCCAGTTCCAGTGGGGGAACAGATGCAATACGGGTTGGTCGGTCCATTCGCTCTGGTACATATAATACACATCCTTCGGTTGACCGGCAAGGTCAATGATACCAAAGTAACTGCTGCGTGCAGGGAAGGAATAAGGTGTCGGCTCACCGATATAGTCGAAACCTGTCCAGATAAACTGTCCTCCCACATAGGGGGTATGCTTCACCACGTCCCATGTCTCCTCATGGGTAGAACTCCAAGAGGCATGCATGTTATCGTAGGCAGAACACATATAGGTGGGATCGGTATAGGGCAGCCACCATTCCTTCGGTGCCACATAGATACTGTCCGACGGCATCATATAGAATCCCGTGGTCTGCAAGGCACTGACACTCTCTGTCATGATGAACGGACGACCAGGGAAGTTCTTAGGTACATCCTTGATCCACTGGTGATGGTAGTTAAAACCGATGACATCGATCGCCTTACCTTTAAACAAATGGTTGTCGGGCGAGGGCTCATTACAGCCTGCCGTGATAGGACGGGTGGTATCGTAACGACGGACGATATCCGCAAGATGGTCGGCAAGCAGTGTGTTGACACTTGTCTCCCCATCCTTTGCCAACATAGAGGCGTCATGTCCTGCGTTCAGAATGAGGTTTGCCTGCTCCAAAGACAGCGTGTCAGCCTCAGCGGACGACCACTGCTCCAGTACCTCGTTACCGATGGACCACATCAGGATACACGGATGGTTACGGTCACGCAGCACCAAATCGGTGAGGTCACGCTCATGCCACTCGTCGAAGAAACGGGCATAGTCGTTCTGTGTCTTACGACGACGCCACATGTCAAACGACTCGTCCATCACGATGAGTCCCATCGTATCACACATATTCAGCAACTCAGGGGCTGGCGGATTATGGGACGAGCGGACGGCATTGACACCCATTGCCTTCAAGCGTGACAATTTACGGTGCATCGCATCCTCATTGACGACAGCACCTAAGCATCCGAAGTCATGATGCTCACAGACACCGTTCAGTTTCATGTTCTTACCATTCAGCCAGAAACCAGTCTTCGCATCAAAGCGGAAATCACGGAAGGCGGTATTGGTCCATACCTCATCCACCACTTTGTCACCAATCAGTACTTGTGTGCGCACCTTATATATATATGGATCTGTCGTCGACCATAGATGGGGCTTTTTCACTTTCATACCCACCTCCTTGCCTGTAGCGTCAAAGACAGTGTTACGCACCTGATAGTTCTTTCCGTCCACATCCACGTCGACCTTCACCTGTCCTGTCTTGGCATCAGCCTGCACATAGACACCCCAGTGCTTGACAAGTGTCGCATTGGTCTGCGTCAGCCACACATGACGGTAGATACCACAACCAGAATACCAACGGGAATTGGGCTGGTCGCTGTTATCCACTCTGACGGCTATCACATTACTGCCCTGCTTCAGGTATTTCGTAATCTCATACTCAAAGGAACTATAACCATAGGGACGGAAACCTACTTTCTCGCCATTGACATACACGGTGGAGTTCATATAGACACCATCAAACTCGATGAAATAACGGCTGTCGGAAGAACTCCCACTGTCTATCTGAAAGTGTTTTCTATACCATCCGACACCGCCGGGCAACGCTCCCCCACTCGCTCCAGAGGGATTCGAGGCAAGGAAATCACCCTCTATCGCCCAGTCATGAGGCAAGTCCAAGGTGCGCCAATGCTGGTCGTTATATGCAGGAGCCGCCATCTGTGCCGAGTCGGCAAGGACAAACTGCCAACGGGCATCGAAGTTCTCCCTGCTCCTTGCTTGTGAAGAAAGGGCAGTCACTGCAAGGACTGCCCCTAATAATAGTCTGTATCGCATATTGATGACTATCAGAGTTTCACACTGATTTCCTTTCCGTTATACTGCACCATCTTACCCTCGGGATTCTCAAGGTTAAGAGGTTTAGCAGCATCCTTCGTGATGAGGACGACATTGAAGCGACGATTCTTCAACATACCGTTGAACTGTCCCTTACGGGCACCGAACGTCACGGTCTTAGCGGCATCATCGTAGGTAATGTCTATCGTAGCGTACTTACCCTTCTCGTAGTTGTAGTTCACACCCTCATCCTCATAGAGTTGGAACGAGCCGTTCTGACCAGCATAGACATAAAGGTTAATCAGTTCTGCCGGCTTCTCATCACACCACTCCATCTCAGGACCGAAAGGAATGATAGCACCCTCACGGACAAAGACAGGGATGCACTCGTATGGCGCATCAACTATCAGCGACTGACCACCCTCTACATACTCATTGGTATAGAGATTATACCAACCACACTGCTTGGGGAAGTAGACATTGCGGTTACGTGCCTTGTAATAGCCTACCGGGCATGCCATCAGTGCCGGACCGAACATCCACTGATTACCGATATTCTCCACTTCCTTGTCACCATTGAAGTCCATCACGAGAGCACGCATCAAGGTGTAGTCCTTGAAATGAGCCCAGCCTGCAAGACTGTACATATAAGGCATCAAACGATAGCGTAACTTATCGTAGTAAACAAACGACTGATAAGCAGGATGATTGTCGGGAGCAATATTCCAGATCTCACGCAGAGGCCACTGTCCATGAGCACGGAAGAGAGGGATGAACGCACCAAACTGGTTCCAGCGGGTCTGTAACTCACGCCACTCTTTCAGGTCCTCATTCTCTACACCTGTCTTGTCAAAGAGTTGCTGGGCTGCCACATAACGGTTCTCTACACAGAATCCACCCTGGTCCATTCCCCAGAAAGGAATACCCGACATTGAGTAGTTCAGACCAGCGGTCATCTGGGCTCGCATATCTTCCCAGCGTGTTCCGATATCACCACTCCATGTAGCAGTAGAGAAACGCTGCTCACCGGCAAAACCGCTACGAGTCAACAAGAACACACGAGGCTCATTGTCCTTACCTTTGTAGACACTGCGCTGACCATTGTAGATAGCATCAGCATTCACCGTTGAGTAAGCATTGAAATACTCGGTAGAGGTTCCCAATGCCGTAGGACCACTGAGTGCCTTACGATACCACATAGGAGTACAGTCTCGGACATTCGGCTCAGAGGCATCCATCCACCAGGCATCGACACCTGCAATACCATCATGGTTATATTTTGAATAGAGGTTCTCGTCCATCTGACGCCAGAACATCTTACGGGCACCAGCATCGTAAGCATCATAGAAAGAACCGCGGAATCCTAACCAGTCATGGATATCATCCTTTACTGCCTGATGGTACATCCAACCGTTCTTGTCGAGTTCCTTGTAATTATCCACGGTATCGTAGAACTTAGGCCATACAGAAATCATGAAACGACCATGCATCTTATGGACGTTGTCAAGCATTGCCTGCGGATTGGGATAGCGTTCTGTCTCAAAGACATGGCTGCCCCAAGAGTCGAGTTTCCAGTAGTTCCAGTCCTGTACGATATTATCCACAGGGATATGACGCTTGCGGAACTCGGCAAGTGTCTCCTCTATCTCCTGGGCACTCTTATAACGCTCACGGCTCTGCCAGAAACCTAATACCCATTTCGGATAGAGAGAAGCCTTACCTGTCAAGGTACGGTAACCGCTAATCACCTCGTCAAAGTTCTGACCGGCTATGAAGTAATAGTCCATGTCACGAGCCATCTCACTCCAAATGCTCAACTGACCGCGCTCCTCCTCACTGCGAGGCTCAGAGACACGCAGACCGCAATATGCCTCACCGCCATCAGGCTGCCACTCAATACGTAACTGGTTCTTCACACCTTTGCGTACCTTCGCCGTAAACTTATAGGTATTAGGGTTCCATGCCGTACGCCAACGCTCAGGAACAACTTCCTTTCCGTCAATATACACCTTCACATAACCTGAGTAATAAAGGATAAACTGATAATCAGCAGGTTTTCCCGTACACTTACCGCAGCATTCGGGTTCGATGAATCCTTCATAAACCACATTGGCACCTTGCAGATTGAACCCCTGCGGCAAGTTCTTGATACCACCATTGTCTGTCTTGACGGCAATCTCTGATGTAGCAGGGAAAGCATACTCATAATAAATGGAGTCCTCATCACGAACCAGACGCTTACCGTCTTTATCCACATAAGTACCTGTCAGATGTCCCTCCTTACCTTGCTTGTCGTAGAGTTTGAAGGCACGGTTGAGTTGGAGGTAGTCGTTAGGATTACCAAAACGGCAGTAACTATAGGAGTCCCACAGGATACCATAATTCTTGTTAGAGAGTACAAAAGGAATACTGACCTTCGTATTATACTGGAACAGGTCCTCGTTCTTTCCCTTCATATTGAACTCCTCCGACTGGTGCTGACCAAGTCCGTAGAAAGCCTCGTCAGCAGGAGAGTCAAACTTCATCTGCCACTGAATACCATGCTTCATTGCCTCGGTGAGAGGAGCACCGCCCTTCAGACCATACTCACGCTCGGGAACGGTGAAGTTCTTGAACTGCTTACCGTCCTTTGCCTCTTTCAACAACTCTTTACCATGAGCGTCATAGAACACAACGGCACCTGTCGACTTGTTGACACGAGCCTCCACATTCTTCGCCTTTACTGATACCTGTTCACCATCAGTAACATTAAACTTCGGCTGTGCCTTCTGTTCCACAATCATCAAACTCTGCTTCTGGGGCAGTGCATCCTCCGACGTAGCCTGAACACGGATAATGTTGTCGTTAATCACTTGCAGACGTACCACCTTGGCACCGCCTGCTTTCGCATCCTTGACAGGAATCGTCACGAAATTGCCGTTGACAGTATAGTCGGCAGCCATCAATGCTGCCACAGCCATCGACAAAAGTCCTGTCGTCATTACTCTTAGTTTTTTCATTGTTAATAATTATGTTATTCTATGATTTCTGCTTCTTCTATGATTTCACCTGCGGGCAGTGAGACGACAATAATCGTACCTCCACCAGGGTTGTCCTTGATACACACATCCCCCTGATGGGCATCAACAATCGCCTTCACCTTATCCAAGTCAGACCCGTCGCCATTCACGATCGGATCAAAGGCATGCTCCTTGAACTCATCCTTAATACCGATACCATTATCGGCAATCTGTATCTGAGCCATGTTGTCTTGAGTACGGGCGATTCCCACACTTATCTGACAGTCATTCGGAGCAAAGATGGCGGCATTACGGAAAGTGATGCGGTATATCTCCGCCAACTTCTCATGGTCGAAGTCTACTTCCAATCCTTGGACGGATGACAGGAAATTGACTTTCACCTTCTTATTATCTACAGTAGGTACGTAATTCTTACAATAGTCACGGGTAAACTCAATAATATCATCCGTCTGCTTCTGAAGGACAAGTTCCTCTGTCTGTGGCACAAATGAGGATTTGTCATCGGCATGCTCATTGACCAACTGCATACGCATCTCGTTCATCCATTGTTTCTTCTCCAACTCACGACGAATCGTCTCAGCCTCCATTCGGCGCTCTTGCCGTTTCATATACCACTTACGCCATATCCATGCGGCAACGGCAACCAGCAGCATATAGAGCAGCATCATCCAACGGGTACGCCAGAATGGCGGACGGATCGTAATGTCTATACGACTCTCCTCCTTACCCATCGTACCGTCATCGTTCATCATCCTGACACATAAATAATAGTTACCGGCACGCAGACTCTGATAAGTAATATTCGGGTTCACTTCCTCCGTGCGCATCCACTCCTCATTATAACCTGCCATCTTATAGATGAATCGGGAACGGTTATGAATCTCACCACTGTTACTTGCTAACTGGACTGTAAACTCCTCATCGTAACGAAGACTCAACTCACGACAAGCGTCAAGTGCTTTTTCCAAAACCACATGACCTCCTATCTCCTCTCCAACAGCGACCTCACGACCTGAGACTTTCAGACCGCTGAAGACAGGACGCTCCGTAAATCTGCCATGTCCCATCTTACGAGGATTGATGATATCAAGTCCTCCCTGACCTCCGACAAGGATTTTCCCATCAGGAGTATAACAGACAGAGCGCTGGTTATAAGGAGCCCCTTGCAGTCCGTCACGGTTATTGAAACTACGGACGACAAAATTCCACTTGCCATCAAATTTCTTTTGGGGCACCACATTAGACACACCATGATCTGTTACCAGCCACATGGTATGGTGCTCATCCTCCACCATTCCCGTTACCGTAGAGCCAATCAGACCAGAACGCATATCAATGAGATAGACCTCATTGGTCTTAGGATCCCATATTGTCGCACCCGAGGCAGACCCCTGCCATGATAAGCCACGACTATCCTGCATCGCATTGATAGAAGTCTCGGTAATACTAATATCATTGTGGTTGTTCGCAATATTGCGATTAATCACTTTCTTCGTCTTTGGATTAATAATGGAATAGAACACAGAGTGTGACACCATCAGCCAGCCCTTCTGTGTTCTGTTTATCGTAGAGATATAGTCACTTGGAATAATAGAGTTCTTGGTATCGATCGGCACATCCATCCGTCCTGTACGGGGGTCAATACGCTGGACACCACTACCTAAGGTACCTATCCAGATATATCCCCACTGGTCCTCACAGATTGTCCACACATTATTATTCGAAAGGTCTGTCGGCTTACCCGTCGCACGGAAATTAGTCACCTGTCCGTTCTTTATATGGATCAGTCCACCCTCATAGGTACCAAACCATACAGAGCCGTCACGTGCTGCCAGAGAACCCACCATCGTATTTGAGCCGATACCACTGTTCTGCTTATCGTAGATTACCTGTTCCTCTGTACGGGGATCAAAGCGTATAATACCCTTGTCATTGGTTCCCAGCCAGTAATAGCCGTCCTTGTCAACACAAATCGTATTAATATTACCCAACTCCAGATTTCGGAAATTAGAACTACTCTCCGCATAACAATTCACTCCATTCATATAAGTACCCAGCCACATACGTCCTAACTGGTCCCGATAGATAAACCTGATTGTATTATCGCTGATGGTACTCTCGTCATGTTTGTCATTCAAGAACTGGCGGACTTCTTTCATCTTACGATCGACGATGATCAGTCCGTGATGGTCTGTAGCGATCCATAATCGCTTCTGCTTATCCAGTCGCAAGTCCCATACACTCTGAATCTCTGACGTATCGTCTATTCCCCATGTATGAAGAAACTCTGGCAAGGAGTGATACCAGCGACTATTACTATTTGCCTTGATAAAGGTGGACTGCTGGGTGACGGCATACAGATTACCATAGTTGTCTACTCGCAACTTACAATCCTGACTATTCACATAACCATGACGACGCAAATAGTCGCTCTTCCAACTAATCCAGTCCTTATCCCGGTTGAAACAGAATATCTCTCCGTTGAAAGAAGATACTAACACACTCTTTCCATACTCCGTAAAACCAGATACGCCAAAATCATTGTTAAACTCCTGCCGCCCATAGCCAAAGCGGTACTGCTTAACTTTGCCTGTCCTGGGACTAAAATGCCAAAAGCCCTCGTCATAAGTCTTGACCCAGAAATCTTTCTTTGAATCAATAAAGAGACGCTCTATGCCGCCTTTTATCCCATGTTTACGCAACCACGTCTCGGGATGACGATCAAATTTCTCGGTCACTGGATCAAAGATGGTATAGTTCATACTTTGACGTAACCATAGTTTTCCATCGAATGCCTCATAGATTTCATCCACATAATTATTACGCATCGTTGTGGTGTCCTTCGCATAAGAGTAAAAAGTCTTGAAACGATAGCCGTCATAACGATTCAAACCATAGGGAGTGCCAAACCACATCATCCCCCTCGAATCACGAAACACACACAACAACTGAGAATTACTTAGTCCATCACGCGTATCCAAACGACTGAACTTAATATCACCAATGGCAGCGAAAGCAGATGTCACCACACCTACAGTCAACCATAAGAGTACAAGTAATTTCTTCATCATCTCTATATTTTATTCATCCTCATCCATCAGAATGGCTTCCTCTACCTCCTCTTCTTCAGGATACTCCATATCTTCTTGAGAATCCTCCGGCTCATTTTCCTTCATCAGTAAAGCCTGCTTTCTTCTCTTATAGAATGTCCATGCATACCAACCGATAAGTGCTATCAGTATCAACCAAAGTAACATCGCCCACCAAGAGGTGTACCATGGTCCCCTGATGGTAATATCCAACTGACTCTCTGTCTCGCCCATCGTACCATCGTCCTTCAACATACGAACACAAAGGGTATAATGCCCTGCAGGCAGTCCCATATAGGTGATGTCAGAATTGGAGGCTGTCGTCTTAATCCATTTGTCGTTAAAACCTCTCAAGCGATATACGAAACGGGTATGGTTTTTGGCTCCACCATTATCAGACCCCATCTGAATGGTAAACTGATTCTCGCTTGACTTCAAGGTGATAGCGCGCTCAATATCCAATGCTTTTTCCAATATGACACGACCATTGTACTCAGCACCTACTTCCACTTCCTCATTGAAGAGCACCAAACCACTGAATACTGGTTTCTCCGTGTTATCACTCTCATGCAGTCTGCGGATATTAATAATATCCAGTCCGTCCTGTCCGCCTACCAACAGATAACCAGTACGTGTAAAACAAATAGCACGCTGGTTGAACGGACCTGGCTGCAATCCATCACGGTCGTTATAACTACGGACGGCAAAGGTCCAATGACCATCATCCTCGTCCTTCTGGGCTATCACATTAGATATTCCATGATCAGTAACCACCCACATCGTATGACGGTCGTCTTCCGCAAGGGCGACAACATTTGAGCCATAGAAACCTGCCTTCATATCGAGCAACTGCATCTGTCCTGTCTTACGGTCAAAGACACTCACACCAGAAGGTGATGCCTGCCACATAAGTCCATGACTATCCATCACCGCTTGCGTGGTTGCCGAGGAAATAGTGAAAGTATTGTCGTCATGAGGCTTGGCAAGATTCAGCACTTTCATGGTCTTGGGGTTGATGATAGAGCAATACTCTGAGTTTCCTGCCAATATCCAACCATTAGAGGCTCGTGCTATACTATTCGTCCACACAGTCTTGATATTGGAGTTTTCCTCTGTGAAAGAACGTTGGCGACCTGTTTTCTTATCTATACGAACCACGCCACCGCCGAGGACTCCTACCCAGATATTCCCCCAGTAATCTTCTGTGATGCCCCAGATGTTATTCGTCTTAAAGGCACTGCCAGGTGTAGTCACCGTATATACTTTCCATTGTCCGTTCTTGTATCTCAACAGTCCGCCCTCCCAGGTTCCAAACCACAGGGTACCGTCACTTGCTGTATAGTTACCGACAATGACATCACTGGCAGAACCGATCTCATGTTTCGTAAAACGCTCTACGACCTCCAGGGTCACCGGATCGACTTTTAAGATACCCCCGCTGTTCAATCCTAACCAGTAATAACCCTCCTTATCCTCACAGATACCATTGATATCCCCAAAGGCGATACTATTGAAATTCGTCATCGCATCAGCACTCATGGCAACACCATTCTTATACGTACATATCCACATACGTCCCAACTGGTCTTGATACAAATGCTTTGCGGTGATATCGGACAAAGAAGTCTCATCCCCTTTGATATTCGTGAACTGTCGCCACTCCTTATTCTTGAAGTCCAACAACATGATACCCAGATGGTCTGTCGCCACCCAAAGCAGTCCTTTCTGGTCATAGCGCACTTCCCAGACCACGACATTCTCCGGGACATCAACAAAACCTCGTGAGCGCATCAAGTCTGTCAGGTTGGTATACCAGCGCTTCTCCTGCGGTACATAGATATAGGTTCCTACAGAGTGGGTAATCACCCATATTATGCCATCCTTATCCACATAGACCCAATAGTCATTATAGGCGTTCAGACTTTTCTTGACAAAGTCTTGTTTCCACAACACTTTCCCGTGCTCACCATCCACACACATCAGTTCTCCCATCATTGAGACAAGTACCATCCCTTCCTTGGTCTCCGCATAGGCTGAGACACCAAAGTCCTTGGAAAAGTCCAAGGGACCATATCCAAAGGGTATCTGTTTGACATATTTGCGATGAGGGTCATAGAAAAAGAATCCATTATCGTATGTCTTTATCCAGAAATTTTTCTTAGAGTCGATATGCATACTCTCCACACCGCCTTTGATTCCTTGTTTGGCAAGCCAAAAAGAAGGGGTGCGGTTTACCTTCTCCGTGACAGGGTCATAGACAGAATAGTTCATGCCGTGATCCAACCACAACTTGCCCTCAAAATCCTCCTGTATCTCGTCAATACGGTTGCTGCGCAATGTCAAGGTGTCACGCTCAAAGGAGTAAAACGGCTTGATACGATAACCGTCGTAGCGGCATAACCCGAACTGGGTGGCAAGCCATACATGACCACGGGAATCACGCAAGACACTATTCACCTGTGAGTTTGACAAACCGTCTCGCGTGTCAATGCGACGGAATTTAACATCAGGGATTACTGCCATTGCGACAAATGGCAATACAAGTAAAAAAAAGGTTAAACAGCAAGACTTTCTTGTCATTGGTATACGTCTTTTTTCGGTTAGTATCTGCAAAAATACACTTTTTCTGCCATACTACCAAAAAAAACGTATGTTTTTTAAGAAAATATCATCGGGGCCATTTCGCAACACGAACTCCTTCTGTGATACCTTCCATGCCTACAGTACAGAAAACTTTCAAATTGGCACGGTCAATCACGGACAGCACCCCTTTCTCTCCATGTCTGTTAATGGCATTGATATCCCAAAGCATCGGCACACAACCATTAGCAATGGCTTTCCAGGTGACATCCTTGAACCATGCCTTCACAGAGGCATCGTGCATATCCTGATGGGAACTAACCTCACGCCAGTTGACTCCGTACTCGCCTAAAATAACAGGATATCCCTGGTCAAAGAATTTCTTTTTCATACTGGAGAACTGACTCTCCGACCAACTTTCCTCACCCCACTCACAGTTATGAGAGTCGCCTTCTATGTGCTGTCCTTGTCCCCAGAACCATTTTCCTCCCTCTTCTTGTCCACAGAAATCCCATGGCTCATAATAGTGGACCTCCACCATCAGCCGCCCTTTCCCAACGGGGTCGACAGGCATGACAAAGTGATTCTCCTCATTGACAGCGGAAGAGATGCTGATACCAGGAGTCTGAACCACCAGAATACGTTTTTTATTCTTGCCTCCAGTGGCACGGACCGCCTCCACGAAAGCCTGATTATAGCGGAGCAGGATTGGGGTCAGTTCCTGATGCTTGCCATGAAACAGGTTATATTGTTGGAAAGGTTCATTGAGTCCTGCGAAGAGCAAATGCTCATCATAATCTTTAAAAGCGACGGCTATTTGTGTCCACAAATCTTTCAGACGGGCGATCTTGGCTTGGATGGTCTGTTCGTCAACCTTCTCATAAGTCTGGTCTGTCTTACTAAAGCCCTTGACCTCTATCCAACCATTGTCCCAATGATCATTCAACACCACATACAATCCATCCTTGATGCAATAGTCTACAATTTCTTTTACACGACTCATCCATTGTCTGTCTATTTTCCCTCGTGCGTCAGAATGAATATCCCATGAACAAGGAATACGTACCGAGCGGAAGCCCTGTTGTTTGATAAAATCAATAATTTCCTTTGTTGTCTTGGTCGTTTGCCATGAGGTCTCGGCAGCCAAACCCTGTCCTGTCGCCTCCATTGTATTCGCCAAGTTCCAGCCTGGGTACATCTGTGAGGCGACGCAGCAAGCGGCATTGGAATTATTCTTACATTTTCCCGCTATGGACAGGAAAGACAAGCAAAGACACAGAACGGTCAGTAAGAATCTTGATTTAATCATGAGTTATTTCTTTTTAGAAGAGGTATCACGTATCACCAACTGCTGCGGCACTATCTTTTTATAAACCTTCGTATCACCCTGTATATGACCCAGCAGCATCTGACAGGCAGTAACACCCATTAAATAAGACTGGTCCTCAATGGCAGAAAGACGAGGGGTAACGTATGCCGCATGGGCATCATCCGTAAAACCGATTAACGCCACATCCTCAGGAATACGGAGACCTTGCTGCTTAATAGCCGTAAAAGCGGAAAAGGTGATAATATCGTTAAAGGCAAGGATGGCATCAGGACGATTAGGACTCTGGAGCAGTTTGACAGTCGCCTCAAGGGCTATCTGGTAATCTATCTGGTTGCAAGAAACAAGTTCACGGTCGATAGGGATGCGGTTCTCCCGCAAAGCCTCCAGATAGCCATGCTTACGACGCTGCACCATATCCAAATGGTTGGGTCCGCCAATAAAGGCTATACGGCGACTTCCCGTGTCTATCAGATGCTGCGTCGCCATCTGGGCAGCCTCATCACCATTCGCCGTCACACTTGAGAAACGGTCTGAAAGACAGGTACGTCCGAAGAACACCAAAGGGATGCCCATTTCAGAGATTTCCTCAAAATGGCTGTAGTCTGTAGTCGTCTGAGCCAGACAGGCGATAATGCCTTCCACATGCAGACTGATGAAGTTATCGATGACATTAGACTCTGTCTCGAAACTCTCATGGCTGTTGGCACTGATAACACTATATCCTGCCTTCCGTGCCTCGTCCTCGATGCCATCCAGCACTGCGGCATAATAGTGTGTCACCAGATTCGGCACCACGACCCCAATGATTTTCGGAGCCTCCTTACGCAGACTTTGTGCAAAAGGATTCGGGCGATAGTTCATTTTCTTCGCCAATTCCTTGACTTTCTTCTGCATCTCCTCACCGATTTCCGATGAGTTACGCAAGGCACGACTGACTGTCGCAATACTGACATTCAACTCTTGTGCCAAGTCCTTAAGGGATGTCCTATGTTGCTTCTTTTTATTCATCATGTGCAAAATTAAACATTTATTTTGATTTACGCAAACGTTTACGGAAGTTTTTTTGCATTATTCCTTGCAAATACAGAAAAAAACGTTTAACTTTGCAACGTGAATTCAGAATGAGTAATGAATAGTTGATAATAAGTTAGTTAGAAAACGGAGTAGGAGTTGTCGTGAGACAATTCCTACTTATTTTTTACGCAAATCCCTTTAGATATAGTATTCTGCAGAATCAACAAGACCTGCGCGTAAAGCATATTTAGTGGCTTCATGCACATTATTGACACCCAGTTTCCTGAAAATATTCTTTCTGTGGGTATTCACGGTATGGAAACTGGAGAAGCGACGCTCAGCAATTTCTTTTGTCGTCTGCCCCAAGGCGATATCCTTTAATATCTCCAATTCTGTCGGTGTCAGTTTCACATCCTCCTCTTTTTTCGTCACCTGTGGCGCCAGCAGCAGTTCTGCCATACGCTGACATATATAGCGCTGATGACGCTGTCCGAACATCAGGCATTCCCGTATCTCCTGTATGGGCGACTCTTTCAGTAATATGCTGAACCTGGGTGCTATGGCGATCACACGACGCACGAAATCACTGGAGAGGTCGACACTAAACAGTATCCACTGTACTTCGGGGAATCGCTGGTATAGTATCTCCAGTTCCTCCACGTCATTGATATCGAAGAGCGTATAGTCCAACACGACTACCGCATCGGGATGTTTTTTCAACTGCTCTATCAGTTCCGCCTTGTCCTCGGCACGACGCATCTCCGTCTGTCCCATCTCCTGACAGACGAACATCATACCGGCTCTCGTAATGTCCTGGTTGTCTGCTAATGCTACGTACATTATTATATATTATCTAATTTAGTAATCATCTGTTGGCTTAAAGACTCATGCTTCTGATGCATATAGTAATACATGATGGCAAATACGGTCAGTTCTGTCAAGGGATAGACAAAAGGCACATTCAACAGACACGAAATATACACCACGATAGCACGGGCATTATAGGTCAAAAGATTAGTATATTTCATCAAAGGCAATGAGCCTTGTCTAAACTCACTCCGAAGGGACTGTGGTATCTCTGTGTCCTGGGGAAACTTTCCACGCAGTTGACGATAGAACTGCTGGAATGCGGGTGTCCTCTCCTCTTGTGACTTACAATAGTTCGCATAACAGTAATAGAACAAACGGGCAAACCAGTCACTCCTCGGCAATGCCTCATATATCTTGCGCTGCTCGGCATAAGAGTCCAACTCACTGCCTTTCTTTCCCAACAGGAAGAAGAGATGGATCTGCCGGTAATAGTCCGCAAGGGAGCATTGTTTCGAGTGGTAGACGGCTCCTGCCAGGTAACAGACAAGGAACATCATCACATAGCCCCATGCACCCATCGTGGGATAAAGCATATCCCCTGTCCGCTTGATAATGGCAAGATAGATAAAGAAGAACCACACATTCTCCG
Organism: Prevotella sp. UBA2755; assembly: GCA_002353225.1. GTDB lineage: Bacteria > Bacteroidota > Bacteroidia > Bacteroidales > Bacteroidaceae > Prevotella. The sequence goes on along the minus strand of DEJF01000032.1, from coordinate 37,484 downwards.
AGAAGCCGTCAAGCACCCGTCCTACCAAGGTCTTCTTCCCTGTCAGTCGTGCCATCTGTCCGTCTGTAGAGTCACAGAAATTGGCAAACATCAGCAAGATCACACCGGCAAGGTTATGCCAGAGGTCCGTGTAAAAGAACAGGCATCCGGCAAACGCGCCTAAAAAGATAGAGAGGATGGTTATCGCATTGGGATGCACGTTCCATTTCATCCAGAACAAGGCGAAAGCGAGTCCTATAGGACGAGTGAAATGCACGTCCAGCCACTCCTCTGTGTCATCCGACTTAAACGAGACACGGAGCAGTTCCTTGAATGTCCTTGGGTCACCCATGACTATTGCTTAAGAATTGTTCTGCCTTCCCAATATCCGCAGCATGATCGATGTCAAACACCTGCCCGAAAGGATATGCCTTTAGTTTCCTGCCATCCGCAAGGAGGGCACGCTGGAAATTGCGCATCCGCTGCTCACTACGGGCAATACAGTTATGAAGGGTAAACAATGCCGACTCACGCAATCCGTAAATACCGGCACTGATATACTTACACTCTTTCGCCTCGTCCAAGAACGATCTGATAATCAGTTGACTATCCACCTCAACAAAGAGGGGACTCTCATCGTCCACATAGTCCGTCACTCCCATCAGTCCGTCCAGCGTACTATTCTTGAAAGCCTCAACATATTCCGCAAATTCCTCCTCTTTAAAAACAGTGTCCACAGTCGTCAATATAAAAGAGGTATCCTGCAGATACTTGCTAATCTCATAAAAACTATGCATCGAACTGGGGGTACTCTTGATGACAAAACGCAATGGAACGGGACGCCCTTTTAATCCGTCTCTTTGCAGGCGCACCAAATGCTGCGCCACCTGTGCCGTTTGGTCGTTGCAGATGACGACAATCTCCTCTGCGTCATTCGCCATGAAGATACGAATCAGTCTGTCTATCAGCCGTTCACCACCGATACGCACCAATGGCTTAGGCTCATAAACACCCTCTGCCGCCAGTCGGCTCCCCTCTCCTGCTGCTATGACCGCATATTTCATTTGCTATCTGTTTGTGGGGTACAAAGATACGAAAAATTCCACATATTCTTTGTGAGTAATGGATTTTATTACTGATTTTTTTTGCATAGTTACCCCCTTCTATCCTGATAGGTAATCCTCAACGGCAAATTTATTAAACTATATTGAATATATGGATGTTTCATTTACAACCCACTTTCTCTCTCACTTTATCACGACCCTCTTGCCGTTGATGATGTAAAGACCCCTCTGAACTTTGTTGACACGTAAACCCTGAAGGTTGTAGACGGTAGCCTTCTCCATGTCAGCGGTGATAAACGGTTGGAAAGGGGATTTTTTGTTTTTCCGTCACCGATGCCTCCGATGATGGAGAGTAAAGTCTCCGATCATGAAGAGTAAAGGCTCCTATTCGTGATCGGAGACTGCCCCCTCTCTTATCGGAGGCATCACTCACTGGTGGCGGAGGCATACTTCTGTTTGATGGCAGACACTCGGTTGATGAAAGTGCGTGATATGAACACGATGCAAAGGTACAGGAAACACACTTCCTCCGCAAGAGGGGTGTGTCTCCTGTCTTACTCAACCCCGTATTCGGATGCCTTCTATCATCTTTTAGTTAACTTTCGTTGACCAAAATCTTTCTTTTTAAACATTTTATTTCAAAGACACTCCCACTCAGAAGAGTTCAAATGGAATCTTTATTTCAATATCTTCAACTCAGAAGTATGGATATCACCAGAGCCACGGGTGGTCTTGTTGAGTTGTTTGATAGTACCTGTGAGGGTGATGTCACCAGAGCCTACCAAACGGCAGGTAACAGTACCACATTTCTGATTCGCCACCTTGATATCGCCAGATCCTTTCAGTTCCAGTTTCGTATCCTTCGCATTGAGTTGACTGATCTTCACATCACCAGAGCCAACCAGTTCCACGTTGGAATACTGGGTGATGACCTTCTTGATCTCCACATCACCAGAGCCCACCAATGACACTTTGATGCGGTCGCAGATGATATCATAGAAATCGATGTCACCAGAGCCTTTCAAGTTGACATCCAGATTATCGGTATCCACATGCGACTTACTCTCAAAATCGCCAGAGCCATGTACCTCGACACCAATCAGGTCGGGAGAGGTGACATAGACGGTCACGTCGTTATCACGCAGACCGCTAAAGCCAAATACCTTTCCGGACTTGACGCTAACCACTAATGTTTTATTCTCCACACGGGTCTGCACATTCTTGATAATACTCTTCGGAGCCTTCACACGGACAGACCATGTCTTGCCCTGTGTGTACTTGATGTCAGGAGAACCCTGCAGACGGATACGCTCAAAACCCGTCAGTTTACGACCCTCCTCCACTTTATCCGAACCACGGAAGGCATAGACACTGGTACTTACAGCCACGGCAAGGACTGCTACAAAAATCCAAAATAACTTTTTCATATTCTTTCCTTTTTAATTGTTTTTGTCTGTTAGACGGAAAGGATACGGGAAAAGTTGCAGCAACCAATAAAAAAAATCAGAAAGTGAAATGAACGGTCACACGGACACCATGCTTATGCGCCGACGGCAGGTCGTTGTAGTTCAAGCGACGGACATACTCCACATGGAAGAATCGGAAGATGTTATGAATACCCACAGACACCTCCCAATACGGACGTTTCGGATCCATCACATGAGAACCCTCTGGGAATACCATCAACTGGGGACTGCCGGCATTCTGTGCCAAGAACGGGTTATTCTTGTCAGAGAGCCCACCCCACAGCATCTTCACTCCGATATACTCACGCCATTTCAACTTCTTCAGCAAGGGGATGCGGTTGAACAACTTACCGTTCATGTCCCATGCGACCATCGCAGTGACGAAACGGTCGTTGAGGAACTCCATGTTATTGACAAGACTATACGTGTTACGATGAAGGATATACGAGAGGTTAGCCTCTGGCATACACAACATGGGGAACGGTACTTTCGACCACTGTACCCCACCCTTGACATAAACATCCATTTTTCCCCAACTGCTCAGCCAGATGCGCTGCTTGACACTCAACTCACTATAGTGATAGTCGTACTCACCACCCAGGAAACCCTTGATACCCATGGTATGTCCTAAGGTAATGATAGGTGCCTCGCGATTCACCTTCCTGCGCCGCTGCTTGGTATTGATATAGAGTGCTCCAGGACAGTATTCAATCTCAGCATGCAACTCGGTGGTGCGGATTTTAGCAGAAGGACGAGGACCAGCCTGATCCCATGTGGCATAGTCGGAAGGGGGGGTGAAATAAAGGTCACCACACGCCTCGTTCGACTCCATCTTCAGACTGACCGTTGTCTTCAGTCCTATATCCTCCTCACGGGTATAAGACAGTTGCTGCCGGTTGTAGAACATCATCGCCCGCACCTTGCTCCATTTAAAGGCGGTGAAGACATTATCCTTATCCGTCGTCAGGAACTTATCCGACGGAGAGCAGACATCATAGGTTGACGAGAAGGTAAGGGTGCGTTGCGGGAACTCCTGCGGCAGATACTCCTTCTCGTTAAATGAGTAGGTCACCTCTCCCTTATAATAATTCTTGTTCGACTTCCATCCTCGTGCCACATAGCCTTTGAAGAACCAATGCTTGTTGAGGTTTGCCGTGGTCTGCGCACTCAGTCGGGTACGCAGTCCGTCGATATAGTTGGTAGAGATAATGGTGTTGATAGGTCCTATATCCACCTTCGAGGGATTACCCGTCTCGACGAAATTCTCCACCAGCGCCTTCAAGCCCAGCATGATATACTTAAAGCCCTTCATCTTCTCGAAACCCTTGACGAAGTCTTTCATCGATGCCTCACTTTTCGTCAATCCTACCTGCCGGTACTGCTCCCAGAAGAGGTCACTATGCGACATGGCGTCAGCCTCCCTCACATCCCGCTTGCCTCGGAACACTTGGTCGGGCAAGGCATCGAAGGCATAGTCGGTCAAGCGAGTGTTCCGCACGACGATGGCTTTCTGCAGGAAACTCAGTATCTCTATCTCCACCACCATATCGTCAATGGACAATACCCACTCCCCAGTGGGCAACTGCGTGAACTGCTGGACGACACGCATATTCTCCACGAAATTAACACCGCTCTGTCGGGGAATGGAGATATCGCAACGCTTCACCTGATAACTGGAGTCCTTGAGGATATAGATATCCCCTCGGAAACCAAAGTCCTGCATATTGTTAGGAAGGAAATGCAGGTGGATACAACTGTCGCGCTCGATCTGCAAGGTGTCCTCGATATAGAAACGGTAGAAGCCGATAGCCCCCCTGCCGATTGGTGACGTGAAGGGTCGTTGCAGCAGACGGACCTGGTCGTCATAGATATTCACATCGGTAAAGATGTCCTTCAACATGGTATTCATGATATCGCCCGTCTGGAACAAGTCACCGATTCCCGTCGAGTTCTGTCCTATGATGATGTTCTTCTCATCATGCGGATGACGGCGATACAGTTTCTTCGTCACCGTCTCGTCGACAGAGATAGGCAGGATGAGTTTGTTGTTATAAGGACATGGCTCTATCTGGTCTAATATCCATTTCTTCTTGCGGAAGATGGAGTTCTGCAACTTCTCCGGTGTGATGTCATTACCAGCGAACGTCAACTTCTGGTATTTGTTATACTGGTAGTAATCCTTATTGGAAAGATTGGTGAGTCGCTTATGCTCAATCACCTTGCGCATCAGTTCCACGGCAGGGTTGTTCTTACGACTATACCGCTGGCGCTTCGACCTCACCGTCACGTTCTGCAGCACTTTCGTGTCAGGCTTCAACTGAATATCTATTCGCATCGGGGTACGGTCGTCCACCATCATGGTCTGGGGGACGTACCCTACAGCACTGAACGTCAATGCCCATCCCACATTCTTGGGAATGGTATAACGCCCGTCCAGTCCGGATGCGACAGCCACACGATGCCCCTTATACGACACCGTCACAGAAGGTATCGACTCCTTCGTCTCGGCATTCGTCACCACACCGGTCAACAGCACCTGCGCCTGCACCGACTGGCACAAGAGCCATAGCCACAGCAGGACGCCATATCTAATCCATTTCCTCATCTGCCTCATAGCCACCCATCTCACGAATGGCATTCTTCAATAGGGTATGTTGTTGATAGAGATTATTCACTGCCTCCTCGCCCTGGGTATAGTCGTGCATCGGACTCTTCAAGAAGAAACTCAGGAACCGCTGAATGCCGTAACGACCTGCACGTGCCGCCAAGTCACTCAACAGACAGAGGTCGAGACAAAGTGGTGCTGCAAGTATTGAGTCACGGCAGAGGAAGTTGATCTTAATCTGCATGGGATAGTTCATCCAGCCAAAGATATCAATATTGTCCCATCCCTCCTTATTGTCGTTACGGGGTGGATAATAATTGATACGCACCTTATGATAATAGTCTTCATAGAGGTCGGGCTGGTCGTCCGACTTCAGAATCGTCTCAAGGGTAGAGAGTTTAGACACCTCTTTCGTATGGAAATTGGCAGGCTCGTCCAGAACGAGTCCGTCACGGTTGCCAAGGATATTGGTGGAGAACCAACCGCTAAGTCCCAAATTACGCACCCCGATGATAGGAGCAAAGCCTGATTTCACCAGTGTCTGTCCTGTCTTAAAGTCCTTACCGGCAATAGGCATCTTTGTTTTCTCCGCCAACTCCCACATGGCAGGAATATCCACGGTGGTATTAGGAGCGCCCATGATAAAAGGACAACCTTCTGAGAGTGCGGCATAGGCATAGCACATAGAAGGGGCGACATGCTCACGGTCATCAGCCTTCATGGCTTTCTCCAAATCCTCCAGACGATAGTGTACCTCCTTATCCACTGGGACGTATATCTCTGTGGATGCCGCCCATAGCACCACGATACGGGCACATTGACTGGATGCCTTGAAGTCACGGATATCCTTACGGATCTGCTCCATCATATCCCAACGGCTCTCACAGGTCTTAACATTGTCACCATCCAACCGCTTGGCATAATTCTTATCAAAAGCAGCCTTCATCGGGACAATAGCCTCCAACTCGCTCCTAACCGGTTCTATATCCTTCTCCTGCAGAACCTCGGCATACATCGCTGCCTGATAGGCGTTCTGCGGGTACACATCCCAACAACCGAATACGATATCCTCCAAATGGGCAATGGGTACGATATCGCTTACTGGCAGGTATCTCTTGTCTTGTCTTTTTCCTACACGAATTTTACCATATTGTGTAAAAGCGCCTATCGGTCGCGCAAGTCCTCTGCGAGCCATCAGCACACCTGTCATAAACGTGGTGGCGACAGCACCACAGCCGACAATCATGATACCCAACTTTCCTTCCGCTGGTTGTACGTTAGTTTGTTTCATATATCTTATTCAATTCTTTTATATTGTCTATAGCCCTATCTGGTATCGTCTCGTTAACAGGAGCATCCGTCCATTGCTCTCCACGAAGCCATACCGTATGACAACCTGCCGACTTGGCTGGCAGGATGTCTTTCTCTATGCTGTCACCCACGACCGTCACATCCCTCGCAGACAAGCCCAATGCGTCCACACCCAATGTGAATATCCGAGGGTCGGGTTTCCTGACTCCCACGACGGCAGACTCTATCACTGCGTTAAAGAGTTCCGAAAAGCCAAACTCCTTTAATACAACGGAGATATTACCGTAGAAATTGCTTACCAAGGCTATCGGATAACGTTTTTTTAATTGCAGAAGCACTTCCCTACTCTGCTGAGTATGGAATTTCACCTGCTGATAGACACGTTCCAGTACCTTCTCATGATAGGACAGGCAATGAAGTTCTGCCAGTTCGATCCGTAACTTCTCCTCAAGGGTCTGATAGAATGTGAAGTCGCTTTGAATGACGCGCTCCCTCCCCAACTTCCGCTCTGCGAAGACATAAGCCTCCCTGAAACGGTCTTCTGCCACAGGGACACCCTCATGCTCGTAAGCATGCCATAGCACCTTTCCCCAATGGCACCCCCCTGTGTCTAAGGTTCCGCCATAGTCGAAGATAAATGCCTTCGTTGCCTCTGTTACAGAATCTCTCATCATATCCGTTGTTCTACCAGTTGCACAATAGCCTGGGCAGCCTCCCCACGACATCTGGAGAAACTGGGCCAGTCGTTGAAATCAATGATAAAGACCGTCCCGTCTGACTGGACGACAGCATCGCCACCATAGATATCCACACCCAAGAGAGATGCCGCATGGGTGACAGTCTGTTTGAATGCGGACACATCAAAAGGGATGTGTTTCGGCATGCCATTAACCAGTTCGTGGTTAAATTTAGTACGTCCATCCTCCGTAGGATAATAGTATCGGAAGAACGCCGTCCCATTCACTCCATAGAATTTCACAAGGTCACCCATGACATGTGCCCGGACATCAATATCCTTTACACCTCTTTGACGCATCGCATTCTCCAAGGCAATAACCTTATCCTTATCAGCGGCGTAGGCGACATCCTCTTCTACTATTGTAGGTCCGTCACCTCGTTTTATCCAATAGCCATGAGCACCCTCATGAGGTGCGACTGCAATGCCATGTTCTTCTAATAACCGCATCTGGGCAGTACGCCGACAACATAAAGAAACCCCATTGGGGGAATTGATGACGACACAACCGCTTTCCGTCTGACGCCTGGAGAGATATGTGAGAGCCTCAACACTGCGTCCCATAGAGACATAGACCTGTGCGGCTGGCACAGTGTCCACCTCATCCTCCGTAATAACCTTTACATCGAACCCTTTGGATGTCAGACCATAATCGACCTCTTCCAAGATCATCTTGTCATTCTCGACATTGTTGGGAGAAAACTTTGCGGCACGTTTGATTAATACAATGGTCATCTTACTCATGGTATCCTCCAATTCAAAGGGGAAGATCCACCCAGAAGGTCGAACCTTTCTCATACACAGACTCTACGCCTACCGTTCCTTCCAAAGAATTGGCAAGACTAAGACATATACTTAACCCAAGTCCTGTACCTGCAATATAATCATCCACTTTCACAAAACGCTCAAACAGATGTTCGTTACATTTCTCCTCTGGAATGCCCTTGCCAGTATCCTTCACCCATATCCTGACATGAGTAGGAGTCTTGTCGTAACCTAAACGAATACTACCCTTCTCCGTGAATTTCACAGCATTATTCATATACTGGTTCAGAATCTCCTTCAAGCGGTCACGGTCCGTATGTATGAGATCGTCTCCGACAGACGCATCTAACATCACCTCCACTCCTTTGTCCATACATAACGACATGTATTTGTCTACCAACTCACGCATCAAGGGCTGGACCTCAACATCTTCCTTGACAACACTATTACTGCCGCCAGCCTCCAGTTTGGAGATGTTCATCATGTCATCAAACAATCGGAGCAGATGGGTGTTATTCTGTTTGATCAACTTAATCAGTTCAAGCCGTTCCTCTTCAGTTTGCGCCATCGGAAGGACCTCACTAAAGCCCACAATGGCATTAAGAGGTGTACGTACCTCATGCGTGATATTCGCAATAAAAGCGGACTTCAACCGATCACTCTCCTCGGCATGATTACGGGCTTCTATCAATGCGCGCTCAATCTCTTTCTGTTCATCAATACGCATAGAAGTCCCCACAATTGTCAGAGGTTTACCATCAAGATCACGCTTATCGACTGTGGCAAAGGTCTCTGCCCAATAAAAAGGAGAAGAGGGAGATGCCTGTGCCCTATACTGCTGATGATAATCCTCACACCTTCCTTCCATCAATCCTGTCAAAGCCTCTCTTACAGTCTCACGGTCGTCTGGATGAATATAGTCATACATCCTTTCTACCGGAGTACCTGCCTGTGGAGTGTAAGAATTAGACCCGCTGCGATAGTCACTCTCATAAGACACAACACCTTCTGGGACATCCATTCGCCACGTAGATAATTTCATGGCCTTCAGCACCAACTCGTATTCAATCGTGTGTCTCTTTATCTTCGCCAACCGTGCCAACTCGCTCTTTGATTTCCGATATTGACGGACCTGATAATAGAGCATCACAAGAAACACAATAACAAGAGGAACTCCTATTATCCATATCAGGACATCAATTCTCATCAAGGAATTGTTATCCGCAAGCAAGAATATGTTCATGCTATCATCCATTGCATTCTCCCGATATATAGTTTCGTGGCAAAATTACATAAAAGATTCATAATAATGAAAAAAAATATGATTTATTTTGTACTTTGCGCACTTATTCGTAAATTTGCACCATATTTATTTGAAGACATCATGACACAAGATTTTGAACTCATCGCTAAGACATTCATGGGACTCGAGCCTGTTTTGGCGAAAGAATTGACGCAACTGGGCGCGGAGAACGTAGAAATAGGACGCCGCATGGTTTCCTTTACAGGTAACAAGGAAATGATGTATCGTGCTAACTTTCAGTTGCATACTGCCATACGTATTTTAAAACCCATCAAGCACTTCAAGGCACTTTCTGCAGATGATGTCTACGAAGGAGTAAAAGATGTCGACTGGACAAAGTATTTGGATTTGGACACTACCTTTGCCGTTGACTCTGTAGTATTCTCTGAAGAGTTTCGTCATTCTAAATTTGTAGCGTATAAGGTTAAGGATGCCATTGTCGACCAGTTCCGTGAGAAGACTGGCAAACGTCCGAATATCTCTGTCACTAACCCTGATATCCGTCTGAACATCCATATTGCGGAAGACAAATGCACATTGTCGTTAGATTCCAGTGGTGAGTCTCTTCATCGCCGTGGTTATCGGCAAGAGTCGGTGGAGGCACCCTTGAACGAGGTGTTAGCCGCTGGCATGATCATGATGACGGGCTGGCAGGGGGATACGGACTTCATTGACCCGATGTGTGGGAGCGGCACTCTACTGATAGAGGCGGCTCTTATTGCCCGTAACATGGCACCGGGACTATTCCGCAAAGAGTTCGCTTTTGAGAAATGGAAAGACTTTGACCGTGACCTCTTTGACACCATCTATAATGACGACTCTCAAGAACGGGAGTTCAAACATCATATTTACGGATATGACGTAGACATCAAGGCTGTCAATACGGCTCGGCTCAACGTACGTGCTGCCGGCTTTACCAATGACATCACGATCGAGGAACGTGACTTCAAGGATTTCATACAACCAAAGGAGAAAAGTATCATGGTCACCAACCCTCCGTATGGGGAACGCATCTCCACACCTGACTTGCTCGGAACTTATAAGATGATTGGTGAACGATTGAAACACCAGTTTACAGGAAACGATGCTTGGATCTTAAGTTACAGAGAGGAGTGTTTTGACCAAATCGGTCTGAAACCCTCTATCAAGATTCCTTTGTTTAACGGAAGTCTGGAATGCGAATTCCGCAAATACCAGATGTTCGACGGAAAGATGCGTGTCTTCCGTGAAGAAGGTGGAACAGTAAAGACTGAGGAAGAGAAACGACAAATGGCGGAGAAACGCCGTTTCAAGCAGAATCGTGAGTTCAAGAAACGATTGGAGGAACAGGAGGAGAATGAGGAGGCGGATATCCGTTCCTTTAAGTTCCGTTCCTTGGAGAAGAAGGAGAATAGGAAGCCTAGGGATGCTAGGGATACTAGAGAAACTAGAGAAACTAGGGGTTCTAGGGGATCTAGGGATACTAGATATTCTAGAGATTCTAGGGGGTATAGGGAGGGCAGAAAACCTTTCAAGAAAGGACGTGATTTCGGGAAAAAGAACAAACGATTTGACCATCATGACGAAGATTAAGCTGACCATCTTATTCGCTGTGTTTACCCTATCGCATCTCCCTATGACAGCACAGGACAAACTTTTCACGCTGGAAGACCTTAATTATGGTGGAAATAACTATCGCAACCTCCTGCCTGAGAACATGTGGCTGACATGGTGGGGCGATCAACTGATGTATCTGGATGCGGAAGAGGGAGGAACTATCGACTCCCAAGGAAACAAGAAGGTCATTTTTAAGTTAAAAGATTTAGGGAAAGAATGGCATTCTGCATATTCTGCACAATACCCTTACCCTATCCAAAACGTTGTTTACCTAAAGAACAACAAAGAGCGTATCCTCTATGATTGGGAAAAGAAGCAGATAGTATGGACACAGCATTGTGAGGGTGAGGGAAATGCTGAGTGGAACAAATCCTCCAAAGCTGTCGCATACACTAAGGACAACCAACTTTTCGTTCGTGATGCCGACAACAAAGAGTTTCAACTGACGTCGGACGGCAGCAGGGAAATTGTATATGGACAGGCTGTACACCGCAACGAGTTCGGTATTGAGAAAGGTATTTTCTGGAGTCCAGACGGCAAGCGTCTCGCTTTTTACCGCATGGACCAGAGTATGGTTACAGATTACCCACAGGTGGATATCGATCCGAGGATTGCCTCTTACGAGCCAGACAAATACCCGATGGCAGGAATGACTTCACATCTTGTGACCGTCGGTGTATATGATTTGGATACCCATAAGACCGTCTACCTGAAAGTTGGTGACCCCACAAACCGCTATTTCACTAACATCGCATGGAGCCCAGATGCCAAGACCATCTATATGTTTGAACTTAATCGTGACCAAAACGATTGCAGACTGGTGTCCTACGATACCGAGACAGGAGAAAAGAAAGCGGAACTTTATCGGGAGACGAGTGACAAATACGTAGAGCCTTTACATCCTATCGTTTTCCTACCATGGGATGATGACCTGTTTATTATGCAAAGTCAGAAGGATGGGTATAATCACCTTTATTTATATAATAAGGAAGGAAAACTACAAAGACAACTAACCAAAGGGAATTATGTCGTACAGGAGGTGTTAGGGTTCAACGAGAAACAGAAGAGTATCATTATTGCTGCCAACAAATACCATCCTCTCCACCGTTGGCTATATAGTGTCAGTGTGAAAGACGGTAAGATGACTGCACTCGTTACTGCTGATGGTGTGCATCGTGGTGAACTCTCTATGTCTGGCAATTATCTCGTCGATAAATGGAGCAGTCCCACCACCCCTCGCAATATCGACCTCATTGAGGTAAAGAATGCAAAGGCATCACGCCTGTTGACTGCTGAGGATCCATGGAAGGAATATCAGCAACCCATCTTCGAATGTGGGACTATCAAAGCTGCAGACGGTGTTACCGATCTTTACTATCGTATGGTGAAGCCACACGACTTCAATCTTACCAAGAAATATCCGACAGTCATCTATGTCTATGGTGGACCGCATGCCCATAATGTAGAAGCAGGATGGCATTGGTATAGTCGTTCTTGGGAAACCTATATGGCACAGAAGGGGTATGTCTTGTTTATTCTCGACAACAGAGGCAGTGAGCATCGTGGACGAGACTTCGAGCAAGCGACTTTCCGTCAACTGGGACAGATAGAGATGAAAGACCAGATGAAGGGTGTGGAATACTTACGTACGCTCCCCTATGTGGATATGAGCAGACTGGGTGTGCACGGCTGGTCATTCGGTGGTTTTATGACTATCACCCTCATGACTAACTACCCCGATGTATTCAAGGTAGGAGTGGCTGGCGGACCTGTCATCGACTGGAAATGGTATGAGGTGATGTATGGGGAGCGTTATATGGACACCCCCGAAACCAATCCTGAGGGCTATGAGAAGACCAGTCTACTCTCCAAGGCAAAGAATCTGAAAGGAAAACTCCAAATCATCACTGGATATAATGACAATACTGTTGTTCCACAACATTGTCTGTCATTCCTGAAAGCATGTATCGAGGCTGGTACTCAGCCCGACTTCTTCGTTTATCCCGGTGAGCCACATAATATGCGAGGACATGCCAGTGTCCATCTGCATGAACGTATTACCCAATATTTTGAAGACTACTTGAAATGAATCACAAAGAAGAACAAATCCTCGTCCGTATCACTGGTCAAGACCGTCCTGGACTGACGGCAAGTGTGATGGGTATTCTGGCAAAGTATGATGCCCAGATATTAGACATCGGTCAAGCAGACATCCACTCTACCCTATCCTTGGGTATCCTTATCCGAATGGATGAGATGAATTCTGGTCTTGCCATGAAAGAATTACTCTTCAAGGCTACAGAGTTAGGAGTGAATATCGGTTTCTCTCCCATCAGTGACGACGAGTATGAGGACTGGGTAGGTCATCAGGGTAAGAACCGTTATATTCTCATGGTCATGGGACGACAGTTGGAGGCACGGCAAATAGAGGCTGCCACCCGGATTATCGCAGACCAGGGACTGAACATTGACTCCATTCTGCGACTGACTGGACGAAAGAGTATCAAACAGTTGGACAAGCATACCCGTGCCTGTATTCAGTTCTCGTTACGTGGTGAGCCTGTCAACCGTCAGGAGATGCAGTCGAAACTCATGAAACTGTCTTCTGAGATGGGAATCGACTTCTCGTTCCAGCGTGATGATATGTTCCGACGCATGCGTCGCCTGATCTGTTTCGATATGGACTCGACCCTTATCCAGACAGAGTGTATTGACGAACTTGCTGAGCGTAACGGAGTAGGTGCTGAGGTTCGAGCCATCACAGAGAGTGCCATGCGTGGTGAGATTGATTTCAAAGAGAGTTTCACACGCAGAGTCTCCTTACTAAAAGGATTAGATGTCAGTGTCATGCAAGACATCGCTGAACATCTGCCTATCACGGAAGGTGTCGACCGTCTGATGAACATTCTCAAGACATGTGGTTATAAGATTGCCATTCTGAGTGGCGGATTCACCTATTTCGGTGAGTATCTGCAACGGAAATACGGCATTGACTACGTATACGCCAATGAACTGGAGATTGGTGAGGACGGAAAACTGACTGGTCGATATGTCGGTGAGGTCGTTGACGGACATCGCAAAGCAGAGTTATTAAAACTCATCGCCCAAGTGGAGAAAGTCAACCTTGCTCAGACCATTGCCGTAGGCGATGGTGCCAACGACTTACCCATGATTAGCGAAGCAGGATTGGGAATTGCTTTCCATGCGAAACCCCGTGTCATCGCCAACGCAGAACAGAGTATTAATACTATCGGACTGGATGGTGTGCTTTACTTCCTCGGTTTTAAGGATTCTTATTTAGGTGAACAAGGAAAATTATAAATCAATCATTATGAAAATACTTTTGTTAGGCAGTGGCGGACGTGAGCATGCACTAGCCTGGAAGATTGCTCAGAGTGAGAAATGTGAGAAACTGTATATTGCACCAGGCAATGCGGGGACCAGCAATTGCGGTGAGAACGTAGCAATGAAAGCGGATGACTTTGAAGCCATTAAACAGTTCTGTGTTGACAAGGAAATCAACATGGTGGTGGTTGGACCAGAGGACCCATTGGTGAAGGGTATTTATGACAACCTGAAAGCGGACGAGCGTACAAAGGCTATCCCTGTTATTGGTCCATCAAAACAAGGTGCCGTCTTGGAAGGTTCGAAAGACTTCGCCAAGGCTTTCATGCAGCGTCACCAGATACCCACGGCACGCTATGAGACCTTCGACGGTGAGCACCTGGAGGAAGGACTGAAATATTTAGAGACACTGGAGGCTCCTTACGTTCTGAAGGCAGACGGTCTGTGTGCTGGCAAGGGTGTGTTGATTCTCCCTACCCTTGAGGAAGCCAAGAAGGAACTGAAGGAGATGCTGGGCGGTATGTTTGGCAATGCTTCAAGCCGTGTTGTCATTGAGGAGTTCCTGAGTGGTATCGAGTGCTCTGTCTTCGTCCTGACAGATGGCGACCACTATAAGATTCTGCCAGAGGCAAAGGACTATAAGCGCATTGGTGAGCACGATACTGGTCTGAATACTGGTGGTATGGGTTCTGTAACCCCTGTCCCTTTTGCTACTAAGGAATGGATGCAAAAAGTGGAAGACAGAATTATCCGTCCTACTGTGGAGGGATTGAAAGCAGAGCGTATCCTGTATAAGGGATTTATCTTCTTTGGTCTCATTAACGTGAAGGGAGAACCAATGGTTATTGAATATAACTGTCGTATGGGCGACCCAGAGACGGAGAGTGTCATGCTACGTTTGAAGAGTGACATCGTAGACTTATTCGAAGGTGTAGCAGAAGGTAATCTCGACCAACGTTCTATTGAATTTGACGAGCGTGCCGCTGTGTGTGTCATGCTGGTCAGCGGCGGTTATCCACAGGAATACAAGAAGGGCTACCCTATCAATGGCATCGAGGATATTCAAGGCAGTATAGTTTTCCATAGCGGAACAACTCTCAAAGACGGACAAGTTGTAACGAACGGAGGACGTGTTATCGCTGTTTCTTCTTATGGTAAAGACAAAGCGGAAGCACTTCAGAAATCGTTCGAGGAAGCACAAAAGATTCAGTTTACGGACAAGTACTTCCGTCGTGATATTGGTGCAGACTTATAAGTCTATATGAAGAAACGATTGCAAAACAAGGTATCAGAAAGCAGACTGACACTACCTGTCGTGTCTCTCTATGCAACAGCCGTTTGGCTGGCTGCGGGACTGATTCAACAAGGATGGTGGATTCAGTTTGGCTGTTTTGCACTCTCCACATTCATGATGATGGAGTTAAACAACACTAACGCCCTGCTACGCATCCATTCCCGTATGGTGTCATGTTCCTTTCTGGTACTATCTTGTTGTGCATGTTTCCTTTTCCCCTCATTATCAGGGGCTATTAGTGAGTTATTCATCATAGCCGCTTATCTGATCCTGTTCTATACCTATCAGGACAAGGACTCCCCAGGGCTGACATATTATGGGTTCCTATTCCTTGGACTGTCAAGTCTCACCAATATCCATATCCTATACCTTCTGCCCATTTGGTGGTTGTTGATGTTAACAAACTTACAATCACTTTCCGGACGCACATTCCTCGCATCTTTGCTGGGTTTTACGACTCCATACTGGTTTTGCGCATGCTGGTTTCTGTTCCAAGATGATTTCTCACCACTAATAAATCATTTATCATCATTAGGAGACTTCACACTTCCTTTTGACTTTTCTTCCATTGACAACAAACAGATTACCGTTTCCCTTTTCTTGGCTGTCTTTGCCATTTTAGGAGCACTGCATTACTGGCAGACAAGTTATCAAGACAAATTCCGGGTTCGCCAACTTTACGGTTTCTTTATCAGAATGAATCTTATTACTTTCCTGCTTTTTTGTCTTCAGCCGCAACATAGTGACATTCTGATTCGGATCATGGTCATCAACACAGCACCTTTGGTTGCCCATTTTATCGCTCAGACTAATCAACGGGCAACTAATATCCTGTTCTGTGTGATGATCATCACCACCTTAGCCTTTACTGCCTATACCTTATGGATGTAATCATTTCACTTCTTATCAGTTACGGCTATTGGGGCATGCTAATCACTGCCTTTGTGGCTGGGTCTTTCTTCCCTTTCTCCAGTGAGGCGGTAATGATGGGACTATTGGCTGCAGGACTAGACCCATGGGGACTGATTATTTACGGCACTATTGGTAATGTGGCTGGTGGCATGTTCAATTATACTGTTGGACGCATGGGCAAACTCGAATGGATTGAGAAATACCTACATGTCAGTCAAGAGAAACTTGACAAGGCGACTCGTTTCATGGGGGGACGCGGTGCATGGATGGGATTCTTTGCCTTTATACCTATCTTAGGTAGTGCCATCACTATCGTCTTGGGACTGATGCGCTCTAACATACCTATTTCCATCACCAGTATGGCTATTGGCAAATTCTTGCGTTATGTCCTGCTTATCTATGGCGCACAACTCTTGATATAGCCGTCTAAACGTTAAAAAACAACAAGGCGACATTAATTCTCATCTTTCAATTCTGCATTCTCAATTAAAACAACTACCTTTGCAGATTGGAAATAAACGACACAATAGATAATGAAACAATTTAGACTGGTAGACAATATCCTTGGCTGGGTCAGTTTTCTGATTGCCGCCTTTGTATACTGTTCCACGATTGAGCCGACAGCCTCCTTTTGGGACTGTCCTGAATTTATCTCAACAGGTTATAAACTGGAAATCGGACACCCACCCGGTGCTCCTTTCTTCATGCTTACCGCCAATCTCTTCTCGCAGTTTACCAGCGACCCATCACAAGTGGCTCGAATGGTGAACATGATGAGCGCGTTATTGTCGGCAGCCACTATTCTATTCTTGTTTTGGACGATTTCGCACTTGGTGCGCCGCCTGCTGGTCAAGGACTGGAGTGAGTTAAGTCTCTGGAAAATGATAGCCATCGAGGGCTCGGCAATGGTGGGAGCACTGATCTATACCTTCAGTGATACGTTCTGGTTCTCGGCTGTCGAGGGTGAGGTATACGCCTATTCCTCAGCCTTTACCGCTGTCGTATTCTGGTTAATACTGAAATGGGAGGACCATGCTGATGAGCCACATAGTGACCGTTGGCTTATTTTGATTATGTATATGACGGGACTGAGCATCGGTGTCCACCTGCTTAACTTGCTCTGCCTGCCTGCCATCGTTTTGGTTTATTACTATCGCAAGTTCCCACAAAACCAATCTCGTAAAGACCTTTACGGCTCATTGATTGCCTTGGGAATCTCTATTGTAATCCTCGCTGCCGTACTTTACGGTGTCGTTCCTGGTATCGTACAAGTCGGCGGATGGTTCGAGTTATTGTTTGTCAATGTTCTTGGATGTCCTTTCAACACAGGTGAGATTGTCTATATATTCCTGCTGATAGCCATTACCATCTGGGCTATCTATGAGACCCATCGTGATGTCAGTGTGAAGAAGCAGAACATTGCTTTTCTCCTGTCTGTAGCCATGCTGGGTATTCCCTTTTACGGACATGGTTGGTCGGCAGTAATTATCGGTATTGTTGTCCTTATCGTACTCTGGTTTGTATTGCAATACCGCCAGCAGAAAGATCTCTTAGTGACAGCACGTATTAAGAACACTTCCCTGCTCTGTATGCTGATGCTGATGATCGGTTATAGCAGTTATGCCCTCATTGTCATTCGCTCTTCCGCTAATCCACCGATGGACCAGAACTCACCAGAGGACATTTTCACGCTGGGTGAGTATCTCGGTCGTGAGCAATACGGACAACGTCCTTTGTTCTATGGACAGGCATATACCTCACAAGTAGCCTTGGAGAAAGACGGAGAGTATTGCCGCCCTGTCATGAAGAAGGGTGCTCCTGTATGGCAACGTAAGGAGAAAGCCTCTCCTGACGAGAAAGATGAATACTTTGTTGTTCGCAATAAGGATGAGTACCAATATGCACAGAACATGTTCTTTCCCCGTATGTACAGTTCGGCACATCGCGCTGCCTATGAGAGTTGGATGGGTGGCAGCGTTGACGGTCATGAGGAAATGTACGACCGCTGTGGAGAAATGATAAGCGTAAAAGTCCCAAGTCAGTTGGAGAACATCCGTTTCTTCCTCTCTTATCAGTGTAACTTCATGTACTGGCGCTATTTCATGTGGAATTTCGCTGGTCGTCAAAATGACATTCAGGGTAATGGAGAATTAGAGCATGGCAACTGGCTTAGCGGTTTTGACTGGTTTGACAATATGCGATTAGGTGATCAGAACACCTTGCCTGACGAATTGAAGAACAACAAGGGACATAACGTATTCTACTGTCTGCCGCTGTTGCTTGGTCTCATCGGACTGTTCTGGCAGTCATGGTATACTCGTAAGAACCGTATTGTCATAGACGGTAAAGAACAGACGGAGGTTGAACCAATTGGTATTCGCCAATTCTGGGTAGTCTTCTTCCTGTTCTTCATGACAGGTCTTGCCATCGTCATTTACCTGAACCAGACACCGATGCAGCCTCGTGAGCGAGACTATGCCTATGCCGGCTCTTTCTATGCCTTTGCTATCTGGTGTGGCATGGGTGTCGCAGCCCTGATTGATGTGATTCAGCGAAAACTGAAAATCAACCCTATCACTATAGGTACTATAGTCACTATACTAACTATACTAGTCCCCATCCAGATGGCATCCCAGACATGGGACGACCATGACCGCAGCGGACGCTACACCTGTCGTGACTTCGGACAGAACTACCTGATGTCTCTACAGGATGAGGGTAACCCAATCATCTTCACCAATGGTGATAACGACACTTTCCCACTTTGGTACAACCAAGATGTGGAGGGGATACGTACTGATGCCCGTGTCTGCAACCTCTCATACCTGCAGACCGATTGGTATATCGACCAAATGTGCCGTCCTGCCTATGACTCTCCTTCTGTTCCTATCTCATGGAGCCGACTGGAATACTGTTCGGGCACTAACGAGTATGTGACGATTGAACCGGAGATGAAACAGGCACTGCTTGATTTCTATAAGGAAGACCCGGAAACGGCAAAAAAACAATTTGGCGACGACCCGTTTGAACTGAAGAATATCCTGAAATACTGGGTGCGCTCAAAAAATGCCGACCTTCACGTCATCCCCACGGATGTCATTTACATGACCATTGACAAAGAGGCAGTCCGCAAGAGCGGTATGATGATGGCAACCGACTCAATCCCCGACCGCATGACTATCTCACTGAAAGGAAAGACGGCGCTTTATAAAGGCGATCTCATGATTCTTGAGATGCTCGACCAATGTAACTGGGAGCGTCCTATCTATGTTGCCGTCTCTGTAGGTGACGAGAACTATATCAATCTGGGTGACAACACCATTACAGAGGGGCTTGCCTATCGTATCACGCCTTTCACTACCAATCAAGAGGGAGCCAAGAACTTTGACACGAAACGTACCTACGATAATGTGATGCATCGCTTCAAGTTCGGAGGAGCCAACACGAAGGGTGTCTACCTTGACGAGACAGTGATGCGTATGTGCTATACCCACCGTCGTATCATGGCACGTCTTGCCATGCAACTCGTCAGCGAGGGTAATGACAAGCAAGCCACAGAGGTATTAAAATATACAGAGAAGGTATTACCTGCTTACAATATTCCTCATAACTACACCTCTGGATCTCTCGACATGGCTCGTGCATGGGCTGCGATGGGCAACCAACAAGAGGCGATGAAACTCATCGAACAGTTATGGAAGAACTCCGCACAGTATGTGGCATGGTATTGCAACCTCAACGACCAGCAGTTCAATCTGTCGGAAGACAGTTGCTATATGCACATATATATTCTCAACCAGTTGCTTCAATTAGGTAGTACCATTGATGAGAAATGGGGTGACAAACGGGAGGCGACACTCAACAAGATGTTGGATGTCTTCCAAGCAAAAGGTGGCAAAATTGGTGCTGAGAATTAATTATTATGGATTAAGCATCGGCAATAAACTATGTTTATCGAGCAACCAGCAATATGGTTGCGCTGGCTTTACCCCAGGGCAACGTGGCGTATGGATCATCACGAGAAGGCAGTCTATCTGACCTTCGATGATGGTCCTATACCCGAAGCCACCCCGTTTATCCTTGATACTCTCAAGCATTACGGCATCAAGGCAACCTTCTTTATGGTGGGTGATAACGTGCGTAAATACCCAGAGTTACACCAACGAGTGGTGGACGAGGGGCACCGTATTGGCAACCATACCCATAACCATATCAGTGGCTTCCGCCATAGCATCCGTGACTATAGTTATAACGTGGAGAAAGCGAATGCCTATCTACATACCGACTTGGTACGTCCACCTCATGGATGGATGCGTCTGGAACAGTATGCATGGCTGAGTAGGAAATTCCGTATTGTGATGTGGGACCTAGTGACCCGTGACTATTCAAAATGGATGACTGCCGAGGATGTGCTTGACAATGTGAAGCGTTATGCCCGTAATGGCAGTATCATCACCTTCCACGACTCCCTAAAGTCGATTGACAAACTGCGCACGGCACTGCCAGCAGCCATCGAATGGCTGCTAGAACAGGGCTATGACTTTAAGGTTTTTGACTAATCCTATATATTTATAAAAGTACTATGACAACATTATCTATTATTATCGTCATTGCTTTCGTCTTTGGCTATCTGTGTATTGCACTCGAGAGCATAACGAGAGTCAACAAGGCTGCCATTGCCCTGCTGATGTGTGTGGTCTGCTGGACCTTGTTGATGATGAACCCCGTATCTTTCTATCCTGCCATTGCGGGAAATGAGGTGGTTCATCACATTTCAGAAGTTATCGAGCACCATTTAGGTGATGCCGCAGGCACCTTGTTCTTCCTGATGGGTGCCATGACCATTGTTGAAATCGTCGACTCCAATGGTGGTTTCAATTTTGTACGTGATGCACTGAAGACTCGTTCTAAACGCAAACTGCTATGGCGTGTGGCATTCATGACATTTTTTCTGTCGGCAATCCTCGATAACCTCACCACGTCAATCGTCATGATTATGGTGCTACGGAAACTAGTGCAGAGCCGTGAGGAGCGTCTCGTTTATGCGGCACTTATCATCATATCGGCAAACTCTGGTGGAGCCTTCTCCCCTATCGGTGACGTGACTACTATCATGCTATGGATCAAGGGTGTCATCACAACACAGGGTGTACTTACTGAGATATTCATCCCATCACTGGTATCAATGATTATCCCTGCCTGCATCCTCAGCCTCTCACTGAAAGGGAAATTCGATAAGGAACAGAACTTGCCTAAATCGAATGCTAGCCAGTTTACGAAGATTCAGCGTGATATCATCTTCTGGCTGGGTGTTGGAGGACTTGTCTTCGTACCTATCTTCAAGACTATCACCCACCTGCCTCCATTCATGGGTATCCTGCTTGTACTGGGTATCCTTTGGACGACTACGGAAATCTTCCATTATAACACAGAAGAGGATGACACGATGGCAAAGCGTGTGAGCGATATCATGTCGAAAATCGACCTTTCCACTATCATGTTCTTCCTCGGTATTCTGATGGCTGTCGCAGTATTACAGGAGATTGGCGTACTGACCGCTATGGGTGAAGGACTCAATGAGGCTTTCTCAGGTAACTATTACCTCATCAACGGTATCATTGGCGTGCTCTCGTCCATCGTGGACAACGTTCCACTGGTTGCCGGTTGTATGGGTATGTATCCCGTTGCTCAAGTGGGTCCGATGGCTGTCGACGGCATCTTCTGGCAGTTGCTCGCCTATTGTGCCGGTGTCGGTGGCTCCATGCTGATTATCGGTTCTGCAGCAGGTGTGGTAGTGATGGGGTTGGAGAAAATTACCTTCGGATGGTATTTGAAGCGTATCACATGGATTGCCTTCGTGGGCTATCTCTGTGGTATCCTTATCTACTGGATAGAACGCACATTGTTCTTCTAAACAAATATGATTACAGCGAGAGAGGGACATTTATGCCCCTCTCTCTTGATAATACATTATTAAATTATGGAATACATGTCCCAAGAGGGCTTCGATAAACTCGTAGCAGAACTCCGACAAATGGAGAATGTAGAACTGCCTCAGGTAAGGGAGGCGATTGCCGAGGCTCGCGACAAGGGTGACCTCAGCGAGAACTTTGAGTATCATGCCGCCAAGCGTGAACAGGCACGCCTGCTTGGTAGAATCCGTTTTAAACAGCGTGTCCTTGCCAATGCAAGGGTCATTGATACTTCCCATTTGGGCAGTGATACCGTACAACTGCTCTGCAATGTGGAAATTACCAATCTTGCCAACAATAGCAAGATGTCTTACACGATAGCCAGCCCGCACGAGGCAAACCTTCGGGAGGGCAAGATATCTATCAAATCCCCTATTGCAGAGGCTTTGCTCAACAAGAAAGTGGGTGATGTCGTCGAAGTACGTGTACCAGCAGGTATCCTCCGTCTCCGCATCGAGAATATCCAAAGATAAATAGTTAGATTTTTATGCCCATCCATTCCTTACGTTCTGCGTCAGACATCTTTTCGATGGCATAACGTAACGCTGTACGTGGCATCTCATGGGCATGCTGGCAAAGGAAGTCACGCAAAAGATCCATCGAGACACGCTTCCCCATCTCACGTAGCATCCATCCTACTGCCTTGTGCATCAGGTCATGAGGATGATGCAGATGCACCTCAGCATAACGCAGGCACCATGACGCATCACCTTGTTGGGAAGTCTTCCATGTGCAGACCATACTCATACGCTGTCGCCACAGATTATCACTCTGTGCCAGTTCGTCAACCACCTGCCGTTTATAGTCATCCGTACCTTCACCAAGTGCTGTTGGCAACAACAGCCAATGTCCTAAGATTTTCGGAACCGAGAGGTCTACCAAGTCCCAGTTATTTGCTTGTTCTGCATATCTCAGATACAGCGTTAGAATCTCATCACGCTTTTTGATTGCCTCTGAATCATGTGCCAAACGTTTGGTAGATAACTTCTCAAACTGATCCACCAGGATCAACAAACCACAAAGTCGCACTTCATGCCAACGTGACATCAGCAACTCTGGTACTTCACTAAGTGGTGTGTCCCTCACTGCTTTCACCACCTCACGGGTCTGTGGCACTTTCAGCCCTAAGAATTCATCGCCCTCACCATACTCACCAGGTCCTGTCTTAAAGAAACCCATGAGAATCCGTCGCTGCTCCTCATTCTGCATCGACTCCATGTATTCGATAATCTCCTTTGCTGTGGTCATGGCTGCAAAGGTAGCAATTTCTCTGGGGAAATGACAAGGAACTCACAACTATTTATCAATCGGACACCAGATCGGTTGTACTTTTCATCAGATTTGGGTATTGCACATCATTTAAAATCACTATACCTTTGCAGTGGTTTTAAAATGTAATCAACTATGGGAATATTAAAGACTTTCTTTACGAACTGTGCTCATCCTAAAGGCAGGATGGGACGTGTGATGCTGCGATTCATGAACTTCGGACATGCCCCTCTGACTAACTGGGGACTGAGTCTGACGGAGTTTCAAGACGGATGGACGATGCTTGACATCGGATGTGGCGGAGGTGCCACCTTGCAGCGACTGTTGAAACGAAGCGAGAATGCAAAGGTGTATGGTATAGATATCTCGGAAGAGAGTGTCGCCAAAGCCCGACAGGTCAATGCCGACGTACTCGACAAACAGGTATTCATCCAACAAGGTAACGTGGAGAAACTACCTTATGAAGACAACACTTTTGATCTAATCACTGCAGTAGAGACGGTGTATTTCTGGCAAGACCTTCCTCATTGTCTGCAAGAGGTGCGCCGAGTATTGAAACCAGACTGCCAATTTGCCATCATGCTTGAAGTGATAGAGACTAATTCGAAATGGGCGAATGTCGTAGAGGGCATGACCGTCTATTCGCCTGAACAGATCAAGCAGATGCTTGAAAAGACCGGATTCAAAGAGGTAACACTCCACCGAAAGAAACCCACCTACGCCACAATCTTCGGTAAGAAATAAAAAGCGTGTCACCCTGTTATTGAATTACGGATAAATCAGCCCGAAATGACAGATTGTCGAATTATTTTCTTATCTTTGCAACCAAAATGTGAAAGTGAATTCTGCACACGAATATTTTAGAAGATAAGAACTATGAGAAAAACAATGTCATGGATGCTGACTGCCATCCTTATTTGTGGTCTGTTGGTTACCTCATGTGCTAGAGATGATGATGCCACAGACGACAATGGTCAAGGTGGCGAGAGTCCGTATGTCGGGGAACTTACCGACTTCGCTGAGTATATCGATCAGAACGTCTATGTGGGCGATGACTTCTATGAGTATGCCGTAGGCAAATGGCTGAAAAATAACCCTTTGAAAGAAGACGAGGACAGGAACGGCACCTTTGACCTGCAGAAAGAAAACCAGAAGCAGTTTATTAAAACCATCATCGCATCTGACAGTCAAGATGAACTGGTCAGGCGCTTGCCGAGGCTTTCAACGATGACTATCCCACTAAGAAGCTCATCCTGAAGTGGATTGACGACGAAAAGGAGCACATGGCATGGGAGGCTCAGTACCTGAACTACATTGAGAAGCTCGGCTATGAGAACTTCCTGACCGCCATGATGTAAATCCTGAAAGGAGTTTTAATCTTATATAGCGTAACTACTCTGCATTCTAGGCATGAGCAGTTACGCTATTATATTATGAGTTACACGATTTAAACTCTCTATTTACCAATTCAGCCACAATGATATAAATAATATTTTAAGTTCTCGGCAATCAGATTGACGATAGTCTGAGGTGACTGAAATATTACTTGCTGCCACTTATCTTGAGGATATAACGGGCGATGGTGTTGAAGAGCGAATAGATGCGAGGGTGGGATATGTATAGTTTGTAGAGGCTGTTATTCAGCAATGCAGTCTCGCTGCCAGCTGCTATCTGATTGGGGATCAAGAACATCTCTTTGGCCCGGTCTATCATGTCGGCTATGTGAGCGGGTATGTCTCCCTCCTTGCGGATGTCGAGCAGCAACTGCTTGTCGTGGAAACGATATGGCTTGGCTGCACGGATGCTGGCGAACGACATGAAGTAGTGTATAATCTTTGCACGGTTGAGGAAGGGTAGTCCGTTGTTCATAATCTGACAATTCCACACCCCGTCCAACTCGGTAATAAGATGCGAAGTGACTTCGTTGGCATATGCTAGCGGTATCTGGTCGAAGTGTATGCCGGCTATTTCGACGTTGTTCTTCCATTTTTCATGCCAGACTTCAAAGAGACGACGACTCTCCTCGCAGTCCTTGACGTACATAATGCCGCTGTTGTAGTAAGGCATCTCAATGTTCCAATCCACGTCGGTCGCTTCCAGTCGCCGACGGACAGATTTGGCGTTATAACGTTGCTGGAGCGATACGTGGTAGTCGAGAACCATCATCACGTTACCAGTTAGCGAGTCGGCTTCTGCCAAGCTGTCGGTTACGATAGTATCGGAGTCGATAAACAGAAAGTCTCCCTCTACCGTCTGCCGCAGACTGGTCTTTAGATAGCGTGATGTCTGCACCTTGTTGTAATGGCCGGGCACGTTGACCACAGTCTTCTTATTGACATACTTCAACATCTTTTCCCTGTCGCCCTTGATGGTTGCATCAGTTTTACTGTCAACCACCAATTCCACGAAAGCATCAGGATTGTGGTGCCGAAGAGAATAGGTGGAGAGGAACACCTCTTCCATGTAAACATCCTTTTCATCACTCACTACGGCATAAACTATCTTTGTCTTCATCTAATGATATTTGTTATTTCCGAAAAAAGCCCGCACAAACACTTGACTTATACGGGCTTTCTTGATTTTTGATATTTAGCGTTGCATTACTTCACCTCCTCGAAAACGACTTTAACTGACTATCAATGCGTTAGCACCGGATGTTGCACACATGTCGCAAAAACGGAAATAACCATTGATAATCAACATGTTACATAATCACTGCAAAGGTACAGATTTCTCCCCAAACAACCAAAAGAAAACACAGAAAAAATCATAAAAATGATGATTTTTCTTGATTGGGATTGACTATGCATATAATGTTAGACAGCATAATCTCGACTATTTCATGGAGGATATTATGGAACTATAATGTCATGGCCTCATGATGATTCTAAACGGCACAATGTCATTCCACCGTTCAAGTAATTAGATCTGTTTAAAATAAAATGCCTCGTTGATTCACATCTGCGAGGCACATTCTAAAATCATTTTTCTTTTCTCACGCCTTTGAATGGAGTTCCATCTTGTTTTCCATCCATAAACTGTCCATTGGGACCGCGTTTTGTCCAAATTCCAGTTTTGGGATTCAAGACTTGACTTCTCTGGCGTACCATACCGTTTCTGTGGCCATCGCCACTTGGGGGATTTGTTGCCATGTCTTTCCTTGCCCGTCCTTTTCGGGAATTAATTTGGTTGCATGTTTCAGGCAACCGTTATACATTACTTATCTGAATAGTTTCATAAACCAGTCTATTAGTCTACGAATGTACCCTCTTCTATGTGGCATGTCATCATCAGAGTCAAGAAATAAGACCTCGTTCTCCTTAATATAATAATGTGAGCAGCATGGGAATTGATAGTTCCCTATAGAAGGTGAAAGACTTACTCTTTGACCATCAAATGTTAGAGTCCAGCCAAACTTTCGGTTAAGAGGGTTTACGACCTTCTCTCCACAACCGCATGCGCATAGATGGGCTGTTGTGTGGTACTTCATGGATATGTATAATACGCCCTCATCCAATTCGTTTGGTATGTTGTCCAAGAATTTTAACTTAAACTGTCGGGTCATCATAAATAATTTTATTCTTGTTCAATACAAACGCTAAATCGTAGGATATTGCAGAATTTTGATAGAACCCTAATGATTGTTTCCATCTGAATACCGATTCCATAGCAGCGAAAGCATTCAGTTCTGCTATCTGGATATTATCTCGATAGAGATCATCCTCCTTGGCTTCATTTGTCGCATCAAAGGCGTCGTTAAGGTATTGGTAATGGTCTGGCTCACCATATGAGACGCGGATTATGCCTGAAAGACCACCTTCTCTAAGAGATACTCCTATTCCTGAATTCACAAACTTCTTGTTGTTCTGAATCAGAAAATGTGCTATTTCATTTCTTACGGCAGCTTTGTCGATGCACAAGAAGATGAAGTCCATTCCTAACAGGAAATCCTTGTTATTTGGATTGATGTTTTCTGGATGCGGGACAATAGCTTCATTCATGTTCCTATATACCTCAGTTAGGTACTGGACTTTTGGAATGTTTTTCTCCAGTATTTGTGATGGAGCAGCACCAGGTGCCCTAAAAGCATTGTGTTGCTTGAAGATGTCGGAGTCAAATAGATGAATCTCTTCAAGTGGTAACTTTGCAATAAAGTCAAGGATATATGACCCTGTGCCTCCCAAGCCGATAATGGCAACTTTCATTCCTTTGAACATGTCTGTCAAACCTGCAATATGTGCGCGTGACGAATTGATGTCCCAATAAACAAGTTTGCTATCTGCAGGCTTTATCAATTTCTGCTTTTTGAGTGCCCTACACGCTAATGGATCGGTGTTAACAGCTGGAGCAGTTATTATTCTCCAATAGTTGAGCACCTTGTCATAATAGGTCGGGTACATGCCTTTATCCGGATAACATGAAAAGCGATAATCACTGATAATGGTATCAAACAAAGGGTGTCGCATCTCCAAGATACCTAGTCCCTTTATAGGAGCACCATCCATTTCACACGGCTTACCACCAATGAAGTATGCGGTGTGGTCATTAGGTTTTAGAATCTTCTGATTCTTCCAATTCATAGGAAATACAAGTATTCCTGCCTTTACCTCCTTCGACTCAGTTAGGTAAGGTACGCAGTCGGCAACAAAATTGCCGCTGCGCACATCAAAGCTGATTCCCTCATCTTGGATTTTCTGCAAATCCTCATTAAGACTGATGAGAGATGGCAACATCGAATTCCATTCCATTTGTGACATAAACGACTTTACCTTTAGACATTAATCCTTCTTCATTCTCTGATGGTCCTTTACTGTATGTCATTGAATACACACGATTAGGGTCGTAGTCCTTCCCATAAGCGAGAGAGGCAACTTTTTCGTATGAGATAGTAGGCTGGTCATACTTGAAAGCTTCTGAATTCACATAGATGGTGCATTCGTGCTCATGACCTTTCTTTCGGGTAATGAACTTGTCCATTCCCGGAGAAGACAGGTCAACGTCTTCACCTCTATTAATAAGAGCCTCTCTCCAGTTACCTGGCAAATCCAGATATATATCTTCATCATCAGGAACTTGTCCAAGCCTTCTGATGTCGGCCTCATTAATAATAGGCGTGGGCCAGTTGTAGGGCTTTCCACCGTTGATTTTAAACTTGTAGGACTTTTTGTTTTCATTGGGCTTGTGTTCTCCTACGTTACCCTGAGTGCCTTCTTGTTCAGCGAAGGACTTTGAATTAATCTCTGTCATAATTTTAATTTAAACTAAAATATTTAATTATTTATGGTTAAGTTGGACATAATCCTCCTTGTTCCGCTGCAAAGGTATAATAAAAATCTAAATATACCAAGCAAATCTAATGGAATTTAACGGAAAAATCTTAAAATATCAAATTTTTCTTGTTTAATTTAGATTTTCTCACTAAATTTGCATCGTCATTAAGCTACAACAACCCCCATTTTTATGGATACATTAGGCAAACTATTAAAGCAGTACCGTGAGATTAATAAGCTTACGTTAAGGCAAGTTGAAGAGAAAACTGGTATTTCAAACGCATATCTGAGTCAGCTAGAGAACGATAAAATTGCCCATCCTTCAGCAAATACTCTCTACAAACTTTCTCAGACATATGATGTTGAGTTGGAAACTTTGCTTTCTGCTGGTGGTGTTATCGAAAAGAAAGAGCAAAGCACCCCTAAACACAAGATTCTTCAGTCTGTTGCAGCTTCTGCTGGTGCAGCATTGACTGATGAAGAAGAAAAAGAACTCTTAAACTATCTCAACTTTATAAGGCAACGGGATAAATAATGGCTATAGTTTTAGAAGAATCAACAAAACAAGACATCAAGAAGTGGTCACATGATTTACTTGTGTCAAGTCGTTGTATTGATACATTCCCAACTCCCGCAGATAAATTAGCTGCTTTTATAAACCTAAAGGTATCGCCACAGGATTTATCTATAGTTACACCTATATATATAAATAGAGATTCCTCTATTCTTAAAAAACTGCTTGGTCAACTGCGAGGGCTTCTTGTTCGAGAGGCAAGAATAATATATTTAGATAGGTCGTGTAATTTAGAAAGACAGAGGTTTACACTATTACATGAGGTTGGACATAATCTTCCATGGCAGGTGGCTATAGCCTCTATGCATGCAGACGATGATTTTACGCTAAGCCCTGAGACAAAGGAACAGTTTGAGGCAGAGGCAAGTTATTTCGCCTCTGAAACAACGTTCCAAGGAGACAAGTTTGCTGAGATGGTAAAAGACGAACCGTTGACAATACAGACAGCAATAAAGGTTTCTCCATTCTTTGGTGCTTCAATTCATGCAACTCTTCGTAGACTTGTTGAGTTTTCGCCAGTACGATGTGCATTACTTGTGATGAAAGATCCTACGCCTACCAAGGCAACTCTTAGAGATTTATTTCATTCTCAATCATTTTTGTCTGATATCGGGAGCATCGAGTTTGGAGAGAATTTAGAGAGTGTAAAATATCCGTTTGTGGAATCTTATGTTAGACGTGAGAATACTGGTTATGGTAAGTTTCTCGCCCCTGTTAATGAGAGTTTTATTGAGTTAAGGTATGAGTATTTTTTCAATGGTTATAATGGTTTTGTGTTATTTTACCCGTAATAGAACTATCCTAATCAGATACTTTTAATCACCCATGAACAGTACTATAGAAAAAGTGACACACGTCTTACTAAATATCCGTGAATTGCGGATGACTTGCAGAAGAACGTCTAAAAAGGGTGACGGTGTATACCTTTCATTACCCAAATCTGCCATCATTGGAAATTATAAGTCATGAGCCGTAATCAAACAACATTATATTTCTGTCAATCTGAACACTTTTTTTATCCAGGTCATTCTACTTTACGTCCCATAGATAAACAAAGAGAATATTCCCCAAATCAATATTCAACCCATTTTAAAGTGCGATTTTTGTAGTTTTCTCGCAAAAATCGAACTTAAATCGCAAAATATATATATTTCGCTTGTTCCCTACTGAATGGATGTTCCCGCGCTTGGCTTTGACGCTTTGCCAAGCAAAGAACTTTCTTTGCTTCCATCATGAATGGGGATTATCCTCAAGCTATGCAACAGATAATGGCGGTAAAATGGCGGTAATGTTGGCGGTAAAAATGGCGGTAAAAATGGCGGTAAAAATGGCGGTGTCCCTAGCTTGTCCCCAGTTGTCCCCAGCTTTGTCACAAGTCTTGTCACAAGACGAAGAAAAGGATGCAAGTATTGATGCAAAAGATGCAACCTCCAGTTCAAAGGTTGCAACCTTGGATGAAAAGGTTGCAAGTTTGGAGCCAAAGGATACAAAAGTGAAGAAAAAGGCATAAAAGTGATTGTATTTTGCAGAAAAGATGATTTTCCTTCGTTATTTCGTGGGAAATTAGCTAATTTTGTATGCGTAAATTATAATAAGGTACAACCTCAGCAAAATAAGAATGGAAAATAGAATCAAAGTAGTTCTTGCGGATAAGAAGAGAACAAACAAGTGGTTATCCGAGCAGTTGGAGTGTGCACCGACTACAGTGAGTAAATGGTGTACCAATGCCAGCCAGCCACCTATGGAGACATTCGTCAAGATAGCAGAACTCCTCGAAGTCGATATAAACGACCTGTTGAGGATAGAAAAGAAGTGACCGTCTTAGAAACTACCTTTTAACTGATAACAATCATATCCGCCAGAGATACAGAACCATAGCAGAGGAGTAGCAAGATCGTTCCGCTGTCGTTCGTAAGTCCAAGTAAGGAGGTAGATAGACGTAGAATAGGCGTTCGATAGTTTCTCGATAGGGTAAGAAGATAGTAAGAAGTAAACAAAAGAATAAAACAAAAATGAAGATATGATAGCATTTATTGATACAGAGGTGAATCCGCAGACGAAGAAGGTTGCGGATTACGGAGCTGTCAGGGAGGATGGTGCAGTGTTGCACTCTAGTTCCAAGGCTGACTTCGATGCCTTTGTGTCAAAATGTGATATTGTTTGTGGGCATAACATCATTAATTTCGATCTGAAATATACTTCATTGAGGGGTAATCCGACTATTGTTGATACGCTGTTTCTTTCACCATTGTTGTTCCCTAAACGGCCCTATCATCATTTGGTAAAGGATGATAAGTTGCAAGTGGACGAACTGAACAATCCAGTGAATGATTCGATGAAGGCACGCGACTTGCTGAATGAAGAGAAGGCAGCTTGGAATCAGTTATCGGATAATAGGCGAGAAATCTACTATTACCTACTGAACGAAACGCAAGAGTTCGGAGGCTTCTTTAAGTATATCGGATATTCGCCAAATATCAGTTGGATACCAGCCATATTTGCATCCAGATCAGATTGGAGGCAGTTGATTCTAAAAGAATATGACGGGAAGGTGTGCAGTCATGCTGACTTTGAGACCTTGGTCAAACAGTATCCTATCGAGTTGGCGTATTGTTTGGCAGTAATCGGTGCTGACGATATCTTTTCTGTCACTCCAGCATGGGTGATACGAAATTACCCACAGGTGGTGAATGTGATGAACATGCTGTGCAACACATCTTGTGGTGATTGCGAATATTGTCATCAGCGTTTAGATGCTCATTACGGGCTGAAAGAGTTCTTTGGCTATGATAAGTTCCGTATCTTCGATGGCGTTCCTATGCAACAGCAGGCAGTGGAATCTGCTATTCGGGGAGAATCCTTGCTGACAATTTTTCCTACAGGTGGCGGTAAGAGTCTTACGTTCCAATTGCCAGCATTGATGGCTGGACGAAATACACATGGGCTGACTGTGGTTATTTCGCCTTTGCAGTCACTAATGAAAGACCAAGTAGACAACTTGGCTGCTCGTGGAATTAGTGATGCGGTGACCATCAATGGACTGTTAGATCCTATCGAACGTGCTACAGCTATAGAACAGGTGACTGATGGAACTGCCAATTTGCTATACATCGCTCCAGAAATGCTGCGTAGTAAGACTATAGAGCGATTGTTGATGGGACGCCATGTTGTTCGTTTTGTGATAGATGAGGCACACTGCTTCTCTGCTTGGAGCCATGACTTTCGTGTAGATTATCTGTATATTGGCGATTTTATTCGTCAGTTGCAGGAGAAGAAACAATTGGAACAGCCCATTGCTGTTTCATGTTTCACAGCGACAGCCAAACAAAAAGTAATTAGCGATATTTGCGATTACTTCAGAGCAAAGTTGGGCTTGGAACTGAAAGTGTTTGCTGCCAATGCAGAGCGTAAGAACTTGCGTTATTCTGTGCTTCATGCCGATACTGCTGATGAGAAATACAATTTGTTGCGTTCGTTGATTCTTGGACACAATTGCCCTTCAATAGTATATGTGTCACGAACCCGAAGAACTCGCGAATTGGCACAGCACTTGGTCAACGATGGCATACGAGCGTTACCATTCAATGGAAAAATGGAGGCTGCCGATAAGGTGAAGAATCAGAATGCTTTTATGAGTGGAGAAGCACAGGTGATTGTTGCAACATCTGCTTTTGGTATGGGTGTTGATAAGAAGGATGTTGGATTGGTAGTACATTACAACATCAGCGACTCTTTGGAGAATTATGTGCAGGAAGCTGGTCGTGCGGGCCGAGACCCACAGATGCAGGCAGAGTGTTTTGTGCTGTATGCTGACAGTGACCTCGATAAGCATTTCATTCTCCTCAATCAAACAAAGCTCAGTATCAGTGAGATTCAGCAAGTATGGAAAGCCATCAAGGATCTTACATCTAAACGAGATAAGGTAAGTTGCTCGCCATTGGATATAGCGCGTCAGGCAGGATGGGGTGACGAAATAGATGACATTGAGACTCGTGTTAAGGCCGCAATAGCAGCACTTGAGGATGCAGGATACATTCAACGAGGCAGTAACTCGCCTCACGTATTTGCAACGGGTATTGCTGTGAAGAATATGGATGAGGCACGTCGAAAGTTGACTATCTCTCCACTATTTGATGAGCAATCACGTGAAGAAGCTGCCCGTATCATCAAATCGCTTATCAGTGCACGTGCAACAGCTGAAGGTCGAGGGGCAGAAACTGAGAGTCGTGTTGACTATTTGGCAGATATCCTTGGAATGAACAAGGCAACCGTTATCAGGAACATCAACCTGATGCGGCAGGATGGCTTGTTGGCTGATAGCCGCGATATGCAAGCATGGATATCCAAGAGTACTTCTCAACGCAATCTTGACATTATCTTAAAGTTAGAGCAATTCCTTCTGCAACGATTTGGTGGAGAAGCACAAAGAATAAATTATAAAGAACTGAATGAGGAAGCTCAAAAGGCCGGTCTTACATATTCAAATGTCAAGCGCTTGAGGATGTTGCTTCATTTCCTGTCATTGAAGGGTTATATCCACAAACAGGAACATAGTTTCAGTGATAGTGTGAGTATACGTCTGCAAGCTTCGCAAGAAGTTACGAAGGCTCGATTTGAACGACGTATGGATATATGCCGCTTTATTGTGGATACGCTCAATGTCAGTCGAGATCCCAATAAAGAAATGACGCTTGTGAACTTCTCTATTGTAGAGTTGCTTCAACTATTTATTTCCGGTCAGCAGGAATCAATGTTTGCCGACCAAGAGAAACCTACAATTCCAGATATTGAGGAAGCTCTGCTTTATCTTACCAAGACGGAACTGATGAAGATTGAAGGTGGGTTCATCGTTATCTATAACACCATGCAGATCGGGCGTATTGCCGACCGTCGTACCAGATATGGTAAGGAGCAGTATCGCTTATTGGATGAATTCTACAAACAACGTATACGTCAGATTCATATTGTGGGTGAATATGCTAATTTGATGGTTCGTGACTATGATGCAGCGCTTCGATTTGTGAACGACTACTTCACAATGGACTTCCGCAAGTTCATCAATCAGTATTTCAAGGAAGAACGGCGTGCACAGATAGATCAAAATATCACTCCAGCCAAATACAACAAACTCTTTGGTGAACTCTCGAATCGCCAATGTGAGATTATTGATGACAAAGAGTCGAAATATATTGTGGTGGCAGCAGGACCGGGAAGTGGTAAGACGCGCGTGTTAGTGCATAAACTGGCTTCATTGTTGTTGCTGGAGGATGTAAAACACGAGCAACTACTGATGCTTACATTCTCAAGAGCTGCTGCAACAGAGTTCAAGAAACGACTCATAGATTTGGTGGGCAATGCAGCCCATTATGTTGACATCAAAACATTCCACTCGTATAGTTTTGACCTTGTTGGTAAACAAGGAAGTCTGGATGAGGCCAAGGATGTGGTACGACTTGCAGCTGAAATGATTGAAAATGGAGAGGTGGAAGCATCTAAGATAGCCAAGAGTGTGCTTGTCATTGATGAGGCTCAAGATATGGGACAGGATGATTTCCGTTTGGTTCAGGCTCTGATGCGGCAGAATGAAGAAATGCGCGTCATTGCAGTGGGTGATGATGACCAAAATATCTATGGTTTCCGTGGTTCAGCCTCACGATATATGCAATCGCTAGTAGAGCAAGATGGTGCAAAGTTGTACGAGATGACAGATAACTATAGGTCTGCGAAAGCTGTAGTTGATTGTGCCAACCGCTATGTACAGCGGATTCCCAGCCGTCTGAAGCATGCTCCCATCAAGTCTGCAACAGGGGAAGATGGCAAAGTGATGACCTTGAGATCGCTTTTGAATGCAGAAATAAAAGTAGAGGGAAGTACAGCTATATTGACTCGAACCAATGAAGAAACAATGCAGGTGGCTTACGAGTTGGAGCAGCGAGGTTTACATGCTACAATTGCACAATCAATGGGAGGCTTCCGTTTTGGGAATCTTGCGGAAGTTCGCTATTTCCTCAAACAACTTGGTGGAAAAAACGAAGTAATCATCTCGAAGGAAATGTGGAATGAGGCTAAACAGCGCACACTGGAAACCTATGCGTTAAGCACTTGTCTCGGTATTATGCAGCACTTCTTTTCTGACTTTGAGATAACTCATCAATTCTATTATCGCAGTGACTTGCGTGAATACATCTTCGAGTCGAATATTGAGGATTTCATAACTGCTGATGATAAGTCAGTGTTTGTAAGCACCATCCACAAAGCAAAAGGACGTGAGTTTGATAACGTGTATCTCTTGTCGCCAATTCCAGACGGAAGGGATGTCAATGATATGCGAGCCTATTATGTTGGACTCACTCGCGCAAAGCGGAACCTATACCTTGTAACCAATCCTCCCACTGAGTATTCTTCGATATCTATTGCATTGAATATGCATGATGTTATCCTTAATTTCTTTAAGGGACGCAAGGATATTGTGCTTCGTCTCAGAAGTGGTGACAACCTGCAATACAAAGACGGATATTTGCTGAATGAGCAAAGTATCAACATCATTGCGCTATCTGCGTCTGGAAAAGACAAACTAAAGGCGTGGACTGATAAAGGCTATGAAGTTACGAGTGCAAAAGTGAGCTATACTTTGGCATGGAAACCTCAAGACTCAGATATAGAATACGCCGTTTGCTTGGCTAATGTCGTGCTATCAAAGACGTTGGCAGAAAAATGTTAATGTTAAAAATATGAAGATATTAAAATTTCGACATGCTACAATTAATGCTCAAGAGTTCTTGTTTTCGGTTAAAGAGAATAATGAAGAGCAATATCTTGTAGCTTATAGTTTAGTTCGCAATTTACTAATTGGAATGGCAAAGAGAGCTCGTGTGTTTTGTTCTAATAAATACGATTTTGCAGACTATCCTTTCACATATCGTGAGAGACAATTGGATAGTATCCTGCTTCCAGAACTTACAAAATTATGTAATGGGTATGTTTTCACAGAATATCCTGTAATTAGAAATTGTAGAAAAAAAGAGTTTGAAACTGATAATTCCAAGGGAAGAATTGATTACTGGTGTATTTACAAGGGCTATAGCTTTGCTATAGAGCTAAAACATAGCTATGACAATTATAATACTGATAATACAAAGGAAGAGACTCGTCGGAGATGGAAGACGATGAATGCCTATCAATTGCATAGTATAAAAAAAGGTCTAAGGTCATTTGATGAAAAAACAAAAGGCATAATCCCTTTAGCATTACATATCATTACATCTGAATCTAGTAAAGGACCGTCAGATGAGCAATTGAATGAGTATAAGTCAAAAGAAAGGGAGATGTTAGCTCGATTACATAATGATTTAAAAACTATTGCGGAACCGGATTTTATTTCTTTATGGGAATTAGACAGGTGTATGTATATTAACTATCAGCCAGAAGGATATTCATATCCTGGTCTTATTCTTATCTCGAAGTTTTATGACCTAATACTTCACGATGGCTCTAAGATATAGATTGATATTATGAAACAGATCGAAGTTGTAGCAGCAATCATCCGCAAAGATGATAAGATATTCGCCACTCAGCGAGGATATGGCGAGTGGAAGGACTGGTGGGAGTTTCCTGGCGGGAAGATGGAGGCTGGAGAAACACCAGAGGAAGATCTGAAGCGGGAGATTCGTGAGGAACTGTCGACGGAAATCAGCGTGGATGAATTCCTCTGCACGGTGGAATATGACTACCCTAAATTCCATTTGACCATGCATTGCTATCTGTGTTCGCTAGTGAAGGAGGCGTTGCATCTGAATGAGCACGAGGCAGCGAAGTGGTTGTCGAAGGATGAGTTGAATAGTGTGAAGTGGCTGCCTGCAGATGCGAAGTTGATATCACATTTAAGATGTATGATGGAAGAGGGAAGATGCGGAACTGAACAAATGAATCACGGGACTTTGATCCGCTGAAGATGGCTGATGTGATAATAATGAACGGAATCAAAAACGTTATAAAAATAAAGTAAGACGAGATATGAGCGAAA
>DEJF01000047.1:131683-175658 GCA_002353225.1 Prevotella sp. UBA2755 | reverse complement strand
GCGTGCGCGCACGCGCGCGAGAGGAACAGAATTTGTCGGTAGGAAACCCTCAGTTAGTCGGTAACAAACGACCAGTTTGTCGGTAGGAAACTGTCACCAACAAAACGACTGGCAGAGCCGTTGCCCTGCCAGTCGAATTACCAGATCAAAAGATTTACTTCACAAATATCTTAGATTTACTCATCCTCGTCATTACCCAACAACTCACGGGCTGCTACAGGATCCGATAGAATGATGTTCACCACGCTGACGATGTCCGTCACATTCACCACACCGTCACCATTCACATCGGCTGCTATCGGGTCGAACTTAGCGGAGGGATGACCTAAGATGGAGTTTACTATCTCCACGATATCCGTCACATTCACCACACCGTCACCATTGGCATCACCAGGAATAGCACTTGCGCCCAAAGTCACTTTATAGCCATAGAGCAGAACGCTATTGTCGGCAACACTGGGGGCACGGTTGACACTTGCATCCGTACTTGCATACAGATAAACATAGGTAGGCTCTGTGATATTAAATGCCACATCAGCCGTTCCACGCTCCGACTTCGTGATCTTCGTAGGAGCGGAATTGCCAACCTGAACGTTCAGCACATGCGATCCAATAGTCTTGGCATCCACCGTGATGACACCTTTCCCTGCAGCCAACTCAAAGATAATACCATGATAACTCTCTTGTATCTTTTCATCGCCAACAGCAGCAACCTGAATGTCTGCCATTTGCTCCTCAGAAGTCGTGGAGTTCAGAACAAGAGCCTGCTCCGTTGCATCGTATCCGTCACCGTTCTCAGCGTCCACATTATAATAGGTATTGTCGATAACGGTATTAGCCAAGCCAGTATCCTCGTCAACATTGTCACTAAAGGATACCTCTTCATCTGTAATCGGTTCTATCTCTATGGGTGGATCTGCCCCTTCCACATCCATTTCTATAATCGTACCGAAATTTTTCCAACCTCGTGCATTCCTGTATGCGGATAGTTGCCCTTTAGGAACATAGAGGGTTGCGTTTTCGACACCCTCACGGAATACATAATCCGTAATGGACAGAGGTGTTTTACGATAGCAATAAAGGCTCTTAAAACGAAATTGGGAAGCATATTCGTCTATTTTCTTTATAGATGATGGAATGCTAAAAGAGATGTCACCATTTGATTGCATCAAATTTAAAGAACCATGTTCTATGGTTTCCACTCCTTCGGGGATGTTAAGTAAATATCCTTCAGGGAACTCCGCTCCCCAGAAAGCGTCAATTCCCAAGATTTTCACTCCAGACGGGATCGTAGAATGTTGATTACCCCATAAGAACTTGTTTGTTGCAGTCTCTATAATAGCGTTGCAGTTGTCTCGTGAGTCATAATGTGGATTTTCCTTGTCAATGACGACAGAACGTAAGTTATGACAACCTATAAATGGACAATAATCAATACGCTTAACAGTTTTGGAGATATGAATCGACTCCAGTTTGTCACAATAGTAAAAAGCATTGTAGGCTATCCCTTCTATACTTTCAGGAATGGTCGAGCAATTAAAGCCGTGAATCAGTGTGTTAGTGGCTTTATCAATGATTGCGTTACAATTATTCCGTGAGTCATAAACAGGATTGTCATCGTCAATAGTGAAAGACTCTATGTTCTCGCAACCCCCAAATGCGCCATTGCCAATTTCGGTGACACTCTTTGACAGATGAACCTTCTTAAGACTATGGCACATATTAAATGCAGAGAAGCCAATAGAGGCAACACTTTCGGGAATATCTATTGACTCTAAGTTTGTACAACCCTCAAAGGCATTTTCACCAATTTCTATAACCGTATTAGGTATGTCTATCGTCTTAAAATCCCTGTACAAGAATGCCTTATTCTTGATTCTTTTAACACCGTAAGGTATTTTATTTATTCCACTGACAAGTGTACCTGTTGCCGTTTCAATAATGGCATTATCCTGTGATTTGAACATTGAGTTATCCTTATCAACTTGAAATGACTCCACTTCTGCCATACTAGAGAAAGCACCCTCACTGATACATTCAACTCTCTTTGGTATGAGTACCTTATGAAGACGGGTAAATGCAAAAGCGTTCTCACCAATGTCTTTCACACTTTCTGGGATGTCTACAGAGGTCACCGCACTTGAAACAAAAGCATAGTTGGCGATGAAAATGAGTGAGTTAGGAAGTACGATAGAGTTAGTCGATACACCACTAAAAGCATAAGAACCGATAGTTGTTACCTTTAGCCCATCAACAGACTCAGGTATGACGACTTTTTCAGAAGGGGCAGTTACAGCGGGATTAGAACCATCTCCGACCTGTGCTTCTGTTGCACTGATGACACGGAATGTAATCTCATTACCGTCAATGTTTTTAGTAAACAACTCATTGACGGCATGTTGTGGTAGATTGGAGTCTTGTAAATTATACAGATCCATCACATCCAAGAAACAATCACCGGCAACCTGTGAGATCATTGTTACAAGTTTCTGATTATCCAGACCTGCTTTTACCTGAATAAGTCTGGACAAAGCACCAGCCACCAAAGGACATGCCATAGAAGTACCATCCATAAAACCATATTCTCCAGAAGGTAATGTACTTAATATTCTGACTCCTGGAGCACTTGTCTCATAACTCAAAGGAGTTTTTCTTTCTCCATAAACAGTTACAGAAGGAGTACGTTTGCAATCAAAATTGCTGAAATCAGCAAGACTCCCATCTTGATTACAGGCTTGAACACCTATGACAAAAGGATAAGCAGCAGGGAAATAGGGGTCGGGAAATTTTCCAGAACCATGCAGATTCTGGTGCTCTTGATTCATACATACGCCATCATTACCTGCACTTGCCACAAGAATGGCATACCTTGCTGCTTCCTCCAATGCTTCCATCTCTC
Organism: Prevotella sp. UBA2755; assembly: GCA_002353225.1. GTDB lineage: Bacteria > Bacteroidota > Bacteroidia > Bacteroidales > Bacteroidaceae > Prevotella. Next base: position 172,759 of record DEJF01000047.1, on the reverse strand, counting down.
CCTCATGGGTACTCTTACCTGGGCAGGAACGACTAAAACTCATGGAGATGATATCAGAGCCATTTGCAATAGCATAATCGACAGCCATGATAAGATTTGCGGTACTGCCAGAACCTGTTTCGTCTAACACTTTCAATGGCATGATTAAAGCATCAGGATTAGCGCCAATGATACCTGTACCATTGTTACCAACCGCTGCGGCTATTCCTGCGCAATGGGTACCATGCCCAGCAGTATCAGAAATGTTAGGACTGCCATTACAGAAGTCCCATCCATGAATGTCACCAATAAAGCCATTGCCATCCTCATCGTTCCCCTTCTCTTTTGCATTTGTCCAGATATTAGCAGCAAGATCTGGATGATTAATATCTACTCCAGTATCCAAAATAGCAATGATCGGACGTTTGGAATTGACGACGGATTGTTGCCAAAGTGTTGGAAGGTTAACAGTCTCCAAATACCATTGCTCAGAACTCCTCGGATCATTATTTCCCTGAGTCAGGTCTGCTTCTGGTAATATAGGTGTTGAGACTATGGGTGTTTTTGTGGTTTTGCCTGCTGCCCTAATAATGTAATTAGGTTCGGCATATATTACATAGTCTAATTTCTTTAATTCCTCTATGGTGCTTTCTACTGATTGGTTCTTGGCAAATTTAAGGAGATAAAGGGTACCGGTTTTTAATTTAGATGCCCTATTTCCGGACTTTTGTGTCTCCATAAGGGGCATCAACTGGTCTGCCTCAGTAATACCGATATTTCTAAGTACTGAGTTTAAATGATGAGTACCCATACTTCTTCGAGTCATACCAGAAGACGGTTTTAACTTTACAATAACCTCGCCGTCTACATACAAGTCGTTCTCCTGTTTTTGCGCCCATCCAACAAGGGATAGTAATGACAGGAGAATCACAAAAAATTGTTTTCGCTTTATCATGATGATATCGTTTTAAGTTTTATCACATAGAAATGGAGCAGATAATCTGCTCTATTCCGCAAAGATACGAATAATCCCTGAGACTCCAAAGAATTCAAAAGGAAATGTTTGGAGATACGGAGAAAAAGGAGTATCTTTGTGACATCATATATAATTAAGGTATGACACGAAAAGACAGATACGAGTATATCCTCAACTACTTCCGCGAGCAGATGCCGGAGGTACAGACGGAGTTGGAGTTCGGCAGTGTGTTCCAACTGCTGGTTGCCGTCATCCTGAGTGCGCAGTGTACAGACAAGCGCATCAACCAAGTGACACCAGAACTGTTTCGGCATTACCCTGACGCTAAGTCGATGGCACAGGCGGATATGGAGGATGTGCTGGAATACGTGAAGAGTGTGTCCTACCCTAACTCCAAGGCGGAGCATCTGGTGCAGATGGCTCGTGCACTGATGGAGAGGCATGGAGGTGAGGTACCTTCTGATATGAATGAATTGCTGGACCTGCCTGGTGTGGGCAGGAAGACGGCGAACGTGATACAGAGTGTCGCTTTCGGAAAATCGACGATGGCTGTCGACACCCATGTGTTCCGTGTCAGTCATCGCTTAGGACTGGTCGGCAAGAAAGACGACACGCCCTATAAGGTAGAACAGATGTTGGTAAAAAATATACCCGCGGAAGATATTCCACGGGCACATCACTGGTTATTGCTTCACGGACGGTATGTCTGCACCTCACGCCGTCCACACTGTGAGAAGTGCGACCTTAATGGTGTTTGCCCTTCTGCCACCCTTTCATCATCCGGCGATGAAACTGGTTCTCAGCCTTAATGGCATCATAGACCTTAGAGGCAGGAAGAACCTGCAGCATCTTCTTATGGTAACACTGCTCTAATTTCTTGAGTTCGATATCCAGACGGTCACGCTCACTGATGGCGTTGGCACATCCCTCCTCATTAGCAGGTTTCTCTTTACCTGCCTCACGCATCTTCTTATAAAGGCAACGCTGTTTCTGGTGCATCTCACGCAGCAGCGGGAAGAACTTAGAAGCCTCCTCGTTAGAGAACTTAGCCTCCTTGGTAATATAAGCGGCAAGATCAGCCTCGAACTTCTCAGGTGAGAATTTCTTCTTTTGTGCCATACATACCATGAACAGCATCAAAGAGATTGAAAGTAATACGAATCTTCTCATTGCATCTCTTTTTAATTATCTGCAAGACAGGCATAGATGTCTGCATTATCAATCATCACATAGTCAGCCGCCTCGTCCATATAGGACTCAGTAATTGCCACCTGAGACATCTCAGAAGAGTTGGTGCTGATACGCGAGAAGTAGACAGCGACGCAGAAGACCGCAACTACCAGACAGGCGACGGCATACATCCACGGACGGAGCATCACACGCTTTGCCTGATGCTGCTGTGGCGGCAACTGCTCCATCACATGCTCAGCGAAACTGTCGAAATATCCTTCCGGGACACGGAAAGGATTGCGCTTTGCCAGTCTTTCTTCAAGATATTTCTCTTCGTTCATCTCTTTTATTCTTTATTATTTGGACGTTTATTCATTCTGAAAGTTTAATCACGCTGCTTAAAAAACTCGGATATTTTCTTCACGGCGATATGATAGGATGCCTTCAAGGCACCTTCTGAGGTATTGAGGATCTGACTGATCTCACTGTATTTCATCTCCTCGAAATAACGGAGGTTGAAAACGGTACGCTGCACGTCTGGCAGTTGGGCTATAGCCTCCTGCAATTGTGCCTCTGTCTCATCGCCATCGAAATAGCGGTCGGCAATAAGTGTATTGGCAACGCCAGAGGTGTCATCGGCACTAACGGTATTCACCCCTTTCTGATGACGCACGAAATCCAGGCTCTCGTTGACGGCTATACGATAGAGCCATGTGGAGAGTTTGGAGTCCTTACGGAAGTTATCGAGATTGGTCCATGCCTTCAGCATCACATTCTGCATCACGTCATTGGCATCCTCATGAGTGAGAACGATACGGCGCACCTGCCAGTATAGTTGTTCACTATATTGACGCACCACCAACTCAAAAGCCTTTCGTCGTGTAGATGGGTCAGAGAGCATGGCAATCAACTGCCCCTCATCAATCGTCATCAGATATACTTCTTTAAATAGTTCCAGACGGACTTGTCATATCCATAGACATCCGGGTAGGTCTGTATCTGTCCATTCTCGTCTGGATAGATGGTATAATATATAATATAAAGAGGTACGTGAGGCTTCACTGGCATATAACTGATGAGTTTGCGTGGCAGTTTCCTGCCATTCTCATTCTCCTCAGGCTCATGGGTACGGATATACTCCCTACCCTGTTCTGTCTCCGGTGCGAGATCCATGGAGATGCGTATCTTGTCCAAGGTCCACTCGTCGGCATCGTCTAAGAGGAAATGGGCAAGGTCGAAAGGACGCTGCACACGGACACAGCCATGAGAGACTCCTCGCCAACTGTTCTGGAAGAAACCCGGTGTGGAAGTATCATGCAGATAAACCGAGAAGTTATTCTTAAAACGGAAAACGATACGACCTAAGGAGTTACCTCTTCCGCCATCCTGTGACACACGGTACTTACCACTTGCCAGCATGTCACGTGACACACTACGTATAGCAACTTTCTTACCAGTGGCACGTTCTGCGATATAATAGCGGTGACGAGCGAAATAACTGCTGTCGCCTGCATGATGAAGAACATCATTATTAACTATACTCTGAGGAATATTCCACTCTGGATTAATCTGCATATACTCAATGGCACTGGTCAACAAAGGGGTCCTCGATGCCGTCTTACCACATCCGATACGCATCGACATCGTAGAGTCAGGACCATAGGCATAAAGCATAAAGGCTGGGATATTCACCACCACCCATTTACCTGTAGATGGCATCGGGTGCCTCTCTTTCCAACGACAACGCTCCATGTTCACCAGCACACACATGCGCTTATCCCCCAAAGAGTCAGACAACTGCCGCTGCAGATGACGATAAAGAGGGGACGTAGGCTCTACTTCCCGCATCATCTCACCCACGCTGTCATTGGCTATCTTACGAATAGCCTTCTGATAGAAAGCGGTTGTGGGACGTAGGATAGGGACATCATACTGATTCACAAACTGCACCTTGACATTGCCGAGACTATCGGGCTTGGACTCGACACGGTTCATTGCCGTCTTGGGATTCACAAAACCATATTGCTGTCCTGCCACATAAGTGAGATAGGCATGTGTCAGACGATACTCCAATCTGGCTATCACATCATTTACGGTATACTGCTTGTCAAAATCCAATGCCTTGAATCTGCGTAAATCCTCCTCTATCTCCCTTACCTTGAAACCTGAGGCGGAGAAGCCTATCTCGTCCACATGTGACAATTGCTGAAGCAACGTGTCTGCCATGTCAGTAATACCCTGTCTGCCAAACCAAAGCATTTCCCCACCCTCACGGTAGTACAAGGCCGTGCGACTGCCAGGAGACAAAGAGTCCTTGGTGACAGTACCCATCTTCTTCAATGAGGATTGGATTTCCGAAGGCGTAATTTCAAAAACAGGCGTCTTCAAATCTGAAAACGCCTCCATTGATATTTCACTTTTCTGAAGAGCCCCGTCACCACATCCTATAAAGAGCCACGAGACAATCAGAAATAAAAGGAAAGTCAGACAACTATCTTTCTGACAACCTTTCCGACTTTGATAATGTAGCAACCTTTAGGTATGTTTGTTAATTCAATTCTCTGTGCTGGGCTCTCAATGCGTACAGACATCACATGACGGCCTGTCAACGAGATAACCTCCATCACCTGTCCTTCTGCGTTCATAATATGGACAGTAGACTTAGACACACTTATCTGTACGTCGTTCTTCTCGTCAATCTGCTCCACCTCATAGCCCTCAGACGGCGTTGCCTGAGTGGTCATCGGAAGCATGAACATACATGCTGCAAGAAGGGTCAATATAAGTAATCGTTTTGCCATATTCATTCATATTAACATCGCAAAAGTAGCAATAATAATTGGAATTACCAAATTTTAACGCAAAAAAATGACTTTACAACTCAAAAATCATCTGCTCATCGCATAAAAAACTGTTATCGAACACCTCTTTTGCCTCATTAAGAAGAATATTCTCATCCTCATAACGGGAGGAATAATGTCCTAACAACAGTCTTCCCACTTGTGCGTCCCGAGCCACCATTGCTGCCTGACGTGCCGTAGAGTGATAATATTTCTCCGCATGCTGAAGATTATCCTCTCCATAGGTACTCTCATGGTATAATGCCGTCACCCCTTTTATCCGCTCATGCAGGGTAGGAATATAACGGGTATCACTACAATAGGCGTAACTACGGGCAGGTTCCGCCGGCTCTACCAATCGGCTGTTAGGCACCACCTCGCCATCTGCTGTCACCCAGTCGGCACCCCCTTTGATATTATTGATCTGACTGACAGGAATCTGATAGAAATCTATCATGTCACGCTTGATATGCGGCAGTGTCTCTTTCTCACGGAACAGATAACCGCAACAGGGTACCCGATGCTCTAAAGGGATTGACTCCACCGTCAGGCTTCGGTCCTCATAAACCACTTTCTGCTGGGTAGTATCAACAATATGGAAAGCGACCTCATAATCCAGACCGTGACAAAACAGGCGCATCTGTTCCTGAAGCATCTGTTCCATGGCGGCAGGAGCATAGATATCCAATTTTGCCGTACGTCCCAACAGTCCGAATGTGCTTATCATCCCTATAAGTCCAAAGCAATGGTCTCCATGAAGGTGAGTGATAAAGACGGCTGACAGTTTGGTAAAACGGATACGGGAACGCCGCAACTGCATCTGGGTTCCCTCACCGCAATCTATCATGAACTGTTTCCCCCGCAACTCCACCACTTGCGAAGAGGAATAATGATGAAGAGTGGGTAAAGCACTCCCACATCCTAATATATGTATTTTAAATGGTTCCAAGACAATGATTAAATCTTATAGTCTTCTTCCGAAGCCTCCTCCAGTTTAATATCAGAATCGAGTTTCTTCTGTTGTTGGCGTCCATACTCATAAGTATCCTCACTATCCTTGATGATCAAGGAGTCTGGGGTCACTTTTACAATATCGTAGAGGGTGATTTCCTCTTCCTCGCCACCTCCTTCACGAATGTCAACCAGTTCCAGTTTTCCGCGAACCAGACGCCATGTCTTATAGGTGATGCTGCTTTGCTCGATGCCTTCCACGATACCACCTTCCTTGATACGGAAACCTACCTCGTCACTACCATCCAACGGGTTTGGCATCACCCAGTTGCCCAACAGAGCCGCCTGATTGATAACCATTAAAGCCTCTGTCTTCTTGGCATTAGGAACAACTGCCATGCGATCACCTGCCTGTAATCCGCCAAACACCTGGTTATTATCACGGGCATAGGTAATATCCAGACGGATAGTATCTCCCAAGTCTGTGACGATCTGCAGGGTGTTCATCGCAGTACCATCGCCACAGATACCGTAAATAGTAGGATCTTGCATAGCACTCATGTCCGTAGAGTCACCACTGTCGAAAGGAACCGGACGTGTCTTACCACCACAACTGCTCATGGATAAAACCACAGCAACAGCCAACGTCATTACAAATGCTATTTTCTTCATAGTTATCATGTTTTATTGTTCTTCATTACGCTTCGCCTCATTCCACAGGGCATCCATCTCCTCAAGAGTCATCTCCGTCAATGGTTTTCCTATCTTGATACTGTGTTGCTCTATATAATTGAATCGGCGTATAAACTTCTGGTTCGTCTCCTCCAAGGCGTTGTCAGGGTTCAGGTGATAGAGACGTGCGGCATTGATGACGGCAAAAAGGAAATCGCCTAACTCCTGCTCGGAGCGCCGCTTGTCCTCACGCTTCAACTCCTCCTCCAACTCATCTAACTCCTCACGTACCTTTGCCCAAACATCTTGTTTGTCCTCCCAGTCAAACCCCACATGACGTGCTTTGTCTTGTATACGATATGCCTTAATCACTGAGGGCAGTGACACAGGGACACCACTCAGCACACTCCTGTTGCCATCCTTCTCTTTTTGTTTGATTTGTTCCCAATTATCAAGCACCTGTTCCACATTCTTCGCATCGGCAAACTCGCTCTTTCCAGCATCCTCCCCATAAGGTAATGGCTTGGGGTCGGGAGCACCTACCTGCGAGGGATGGTAGACGTGAGGATGACGGAATATCAACTTATCAACCAAGTGGTTACATACATCTGCTATATCAAATTGCTGTTTCTCCTCTCCTATTCTCGCATAGAAGCCGACATGCAGTAAGACATCACCCAGTTCCTTGCAGATCTCCGCTGTCTCATCCTTCATCAAGGCATCACACAGTTCATAGGTTTCCTCTATCGTATTGGGGCGCAAACTCTCGTTCGTCTGTTTCTTGTCCCATGGGCAATTCTCCCTCAGGGTGTCCAGCACATCAAGCATTCGTCCGAAAGCCGCCATCTTTTCTTCTCTTGTATGCATCTTATCCATAATCTTTGCAAAAGTACAAAATAAAAAAGAAACTGCCAAATAGATTGTGGAAATTTGGTGATTTCGTATTTATTTCGTACCTTTGCACGTCATTAATTAATAAGTATGGAACTAGCAAGTAAATATGACCCTAAGGAGGTCGAATCAAAATGGTATCAGTACTGGCTGGACAACAAATTGTTTGCCAGCAAGCCTGACGGACGTGAGCCTTATACAATTGTCATCCCACCCCCCAATGTGACGGGTGTGCTTCACATGGGACACATGTTGAATAATACTATCCAGGATATTCTGGTGCGCCGTGCCCGTATGGAAGGCAAGAACGCCTGCTGGGTACCTGGTACCGACCATGCTTCTATTGCCACAGAGGCTAAAGTGGTGAAGAAACTTGCTGAGCAAGGTATTAAGAAACACGACCTGACCCGCGAGGAGTTCCTGAAGCACGCTTGGAACTGGACGGATGAGCATGGAGGTATCATCCTCAAGCAACTGCGCCGCTTGGGAGCGTCTTGCGACTGGGACCGTACTGCCTTCACGATGGACGAGAAACGTTCAGAGAGTGTCATCAAGGTTTTCGTTGACCTCTACAACAAAGGACTCATCTATCGCGGTCTTCGCATGGTCAATTGGGACCCCAAGGCTTTGACGGCACTTTCTACCGAAGAGGTCATCTACCGTGAGGAGAAGAGTCACCTATTCCATTTGAAATATTATGTTGATGGGTTAGGAAACTTAGAGAACCAAGAGGAACTTGAACAAGCCGGCAACATCATCCACAAGGATGCCAAAGGTTATTATGCCGTCGTTGCCACCACCCGTCCAGAGACCATCATGGGTGATACCGCCATGTGTATCAACCCTAAGGATCCGAAGAACCAGTGGCTGAAAGGCCGTAAGGTGATCGTACCACTGGTGAACCGTGTGATTCCTGTCATCGAGGACCGTTACGTGGACATCGAATTCGGTACGGGCTGTCTGAAAGTGACACCAGCCCACGACACCAACGACTATATGTTGGGGAAGACCCACAACTTGGAGACGATTGACATCTTCAATGCTGACGGTACCATCTCCGAGCAGTCACCATTATACGTAGGTATGGACCGCTTTGACTGCCGCAAGCAGATTGCCAAGGACTTACAGGAGGCTGGTCTGATGGAGCGTATTGAAGACTATACTAATAAGGTGGGCTACTCAGAGCGTAATCCTGACACTGCCATTGAGCCTCGTCTTTCTTTGCAGTGGTTCCTGAAGATGAAGCATTTTGCTGACATCGCACTGCCGCCTGTCATGAATGACGATATCAAGTTCTATCCCACGAAATACAAGACGACCTATAAGAACTGGCTGGAGAATATCCAGGACTGGTGCATCTCACGTCAACTCTGGTGGGGTCACCGCATCCCTGCTTATTATTATAATGAGGAGGGCGACTTCGTGGTAGCCGAGAATCGTGAGAAGGCTCTTGAACTTGTCAAACAGAAGAACCCAGCAGTGACAGACGCTGACCTGCGTCAGGATGAGGATGCCCTCGACACCTGGTTCTCCTCATGGCTGTGGCCTATCTCCCTCTTCGACGGCATCAACAATCCTAAGAGCGAGGAACTTGCCTATTACTACCCCACCTCAGACCTCGTTACGGGTCCGGATATCATTTTCTTCTGGGTGGCTCGTATGATTATGGCTGGTTATGAGTATGTTGGGAAGATGCCATTCAAGCATGTCTACTTTACGGGTATCGTCCGTGACAAGTTAGGGCGTAAGATGTCTAAGTCACTGGGCAACTCACCTGACCCCATTGAACTGATAGAGAAATTCGGAGCCGACGGTGTACGTATGGGTATGATGCTCTCCGCTCCTGCCGGCAATGACATCCTCTTTGACGAGAGTCTGTGTGAGCAAGGTCGTAACTTCAATAATAAGATATGGAACGCTTTCCGTTTGGTCAAAGGATGGCAAGTTGCAGACATTGAGCAGGCTGAGGCAAGCAAGACTGCCGTGGCATGGTTTGAGGCAAAACTGAAACTCGTCAACGAGGAGTTACAAGACTTGTTCTCCAAGTATCGTATCTCCGAGGCTTTGATGGCTGTCTACAAACTGTTCTGGGACGAGTTCTCCAGTTGGTATCTGGAGATGGTGAAGCCTGCCTATATCAATGGTGAGCCACAACCTATCGACAAGACAACCTATGAAGCGACTCTCCGCTTCTTTGATATCCTGTTGAAGATGCTGCATCCCTTCATGCCATTCATCACGGAAGAGTTATGGCAGGCACTCTATGAGCGTAAGGCTGGTGAGAGCATCATGCGTGAGAGCCTGAAACTCGATGCTCCTACTGCAACGGAAAAGAAACTTGCCGATGATATCGAGCAGGTAAAGCAAATCGTCAGTGGTGTCCGTATGGTACGTAACCAGAAGAACATCGCCCCGAAAGAGTCACTGGAATTACAGGCTGTATCTGTTAACCACTACGAGGCATACACTGCCGCTATTGTGAAGATGGCGAATGTAAGTGTTATTGAGGTAGTCAACGAGAAAGACGCCACCGCTTCTGCCTTCATGGTTGGAACCGACGAGTTTGCCGTTCCTCTTGGTAACATGATTGACATCGATGCAGAGATTGAGAAACAGGAGGCACAGTTAAAGCACCTCGAAGGTTTCCTCGCCGGTGTGATGAAGAAACTCTCCAACGAGCGATTCGTTGCGAATGCCCCTGAAGCCGTTGTTGCTTTAGAGCGTAAGAAGCAGAGTGACTCTGAGGAGAAGATTGCCGCTCTCAAGGAATCCCTTGCCGCACTTCGTGCTCAGAAATAACAGACAGGGACATCAATACAAAAAAGATGAGGAAGTGTTAATGCTTCCTCATCTTTTTTGTTTCATGATTTCCAAATTACCTAATCCTGTCTGCGGCACGTACTAACTTCTCGTCAGCAATGATTCCCTTACGCGCCATAAACTGAAGGATCGCCACTACTGCGGGAAAAGATGACGCTATCTCTAAATGGAAATTCATCGCATCGGGTGCCAACTGTTTGCTGACCACTATCATTGCGATATACCACAATACCATGATAAAGATATTGACCATACACAAACGAGCCTGCAAAGGACGACGCTTATATATAAATATGGTGCAGACACTCAATGTTGTGGATAACAACATCAGGATAAACAAAGGACAGGGAATGAAAGTAGAAGCCCCATTCTGCCCTATTGCCCAAAGACTAAATACACGATAAGTAGTCAATCCCTCTAACGACACTGTGGCAAGTTGCATACATAATGCAAGGATGCCAAACACGGCGGCAAGGAAGAGAAATATCGTTTGTTTACGCTGTATCATATCTTACAGACTCCCTTCCTGCATAGCCTGCTCACGAGCGGGGTCACGCCAGTATACCTTATCCTCAACAAACTCCTGAGTGGCAAGCAATGATGGTTTGGGGAGTTTCTCATAATAACGGGAGATCTCTATCTGTTCGCGATTCTCGAAGACCTCCTCCAAAGAATCATTATAAGACGCGAACTCTGCCAGTTTCTTGCTCAGGTCCTCTTTGATCTGTACACTGATCTGATTGGCACGCTTAGAGATAATAACCACACTCTCATAGATGTTTCCAGTCTCCTCACAGAGATCCATGATGTTACGAGTCACTGTGTTAACTGGTGCTTTTGATTTCTTGTAATCCATATTTTATTCTTTTGTTATTTTCTTACACTTTGCGATAAACTTCTCTGCCGTCTCACATTCCTTTGACTCAGGGAATTCATTGAGAAAGCCATAGCACTCATCCTCTGCGTCACGATAACGTTCAAGGCGCTTTTCCTCAGAACTATTCTCTGCGAGATAGAACTTACTCTTCATGATCAGCAGAGAGAACTTCTCACGAATCTTCGTATAAGGATAGTTCTTCAAGGCGTTCTGGGCTGTGATGATACATGCCTCGTAATTACTCTCAGTATTGGAATTGATATTACCAAAATAACCACCGAGGTTGTAATACAACTGGGCTGAGAGAAATTCTTTCTGTACTAAATTGTCCTGCAAGTCAAACAAACGCTTCTGGGCGATAGGTCTTAACTCCGAGTCAGGAAAGAGGTCGAGGAACTGCTGATAGGCGTTGATGGCACCCACAGTAGGTGTCTGGTCCAGACGTGGCTCCGGCGCACTACTATATAAGGACTGTCCTACATAGAAAGACGCCTGTTCTGCGAAGATGCCTTTAGGATAACTTGAATAATACTTCTTGAAAGTGGAACTTGCCGACTCATAATCACGATTACAATATTGTGACATACCCAGCAAATACAAGCATTCCTGTGCGTTGTCCTTTCCCTTCTTAAGCATTACCACATCCTGAAGCAACGAACTTGCCTGCTGAAACTTTCCCATGGCAAAGCACTGCTTGGCATATTCGTACTTATAATCGTTATCCGCATATTTATAGACCTTATTAAACTCTGAGGCGCAACTACTCAAAATAGCCGCCAGACAGAGTGTCAAGAGATTGCTTTTATTCATCCTATATCAAATTTGACGTGCAAAAGTAGTCATTTTTCCGTTAATTCCAAAGGAAAACAAACGAATTTTAGCAATTATCTTAGGATTATAACGTTTGTTACGAAGAAATTTCGTAATTTTGTACCTTATGAACTTCAATTTAACTTCAAAATACAAACCGACAGGCGACCAGCCTGAGGCTATCCGTCAGTTGACAGACGGACTGAACAGAGGTGACAAAGCACAGGTGTTGTTGGGTGTAACCGGCTCTGGTAAGACCTTTACGATGGCGAATGTTATTGCCAACATCAACCGCCCTACCCTGATTCTCTCACACAACAAGACACTTGCCGCCCAGTTATATGAGGAGATGAGAGGTTTCTTTCCTGACAATGCTGTCGAGTATTATGTCAGTTATTATGACTATTACCAGCCAGAGGCATACCTGCCTACTACGGACACCTACATTGAGAAAGACCTTGCCATCAACGAGGAGATTGACCGTCTTAGACTTCGTGCGGTAAGTGCTTTGTTGTCAGGAAGAAAAGACGTAATCGTTGTATCTTCTGTTAGTTGTATTTACGGTATGGGAAGTCCTGTCGCCTTACATGAGAATGTCATAGAGATTCACAAAGGACAGATTCTTGACCGCAATGCTTTGTTAAGAAAATTGGTAGCCGCCTTATACGTCAGGAACGACCTGGAACTGAAACGCGGATGCTTCCGGGTAAAAGGAGATACTGTAGATATCGCCATGGCATATAACGAGGCTGTATTACGCATCACTTTCTGGGACGACGAGATAGATGCCATCGAGGAACTGGATGCCATGACGATGGACCGTCTTGCCTCTTTCGAGGAGTATAAACTCTACCCTGCCAATCTCTTCATGACCTCCCAGGAGCAAACCAACATCGCCATCCGTCAAATTCAGGACGATTTAGTCAAACAAGTGGCATTCTTCGAGGAACTGGGTGACGGTATCAAGGCACAGCGCATCAAGGAACGTGTGGAATATGACATGGAGATGATCAAGGAACTGGGGCACTGCTCTGGTATTGAGAACTACTCCCGCTATTTTGACGGCAGACAGGCAGGTGAGCGCCCTTATTGTCTGCTTGATTTCTTCCCCGAAGACTATCTGCTGATGATTGATGAGAGTCATGTCAGCGTACCGCAGATCGGTGCCATGTATGGAGGTGACCGTGCCCGTAAGACCAATCTGGTGGAGTTCGGCTTCCGTCTGCCTGCCGCCTTCGACAACCGCCCGTTGACTTTCGAGGAATTCCAACAGATGACGAATCAGGTGATCTATGTCAGTGCGACTCCTGCGGATTATGAGTTAAACGAGGCGGAAGGTGTTGTCGTGGAGCAACTTATCCGCCCTACGGGACTCCTTGACCCGGAGATAGAGGTACGCCCCACAGAGAACCAGATAGACGACCTGATGGATGAGATACAGACACGTGTACATCGGAAAGAGCGTGTACTGGTGACAACCCTCACTAAACGCATGGCGGAGGAACTGAGTGAATACCTGCTGAACCACGGTATCCAGACAGCGTATATCCATAGTGAGGTGACCACTCTCGACCGTGTGAAGATCCTGGAGAATCTGCGCAACGGGACATACGATGTGCTAGTAGGAGTCAATCTGCTCCGTGAGGGACTCGACTTACCAGAGGTTTCATTAGTGGCAATACTGGATGCGGACAAAGAGGGATTCCTCCGTTCCCACCGCTCTCTGACACAGACGGCAGGACGCGCCGCCCGTAATGTCAATGGAAAAGTGATCATGTATGCCGACACCATCACTGCCTCCATGCAACTCACCATCGACGAGACGGCACGGAGACGCCAGAAGCAGATGCGCTATAACGAGGAGCACGGTATCACGCCCAAGCAGATCGAGAAGGCACTCAAGCAAAGTGACCTGCGTCAGTTTACGGGTGACGAGGAGGATAGCAAGCAGGCACAGACAGCCTATATCAGTCCGATGGAGCAAGGTGCCTTTGCCGCTGATCCTATCGTACAGCGGATGACTCGTCCACAACTGGAGAAGAGTATTGCCGAGACAACGCGACTGATGAAAGAGGCAGCCAAGAAACTTGATTTTCTGCAAGCCGCACAATACCGTGACGAGATCGTACGCTTACAGAAAGAACTCGAATTAAAATAAATTATCATAATTTATTAGGCAGTTCTGTCATTATTTCGTACTTTTGCATCCAAATATCTATAGAATTAAGAACTATGAAGAAATCTGTATGGATGATGCTCTTAGTGAGCATACCAATGACGAGTTTTGCCCAGAACACATGGGAAAAGCAAGAAGTAAAGAAAGAAGAAGCCGCTAAGGTGGTCGTAGTAAAGCCCAACCCCGACGAGAAATATTTACAAGGGGCTGTCCCTGTCGTTGACGGCAAAGTCGTATTCAGCAAGTCTTTCGAGGCTCCTGGAAAGACAGCATTCGAACTATACAATATCATCGGTAAGTTCCTGCAGGACGAGACCCGTGAGCCTAACCAGATTAACAGTCAGATAGTGAAGGCGGACACCACCGATTATGAGTTGGGAGCCAGTTATGAGGAATGGCTGGTATTCAAGAGTAACGCTATCTCCTTAGACCGTACCCGTCTTTATTATGTACTGAAAGCCGCTTGCCAAGACGGTAAGGTCACGATGGAGATGTCACATATCAAGTACTTATATGAGGAGATGCGTAATCCCCAGCGATACAAGGCAGAGGAGTGGATTGTCGACAAGGAGGCAGTCAACAAGAAGAACACCAAGTTGCTTCCCTTGTCAGGTAAGTTCCGTCGTAAGACCATTGACCGTAAGGACTATCTGTTTAACAAGATTGAGGACTTGCTGAAATGAGACTCCTTCGTAATATCCTCAACACGATTTTCATCATTGGTGCCGCTGTCGGAATGGCTCTTTTCTATTGGGGCAACAAGGAGACAGGTACCTATATTATCATTGGAGCCATGGCATTCAAGTTCATTGAGGTCACCGTGCGCCTCCTCAAATTAGAAGACAAGTCTTGAAGAAAGAAACCGCAACCCTCCTACTCTTTGCCTGCATCGCCACCGCTGTGCAGGCACAAGTGTATAACCAGATTGACGAGAACGGACAAATCACCCAGCGTGACGAGCGTAATGGCAATTTCAACCCGAACCGTCGTGACTCCGTTCAAAACAAGGAGATACCTCGTGGTGTTCGTGCATGGACTGTAGACAGACAGTTTGGCGACATTCATCCCACAGAACTTGACACGATGCCCCATCTTTACCAGAACACCATCTTCAATACGGGCATCTATGGTGAGTATAACTCCATCGGCAACAACTACTCTTCCCGTTTAAGTCGTATTGTCATAGACCGTCCACAGACGAGTCAGTTCTTCTTTACACAGCCATACGACTATACCACTAAGGAGCCAGACCAGTTTCTTTTCCTGAACACGCTCTCTCCTTATACTAACATCAGTTATGACAACTGCGGTAACAAGCAGAATGGAGAAGACCATATCGATGCCAAGTTCGGTATCAACGCCAATAAACGCTTAGGATTAGGATTCGACTTGGACTACCATTATGCCCGTGGTTATTACCAGAATCAAAGTAACTCCCATTTCCGGGCAAGCCTGTATGGTACCTATGTCGGTGACCGCTATCAGATGCACGCCCTGTTCTCCACCTATCATCGCAAGGCAACGGAGAATGGTGGTATTGGTGATGACAGATACATCACACATCCTGAGAGTTTCGACGACCAGTTTTCCGAAGAGGAGATACCTACCGTACTTTCTAAGAACTGGAACCGCAACAACTCTATTCACCTATTCCTCTCCCATCGTTACAACATCGGTTTTTACCGTAAGGTGAAGATGACGGAGGAGGAGATCAAGGCTCGACAGTTTGCGGCAGCCTCGGCAAAAGACAAAGAGGCAAGAGAGAACAAGAACAAGGAGGGTGACAGGAACTTAGGACGCAAAGGCGGTAAGGTGGCAGGAGACCTGCCTACTGGTCGCCCTGAGAACGCGCGTATCGCCGGTGACTTGCCAAAAGACGGGGAGAAGCCCGTCATGGATGACTCTACCCGTGTACGAGTGGAGTCCCAGCAACAACTCGACAGTCTGATGGCGGCACAGGCACAACAAGACTCTATTGATGCCACCATGAAACGAGTGTATGTACCCGTCACCAGTTTCATTCACACCCTTGACATCAACAGTTACAGTCGTATCTATCAGGCTTATAACTCGCCAACGGACTATTATCTGAACACCTTTTATAAATATAATGACGAGGGCAAATACGGCAATGACTCCATCTACGACAAGACCAAGTACGTATCTTTCAAGAACACATTTGCCATTGCCCTCTTGGAAGGTTTCAACAAATACGCAAAGGCAGGCATCAAAGGCTTCATCAGTTATGACCACCGTAAGTTCCAGATGCCAGACTTAGACGAAGGCTCAGACACCTATTACATGAACAAATGGACGGAAGGACATCTGAGCGTAGGTGGACAGATATCCAAGACACAGGGAAAGACACTTCATTATAACGTGGCACTTGAGACTTGGGTGGCAGGGGCTGACGCTGGTTCCCTTAAAGTCGACTTCTCTACAGACCTGAACTTCCCGTTGTTTGGTGACACGGTGCAGTTGGCGGCTAAGGCATACTTCCACCGCCTTAATCCCACCTTCTTCCAAAGGAAATACCACTCCAAGCATCTATGGTGGGATGACTCCGACCTTTCGAAAGAGACACATACCCATATCGAAGGTATTTTCTCGTATCCAAAGACCAACACCCAACTGCGCATTGCCGTAGACGAGATCCAGAACTACACCTATTTCGGTATGGACTATAACATCACAGAGTCCTATGGACGCTCAGGACTGACAGCAGGTGTCTATCAGGAGAGCGGTAATATCAATCTCCTCACGGCACAACTCCGACAGAATTTCCGCCTGGGCATCCTCAACTGGGAGAATGTGATCACCTATCAGCACTCCAGTAATAAGGAGGTGCTGCCAGTGCCTGCTCTGAATATCTTCACGAACCTGTATCTGAAGTTTAAGATCGCGAAGGTACTCAGTGTGGAACTGGGTGGTGACGCGACCTTCTTCACCAAATACTATGCGCCAGACTATGTCCCGCAGTTAGGACAATTTGCCATCCACATGGACAAGGACAACCGCATAGAACTTGGAAACTATCCTTTCGTGGATGTCTATGCTAACTTCCACCTGAAGCGTGCCCGTTTCTTCATCATGATGAGTCATGTGAATAACGCGTCGGGGAATAAGATGATTTTCCTTGCCCCTCACTATCCTGTGAATGGCAATGTACTGCGCTTAGGCGTTTCGTGGAATTTTTATAACTAGAGTGTTCTAGAATGTTCTAGAGTGTTCTAGAGCGTTCTAGATTCTTCTAGGAAAATGCGATTGAAGACCGCCCGCATCTTCTCTGGATGAACGATTAGCGAGCGTAACTCATTCAGGTTACGCTCGTTTTCTGAGCCCTGAATCCATAAACGGATATAGCCGTTCACCGAGTATTTCTCCGCCATGTGCTGACAGAAACGCTTCCAATGTCCTTCCGTGTCCATCTCCGGATAATTGGCGAGCCCGAACTGGATGGTGCGACGAATCACGGTCTCTGGCGCCAAGTCACGGTCTGCCTCCGCCACGATCTTGCCATAGATACTGCGAGGGGCATGCGAGGCAGAGGCACGATGGTCCTCCACCGCCTCCTTCATCACCTTAATCTGTTCCGGGGAGAACCAGCGTTTCAGTCGGGCATCCTGCATCAGTATCTTCCCACTGGTCAAGTGATGGATGGCACGCGGACCGCTCAGTCCTAAGTCATGATAGGCTGCGATGACATACACCATATTCATATCGGCTCCTGTCTGGCGTGCCAGTGCGGTGGAATTACGGATGACACGGGTGACATGACTCAGGTTATGCGCTTTGTCAAACTCCGCATAACGAGGAAGGATCTGTGTTTCCACAAACTCCACCAAATCAAGGCTTGCCGTATTATTTATCATCAGAAAGTAGTGAAAATTTTTGCAAATATACGCAATATTCCTTACTTTTGCAAGAAGTTTCAAGTAAAATATACATTATGAGCGATACCACTATCAAGCAGAACTCTCTCCACGCATGGATTCTCGCCGCGCGTCCCAAGACATTGTCGGGTGCGGCAGTGCCTGTTCTCATCGGGCTCTCACTTGCCTATACCGACGCGTCAGCGTATGGTGACGACGTGTTCAGTTGGACAGCGGCGCTACTCTGTATGCTCTTCGCACTGGTTATGCAGATAGACGCTAATTTCATCAACGACTTCTTCGACTATGCCAAAGGGAATGATGACGCAGAGACCCGTCTGGGTCCCTTGCGTGCCTGTACCCAGGGCTGGGTCAGTACCGATGCGATGAAGCGTGCGATAGCCGCCACCACGTGTCTCGCCTGTGTCATCGGACTGCCGCTGGTTTACTACGGTGGCTTGGAGATGATACTCATCGGCATCCTCTGTGTCGTCTTCTGTTTCCTCTACACCACTCACCTCTCCTACCTCGGTTTGGGTGACGTGCTCGTACTGCTGTTCTTCGGTATCGTTCCTGTGTGTATCACCTATTATGTGCAACTGCATACCGTCACCTTTCAGGTATTCACAGCCTCCGTTGCCTGCGGTCTGGTGATTGACGCCCTGCTGATCGTCAATAACTACCGCGACCGTGACAACGACCGTCGTGACGGTAAGATGACACTGGTCGTCCATCTCGGAGAACGAGCAACGGAATATCTTTATTTAGGAATTGGGGTGACGGCAACCCTGCTGGGAGTCGTCTTCTGGATGAACCAGCACGTCCTTGCCTTCATCCTGCCGTTTATCTATCTGCTGCTGCACATCTTCACCTGGTTGAAGATGAAGCGTATACACTACGGCAAGCAACTCAACGAGTGCTTGGGCGAGACAGCGCGTAATATCCTCATCTACGGACTTACAGTGTCGGTGGGGTTGCTCCTTCTCTGAGGAAGAAATACCACAATGCCGCCATCACGACAATCAGTACGATAGTGACAACAAACTTGATCATGCACCCTGCTACTTTCTTCAGTACGAAGACACCGATGATCAGCATCAGCAGGAATACGATATAATAGGTCAGATTCTCCATAGTCTTAACTCCTTAACTACTTAAACAACTGTCGGAACCCCACGGGTATGGGTGTCTCAAACTCCATCCGCTCATGGGTTACGGGATGCTCCATACACAACAGGAAAGCATGCAGGCAGAGACGGTGCAACGGGTCGTTACCATCACCGTATTTCACGTCGCCACAGACAGGATGACCCATATCGGCGGCATGCACACGAATCTGGTTCTTACGTCCTGTCTCCAACTTAAACTCCACCAGCGAATAGTCGGTAGTACGGTCCAGAACATGGAAATGGGTCACCGCATATTTTCCCCCGTTATCGACAGGCGACGAATAGGTCACATATGCCTTGTTGTCCTTCAACCAGTTGGCTATCGTTCCCTCATTCTGCTCCATCTCCCCACTCAGCACGGCGACGTACCGACGGTCATATACGATCTCATGCCAATAGTGCTCCAAGGTCTGCTCCGTGTCTATATCCTTCGCATACACCATCAGTCCCGATGTGTCACGGTCCAGCCGATGCACCACATGTGCCGTACATTTCTGATGCGACTTCTTGAAATAGTCGTCCAGCACCGTTTTCACGTTCAGCGACGAGTGACCTGCCGCCATGGAGAGAATACCGTTCTGTTTCTCGATGACGATGATCCAGCGGTCCTCATACACAATCTTCAGCCAACGGCTCTTGAACTGTGTCTGGTTACGCTTCGTCTTGCTGACGGCGACCTTCATACCGGGTTTCAAGGGAAAGTCAAACTGACTCACCGTCTTACCGTTCACACGGATGCCCCTGCCCTGCAACGTCAACTTGATCTTGTTACGGCTCTGCTTCACGTTCTCCAGCAGGAACTCCAATAGCGGCTGTTCCCTCTCGACCACGATATGGTCATATTCCCCTTGTTGGTTATATGGGTTGAATCTCATGATTACACTTCTTTCCTATTTTCGGGTGCAAAATTACGAATAAGTGAGAAGAAAGCCAAATGTTTCTAAATAATTTCGTACCTTTGCACCATATAATTAAAGACTAAAGACATGAAACTTCAATCAACACTTATCGCATGCCTGCTTGCCACAACGGCTCCGATGCATGCGCAATTAGTTATCAATGAGTTGATGCAGTCAAACATCGACTGTGTCATGGACGACCTTAACGAATTCCCTGACTCATGGGTGGAACTCTACAACGCCGGTAATACTGCCGTCAACCTCGGTGAGTATAAGTTAGGAAAGAACAACAAGGAGGCTAAGGCATGGTCGCTGCCCAGCAACCTGATCGGTGCCAAGCAATATGTCATCATCTATTGCGACAAAGAAGAGACGGGGTATCATACAGACTTCCGACTGGAGTCCGGCAAGGGCGGCGAGGTCTACCTCTTCAAAGGCGGCGAGGTTGTTGACCAAGTGACGGAGATGAAGAAACAGCCTGCCCCGAACATCGCATACGGACGTAAGACGGACGGCAGCGACTCATGGGGCTATCAGGCTGAGCCGACCCCCGGGAAGCCTAACTGCGGCAAGACGGTGAAGGACCTCTTGGGCGAGCCTGTGTTCAGCGAGCCCGGTGGTGTGTTCACCACGGCAGGTTCCCACACCCTGACGCTCTCATTGCCAGCGGACGCTCCCACAGGGGCTGAGATACGCTATACCACCAATGGTGCCGAGCCGGTGAAGACGAGTGCGCTCTATACTAAGCCCATTACCTTCAGCAGCAACCGTGTCATCCGTGCCAAGGTGTTCTGCGACGGCTACCTGTCGCCACGTTCTACCGTTCATTCGTACATCTTCTTCACGCAACGGGACCTGACACTCCCCGTCGTGTCTATCGTGACAGACAACAGGTACATCAACGATAACAGGATAGGCATCTACGTGGACGGCACTTACCAAAGCGGTAAGAAAAACTATGAGTTCGACTGGCGCCGCCCCATCAACTTCGAGTATTTCGAGAACGGCAATGAGGAAAGTAAACTCAACCAACTCTGTGAGACACGTATCATGGGAGGTGCCACACGCACTAATCCGCTCAAGTCACTCGCCGTCTATGCCAACAAGCGTTTCGGAACGAAACGACTGGAATACGAGTTCTTCCCTGACCAGCGTCCCGGCATCACCGACTTCAAGTCGATCTGTCTGCGTAACGCAGGTAATGACTTCGACTACCTCTATATGCGTGACGCTATCATCCAGCGTAACATGGCTCAGCACGTAGACCTCGACTGGCAGTCGTGGCGACCCGTCATCGTCTTTATCAATGGTGCGTATAAGGGTATCGAGAATATCCGCGACCGCTCCAACGAGGATAATATCTACACGTATTATGACGGACTGGAGGATCTTGATATGTTCGAGAACTGGAACGAGTTGAAGGAAGGTGACTGGGACAACTATCTCGCCTTCAAGGCTTTCTATAATAATCATGGACATACCCTCGCGGAATACGAGCAGTGGATGGACTGCAGCGAGTTCGCCAACCTCATGATTATGAACCTCTACCACTGCAACCTCGACTTCCCGGGTAATAACATCGTGATGTGGAGACCGAAGGCGGAGGGGGGCAAATGGCGCTGGATCGCCAAGGACACGGACTTCGGACTGGGGCTCTACGACCGTGATGTGAACTACAAGGTCTTGGAGTGGCTGCACAATCCCAATTACGACTATAACAACAACTGGGGTGCCAACAGTTATGACGCTACCCGTCTGTTCCGCCGGCTGATGGAGGACCAGGACTTCTTCAACCTGTTCATCGACCGCTGTGCCGTGTATATGGGCGACTTCCTCAACGAGAAGGGCATCCGTGCCGTATGGGACCCGATGTACGACCTCATCAAATACGAGTATCCCTACCATCGTAAACTCTATAACGAATGGTGGCCCAACTATGGCGAGGAACTCAACAAAGCAAGAAACTGGCTGAGCAGACGAACCAGCATCTTCTACAAGCAACTTGCCGACTACTATAAGTTAGGGACTCCTACCCCACTGACGGTCAATAAAGGTATGACGGATCTGGGGAATATTCAGGTGACCATCAATGACATCCCCCTGAGTGAGGGTGTCTTCGATGGTAAGTTCTTCGGAGGTCGCAGTGTCCGTCTTGACGCTGCACCGGGCGACGACAAGCAAGTGACGGGCTGGGACATCACTACCGTATCGACCAATGGTACCGTTACCCAGAAGCATATCGACGGTGCCGCCTATACTTTCACCATGCCGACCAGTGGCAATGTCGCCATCAAGGCTGTGACAGGCACCACTGCCATCCGTGCCGTCAAAAGGGAGAATGGCAAAGAGACGCAATACTACAGTATTGACGGCAAACGCCTCAGCCACCCCCAGCGTGGCATCAATATCGTCCGCATGAGTGACGGCACTACCAAGAAAGTGACAGTACGTAATGAACGATAAAGTGATGGTACACAGAATAATCGAAATGTACAAATCTTAGAGTTATTTTTGTTTAAATTCATTGTCGTTTAAGAAAAAAGAACTAAATTTGCACGGAAGATAAACATTATAGATTTAGGAGGACATAGATATGTTAGGAGTTAATTCACCCAGAGAGCCGATTACGCAGGAATTCTCAAGAGAGATCCGGGCAGCGTTGTGGCGTGCTACGACTGGCAACCTGACACCAGAGGAAAAGGCCGTTCGCCGTAGGTGTCGTGAGGCGGCCAAGAAATGGAAGATTGTATGGGAGACGAAATGACAGCATTTCTTAATGAGTTGCACGTTAAACCACTTGAAGATTTTCATTGTCTCAGTACGTTCCATTCTGGCGTTGAGTCAATGGATATTTTCATCAGGAATGATTTCCGCCTCAGCGTCGAGAACCACTATTGCTCAGCGTATATTGTTAAACATCAAGAAGAAATTGTCGCAGTCTTCGCTTTAAGTTTTGACTCTCTTGACCTTGACACGGATGACAAAGAGGAACTTCAAATTGGGATAGCATCCACGGGGAGTCCAGACATTGACAGAAATTATAAGGATACATTCTATGCTAAACCACGTTATCCTGCACTCGACATTGCATATCTTGCAGTGCAAGAACAATGGAGAGGACAAGGTGTGGGAAACTTGTTGTTAGATACTATTGCTGAAAAGGCTCGAAGTCAATCCTTTGCAGGCTGTCAGTTCCTCACGGTAGAGGCATTGGCAACAAGTGAATATAGTGCCGTAGGTTTTTATTCCCGTTGCGGTTTCACTGCTAACGAAGTGAAGAACCCCAATAAGGATACACTCCGTATGTATAGAACTCTCTACGAAAAGGAAGATGAACTATACGATGAAAGTAATTATAGCAGATAAACTTTTCTCAGTAAATACACTGAATTTACTCAGTAAACACACTGAATTTACTCAGTAAATACACTGAATTTACTTTTATAGGAGATATTGGAATAAAACCAGACTGGTAATGATATTACTTTGTCTGGTATTTTTGTTGTTTTCCATCAAAATCTGCAAATCTGCCATAGAATCTGCAAATCCGCAACCGACAAGCAGTCAGTCACTTACACGGATTATTTGCAGATTTGCAGATTTTTCGCGATTTTAAAAATCACATGTAGTATTTCATCGGACTCACGATAACATAAAACTCGCCCAAGGTATTTCTCCTTGAGCGAGTTTATTATATAGGATTGATATAATCAATGGGATTAGATTGGATCACCATCACCAGAAGTCCATTCCTCTTCTGTCAATGAAGGAGGTGAACCAGCCATAATCTGTGGTGCGTTAATCTCGACAACCTCCATAGAGGGATTTACGTATTCTTTCTTTTCAATATTCTTCATAGTTTGTTTCCTCCCTCAGTTTTATTTAATGATTACCTTCTTACCATTCACGATATAGAGACCCTTTGTAGGATAGAGGACGCGCTGACCGTTCAGGTTATAATAAACGTTATCCTCACTGCCCACCTTGATGTTCTTGATACCAGTTACATCGTCACCGAAAGCCATTGTTAATTCATGGGCTGAAACGACAGCAGGAATCTCTAAGTACGCCTTGCTAGTTGTTATTGTTGGAGAATTAGAACCAATCTTCTTAAATACAGCGTCAGTTCCTGAAGCAACCATTACAAATCTCGTAGCAGTTCCTGTAGCCGCTGTTACAGAAGCACCTGTTCCACGTACCAAATAGTTTGTACTAACTGTAGCAGTTGTGCTAGCCAATACAGGTACTGAGTAAACTCCAGCCTCTCCATTCACCAATATCGGAGTACCAGCAGGTACTTCTGTCAATGGGGAAACAGTAATTGTCTTCTCCGTAGCATCATAATTAGAAACAATGTTAGCAGTTATGTCCATACCATCGAAGTCCAATATCTGATCACTTGCTAAAGTTGCCCATTTGGTATTACCAATCTTCACATTAAACTTTGCTTTATCAGTAGCCATCTGTTTTGCTATCTGTTCTGCAGTCATAGCACTATTTTTGAGAATGAATCTTGCAAAAGTAAAGCCAGGGTCTGGATCTCCCCAATCCCAAGCCTGGTTTCCTCCAAGGCAAATATACTTCAATACTGATCCATTTAAGAACAATCCATTTTGTGTAGCACCAGTCCATTGGTTCTTTAACTCACCATCAAAATATACCGATGCAGTTTCATTATCAAGTACAACAGTATAATAATGCCAATCGTGATCTGCTAACCAGTCTGCTCCACCATTACCAGGAACATCAGCAGACCCATTCCACGTCGTATGATATAATTTATTAGTGCCAGTAGCATTTTGAGCATCTGTATAATCACACCATCCAGATACACAATTCACCTGCAAGACACCACGATATTCACAAGCAAACATTGGGAATGTGTTGTTTGGGGAAGGTGCAGCGGCGTATGCTGTAAAGATAGGAGCCCATGGATAGTCATGAGATAGACCAGCATTTGCTTCAGTTGCCTTTACCCAGAAACCTATCGAAAGTTGTTTTGTTGCTGCAGAATGAGAGAGCAGATGATCAGGAAGCACTAAATAGTTAGAGCGAGCAGAAGCACTCTTTGTGTTTTGGAAAGCAAATCCAAAGGTGTCATCTGTAACTATTGAAGCGGCACTTGTCTCACCAGCGAATGAGAGTTTTTCTGCAGAGGTGAAATCATTTGTATACTCAAAATCTGAGTTATAAACCTTTGTTACCTCATCATTGATGATAATATGTGCGTGTTCTACTGTGAGTTGAGCGTATACTGTTGCTTCGCTTTCTGCAATATCCATGGAATATTTCTGAAAATGATATACTCCTGTTGTGGATTTCATATTTGCGATAACCGTAACTACAGAGCCTCTACGGATGATATCCATAGAAACAGTAGCACCATTTGTCTCAGTCTCGAAATTATCCCAATCCCAGTTACTTTCATTTGCAGAAGCATTATACTTATCTCCACCACCAGCGTTATCTGGACGTACCCAAAAATATTGAGAAGCATGTGAAGCATCGCTTGACAAAATCAAAACGTAATTGAACCAATTCTTGTATGCTCCTTCTCCCCAACTATTAGTTTCGCAATCAGCATTAGTTGCATGATTATTAACAAATTCAAGATGCAGAGTTTTATTGGCTTCAATGGCATAGGCTTCAGAATAATTAGTCCATGAAGCGTCTGAGTTATCTATAGCACCTACAGTAGTTGTAGATCCCGTTCCCCATGCCGAACTGCATAAGACTCCTCCTAACAGGACGAGGAGTGTTTTTCTAATTATTTGTTTCATGTTTGTTATAAATTAAAGATTAGTAAATTGTTTCGTGTATTAATTGATTAGTTGTTGAGCAACCATTTCATAGGATCCTCTTGGAAACTATCTAAGTCACCTAAGTCAAAGTCATGGCTCTCAACACCGCCACCACCATAATTGCCACCTAACGTGTCAATAGAACCAGCCAGCAACTGAGGGGCTGCGATATCTACTATCTCCATCGAAGGATTGATATATGTCTTTTTCATATTCTTTCTTTTTTATCTAAGGTCCCTCTTCCCTCCCCTAAACAGGGGAGGAAAGGAGGGGTCTTTTTATTTCAGAATCACTTTCTTACCATTCACAATATAGAGACCCTTGACAGGATTGGCGACACGACGACCCTGCAGGTCATACCACTCAGCGTTCTTCATGTCTGATGCCTTGATCTCGTTGATACCAGTGAACTCACCATCAATGGCGATCTCACGAGCCTCTATTACCTCGTCGAATCGGAGGTAAGCCTTGCCAACAGGAATGACGACATCGTCAGTGACGAGTTTCTTGAAGTTAGCAATACCGTCCTCGTTAGTCAGCACATAATAGGTCTTACCAGTAGCCCTTGTCACTGCACTGCCAGTACCAGGAACGAGGAGGTTACCAGAGACAGCACTACCTGTAGTGGCAACGGGGATGAAGTAAGTCTTGCCAGCCTCACCATTGAGCAGCAAGCCAGTGTTCTTCTCCACTGCACCTGTCACAGCGGTTCTTGTAATCTTCTTGCCGTCATGACCAGTGATAGCGTAAGCAGTGAGTCCCTCGTCAGCGTTCGCAAAGTCGAGTCCGTAGTCAGCGCATGAGAAGGTCGACCAGTCTTTAGCACCTATAGTAGTCTCAATACCTACGTTAGCGGAGAGGAGGTCAATCATACCACCCTCTGTGCTCAGGAACACGCGGATGTTATTCTCAGCGATGGCATCGTCCGTGAAGGTATAGGTCTCTGTGCGAACAGTAGTTCCGTCGGTAGCGGCAATCTGCTTGGCGACAATCGTCACCGTACCACCCTCACGCTTCACCGTCAGCGTCACATCGGCACCATCCATCTCGTCCATGAAAGTATCCCAGTTATAGTTGGAGGATAAATTGGCGGCATCATAATTTTCACCCCATCCATAGTTGTCTGCGCGGAGTGCGACATATTCCTTGTAGCCATCGCCACCACGGTCCGCATCAGTAGTGACAAACAACAGCCAGTTATAAAAAACAGCACCCTTGCAGGAATAGTTCTTGAAATGGAACTTAGCCATCTGGTTCTTACCAATGGTATAATAGTCAGAGAAAGCAGTAAACCAAGTAGTAGCAAGGTCGGCGCGTCCAATCTGTGTGCCTGTAGCAGTGAGTACTTCTGTGTCAACCACAGGTACCTCATTATTAATAATAATATGTGCGTTGTCAACGGTCAGACGAGCCTTCAGGGTCTCTTCTACTGCAGCAGGACAGTCCATAGCAAAGAAATGGCGGAATTTCTTAGTGCCATCAGCAGTGGTAACATCCTCAATCAGTATCAGGGCAGCATCTTTACGTTTGATAGTCATCACGACAGTGGCACCATCTATATTCTCTTTAAAGTTGTCCCAGTCGTAGGTATTGCTATTGAAGAGAAACCAACCCGTTGAATTGTCATTGGTGTTACGTCCTGTCCATTCACCATTGGTCAGACCGAAGCAGTCTGCACGCATCAGCAAATATTCGTAACCTGAGACTTTCTCGCAGATTTCCAATGCCCAGTTATTCCAGTTATTAGCCTTTGAGGAGTAGTTCTTGAACGTGTAGGTCAGCGTCTTGTTAGGAGCGATCTCCACAAAGTCAGTGAACTGAGTCCACCACCCTGTTGTGTTGTCCTCGGCACCAAGACGAGAGGTGCCATTACCTAAGTCAACTTCATCACCTGCAAAGGCAGACGTGCCGCACAGGAGTCCTCCCATCAGGAGGAAGAGTGTTTTACATAATAATTTTCTCATACTCGTATTAGTTTAATTTACTTAATAATCTTCTTTCCATTCACGATGTAAAGTCCCTTCGTAGGATGAGCCACGCGACGACCACTCAGGTCATAGTATGTCTCTGCCTTCGCATTATTGACATTCTTGACAGTGTTGATACCAGTGACAACACCTGACATGACATCAAGCATACCACCCTCTGTAGTCAGGAACACACGGATTTTGTCATTGGCAATCTCATCGTCAGTGAAGGTGTAGGTCTCTGTGCGTACAGTAGTACCGTCAGTAGCGGCAATCGCCTTGGCGGTAACAGTCACCTTACCACCCTCGCGTGTCACCTCAATCGTCACGTCAGCACCATCCATCTCGTCCATGAAGGAAGCCCAGTTGTAGTCGTTAGTGATGTTTGCGTCATTCCACTTTGTTCCCCATCCCCAGTTGTCAGCACGGAGGACGACATATTCCTCATAGCCATCACCACCACGGTCAGCATCACTGGTGATAGCAAGGATCCAGTTGTTCCAGTTAAATACCTTAGAGGAATAGTTCTTGAAGTTCAACTTCACTGAACCATCATGCTCAACAGTATAGGTCTCAGAGAGTGCGTCAAATATAAGAGAGGACATGTCGGCGTTTCCTACCTGTTTGCCGTTAATCGCAATGGTCTTGGAGTCGACAACGGGTACCTCGTTATTAATAATAAGGTGGGAATTGTCGATAGACAGACGAGCCAGCAGTGTCTCGTCAGCATTCGCATAAGGCATAGAGAAATAATGACGGAAGGTATATGTGCCGTCAGCAGTAGTCACGTCTTCGGTGATGATGAGGTCACTCTCCACACGCTTGACGTTCATCACGACAGTGGCACCGTCAAGGTTACTAACGAAGTCTTCCCAGTTATAGTTATTCTGGTTGGTGTTATACCAAGTGTTGTCGTTGCCTTCACCAGTATTCATACCATTATCCCAACCGCCTTTATATACCATATAGCAGTCGCCACGACCAATGAGCAACTCCTCGTTGGTAGACTTCTCAACGAGTTGCAAAACCCAGCAGTTCCAGTTATTGGCTTTGCTGGAATAATTCTTGAACGTATAGGTCAGGGTCTTGTTGGCAGGAATCTCTATCTGGTCGGAAACCTTAGAGAACCAACCGTCTGTATTATCCTCTGCACCTAAGCGTGAAGTGCCGTCGCCCAAGTCAACCATATCAGAAGCAGGAGCGTCAGGGAGAATGTCAAGCATACCACCCTCTGTAGTCAGGAACACACGGATTTTGTCATTGGCAATCTCATCGTCAGTGAAGGTATAGGTCTCTGTGCGAACGGTAGTACCGTCAGTAGCGGCAATCGCCTTGGCGGTAACAGTCACCTTACCACCCTCACGTGCCACTTCAATCGTCACGTCAGCACCATCCAACTCGTCCTTGAAGGAAGCCCAGTCATAGTCGTTAGTGATATTTTCGGCATCCCACTTTGTTCCCCATCCCCAGTTGTCTGAACGGAGGATGACATATTCCTCGTAGCCATCACCACCACGGTCAGCATCACTGGTAACACCTAACAGCCAGTTGTTCCAATTACCCACTTTGCAGGAATAGTTCTTGAAATGAACCTTTCCGGTCTCGTTAGGCTGAACGGTATAATAGTCAGAGAAAGCAGTCCACCAGGGAGTGGCAAGGTCGGAACGTCCTACTTGTGTGCCAGTGGCTGTGGGTAGTGGGGCTGAGTCAACCACGGGTACCTCATTATTAATAATAAGGTGTGCGTTGTCAACGGTCAGACGAGCCTTCAGGATCTCATCTACAGAGGCAGGGACATCCATCTCGAAGTAATGACGGAACTTCTGAGTACCATCAGCGGTTGTCACATCCTCAATCAGTATCAGAGAGGCATCGTTACGCTTGATGGTCATCACAACAGTGGCACCGTCAAGATTGGCGATGAAGTTACCCCAGTCGTAATTGTTCCAGTTGCAGGTAAACCATGTGTTGTCATTACCAGCGGCATCACCTGTGTTCATCGCATCGAAATTAGCGTTTGACCAGCCAAAGCAGTCAGCGCGCATGATCAGATACTCGTAACCAGACTCAGCGACAATGTTGACAGCCCAGTTATTCCAGTTATTAGCCTTTGAGGAGTAGTTCTTAAAGGTGTAGGTCAGCGTCTTGTTAGGAGCAATCTCCACAAAGTCAGTGAACTGACTCCACCATCCCGTGGTGTTGTCCTCCGCACCAAGACGAGAGGTGCCGTCACCCAAGTCAACCTCATCGCCTGCAAAAGCAGCAGTGCTGCATAAAAGTCCCGTCATGAAGACAAGGAAAGTTTTGCGTAAATAATTCATCATAGTTTTGGATTTAAATATTTGTAAATTACTAATTTATTAGATTTGCTATAACCATTCGTCAACATTAAGTTCACGTCCCAATATAGGATCTTCAGTGCTAAGTGTTCCTTTCAGTTCTGGAGAACCAGCCAATAACTGTGGCATCTCCCATTTCACTACTTGCATCACGGGATTGATATATGTCTTTTTCATCTTCTTTCTTTTTTTAATAAAGAACCCTCTTCCCTCCCCCTAAACAGAGGAGGGATGGAGGGGTCTACTTACTTTATAACAACCTTTTTACCATTCACGATATATAAGCCCTTCTTAGGATAGAGCACACGACGACCCTGCAGGTCATAGTAGATATGATCCTCTGCACCTACCTTGACATGCTGGATGCCGGTGGCACTACCGTCAAGACTAAACTCACGGGCGGAGATCTCCTCATTGAACACGAGGAATGCTTTGCCGACAGGTATCGCACGGGCTGCCTCTATCTTCTTGAATTGGGCTGCGCCAGCCTCCACACTCAGGGCATACTTGGTCTTACCAGACTCAGGAGCCACAGAAGCACCAGTACCTGCCTGGAGCAGATTGCCACTGGGAGCAGTACCTACAGAAGCGGCAACAGGAATGAAATAGGTGGTGTTCGCGTCACCGCTCAGCAACAATGGTGTGCCGGCAGGAACAGCCGAGGTCACTTCCACCTTATTTATATTAGTACCATCATGTCCTGTCACTGCATAAGCGGTAAGTCCGTCAACGGCAGAGAAGTCGAGGGCATTACCTGTCACAAATGTAGACCAGTCGTAGGCACTGATGGTAGTACCAACCTCGGCACTGAGTAAGTCAAGGTATGCATGTTCTATGGAGAGGAACACACGGATAGGCTGTGTGCCATCACCACAATCTAAGGTGTACTCCTCATAGAGAGGTGCCATGCCATTGGATGGGGTGATGTCGGCACGCATCTTCACTGCACTACCAGTACGGGTGACCGTCAGTTCAACTTCTGCACCATCAAATGCCTCCTTGATGGCTGACCAGTCCCAGCCTAACACATCGAAATTATTGGCATCAGTATTCTTCTCTGTTACCAGGACATAGTTGTCGGCACGCATTCCGAAGTATTCTGAATAACTGCCCGTTCCACGTTCTGCGTCGTTGGTGACATAAGCCAAGAAATTGTTATAGTTCTGAATCTTATTGGAGTAGTTCTTGAACTTCAGTTTGAGTGACTGCTCTGGCAGCAACCTGTAGTAATCGGAGAAGGCTCCAAAGAAGCCGGAACTCTTGTCGATTTCACCAATCAGTGTGCCAGTTATATTATCGTTGTCAGTGATAGTCGCGTCAATCAGTGTCAACTGTGCTTCATCAGCAGCGAGGAATGCATAAACATCATCGGTAGTGCCCAAGTCCTGCAGGTAGAAATGAGTGTAGGTAGTACCGTTCTTCCTGATATCGACGGCAATAGCCACTCTTGTCCCGACACGTTTGATTTCCATGGTCACGGTCGAGCCAGTCAGGAAATCAATAGGTGCCACGCCACCGTAAGTATTCTCGTTATAGGTAGCACCTGCATTCCAAGTACCACCAACTGCATAGTCGCACAGAGAACGTAAGAATACATATTGGTTTTCTCCCCAATCAGGCTTATTAGCCTTTGTCAAAATGCCTAAATAGCCATCATAAGCATTTGTACCTGTCTCATCAACGGTAAAGGTGAAAGTCAGGGTCTTACCTGTAGCCAACTTATAGCCAGAAGTTTGAGAACCAGCATCGCCCCAGCCTTTGTTTACAGCACCAATAACGGACTCGTCAGCAGGCACTTTATAGCCCCAGAGGGTGTTGCCACCATCACCAGAGTTTCTATCTTCTTTTTTCCTATTTACAGCAGTGAAGGCAGGAACGACTTGATCCGTAGGCTCCAACTTCTGATTAATCAGCACACCTTCATAAGTGGATTTGTATTCTGCTGTTTCATCAATCTTAATCGTGATATAAGATGTACCAGAAGTAATTGCCCATGTACCCGTCTTGTCACCAGTAATGGTTCCATCGGACTTCAACTCCACAACCACTGGTATCTTGAGTTCCATGTTCGAGTGATCCAGATTCTTATCATGAAGGAGTATCTTGTAAGTGCCAGGAATGTCTGCAGTGGCAACCTGCTGGGTGGTCTTGATATCTGTATTGGTAACAGTCTCCCCTGTATACTCAAAGGGAGCGGCACATAACCACTTGTCCTTATTGACAAACATCTGGTGAACGCGCACCTCATGACCCTCACCACGATTCTGGAAACGGGTATGATATACTAAGAAGGTCTGGTCTTTGTTTGTAATGAAGGAATTGTGCCCCTGAGAACGCTCAGAGTAATTTCCTCTTGTGGTATAACCCCACTCACCGTATGCACCAAAGATATTCTCGCCACGGTTGGTCTTACGACTACCGTCAGGACCATAGTTCACACGAGCAGCATTATATACTGCAACACCTTCACCATTAAAAGTATCTGTATAAGGTCCATCAGGATTAGCAGAACGGAACACGCGCATCTGATAGCCACCATTAGCA
The DNA here is from genome assembly GCA_002353225.1 of Prevotella sp. UBA2755. Taxonomy (GTDB): domain Bacteria; phylum Bacteroidota; class Bacteroidia; order Bacteroidales; family Bacteroidaceae; genus Prevotella. The sequence continues at coordinate 140,006 of DEJF01000047.1, read as the reverse complement.
AGCAATCCGCCATAAGTGATAAACAGATAGTAATAACCATCTATATATTTAATGTACGAAGCCTCACCAGAAACTTGGAAACCTCCGGCAATCTTCTTTCCGAAATACGGGTCTACCCTCACGTCATCGTCATTCGATCCTTGCGTATAGGAGTACTCCACGTCATAGTCACGCAAGCCAGTCTCCTCATCCAGTTCAAGCATCCAGATACCTCCATGCCAAGAACCGTATGACATCCAGAGTTTTCCCGTCTCGTCATAGAACACACAGGGGTCTATGGCATTGGGCCAACGCTGGCGCCACCCAGAGAGATTACCCACGTCATAGCGGTCAGGCAAAGAAGCCTGAGTACCTAACGCAATTTCTAAATCGGTGTTTTTATAGTTGATAGCAGCGTTACTGCCAATATTAAATCCACTGAATACAATCGGACCTTGGTAAAGATATGGTCCCTCAATATTGTCGGAGGTTAAAAGAACAATGCTGCAGTTGGCGTTATCTCCATTAATGCTGAGATACATGCACCACTTTTCCATCTTCTTGTTCCAGATGACATCGGGTGCCCAAAGATTGCCGCTAATATCATAAGAAGCATTACCTGCGGCAGAATATGCTTCAACGTCGAAATTACCAAATGTGTGATTTACCCCCCCCACTTTGATTGAAGTGGTAGCATTGGTGTTGAAGGCTGTTTCGCAAGTTACACTTGGACTTTCGGTTGTGCGCCATGCTACTGGAACAGAAGTCCAATTCATCAAATCCGTTGACTTTGCCCACGACTGATGACTGCCAAACACGTAGTAAGTCTCGGATGTCGGCTCCCAGACAATACTGGGATCATGCACACTGACACGAGTCTGAGTATATGCCGAAGCATATATGGGAATCAGTGCACATAAAAGTAAGTAGTAAATTTTCTTCATGTTTTAATTTTTTAGTAGTTGTTGTAATTGATTGCAAAGATAATGTTTTATTTTATTAAATAAGAATATTTTTAATAATAAATAGGTGAAGAAAACGTTTTATCCACCTTTTTATTTCTTTTTGTACACCTCTATGGATTATTTTCTTAGGTTTCAACGCGAAAAAGAGCAACCCTAAGGTCGCTCTTTTGGCGGAAGGAGAGGGATTCTTGCTCTTCTGCGGAAGGTGAGGGATTCAAACCCCCGATACCCGAAAGGGGTATACCGGATTTCGAGTCCAGCGCATTCGGTCACTCTGCCAACCTTCCAATTAAGTGAGAGCAAACGAGTTTACTCGTTTTGCTGAACGTGAGGAAGAAACAGAAACTGAACCTTCCTCAAAACGGATGCAAAGATAGTGCAAATATTTGAATCCACCAAATTTATCGTTGACAAATCACAAGAGTTTACCAAGGCGGTTGCGCAACTGTTCTGCCTCACTCTGACGAATAGACAACTTTATCTCGCACGTGTTATCGAACGTCTGGGAAAGGATACGGGGATTCATCTCCTTGACAATACGCATCACGTCGTTCATCTGCGGATAAGCAAAAGTGTAGGTGATGACCTCTTCCACCTGTCGCATCTCAATCGTAGCATGGGCAATAGCATCTGCGGCAGCCTCCCGATAGGCGACAATCAGTCCACTGGTCCCTAAGTTCACCCCACCATAATAACGCACTACCACAATAAGAATATCCGTCAATTCGTTGGAGTTGATTTGTCCAAGGATGGGTTTGCCTGCTGTACTGGACGGTTCTCCGTCATCATTGGCACGGAACTCTTCCCTACCCGCTCCCAACATATAGGCATAACAGACATGACGTGCATCATAGTATTTCTTGCGGTAACCGGCAAGGATATCCTTTACCTCATCGACGGTCTCGACGTGGTGCGCAAAAGCGAGGAACTTACTCCGCTTCTCGGTGTAATATCCCTCGCTTGTCGCTTTTATTGTCTTGTATTCGTCGGTCATTGATTGATAGATTTTCTAGAGTGTTCTAGAGTGTTCTAGAATATTCTAGATTCTTTAGACTAGTTTGTGAATTACCAATCCTGAACGCAGTTTCGGCTCAAACCATGTAGCCTTCGGGGGCATGATCTTACCACTGTCAGCAATATCCATGATCTGCTGCATCGTCACTGGATAAAGGGCAAGGGCTGCTCGCATCTCCCCACTGTCCACACGGCGTTTCAGTTCACCCAGTCCACGCAGACCACCAACAAAATCGATACGCTTGGAGGAACGCAAGTCACCAATGTTCAGAATCTCATCGAGAATCAGACGACTGCTGATATCCACATCCAGCACACCAATGGGGTCAGTATTGTCATAGGTACCCTCCTTTGCCTTCAAACTGTACCAGTGCTGGTCGAGATAGAGTGAGAACTCATGCAACTGCTGAGGCTTATAAATCTCGGTACCCTTATCCTCTACGATGAAGTTCACCTGAAGGGCAGCAAGAAACTCCTCTGACGACATACCGTTGAGGTCTTTCACGACGCGGTTATAGTCGAGGATGGTCAACTGACTTGCCTGGAAACATACTGCCATGAAGAAATTATACTCCTCATCACCTTTGTGGTTAGGGTTCTGCTTCTGTTTCTCAGCACCTACCAAAGCGGCAGCAGCAGAACGATGGTGACCGTCAGCGATATAAAGAGACGGCATCTTGGCAAACTCAGCGGTGATGGTTGACATATCCTGCTCATTATCAATTACCCAAAACTGATGACGGAAACCGTCAATAGGAGCAATAAAGTCATATTCTGGTTCCGTAGCGGCATAACGTTTAATCAACTGGTCGAGCACAGCATTATCAGGATAAGCGAAGAATACCGGCTCGATGTTCGCATTATTCACACGGACATGCTTCATACGGTCTTCCTCCTTGTCGCGACGAGTCAACTCATGCTTCTTGATATTGCCCTTCATATAATCATCAGTATGGGCACATACCACCAAACCATACTGTGTCTTACCGTTCATGGTCTGAGCATATATATAATAATGTTCGCGCGCGTCTTGTACCAACCAGCCCTTATCCTGGAACTTCTTGAAATTCTCAGCGGCTTTCTCATAGACACGAGGATCATATTCGGAAGTACCAACGGGGAAATCTATCTCCGGTTTGATGATATGATACAGACTCTTCTCGTTATCGCCAGCCTCCGCACGTGCTTCCTCAGAGTCCAGCACATCGTAGGGACGACTCTCCACCTGCTCCACCAAGTCTTTCGGTGGGCGTATTCCTTTAAATGGTTTTACAATTGCCATAATTACAAGTTTGCTTTAATTTTATCAATCATCTCCTGATACTCGGCATCAGAGAGATATACCTTTCCTGGATTCATCTGGAACGTACCGCCATAGTCCGGACCATCCACATACTTTGGAGCCAAATGGAAATGGAGGTGAGACAACTTGTCACTATAAGCACCATAGTTAATCTTCTCCGGATTGAATGCCTTCTGCATGGCACGGGTCACACGAGCCACATCAGCCATAAAGGCATTACGGTCTTCGTCCGACAATTCGTTTAAGTCGTTGACATGGTCCTTATAGGCAACAAGACAACGACCACGATAGGTCTGCTCTTTGAAAAGGAAAGCACGAGAGACTGAGAGTTCGCAAATCTCAATCATCAAGTCGTGCAGTGTCTGATTGTTAGTGCAGTACAAGCACTGTTTGGGATCACTTTGCATAGTTCGTTTGTTTCTAAGTTATATATATTTTGATGCAAATTTACTGAAAAGTTCTGAATCCTCAAAATTATTCCGTATATTTGCAGACAGAAACTTAAACTATTAGCAAATGAACACAAGAATTCTGTTAACCATCAGTATGCTTATTGTATCTGTATGGACTACTCACGCACAGAGTTTTGAAACAGCAACAGAAGCAGTGAAGAATATGGGTGTGGGCTGGAATTTAGGAAACACCTTGGATGCGAATAACAACAATGGGGGAAGGCAGGACCTTTCCTCTGAGACTTGTTGGGGACAACCTTATACCAAACCTGAGTTGATGAAGATGATGAAAGAGGCGGGTTTTGGCGCTATTCGAATTCCTGTTACATGGTTTCCCCACATGGATTCTTCCAATAAGGTGGATGCTGCCTGGATGAAACGTGTCCATGAAGTGGTTGACTATGTTATAGATAATGGCATGTATTGTCTTCTGAACGTCCATCACGACACAGGTGACGGGAGTTTCCATTGGTTACATGCCAGCATGAACACCTATAATAATGTGAAAGCCAAATACGAGTCCTTGTGGACACAGATTGCTGAGGAATTCAAGGACTATGGCGACAAACTCCTTTTCGAGAGTTATAATGAGATGCTGGACGAATATAACTCATGGTGTTTTGCCACCTTCGCAAGATCTGGTGGCTATCATGCTACGGATGCGGCTGATGCCTATCAAGCCATCAATAGTTTTGCACAGAGTTTTGTAAATGCAGTACGTGCTACTGGGGGTAATAATGCCAAACGTAACCTGGTGGTCAACACTTATGGAGCATGTAATGGAGCGGGAAATTGGAACACACATTTGAAAGACCCTCTGAAGGAGATGATAATACCTTCTGATGCGATAGCAGGCGCAGGACATATTGCCGTACAGGTTCACGCCTACCCTAACGTGAAGAATATCAGCAGTATGAAGACGGAGGTAAACGATATGTTCAACGCCCTCAACACCTACTTCATTTCCAAGGGAACCCCCGTTATCATCGGAGAATGGGGAACAGCCAATGACGGTGAGGTTGACTATGACGTACGCCATGAAAATGTGATGCAATTTGTAGACTTCTTCGTAAAAGCCGCCAAAGCAAAGAATTGTGGAACATTCCTTTGGATGGGTCTGTCGGACGGGACGAACCGTTCTGTCCCTGTCTTCAATCAGGCAGACTTAGCAGAAGCCATCATGAAAGCATATTATGGCAGTTCGGACGGTTATAAGTTTCCTACCCGGGAGGATTTAGGAACCACAGTATATGATGTTAGTTATACCAATCAGTGGTCAGAGTTAAACCTGTATAGTAACTCTCTCTCCACGTCCTCCTATCAGGGAATGGAACTTGAGTTGGCTGAGGCACCCACTTCTGGTACATTACAATTCAAGGTCTACAAGAATGACAATACCGATATGGTCCAAGGCATTACTACAGCAAATAGCACTTTGAAATTCACCTCAAACATGGGGACTACACTCAAGCGTATTACTTTGCAATGTTGTATTCCCAATCTTCAGATAACAGTGAAGAACGTCTACCTTATCAAGTCGGATGGTACGAAACTGAAAAAGGAAGTGACACCTTTCTGGGGATGTACTGTTGATGAGAAGATCATCACTGGTATTCAACCTGCAAAAGCGAATCGTCCCACTGACAAGCGCTTTTATAATCTGAAAGGTCAGCAAATAGTACAACCTAAACATGGGATCTACATTCAGAACGGAAAGAAATACATTAAATAAATATTACTAATACAATGAATCGCTATTTTACTTTAATCATTAGTATGCTTCTGGCATTTGCCAGTCATACTTATGCGGATGGTACATCATCCAACAATGAGGGAATGACCCTTAGTGCTCAAGAATGGACCCGCAATGTGGTAATGGGTTGGAATCTTGGAAACTCGTTAGAGAGTGCAGGCAATGAGACAGCATGGGGTAATCCCAAGACTACTCAGGAGATGATCAAGAAAGTCCATGAGGCAGGATTCAATGCTATCCGTATTCCTATCCGCTGGGGCGACCACCTGACAAATTCTACGACAATGACCATTAACGCCGACTGGCTGGCACGGGTGAAGGAAATCGTTGACTGGTGCTTGGCAGAGGATATGTATGTCGTCATCAACGACCACCATGAGGAATGGTATGACCGTAACCCCACTTATGCCAAACAGCAGGCAAACAACAAGAAGTTGAGTGCTTTATGGACAAACATCGCCAATGCCTTTAAGGATTACGGGGAGAAACTGGCTTTTGCTGGCACTAATGAGACTACTATCAACTGGGCTAATCCTACCAAGGAGAACCAGGATGTGCAGAACAGTTACAACCAGACATTTGTCAATGCTGTCCGCGCTACAGGAGGTAAGAACCTCTATCGTGTCCTCGTTGTACAGACCTATGCTTGCAGTCCCTACCATGGACTCAACGGTTTTACCATCCCCACAGACAAAGTGGAGGGAAGACTCTGTGTGGAATACCACTATTATGACCCCTATGGCTATGGACTGCTGACAGGCAATGCCAATAGTGATTATTATTACTGGGGAAAGGCTTATGAGGACAAGGCAAAAGCCAAGGGGAAGTCTATTCCCTCTGACAATGAGACGACACAGGCTAACCTCTTCGACCGCATTAACAACACATGGGGTAAGAAAGGACTGGGCATCGTCATGGGAGAATATGGTGTAACCAACCACTATACCAGTGATGACAAGCAGACACAGCAGGAGAATATGCAATACTATCTGAAGACTACGGTAGCGAATGCCCGTAAGCGTGGGTTCGCAGCCTTCGTATGGGACAACAACGTGTTCAGTAACGGCAATGAGGCTTTCGGTATCTTTAGACGCAGTCAGAATATGGCTGTTGGTAATGAGTATTTCCTAAAAGGTATCTGCGAGGGTGCTGGTACAGAGTACAAGGAGCCTGAACATCATGAAGACATTGATGTGCCTACTGACGGTAATGTGTATTGGGAAGGTGACGCTATGATGGACTGGGGAGATGGTCTTCAGGTGACGATTCCCGCCAGTGAATTCTCGGCTATCGGCAAGGATGTCAAACTACTCCTCTATTATACGTTAGACTTTACCGACTATAACATGATACAGTTTTTCTATGGTGACTGGAATAGCAACCCGTCTTTTATCATAGATGGACAAACAATCACGAAAGAATATGTACCCTCAGATATCCATGGTATAGCAAATGGAGAGGACGGTGTCTCTGTCATCACTTTTAGTGAGGATGTCTACAACCTCATTGCACAGAAAGGATTAGCAGTACAGGGACATGGTGTTCGGCTGAAAATGATTGTGCTCACCGCAACAACAGGTATAAAGACTATCACCATGGATGCTGCCAATAAAGGTGCTATCTATAACCTCCAAGGAAAACGGATAACCAAACCACAACATGGTATCTATATCCTGAACGGAAAGAAATACATTGCCAAATAAAAAGAGAGCCTGACACTTTTGAATGTCAGGCTCTTTCTTTATACCTTATTTATATATTACTTGTTCACCTGGAACTTGGTATCACCATCCTTGAAGAAGGCGTTGATCTGCTTGGCAGCGGCAATACCTGCATTGATATTAGCCTCGGCTGTCTGAGCACCCATCTTCTTAGGAGTAGAGAAATAACGTCCCTCAAACTGCTGGAAGTCAGCATTAGCATCAGGCATGATGTCAGTAACGAACTTCAAGTCCTCACGCTCAGCCATCAACTTCAACAACTCGGGCTCGTTGATAACCTCCTTACGAGCAGTGTTCACCAAGATACCACCCTTCTTCATCTTACCAACCAGTGCGTAGTTGATGCTCTGCTTGGTCTCTGGTGTTGCGGGGATATGCAGGGAAACGACATCACAAGTCTCAAAGAGAGCATCCTGATTAGCAACGGCATGTACGCCAGCCTTCTCGATAACCTCTGCAGGGCAGAAAGCATCGTAAGCATAAACATCCATTCCAAATCCCTTGGCGATGCGAGCCACATTGCGACCTACATTACCAAAAGCAAGAATACCCAGTTTCTTACCCAGCAACTCAGAACCGCTCTTACCATTATAGAAACCACGAACAGCCATTACCAACAAACCGAATACCAACTCGGCAACGGCATTAGCGTTCTGTCCTGGGGTGTTCTCTGCTACGACATTGTGGGCAGTAGCGGCAGCAAGGTCGATATTATCGTAACCAGCACCAGCACGAACCACAATCTTCAACTGCTTGGCAGCGTCCAGCACCTCAGCATCCACCTTATCCGAACGGATAATCAGTGCGTCAGCATCCTTCACTGCATCCAACAACTGAGCCTTCTCTGTATATTTCTCCAGCAGGGCGAGTTCATGACCAGCAGCCTCAACCTCTGCTTTGATACCATTTACAGCGGCTGCTGCGAATGGCTTCTCTGTTGCAACAAGAATCTTCATAACTATAAACTATGAACTATGAACTATGAACTAAACTTAGTGTTTCGCCTCAAATTCCTTCATGCAAGCAACCAAGGCGTTAACACCCTCGATCGTCTGAGCGTTGTAGCAAGAAGCACGGAAACCACCAACACTACGGTGTCCCTTCACGCCAACCATGCCCTTAGAAGTAGCAAAGTC
>DEJF01000047.1:107448-131633 GCA_002353225.1 Prevotella sp. UBA2755 | reverse complement strand
TGAACGGTCCTCCTCAACGGCGGTACCACGGAACATCTTGTTGCGGTCGATCTCACCATAGACAATCTCTGCACGCTGCTGGGCAAGTTTATCCATAGCCTCAACACCACCCTGCTTCTTCAACCAGCGCAGGTTCTCCAATGCACAATAGATAGGTACTACTGGAGGAGTGTTGAACATAGAACCCTTATCAACATGTGTACGATAGTCGAGCATGGTAGGAATCTCACGAGGAGCCTTACCCAGTTTCTCATCCTTCACGATGATAACCGTTACACCAGCCATAGCCATGTTCTTCTGGGCACCAGCATAGATAGCATCGTACTTAGACACATCGATAGGACGACTGAAGATATCTGATGACATATCAGCAATCAGAGGAACATTCACGTCAAGGTCCTTGCGAATCTCTGTACCATAGATGGTGTTGTTGGTGGTGATGTGCAGATAGTCTGCGTCAGCAGGAACTGTCCATCCCTTTGGAATAAAGGTATAGTTAGCATCAGCGGAAGAAGCCACCTCTACTACCTCACCAAACAGTTTTGCCTCTTTCATAGCCTTCTTAGCCCAAACACCAGTGTTCAGGTAAGCAGCCTTCTTAATCAGGAAGTTGTAAGGAATCATGCAGAACTCCAGAGAAGCACCGCCACCGAGGAAGATCACAGAATAGCCCTCTGGAATCTGGAGTAACTCCTTCACCAGAGCCACTGCCTCATCAACAACGGGCTGGAAATCCTTGGCACGATGGCTGATCTCCATCAGAGAGAGACCAGAACCATTGAAGTCTAAACACTGCTGTGCAGTCTTCTCAATCACTTCACGGGGAAGAATAGAAGGACCTGCGTTAAAGTTGTACTTCTTCATTTTGATTGTGAATTTTAATTATTTGTTATACTTTTCTATTATCTGTTTCGTAAAAACGATGCGAAATTACACTTTTTATTTGAATTAGGCAAATATTTGAGCAAGAATTAAGCATTTTCGGCAATATTCTTACGTTTTGCCAAGTCTGCCTTGCAATTTTCTATCTCACAGGCTCGACAATTGTCTTGATGCCCTTGATCTTCTCACCCTTCGTCTGACGGATGACCTGTTGCAGTTTTTCACGCTTTACAGCAACATAGGCATAACGGTCGTTCACGTCAATACGTCCTATCTCGTCCGACTGCAGTCCCCCTTTCTTACAAAGGAAGCCAACGATGTCACCTTTGCTCACCTTGTCTTTCTTACCTTTTCCGATATAGAGGGTTGCCATCTTTGGGGCTGAAGGTTGTTCTGAGTATGACGGTGTCACGTCAAAGGGAACCACCTCTCCTTCCACATAGTCAGGGATATGCTCCTCCGGACCTATGATGAAGAACGCCTTTCCTTGTTTATCCCAACGAGCGGTACGCCCTACCCGATGGATATAACCGTCCTCACTCTCCGGCATGTGATAGTGGATGATATTCGCAATATCGGGTATGTCAAGACCACGGGAGGCAAGATCTGTACTTACCATCACATTCGTCGAGCCATTCGAGAATTTGTATAACTCATCCTCTCGCTGTTTCTGCTCCAAACCTCCATGGAAGTAACTCGTGGTAAACCCTTGCTCTCGCAAGTAGTTGTTCACACGCTCCACAGAATCACGATAGTTCAGGAACACGATACTGCTGGCATCTCCGAAACTAAGCAAAAGGTTGCGTAGGGTATCCAGTTTATCCTTCGCAGGACTCTTCACCTCATAAAGGGTTACCCGCTCGGAGGTCTGTTCATCATCAGGCAGGAAGTCCACCAGCGTTCCTTTCTTCGCCATATTGACAAACTGTGGAATTTCCTCCGCATTGGTGGCAGAGAGTAGGATGCGACGCTGTAACCCCGGAAGGCTCTTGATGAGTTTCGCCATCTCCTGATGGAAACCCATCTGCAAGCACTTGTCGAACTCATCTATAATCAGCCAGCGGATGTTATAGCGTGAGATATTATCCTTATCCAGATGGTCATTCAGTCGACCAGGTGTTCCAAAGACAATCTGCGGTTTGACATCCTTCAACTTGCGATGCTCATCCATAGCGGTGCGACCGCCATAGCAACTTGCAGAACGGATACCCGAGCCCATATTATGAAGCACAGTATCCGACTGTAAGGCAAGTTCTCTACCTGGCACGACAACCAACGCCTGTACGTTATCCGATGAGGCATCCAGTAGTTGTACCAAGGGCAACAGATAGGCAAGAGTCTTTCCTGAACCCGTTGGGGAGAGTAAAACAACATCACCGTCGGAGCGTAGGATGGCTTCGGCGGCGTGTTGCTGCATCTCGTTAAGTTCGTCGATGCGTAGTTTCTGTAGGATTTTCTGGATATCCACTATTACTTTTTCTTCTCTTCTTTCTTCTCTTCAGTCTTATTGAAGGTAGACTTATAAGCCTTGTTCAGACCGTTGATGATATCAGCAGTAATATCAAAGCGCTTGGCAGCATACAGAATATTGTCACCCTGCTTGGTCAGGATCAGGTCATATTTCTTATCCTTATTATATTTAGCAAGGAAGTGCTGCAAAGAGTCACGCAATCCCTCGTTATATGTTGCGGTCTCGTTTGCAAGTTCATTCTCCAGACGAGCCTGCAACTGCTGTAAGTCATTCTGCTGACGCTGGATAGCAGCCTGCTGGCTCTCTGCCTGCTCACGACTGGTGAAGCCATTGTTATTCAACTTCTGCTGGAAGTTGTTCATGGCGTTCTGTAACTGCTGACCTTTCTGGTTCAGGGTGTTACGAGCGTTATTGCTCTTCTTCTGGAGTACCAGTGTGAAGTCCTTGCAATACTCGTACTGAGTCATCAACGAGTCAACCTCTACATAAGCGATTTTGAGTCCTGCACCACTGGCGGAGTCACCTGCAGCGGGCTGGTCGTCCATCTTAGGACTTGCATTGTTACATGATGCGAGTGCTGCGATGGCGGCAACAGCCATCATGCCGAAAATGTTCTTTTTCATTTTTTCTTTTATTATTCGTTATTTTGTTATTTCGACTTTTCCTCAACCGCGAACCTGCTCTTCCGACGCATCTCCTTGTCTTGGTCCATCACGCAGTGGATCCCCCTCTCCCTCATCGCCTTACTATCGTGAATATGCTGCGACGAGAAGGTTCCGTTCTTACTGGAAAGGACTTTTATCAGGAAAAAAGCCATTCCTATAGCAATTATTAACGTGCTTAACAGCAGGATTCTCACCATAAATGATTAATTTTGCGGTTGCAAAGTTAAACAATAAATTCATAAAACCGATAAAATAAACATTAATAATGAATAAAAGTGAGTTAAAACCTGCCGTTGTCTTCGAACAATTTGCGAAGATTAACGAAATTCCACGCCCTTCGAAGCGTGAGGAGAAGATGATTGAGTACCTCAAGACCTTTGGTGAGAGCCATGGCTTAGAGACAAAAGTAGACGAAGTGGGTAACGTGATTATCCGTAAAGGAGCCACTCCTGGCTATGAGGATTGCAAAACGGTCATCTTGCAGAGTCACATGGATATGGTGTGTGACTGTCTGCCCGACGTGAAGATTGACTTCGACAAGGAAGGTATCACCACGTATGTCGATGGGGAGTGGATGCGTGCCAAGGGCACAACCCTGGGAGCCGACGACGGTATCGGTATCGCCATGGAACTTGCCATCCTCGACAGCAACGATATTGAGCATGGTCCTATTGAGTGTGTCTTCACCCGTGATGAGGAGACAGGACTGACTGGTGCCTTTGGCATGAAGGCTGGTTTCATGACGGGTGACTACCTCATCAACCTCGACTCTGAGGATGAGGGTGAGATATTCGTCAGTTGTGCGGGTGGCCGTACAACTACGGCAACACTCAATATCCAGCGTCAGCCAGCCCCAGAGGGTTATTTCTTCATCAAGGGTTCCGTGAAGGGGCTTGTAGGCGGTCACTCTGGTGATGATATCAACAAGAAGCGTGCTAACGGTCTGAAGATTATCGCTCGTTTCGTCTACCAGGAGATGGAACGCTATGAGGGTGTACACTTAGTACGCCTGCATGGTGGCAGTCTGCACAACGCCATCCCTCGTGGTGGTTATTTCGTCCTTGCCGTACCGGAGGCTGTCAAGGAGAATATCCGTGCCGACTGGAACGTCTTCTCCGCCGATGTCGATGAGGAGTTCCACGTGACAGACACCCAGATGGTTTGGCGCATGCGTAGTTATGACCCAGAACCTATCATCGACGATGATACCGCTCGTCGTTTCGTCTATGCTTTGCAGGCTGTCGATAATGGTGTCTATTCTGTTTGTCAGGATGAGGCATTGGGTGGCATGACAGAGACATCAAGCAATCTGGCTCGTGTCGAGACACATGCAGACAAGATTGAGATTATGACGTCACAGCGTAGTAATGTCATGTCGAACCTCGATAATATGTGTAATACCATTGCTGCCGTCTTCAAACTGGCTGGTTTCAAGGTAGAGCACTCGGAGGGCTACCCTGCATGGAAGATGCGTACAAATAGTGAGTTACAGAAAATAGTAAGATACACCTACCACAAGTTATTCCAGAAAGATCCTGTCGTACGTGGCATCCATGCAGGACTGGAATGCGGCCTCTTCGCCGAGCGATATCCTAACCTCGACATGGTATCGTTCGGTCCTACCCTGCGTGACGTACATACTCCCGACGAGCGTCTGCTCATCCCCACCGTTCAGATGGTATGGGACCACTTGTTACTCACCCTCAAGAGCATACCCCATCAGTTATGAGACACCTTATATATATTATAATAGGTTTCGCTGTTCCCCTGCTGTTCGCCTCGTGCGGACCGCAGGCGGAGGCAGAGGAACTCGTGGAGCAGTTTATGGAACAGAATATGAGAGAAGACCTAAAACCCTCGTCCGTCCATTTCACGGATATCGACTCCACCCATGCCATGACCGACTCCATCGTCATCAATCTCCGTCAACTGGCACGTCAGGCTAAGCGTTATCGTCCTGACCTCAAATATGCGCCTGACGAGCCTTTCAAGAAACTCATCGTTACTCGCGTAAGATATGAACTCGACGATCAGGAATGCAGCGACACATACTATCTCGATATGGATCTGACCCGTATCGTTGCTTTTAAGGAGAACTAACCAACTGATTATCTCTGTCAGATTCTGCTGACTTGCTTAACACCCTTCACGGTGCGTAGTTTCTTGATAAGGGACTCCAGACGGGTATTATCGTCGATCATGATAACGAGGTTGCCACTGAACAAGCCGTCGTGCGAGTCGATATTGATACTGCGCAGCACCAGTTTCTCGTCTTTGGAGATGATGCTGGTGAGGTTGTTGACGATGCCGATATCATCATTGCCGATGACACGCAGGGTGATGGCATACTGTGACGAGCCCTTGCCACTCCACATGGCACGGACGACACGATAACCGAAACGCTTCTTGAGTTCAGGAGCGTTAGGACAGTCCTCACGATGTATCTTAATACCACCACTGACGGTGACGAAGCCAAACACCTTATCACCATAGATGGGTTGGCAGCAGCGAGCCAACTGATAGTCGACACCCTTCAGGTTGCGGTCGATGACCAGTACGTCGTCGGAATGCTGTGCACTGAGATTAGTGAGTTGAGAGTTATCCAAGACGAAGTCGGCTGCCGTCTGGGCGACATTATTACCCGTGACGGGCTGCTCACCCTGCTGCAACTCCACATACTTATCGATGACATGGTTGACATCCAGTGTGCCGTCGGCTATCTGCCGATAGAAATCACTCGTCTCCTTGAAACCCAGTTTCTTGATAAGGTGCTGCATGGTAGACTCCTCCTGCTCCACCTTACGGTTCTTGAACTTCCGTTCCAACGTCTCCTTGGCAAAGAGAGCCTCCTTGACCTGCGTCTCCTTCAGCGCCAGACGGATCTTCGACTTGGCACGAGAGGTCTTCACGATGTTCAACCACTCCTGACGGGGTTTCTGAGTCGACGAGGTCATTATCTCTACCTGGTCACCACTCTGCAAGGGCTGACGAAGCGGTACCACCTTATTATTAATACGGGCACCGGTGCAGGCATTACCTATCTTGGAGTGGATATGATAAGCGAAGTCAAGGACCGTGGCACCCTTCGGGAACTTATACAAGTCACCCTTCGGCGTGAACACGAATACCTCGTCCTCGTAGAGGTCCATCTTAAACTGGTCCATCGCCTCCAAGCCGTCACTCGTCTCCAGCATCGAACGGATATTCGTGAGCCACTCGTCCAAGCCCGACTCGCCCTTCACACCCTTGTAACGCCAGTGGGCAGCGACACCACGCTCCGCAATCTCGTCCATACGTTCCGTGCGGATCTGTACCTCTACCCATTTCTGCTCTGGACCTAAGACGGTGATGTGCAGACTCTCGTAACCGTTCGACTTCGGCACACTCAGCCAGTCACGCAACCGCTTGGGGTTCGGCTGATACATGTCGGTCACGATGGAGTATACCTGCCAGCAGTGCATCTTCTCCTTCTCCACGGGGGAGTCGAGAATGACACGGATGGCGAAGAGGTCGTAGACACCCTCGAAGTCACATTTCTGTTTCTTCATCTTCTGCCAGATGGAGTGGATAGACTTCGTGCGCCCCTTGATATGGAATTTCAGTCCTGCGGCTTTCAGGTGCTCACTGATCGGCTGGATGAAACGCTGGATATACGCATCACGACTCTTCTTCGTCTCGCTGAGTTTCTCCTTGATATGATAGTAGGCATCATGCTCCAGGTATTTCAACGACAAGTCCTCCAACTCACTCTTCAACTTATACAGTCCCAGTTTATGGGCAAGGGGCGCATAGAGATAAGCAGCCTCCTCGCTGACCTCCCGTTGCTGGTCTTTCTGTCTCGTGTCACGGATCTGACGCATTAGGTTGACACGGTCGGCAATCATAATCAGGATGACTCGCATATCTTCGGCAAAGGAGAGCAGCAGGTTACGGAAATTCTCCGTCTCGATGACCGGGTTCTTCTTGTAGAGTTCCTGGATGCGCTGCAAACCATGCAGGATGCGGGCAACCGACTCACCGAACTCACGCTGTACCACCTCGATGGTGAGGAAACCGTCCTCAATAGAAGGATGCAACAGGACGGCGAGGACAGCATCACGCTTCAAGCCAATCTCCTCGACCACTAAGTTAGCGGTCTGGAAACTGAGCAGCATGGGATTCAAGCCGAACACATCACGACGGATATGGTTCTGCTCAATATAATCGGTCAGATACTGGCGCATCTTCTCCTCGTCACCCTCCAAGAGTGACGAACCGATCTCCTGCTTTACCTGATTATATAAAGTAAGAATCTTCTCTTTCTCCTGTGTCGTAAACTCGAATCTCTCTGTCATACGATGGCAAAGGTACGAAAAAATTGATAATTGACAATTGATAATTGAAAATTATTTCATAACTTTGCCGTGAAAATACTATAATCATGGTAGATGACAAGATCATTCGGATGGAACAACTCGTCAGGGAGTTGAACGAGGCTTCTGACGCTTACTATAACGGACGGGGCGAACGCATGACCGACTATGAGTGGGATGCCCGCTTCGACGAACTGAAGCGACTTGAACAGGAGATGGGGACTACCCTGCCCGACTCCCCGACACAGAAAGTATCGGAGGACACCATCACAGGACAGAAGGAGGAACATGAGTTCGCTGCCCTCTCGCTGGCGAAGACCAAGCAACCAGCCGAACTGGTGAAGTGGGCTGAGGAGCGACCCATCTGGATCTCATGGAAACTGGACGGTCTGACCCTCGTCGTGACCTATGATAACGGACAACTGACGAAGGTGGTCACCCGAGGTAACGGACATATCGGTACGAATATCACCCACTTGTCGAAGGCGATTAACGGTATTCCGCAACAGATTGACTACAAAGGACATACCGTCATCCGTGGAGAGGCAGTTATCAGTTATGACGACTTCGACAAGTTCCTAATGGAGAGTGGTGAGGACTATGCGAATCCCCGTAACCTTGCCTCCGGCTCACTGACACTGAAAGATGTGGAGGAGGTGAAACAACGACATATCCAATGGATTCCCTTCACCCTGGTACATATCGATGATGATATCATCTCATGGGGTGACCGCATGACATGGTTGGAGCGACAAGGTTTCCAGACTGTGGAGCATGAACGGGTCGAGCACCCTGATATCGATGCGGTGGAAGGGGTGATCGATGTGTTTACCCAAAAGGTGACCAGCAAACAGAATCCCTACCCTGTCGACGGTCTCGTCATCTGTTACGATGATACGGAATATGCTCAGACGGGAAGTGTCACAGGACACCATGCCACCAAGGCTGGTCTTGCCTTCAAATGGCAGGACGAGTCTGCCGACACCATCTTGCAGGAAGTAGAATGGTCGTGTGCCGCCTCCACCATCTCCCCTGTCGCTATCTTCCAACCCGTGGAACTGGAGGGTACGACGGTGAAGCGTGCCTCGCTCTGTAATATCAGCGAGTGCGAACGGTTGGGAATCGGTGCGAAGGGAACGGAGATCAGTGTCATCAAAGCGAATAAGATTATCCCGAAGGTCATCAAGGTCATCCGCACGGAAGGAACGTTGGAGATTCCCCATGAGTGTCCTGTATGCAAAGCAAAGACAGAGATACGGATCAGCGAGGCAAGTGGTACGAAGACCCTGCACTGCACCAATGCGGAGTGTCCTGCCAAGCAACTGAAGAAATTCGCCCGTTTCGTATCGAAGGAAGGGATGAATATCGACGGTATCTCGGAACAGACCCTCGCTAAGTTTATCAACCTCGGATGGGTCAGCGAGTATGCCGATATCTACGACCTGCGTAGTCATATCCGTGAACTCGCCAACATGGAGGGTTTCGGAGAGAAGTCGGCATCCAATATCATGCGTAGCATCGACCGTTCCGCCAATGTGGAGGCACACCGATTGCTCTATGCCCTGAACATCCCCTTGTGTGGACTCGATGTCTGCAAGCGGTTGCTGAGTGCTTACCCACTGGACGAACTGGTAACGGCAGCCGTCAAGGAGACAGGAGATCTGTTCGAGCCCTATCAAGAGGCTTCCGAGGTGTTTGCCCATGTTAACGGCATCGGTCCTGAGAAATCGGCATCGTTCGTCAACTGGTTCCGTGACACCCATAACAGGCAGCGTTACCAGCACCTGAGGGAGAAGATACAGGTGACACAGGCTTCCAACGAACCGGCAGGTAGTCTGTGTGAAGGACAGACCTTCGTCGTGACGGGTGACGTACATCATTATAAAAACCGCAACGAGTTGAAAGCGTATATCGAGTCGCAGGGTGGTAAGGTAGCGTCGGCAGTGAGCGGCTCGACCTCCTTTCTGATTAATAATGATGTGACATCGACCTCAGGCAAGAACCAGAAAGCCAAGCAACTGGGTATTCCCATCATCTCGGAGGATGAGTTCATAGAACGGTTCACGGTCCAAGGATAAACGAGGATGATACGACATCAACGATTCATTGCACCATTACTACCTATTGCCCTCTGTCTGATAGTGGGCATCCTTATGGGCTGGTACTATCCCGTTGGTGAGGAACTGTTGCTATGTGTCATCAGCGGTGTCCTGACGGTCACTATCCTGTTGCGTCATCACCCCCGTTGGCAGACGACTGGTATCTGTTTGGCGACCATCCTGTTCGGTATGATTCTCATCCAGTATCCGTTACCAGACAGTGCCATCGTGCAAAGGGCTGGCGAACGGATGCTGACATATCGGGAACAACTGCTACAACAATACCAGCAAGGGGGTATCGGGGAAGACTCCTATGCCATCATCGCGGCAATGACATTAGGTGACAAGTCGGCTCTGACTCCAGCCATTCGTGAGACATTTAATATCACGGGGGCAGGACATGTCCTCGCTATCAGTGGACTGCATCTCGGTATTCTGTATATGATGGTGTCACTACTCGTCAGAGGACTCCGTCTACGGATAGTGACACAGATTATCACTATCCTGTTGATCTGGGCTTTCGCTTTCCTGGTGGGGATGTCACCCAGTGTAGTACGCTCCGCAACGATGCTGACGATCTACGGGCTGCTGTCGTTAGGTTATCGGCAGAAGATGAGTATCAATGTACTTGCCTTTACCGCTATCGTCCTCCTCGTCATCCATCCGCAATCCCTCTTCGACATCGGTTTCCAGATGTCCTTCCTTGCCGTCCTCGCCATCCTGTTGTTCTTCCCCTTACTCAACAGTGTTTTCTCCGAGCGGTGGCTGATGGAGCACCGGGTGGTACGCTGGTTATGGGGAATGACGGCATTGTCGCTGTCGGCACAGATCGGGGTGGCACCCT
The DNA here is from genome assembly GCA_002353225.1 of Prevotella sp. UBA2755. Lineage (GTDB taxonomy): Bacteria > Bacteroidota > Bacteroidia > Bacteroidales > Bacteroidaceae > Prevotella. Next base: position 121,320 of record DEJF01000047.1, on the reverse strand, counting down.
TGATCGCTTTCTATTTCCATCGTTTCTCCACCTATTTCCTATTGAGTAACTTCGTCGTCATCCCTTGTGCGTACCTTATATTAATAGGAGCCCTCCTATTCTTTCTTACCCATCTTCCTGTCTTCGCCACGGCACTAACAGCCGTCACCACCTTCATGTGTCACTCCCTCAATGCCATCGCCACCCTTCCCTACGCCAGCATCGATAACCTCTATCCCTCCCTGTCACAAACCGTACTAATATACTTTTTTATTCTTTTATGCGCTTATTCCCTGATTTTCTTGTCTGAGCACCTTGGATATGAGAAATAAGCGAAGAAATTTGGCATTTTGCTCACTTATTCGTACCTTTGGATTAAAAATCCTAAGGTACTTTCGTTCGACAATAAAAAATAAAATGGTCATTTTATTTTGTATTTTGCTCACTTAATCGTACCTTTGCAAACCGAATTAGACAATAACAAACGAAAATGGGAAAGATTATATTGACAGGTGACCGCCCCACTGGCAAATTGCACTTGGGACACTATATCGGATCGCTACGCCGTCGTGTGGAACTGCAAGAGGCTGGCGACTACGAGAAAATGTTTGTATTCATGGCTGACGTTCAGGCGCTGACAGACAATGCCGACAACCCAGAGAAGATTCGTCAGAACATTATTGAGGTGGCACTCGACTACCTCTCCGCTGGTCTGAACCCGGAGAAGTGTACACTGTTCATCCAGAGTCAGATTACGGAACTCGCTGAGTTGACGACCTACCTGATGAACCTTGTATCTGTATCACGTGTACAGCGTAACCCGACCGTGAAGACGGAAGTCAAGATGCGCGGTTTCGAGGGCGAGAGTATTCCTCTCGGTTTCTTCTGCTATCCTGTATCACAGGCTGCCGACATCACTTTGTTCAAGGCAACGACTGTTCCCGCTGGTGAGGATCAGGAGCCGATGCTGGAGGTGACCCGTGAACTGGTACGCCGTTTCAATCAGGTATATGCACCCGTATTGGTAGAGCCGAATATCATGTTACCAGAGAATGCGACAGCACGTCGTCTGCCAGGTACAGACGGTAAGGAGAAGATGTCGAAGTCACTCGGTAACTGCATCTATCTCTCTGACGATGCCGATACCGTATGGCAGAAGGTACGCTCGATGTACACTGACCCCGAGCACATCAACCTCAACGACCCCGGTCATGTGGAGGGTAATGCGGTATTCACCTATCTCGACGCATTCTCAAAGGACGAGGACTTCGCCAAGTTCCTGCCAGAATACCAGAATCTCGACGAGTTGAAAGACCACTACCGCCGTGGCGGATTGGGTGACATGAAATGCAAGAAGTTCCTGAACCAGATTCTCAACGAGTTCCTGGAGCCGATGCGTCAGCGTCGTCATGAGTTCGAGCAGGACATCCCTGAGATCTACAATATCCTGAAAAAGGGAACAGAGCAGGCACGTGAGACGGCAGCCCAGACGATGAGTGAGGTACGTAGTGCCATGCAGATCAACTACTTCGACGATAAGGAACTGATTCAGTCGCAGGCTGAGCGCTTCCGTGCGAAATAAAGACGTAAGCGTTCCTCTAACGACATACTCGCATAACGGCGCCACTCGGTGGTGCCGTTTTCTTTGTCATCCAGATAATGCAGGTCGTACATGTGACCGTAAGCCTCCATCTCGAAAGGATTCAACAGATACCCAGCATTACGCAAGTGCTTGCGATAACGGCAAGCCTTCAGCCAGAAGACGATGTATTTCCAATAGAAGCAAATCCACGAGTCGTGAGTGTCACGAGCCTGATAGAGATGAATCATCTCGTGGTTCTTTAACTCATCCCAACGATTGTTGAAGTGCTCTGCCTCCTCCTTGCTATGCGTGATGATATGTCCAAAGAACGTCATACCCTCATAGCCCTTCCGAATCCAGAAAGGAAGATTCACGGCACGCATGTCATCCAGTTTACTGGGACGGCGAGCGCGGAACAACAACGGGAAGATACCCAACAGGTTTGCCATAACGGATGCAAATGTACAAAATAATCACGAATTATTGAGAATTTATTCGCAAAAGTTCTCTATACACGGTTTGCACACTTTTGCAAACACATTTTCTTGGAACGTACTGTTTTATTTCGTATCTTTGCAACAACAAAAACGAAAAGCGATATGATACTCACCCATCGTGAAATATTCCTGCTCGTCATCTGTGCGGTTATCTACATCACCTTATTTGTGGTGACGATACAATACCACAGACGTAAGATACAGTTGTTGCAGAGCCGTCTCGATAATATCCATGCCATGCAGAAGATGGCGGTGATCGAGCAACGGGAGCATGATGTGAACACCATCTTCTCCTCACCTGTTTACCTGCGTATCAAACAATATATTAATGAGGGACAGAGTATGCACAATGGTGACTGGAAAGAACTTGCCGAGGTGGTGAACATGGTGTACAACGGATTCACGGAGAAACTGTACAGTCTCTATAACATGAGCGACCAGGACTACTACGTGAGTCTGCTCATCAAAATACGTGTCGCCCCCAAGGATATCGCCACTCTCACAGCACATAGCAAAGAGAGTGTCGCCTCTACCCGCAGCCGACTCTATACCAAAGTGTTCGGCAAGAAAGGATCCACGAAAGACTGGGATGATTTCATCCTGTCGATTTAATCGACGCTGTCGCTTTTACAAAGAGCGAAACTTGACTAAAAGAGATATTGAAATAACAGAATAACGAAACTAAAAATGAATTGATTATGATAGACTATTTAATTGCAAACATGTGGCAGGTCTGGGCAGTAGTGTCCATCGTCTGTCTGATTCTGGAACTTTCGTCAGGTGATTTCTTCATCATCTGCTTCTCCATCGGTGCTGTGTTCAGCATCATTGCCGCAGTTCTCGGACTGAGCATCTACTGGCAGTTGTTTATCTTCGCCGTCTTCTCACTGCTCAGCGTGATCTTCGTACGTCCTGTGGCACTTCGCTACCTACATAAGAACGAACCGAACAAGCCCAGTAATGCCGATGCCTTGTTAGGACGCACCGGCAAGGTGACGGAAACCATCAAAGCGGGCGGTAACGGTTATGTGCAGATTGACGGTGATATGTGGAAGGCTGTCAGCCAGACCGACAGCGATATCCCTGTAGATACTACCGTCCGTGTCATAGGACGCGAGAGCACGATTATTACGGTGGAGATACTATAGTACCTATAGCCCCTATAGTAACTATAGTTCCTATAAGAAAAAAAACCTTTTAAAAACTTTATAAATTATGGACATTATGACAATTGTATTAGTAGTGATCATCGCACTGGTGATTATCTTCGCCAAGATGGCACTTGTGATCATCCCTCAATCAGAGACCAAGATCATTGAGCGTCTCGGACGCTATTACGCAACCCTGAAACCAGGTATCAACATCATCATCCCCTTCATTGACCGTGCCAAGGAGATCGTGGTGCTGACTCGTGGACGCTATGCCTACTCTAACTCTATCGACCTGCGTGAACAGGTGTATGACTTCCCCTCGCAGAACGTGATTACCAAGGATAATATCCAGATGGAGATCAACGCCCTGCTCTANNTTCCAGATTGTAGACCCCTTCAAGGCTGTGTATGAGATCTCCAACCTGCCCAACGCTATTGAGAAACTGACCCAGACCACTCTGCGTAACATCATCGGTGAACTGGAACTCGATGAGACACTGACCTCTCGTGACACCATCAATACCAAGTTGCGTGCCGTCCTCGACGATGCCACCGACAAGTGGGGTGTGAAAGTGAACCGTGTAGAGTTGCAGGATATCATTCCTCCCTCAACCGTACTGAACGCCATGGAGAAGCAGATGCAGGCAGAGCGTAACAAGCGTGCACAGATCTTGACCTCCGAGGGTGAGAAGGCTGCCGAGATTCTTGCCTCTGAGGGTGAGAAGACCGCCATCATCAACCGCGCTGACGCCCAGAAGCAACAGGCAATCCTTCATGCCGAGGGAGAGGCTCAGGCTCGTATCCGTAAGGCTGAGGCTGAGGCAAAGGCTATCGAACTGATTACCGAGGCTGTCGGCAAGTCGACGAATCCTGCCAACTACCTGCTCGCACAGAAGTATATCCAGATGATGCAGGAACTCGCACATGGCGACAAGACCAAGACTGTCTACCTCCCCTACGAGGCTACCAACCTCTTGGGATCAATCGGTGGAATCAAGGATTTGTTCAAGTCAGAGTAACGAACTGATTGCGATAAAAGTCACGGATGCCTCCGCTCGCAGTGAGTGATGCCTCCGCTTCGATATGGTAAAGTCTCCTATCACTGATGGGAGGCTTTACTCTTTGTAAGTGAAGGCTATCCTATCGATGATGCAAAGCATCGCCATCAACAAAAATAAATTTGCCTTTATTTGGTAGTCTCATTTTTTCTTTGTATCTTCGCTGCCTAAGAATGAGTATTACGTAACACTAAACAAATACGATTATGAAAGAACTGAAAGGAACAAAGACAGAGAAGAACCTGCAAGAGGCATTCGCAGGTGAGTCGATGGCTCGTAACAAGTATTCTTATTGGGCATCCAAGGCAAAGAAGGACGGCTATGTACAGATTGCCGCCATCTTCGAGGAGACTGCTGCCAATGAGAAGGAGCATGCTAAGATGTGGTTTAAGTTGTTAGAGGGTGGTGCCATCAAGGATACCGCTTCTAACCTGGAGGCTGCTGCAGGCGGTGAGAACTTCGAGTGGACGGATATGTACGCCCGCATGGCGAAAGAGGCTCGCGAGGAGGGCTTCGACGAGATCGCTGAGAAGTTTGAGGGTGTTGCCGCTATCGAGAAGGCTCATGAGGAGCGTTATCGTAAGTTGCTGGACAACGTGAAGAAGGAGCGTGTGTTCTCCAAGGACGGTGATGTCATCTGGCAGTGTGCCAACTGCGGACACATCGTGGTGGGCAAGAAAGCACCTGATGTTTGTCCCGTATGCGACCATCCACAGGCTTACTTCCAAGTGAAAGCAGAAAACTATTAAAATTCCTCCCCTAAGTTAGGGGAGGTTAGATGGGGTCTGAACGAAGGAAAACAGGTTTGTTCAGACCCCTTTTTGTTCCCCCTAACTTAGGGGGAATATATCAATCCTTCAATTCTCCAATTAGGAATTTCACACACTGACGGAACAGGTGGTTACGAGTGTTACCACCATAAATACTGTGGTTGCGATTGGTATAGACTAATTGACTGAAGTCCTTGTTAGCCTGCACTAAAGCCTCCGTATATTCCGCCGTATTACGCAGATGGACATTATCATCGGCAGAACCATGACAGAGCAGAAGGGCTCCGTGAAGTTGACCGACACGACTGATCGGGTTCTGGTCATAACCTGTGGGATTCTCTTTCGGAGTACGCATAAACCGCTCAGTATAGATGCTGTCATAGAAACGCCATGAGGTAACAGGGGCAATGGCAACGCCGGCACGGAACACAGGACGCCCCTCCGACATCGACATCAGGGTATTGAAACCGCCATAACTCCATCCCCAGATAGCAATACGGTCTTTATCAACATACGACTGTTTACCCAGCCACAAGGCTGTCTCTACCTGATCATGGGACTCTAACTCACCCAGTCGCAGATAAGTACACTTCTCGAAATCGGCACCACGTCCGCCCGTTCCCCGTCCGTCTACACAGACACAAAGGAAACCCTGTTGACAGAGATACTGCTCAAGGATAGCACCCTGACTGTTCATGCCGATATTCCAAGCATCCTTTACCTGCTGACTGCCAGGACCGCTATACTGATACATAATGACAGGATAACGCTTAGTGGCATCGAAATTCGCCGGTTTGACCATCCAGCCATTTAGTTTGATGCCTTCGGAAGTCGTCAACGTGAAGAGTTCACGAGTTCCTAATTGCTCCCTTGCCAGTTGTTCACGCAACTCCTTGTTATCCACCAGTGTAGTGACCGCCTTGCCGGTACTGCTGCAAAGGGTAACAACTGGAGGAGTATTCAGATTACTCCATGTATGAATAAAGGATTTGTAATCGCTACTAAATATGGCACTACTCCATCCTGCCTTGTCCGTGAGACATGTCGTCTTGCCATTCGCCTGTGTCATAAAGACACGCTGGTCGGTAGCGCCATACTGGTGAGAGGCATAATAGACATTACCCGTCTGATCGTCAACACCATAAACCTCACTGACCTCATAGTCACCCTGCTCCACCTGACGGAGCAACTGACCATTCATATTATAAAGGTAAAGGTGCATCCAACCGTCACGCTCACTGGGTAAGAGGATATACTTTGGGGTCACCTTCATATTCTCCACGCATTCCTCCTTAATATACTTCGTTGTCTTATCTTCTATCAGCAACTGACACACGGTAGACAAGGGATTTGCCATATAGATACGCAGACAGTCCTGATGGCGGTTCATCGTCACTACCAAGACCTTCGCTGTCTCATGGGTCGTCTTCAAGCGGGGAATATAACCGTCGGTATCAAGGGGTACCTGTAACTGACGAGTCTGTCGACTGGCGATGTCAAAACTCCATACACTACACTTAGCATTATCAGCACCAGCCACGGGATATTTATAGGTATAGGCACCCGGATATTCTGTAAATTCACTACGCTCTGGTTTCAGTCCTTTGTATAGCGGCATGGAATACTGACTGACGGCATGCTCGTCATAACGTACCCACACCAGTTGTTTACTATCGGCTGTGAACACCATCGCCCGGCTATTGCCAAACTCCTCCTCGTTGACCCAGTCGGGAATACCGTTGATCACCTCGTTCTTCTTTCCATCCTTCGTCACCTGGCTCTCCGCATTGTCGTAAAGCAGTTTGATGAGGTAGATATTGTTCTCACGGACAAAGGCAATCATCGTACCGTCGGGTGAGAACAAAGGGGTCTGCTGGGCACCATTTTTTGACAAAGGTACCAACTTCTGACTCTGAATGGTGTAGAGGTAATAGTCGGCAGTAAACGAATGACGATAAATCCGTTTCGTATTAGTCTGGATAAGGATTCGCTTACCGTCAGGACTCATGATATAACCCTCTATTTGGTCTATCTTCGCACCCCTAACGGTTTCGGCATCAAACAAAGTACCTATCTCCTTTCCTGTCTTGAAAGAATAGCGGACAATGGTCTTACCTCTTTTTCCTAACTGAGTATAACTCTCCCCGTCGGCGGCAGGCATGACGCCACTAATGTTTTCGGCATAATAATAACCTTGGGTTATCATATTCAAGTCCAACCCCTTTGCTGTTAACAACAGGGGCATCATCAGCAGGACTAATAGTGTGATTCTTCTCATGATTCTATCTTTTTGTCTTATGAATGACAAAGGTATGAATAAAAAACGACATGGCAAAATCACAAGTAATATATTAACAATTTAAAAAAGATTTGGCGGTTTCAGAAATTTGTTATTGTTTTGCAGTCGATTAGCATGGAAGAGGTTTACAATAGTTACAGCCAGTGGATTAGGAAGCAATTCCCTTATCGTGTGCAGAAAATATCTGTAGACGCTGGTTTCTCCTGTCCTAACCGTGACGGACGGTTAGGTACGCATGGTTGTATCTTCTGTGACAACAACACCTTCAACCCCAGTTATTGCGACCGGCAGAAGAGCATCCACCAGCAACTGGAGGAAGGCAAGCAATTCTTTAGGAGGAAATACCCCGACATGAAATACCTCGCCTATTTTCAGGCATACTCCAATACTTACGACACGCTCGATATGCTAAAACAGAAATATGAGGAGGCTCTTCAAACGGAAGACATTGTAGGACTCGTCGTTGGCACCCGTCCTGACTGTATGCCTGACGACATTCTCGACTATCTGGAAGTACTGAACCGACAGACTTTCCTTATTGTAGAATATGGTATTGAGAGCACTAATGATGTAACTCTCAGATACATCAACCGAGGACACTCTTTTGAAGACACCAAGTTTGCCGTCGAAAGAACGACGGAACGAGGTATACTAACCGGTGGTCATGTCATAGTTGGACTCCCTGGTGAGAATGCAACAGAAAGCGTTCGTCAGGCAACTGTGATTTCCTCCCTTCCATTACACCTGCTGAAGATTCACCAACTACAGGTCATCCGTGGTACCGTCCTTGCTAAGCAATATGAAGAGAGACCCTTCCATGTTTATTCTACGGAAGAGTATATTGCGCTGATAGCCAAATACCTGCAGCATTTGAGAAAAGAGATTGTTGTGGAGCGTTTCGTCTCTCAATCACCACCAGATATGGTTATCGCCCCACACTGGGGATTAAAGAACTATGAGTTCACTAACCTGTTGACAAACTATATGAGGAAGTATGATATGCGACAGGGACAACTGTCAACGTAACTCTGAGTAGTTATTGTTGCGGAGCAACTGCTCCACACTGGTTTGTTTGTTACGCTTCATGAAACTATCAACAGAAGCAACACGATGATTGTCAAACACTATTTTATCTGTCACCTTATTGACTACCCACTGTATCTTACCCATGTGCATATCCCTATCCTCTTGCGACATCTCACGGGAGGGCATAGGGTACAAACTGAGGATATAGAAACCCACACAATCTGGAATAATCATCGAACGGGTCATCATACTACGTTGTTGCTCTGTATAATGCTCCATGTAGAAAGGATAGTCTGCCCCCAGATACTTATCCAGTGAGATGCCCAGTGTCTTGTTACCCACCACAATACTCTGGTCGAATGAACCGATTTGCGCATACACCTGAGGCATCTCTATTGAAGGGATTTCTTTCTTCAAACGAGAGAAGGCTCGTGACAAATCCTGACTTATGTCCTCAAGATCCTCAAATTGATGCTGAACATCATCAATCAGGCATTGTAATGTGGAATCACGAAAGAAATTAAGGAACTTCGCATTGATATCTGGGTCATTCACTTGTCCAAGACGCAGCACATCCTCTATCAACGTTCGAGTCTGCACAGGATAGGTCTTGTTCATCTGCAATAATGCGGAATAATCACCTGTCGTCAGGTACAGACTCTCTATCCTGTCATAACGCTCTATAGCCAACGGCGTGTCGTCTGAAGTCTCCTCGTTTGACTTCAGATGCCACTCACAACCCAGACAGGCTAACATGGCTATAACCAACAGAAAATAGACCTTACGCACGGTGATAAAAACGAGCCAAAAGATTTATTATTGTTAAAATCCGATGCAAATGTACTAAAAAACATTTTAAAAACCAAATTTTAACCTAAAAAAGATAAAAATATGTACTCTTAGATGGCTTTTTCGTTTATTTGTGTGAAATTTGCAGTATAACAAACATACATTATTATATATATGATGAAGAAACCACTCTCAATACTTGTACTAACAGTAAGTCTTTTGCCTGTCTTTGCAGGAAGAAACATCACGGTAGTAGTTACCAACCCCCTAAACAGTAACCGTTCTGACGTGCCCGTTGTCCTTTCACTAAACCCATACGGTAGGATACAATCTGCCCTTGTTACAATCAACGGAAAGGAAATACCTTGTCAGTTAGATGACTTGAATCAGGACGAGACCTTTGACGAACTCTGTTTCCTTGCTGATTTAGGAAAGAAAGAGATGAAGGAATATACGGTTACCCTCTATGAGACAGGAGAACCCCATCCCTATCCTACCCGGGTATATACTGAGATGTTGCTGAGAAATACCAGCGACAAGAAACTCAAGAAAAACCAGCAAAACAATTTCCTGGAATCTATCACGGCTCGAGGTGATGCCGCCGATGCCTATCACATGCAACACCACCACGGGGTTGCCTTTGAGAGTGAACTGAACGGTATCCGTATCTATTTTGATGCCCGCCAGACACTTGACCTCTATGGAAAATATCAGAAACGATTGGAACTAAAAGATACCCAGTTCTATACCAGTGACGACCAAAAGGCGGAAGGTTATGGTGACGATGTACTCTGGGTAGGACAGACTTTCGGTCTGGGAGCCTTCCGTGGTTGGGATGGAACGAAGCCAACCCATGTAAAACCCGTCCGGTCTCGCACCCAACGTATCATCAGTTACGGTCCACTACGCACCATTGTTGAGATTGTCGATCGTGGATGGAAGGCAGACACTACCAAAATGCCTATCAACATGACAATCCGCTATACTCAGTATGCCGGACATCGTGATACTGACGTGGATGTATATTTCAATAAAGATGTCAGCGACTATCGATTCTCCACTGGTATCATCAACGTGAAAGACTCCAAGGAGTTTACCGATAAGAAAGGACTGCGAGCCTGCTGGGGAACAGACTATCCTGCCACTGATACCACTAAATGGAAGCGTGAGACTGTAGGACTTGCCGTATTAGTTCCCAAACAGTACATCGAAAGTGAGGAACCAGCCAACAAGGACAACTATGCCTATGTACTGAAAGTAAATGGTAACCACATGACTTACAAAGTCAACTACACCTCAGCCAACGAGACATTCGGTTATCATTCTGCAAATGAGTGGTTTGATTATCTGAAGGCATGGCGTAAGGAGGTTGACACCCCCGCCGTCATTAAAGTCTTATAATCGCGAGAAGTACTTTTGTCCTTTGGCATAATATCTCCAAAGGATGGAGAAACGGCGTTGCTCTGGGATGTCGTTTGAGACACGTGATTGCTGGATAATCTGGCGGTCGGCATCGAAATCATGTTTCCAACGGCGGAAGGCACGACGGGCGCGGTAGATAGCACAGAAGTCACCCCAGTTACGATTTACAAATAGTGTCTCCCAAGCGGCAAGATAGTCAAGGAACCAACGCCAGCGCATCACATCGTTGAGTTTCGATTCAGGAAGACACTTGTAAAGCATCGTTAGATTATTGCGGAAATTAAGGAAGGTCTTCATAGGGTTGCCCTTAGGAAGGGTCCCTCCACCCACATGATAGACAAAACTCTCTGGTAAACAATAAATCTTACGACCACGGATGCGCAACCGCCAACAAAGATCTATCTCCTCATTATGAGCAAAGAAACGACCGTCCAGTCCTCCTGCCTCCCAATAGTCTTTAGAGCGTATCATCAGTGCTGCTCCTGTTGCCCAGAGGATTTCCGTGACATGGTCATACTGCCCATTATCCTGTTCTACAGTATCAAAAATACGTCCCCGGCAGAAGGGATAACCGAAACGGTCGAGGAATCCCCCACTAGCCCCGGCATACTCAAACATATCCTTGTCGAAGACGGAGAGCAGTTTAGGCTGACATGCTGCAACCTCCGGATGAACATCCATAAACTCTATAAGAGGAGTAAGCCAATGGTGAGTCACTTCTATATCACTGTTTAGTAACAGATAATACTCAGCCTCGATACGTCGCAAAGCCTTGTTATACCCTTCTGCAAAGCCCCAGTTCTTATCCAGTCTGATAACCTTGCACTCAGGGAACTCCTTGGCAAGCAACTCCAGGGATTGATCTGTAGAGGCATTGTCTGCGACATAGACAGTCGCCTCATCACGAGAATATTGTAAGACGGTAGGTAGATATTGCCGCAACATCTTCTCTCCGTTCCAGTTAAGTATGACAATAGCGAGTTTATCCATTGAGTTTCACTTTTAATGCTGTTTTGTCATGATTGAAATCACCTAAACGAACCGTCATCAGTTGGTTGTCATATTCCGAACGAGCCTCAGAGGGTGGTAGTTCCACTCGGATATAATTCTTCGTGAAACCATGCATCGCCTTACCACGAGGGGCTTTCTCAAAAAGCACCTCTGCCTCCATACCAATATATTGCTGGTAGAAAGCATGTGTCTTCTCGTCAGAAAGGTCAAGCAGTCGCTTACTACGCTCACGTTTGTCTGCATCACTGACAATATATGGAATAGACAGTGCCGATGTACCAGGACGTTCGGAATAAGGAAACACATGCAACTGCGTTACGGCAAGCGTATTCAGGAAGTCATAGGTTTCCTCAAAGCATTCTGGTGTCTCGCCCCGGCATCCCACCATTACGTCGACACCGATAAAAGCATCGGGCATCACAGACTTGATACGATGAATCTTATCGGCAAACAACTGACGGTCGTAATGCCGGTGCATCAGTTTCAACACTGTGTCACTACCACTCTGCAAAGGGATATGATAATGCGGCATAAAGGAACGACTGTGGGCACAATAGTCTATCAACTCATCACTTAGCAAATCCGGTTCCAGACTACTGATACGATAGCGCGCAATCCCCTCCACGGCATCCAAAGCCTTTACCAAATCAACAAACTTTTCACCAGTCGTCTTACCAAAGTCACCGATGTTAACTCCTGTCAACACGATTTCCTTCCCTCCCTCACGTGCTGCCTCCTCAGCCTGCGACACCAGAGAGGCTATCGTAGGATTCCGACTAAAACCACGAGCATATGGAATCGTACAGTAAGTACAGAAATAGTCACAACCGTCTTGCACTTTCAGGAAATAACGGGTACGGTTTCCACGGGAACAGGATGGGGCGAATGTTTTGATATCCTTCGTTTTCTCCGTCTTATATGAAGCCACCTCGTCTCGTCTGATGAAAGCCTCAGAAAGAAACTGGACGAGATTAGCCTTCTCATTTGCACCTAATACCAGATCCACACCGTCTATCTTACTCACAAATTCAGGTTTCAACTGCGCATAACATCCCGTGACAACGACAAAGGCATTCGGATGCTGGCGCACCATACGGTGAATTGCCTGTCGACACTTGTGGTCTGCAACTTCCGTCACAGAGCAAGTGTTAATCAGACAGATGTCAGCCTGTTCTCCCTTGGCAACAGTCTGTACCCCCATTTCCTGAAGCATCTTACCGAAAGTAGATGTCTCAGAAAAATTCAGTTTACATCCCAATGTAAAATAGGCTGCTTTCTTGCCTTGGAAAACCGAAGTATCTATCATATATATAATAAGGTGTCACGTTTATTAATGCAAAGGTAAGCATTTTCCATTAAAAAAGCCTCTTTTTTAGTAAATATTCGATTAAGTGTAAAAAAGGCAACATTTTTAACATTTCGTAAACGGCTGATTTATAACACTTTGCGAAAAAGTTACAAAAAGAGGCTAAAAAAAATCACAAAAAAAAGTACAACGTATCAAAAAAATGCCTACCTTTGCAGCGTTTTAATAAACAAATGATTGTTTTACAGATTTAAAAAGCTTAGAAAAATGAAAAAATTAGTATTTATGTTCGCAGCCATCGTTGCTGTTTCTTTCGCTTCTTGTGGTAACAAGGCTCAGCAGGCTGCTGTTGACACTGATTCAGTAGAGGTTGTTGATAGCGCAGACACTGCTGCTGTTGACACTGTTGCTACTGATAGCGTTAAGTAATCAGACAACTCGAACAAAAATTGAGAGAATTGCCGCTGGATGAGAATCCAGCGGTTTTTTTAGTTTTTCTAGAAAATCTAGATGATTCTAGAAAATAAAAAGAGGACTTGCCAATGGCAAGTCCTCTTTACGTATAATAACTATGATTTGCTTTACAGCATGGTTATTCCTCTGTAGCAGGTGTCTCTTCTGCTGGAGCCTCCTCAACAACGGGAGCCTCAACAACGGGAGCAGCCTCTTCCTTCTTCTCCTCAGCAGGAGCGTTCTCAGCAACCACCTTAACGGGGATAGCGATCTCAACCTCCTTGTGGAAGTGAACAGTAGCGGTGTAGTCACCAACGGTCTTAGCGTCAGTCATAGTGATGATCTTACGATCAATGTCATGACCGAGTTTCTTCAGTTCCTCTGCTACGATACCAGCATTTACAGAACCGTAGAGTTGACCTGTAGCACTTACCTTAGCGGCGATGCACAGAGCAACATCCTTGATAGCCTCACCCTTCTTCTCAGCCTCAGCCTTGATAGCGGCAAGTTTGTGAGCCTGCTGCTTCAG
>DEJF01000047.1:99310-107368 GCA_002353225.1 Prevotella sp. UBA2755 | reverse complement strand
CCAGACTTTACGTTAACGATATCGTTCTTATATCCCAGACCGATAATATCTTCTTTCAGTATTAATTCCATATTGTCGTCCTCCTCCTTATTTATTTCAACATATCAGTTACGTAAGGAAGCAGTGCAATCTGGCGAGCACGCTTAACAGCCTGAGCCACACGACGCTGGTATTTCAGCGAGGTACCTGTGATACGACGGGGAAGAATCTTACCCTGCTCGTTCAGGAACTTCTTCAGGAACTCGGGATCCTTGTAGTCTACATATTTAATACCACTCTTCTTGAAGCGGCAATACTTCTTCTTCTTCGTGTCGATAGAAGGAGCAGTCAAATAGCGAATTTCTGTCTCTTGTGCCATAGTTTATGCCTCCTCTTTTTTACCAAATTTGTTGCGACGCTTCTCAGCATACTCTGCTGCATACTTGTCGAACTTCACTGTCTGGAAACGGATGACTTTCTCGTCACGACGGAAAGCGGTCTCCAAAATCTTAATTACTGATGGCTCAGCCTTGAACTCTACCAGGAAATAGAAACCTGTAGACTTCTTCTGAATAGCGTAAGCCATCTTCTTCAATCCCCAGGCCTCTTCATTCAAGATCTCAGCACCCTTATCGGTGAGGACCTTCTTGAATTTAGCGACCGTTTCCTTTGTCTGCTCATCAGACAAAACGGGAGTCAAAATGAAAACGGTTTCGTATTGATTCATACTACTTAAAAAATAAAAATGTTTGTTATTTTGCAAAATTGCGGGTGCAAAGGTACGAAAAAAAAGACATACAGCCAAACTTTCCGAGTCTTTTTTACCCCAATTCCACATTATAATATATAAAACGCAGGATTCTTTTGGTTTTTCACCCGATTTATACTACCTTTGCAACAAATATTCACACCAAAGGATGAAGAAACACGTATCATGGATGGGTATCATACTAATAGTAGCAGGAACATTTGTCCTGCTACTTAGTTACCTGTTGCACCACACCACCAACGCATTCCTAACGACAGGATTCTTATTAATCATTGCTGGTGTGATCGGATATATACATGGTATCAAGATGGAGGGGTGATTACTCCAGTGTCTGGGTTACCTCTACCTTGGGTTGCATCTCGTAGTCCGTGGGGATAAATGCCTTTTTGGGGGAAACCACTCTCAAAGGAACGAGTTCACGTTCTGGTTTCACAGTACGAGGGGTAAAGCTGATAACACCATCGGTCAGAGGAATCACCTTACCATTCTCAAGAACAACTTTCTGGATATCGATAATGACACGACGGCTGACCTGAGGGACATAGTCACGCAAGGTCGTCCGCACACGTGCCTCTACCCTGGCATTTATCGGGATGGCAATCTTACCGCCTTTCACGACGACAGCACGGGCTGTAACCAAGTCGATGATATCACCATTTTTCAGCTGATGCACGTTGATCTCCTGGTTGGCAATCACAGGAACGATTGTTCCTGCCTCCAACATCACCTTCTCACCTGACTGCCCGTAGGCGAGCATCGTGAGGATAGAGAAAACTAACAGAACTGTATTTCTCATCATGATCAATAGGTATAGATTTCACCTGTCATCGAAGCGTGACCATCCTGGAAGAATCCACCAGACTGGCTGCTCTGACTCAGCAACAGCACGATACAACCACCACGCTTGGCTGCCTCCTTACGAATCTTTTTCATCGTTTTCTCACTGAAGTGACCTGCCGTTATGGAGAACGACCACGTACCACTGGAGTGCTTCTCCACCTGTCCCAGAGACTTCAAGCCGAGCACCTCGTTCTTATCGTTAACGATGCGCACCTTCTCCCAGTCGTCTGGTGAGTTCACATACACCTTCTGAGACATCTGCTGCACACGACCGCTGCCGAAACGCACCTCTGAGAGGGCGGCACGTCCGATGGTATTGTCAACATCCTCGTTCTCGTAACGGAACTTGATAAACAGATCTGTTACCTCTGTGACCTTTCCTTTGGCAACATTTCCGTTATGGAAAATCACCTCATCCTGTGCGAAGCATCCCATACTTACGAACAGGAGCATCAAACAAATTACTTTTCTCATTTCTTTTTTAGGTTTTAGATTTAATTTTAGTGCAAAGATACATTTTTTCTCTGAATGAACAAAAAATATACAACAAAAAATAAATTGATCATGACTTATACTCTGAAGTACTCACTTCAAGCATTCTGCACGGAACACCTCACTCCAGTATCTGGAATCCCCCCTTTCCAATGACTGGAATAGTAATCTGTAATGCTTTGCTATAAAAAGAAGACCTAAAAAAATGTCAATCAATTCCTTTTTCGCAAAAAAAGAATTAACTTTGTAGCGAGAAACTGAACGAGAATGGTATTTCTTAATAGTACAGAAATATGAATGTGAAATTCAATGTATAACAATAAAAACATCAAGGATTATGAGAAAGATTTTTTTACTCGCAGCATTTGTTTGTTTCGCTGCACTGAGTGTCAGCGCTCAGACGGACAGGAACAGGACGTATAGAATTACGTTGAACAACGTACAGTATGCCCACCACAACGAGAAAATGTCGGCGGGTGATGCCGTGGGCAAAATTCTCGGTGGCGTACTGACTGGACAGACCTCTGTGCAGGCTACCAAGTATGAAGATGATGTTAAGAGTGCTATCATCAAGGGACTTTCTGGTGCCTACCGCTTCAGATACAACGACGGATTGTTAAAGTTGGACGATGTCGTGGAGGAAGGCAATCTCGTGGTCGATGCGATTATCACCAATATAATAGCGAATTCAAGCGGTCGCTCATGGAAGGACAAGGATGACAAGACACAGGTATCCACCACATATACGGGCGTGGCTGAGGTGATACTTACGCTGAAGGATGCCAAGACGGGTGAGATTATGGCAAATCCCTCGTTTAAAGGTCAGGGAATGTCGGGTTCATCTTATTCAACTTCCGATAAGGCCATCCAGGATGCACTCAATGGACTCTCAAGCCGCATCACTGTCTGGCTCAACAATTACTGTCCGCTACGTGCCAACATCATAGAAGGTGGTGCTACCAAGAAGGACAAGCAGAAAGAGGTATATATTGACCTCGGGAGCAGCGAAGGTGCTTTCGTAGGCTTGCATATGGGCGTCTATGAAGTGAAGTCTATCGCCGGTCGTGAGGCAAAATCACAAATCGGGAAACTGAAAGTCGAGGCTGTGGAGGGCGACGACATCAGTCGCTGCAAGGTGCAGAGCGGTGGCAAAGAGATAAAGGCCGCCATTGGCGCAGGACAGCAACTTAAGGTAATAAGTCTCGGCAAGTAATCAGCACATGAGACAAAAATAAAATAAGTGTGACGATGAAAAGAATTGTTATTTTTACCATGACCCTGCTGTCAATAGCGCAGGGGGCATGGAGCCAGGACAAGGGTGACGCCAAGTACACCATCCAGGCAAGTGACGCAAGGTGGCTCCGTGGGAGATCACACGTGTGCAAAACGATAACGGACTGATTTTCTTCGATGCCGATGTCAACAAGATTACGCCTGCAGGATTAATGAATTTCAAGGCTGAGTATGGTGGCGTATGGTATCAGACGGATGTCACCAACGCGAACCGTAAGGTCAATGCCGACGGCAAGGGATGGCTTGCCTACTATAATAACGGACTGTTGTTAGTAAAGAAGTTCCAAGACCTGGACGCTACGCAGCCTGCCCCCGCCGAAGCAGAGATCCAGGTGTATGTGAATCGCGGAAAGACATATATCGAACTGGAAAGCCAGGGTGCCTATACGGAACTGCAACCTGGTAAGTCACTGACATGGACCGTCCGCTGGTATCTCGTCCCCTTCGATGGTCCTGTCACTCCCTCCAAGGCTTTGCTGAAGAAGGTGAAGAAGATAGTGGAATAGGAAGTCCTATAAGTATTGTCTTATGGAAGGGCAGCAGCCACCTGGTCGGCGATAGCCTTCATACCTTTCTGTGAGGGATGTCCCCATTGCTTCTCAATATCCACCAACTGGATATACTTCACGTTATAATGATCGCAGATGGTCTTCATGGAGGAAGTCACCTCCTCCGACAGTTCCGTATTGATAATGACATACACCTCCGTACCCGGGTAATAGTTCTGCAGGTTGGCGAGAAGATACGCCATAGCAGGACGGAAATGATAGAGGTCGCTCTTCTGCCAGTTGCCATACTGGAAATCCCCGATGGGAGATTTCGCCCAGCTATCATTCGTACCCCCGAATACCAAGATGACATCAGGAGAGCCCAGATACCTCAGACGAGTACAGAAAGAACGGTCGCTGTAGTCGTCCCCTTTATAACCCGTATGACAGATGGTAGCGCCAGAGAACGAGTTGTTCTGGCAAAGGCGGTAGCCATGCTCGCGGATCATTTGGTGCCACCACAACTGGCGCACGTCCTGAACATCATTATTCTCAGCCTTCTCCTGCGGATACCACACATAGTTCGTGTCAGGAACCACATACCCCTTAAAGGTGCTGTAGGAATCACCCAGGATAGAGATACCACGTTTGGACTGTGCCTGCACGGCGATGCAAGCAATGACGACAACTGTAAATAAAGCGACTTTTCTCATCTCACAAAATGGTTAGTTAAACAAAAAGCTCACTGAATCGTGATTCAATGAGCTTTTGCGGTGCGTACGAGACTCGAACTCGTGACCTCCTGCGTGACAGGCAGGCATTCTAACCTACTGAACTAACGCACCAGTTTCTGTTTTGCGGGTGCAAAGGTAGGCAGAAATTCTTATACTGCAAAACTATTTGTGTTAAAATTTATAAAAACCTTTGCATTAAAATGGCATCATGATAAGTGTGTCCATCACTAAGCCATTGGTTCAATCTCCCTGACTCCTTGAAAGCCAACTTGTTAAATAGATTTTTGGCAATTTCGTTCTGATCATCAACAATCACAAAGACCTGATGAAGATGGAGCACTCGCAAGGAGTAACGCAGCAAATCCTCGATAGCGGCAGTGGCATAACCCAAATGGCGATACTCTGACAGAATAACGATGCCCAGTTCGGCACGCAGGTGCTGAGGGTCAAAGTTCACCACATCGGCAATCCCCACAACCTGTCCATCCATATTCTCGACAATCAGGCGCACCTGCCGATCGCTATAGATATCATCATTAGCATGAGCGATATAGTCGTGTAGCGTATAACGGGAATATGGCACATTCGTAGTACCGACATCCCATAGCGACACGTCATTCTCTATCGTATAAAGCAAGTCTAAGTCTTCTGGCTCTATGGCTCTGAGTCTAATTTTTCCCATAATAATCTTTATGCGGATTAATGAATCGGTGTAATTGTCTGCCCATCATCTGTAGCAGGGCAATCGATGCGCGGAAATAAATAGCAGTCTGTATAGGCAACGAGAAGAAAAAACTCAGGTGTTTGTAATGCTTACGGAAGAATATGAGCATTGCCTGATAGAACACATGGACATAACGGAATGACGATTTCTTGGTCGATCCTCCTTTATAGTGAATAATGTCATAGGGCAGATACCAGTTCTGCCAGCCACCATGTAGCATACGATATGACAAGTCTATATCCTCTCCATACATAAAATAGTCTTCGTCCAAAAGACCAATCTCGTCAAGTGCTTTGCGCCGCAACAGACAGAAGGCTCCACTGACGACCTCTATCTGACATGGTTCGTCCCAAGGCAACTTACTCATATAGTAACGTTTTGTAAAGCCTAACATCTTAAGCATGGCGACCCAAGGTGTCGGGATGGCTCGACGTGACTCTGGAGCAGGCTTACCTTCATGAGTCAGCATGCGCACCCCTGCCCCTCCCGCTTCCGGATGGGAATCCATAAAAGAGATGCAAGAGCGAATGGTATTTTCGAAGACAACCGTATCTGGGTTTAATAGCAATACATATTCCGACTCAGACTGACGGATAGCCTGATTATTAGCACGGGCAAAACCGACATTCTCCTGATTGGCAATAAGGTGGACATCAGGGTAATGTGCCATCACATAACTGACGGAGTCATCTTTCGAGCAGTTATCGACAACAAACACCTCACCGTCAATTCCCTCTAATGCCTTACGGACACTATCAAGACAGTCCACAAGATAGTTACGGACATTATAACTGACTATGACGATTGTTATCTTCTTCATGTTCATTAGCGTTTTCTTGTGATACCTCAGCCTCACAACGAGCCATTGACGGATAGACAAACGGTTGACAAATCAACAATATGATAGCCATATAGCCAAAGGTGGTATTCATGAACATCTCATAGAAGAGGGCGTTTGCCACCAATGGGATGTCAAGTAATTCCAGTCTGACGATGCCCCACTTCCGTAAGGCAAACTCTTTCCTGTTCATCAATTCCTGTCGTATCTGCTTAATCTTAAACAGTCTCAAAGCAAGCCATATCTGCGCAAGTGTCAGTAACTCCATGGCAATAGTAATAACAAACTCCGCCTGTGAGTTTCCTGTTGCCATCCCCTGCTCTAAGAGTCCTGTCTCAAAAAGGAGAACAATCAATGCCGTGAACGTCAAAGCACCCACGAACACTCCCATTAATATATTACGTGTCTGTCTCATCATTTCTTTCTTTATTTACCATCAAAAGGCATGCGATTAAGAATCGACCGCCCTAACGTTACCTCATCGGCATATTCCAGTTCGTCGCCCACAGGGATGCCTCGTGCTATGATACTCAGTTTCACATCAGAGGAGCCCAGTTTACGGAAGATATAGAAATTAGTGGTATCGCCTTCCATCGTAGAACTAAGGGCGAGTATCACTTCCTTGATATCCTCATGAGCGACCCTCTCCACCAACGAGTCGATTTCCAAGTCGGCTGGTCCTATCCCGTCCATCGGTGAGATGACACCACCTAACACATGGTATAGTCCAGTGTACTGCTGCGTATTCTCCACGGCGAGCACATCCTGGATATTCTCCACCACACAGATAGTGGAGGCATCACGACGACTGTCAGCACATATCGGACAGAGGTCTGAGTCACTGATGTTATGACAACGCCGGCAATAATGTACCTTCTGTTTCATCTTGGCAATCGCCTCCACAAAAGACTGCACGTCCTCAGGGTCTTGCCGCAACTGGTACAAGACCAGTCGTAAGGCTGTCTTCCGACCGATACCCGGCAGTTTAGAGAACTCCTGCACCGCCTTCTCCAGCAGTTGTGATGGATATTGTTGTATCATTTCAATTTTTCAATTTTTCAATCCTTCAATTTTTCAATCCTTCAATTCTTCAATCCTTCAATTCTTCACCCTTCTATCTCCGACAGTTCCAGCCAACGTAGGCTTTTCTCGTCCAGTTCCTCTTTAAGGAGGGGCAGGCGTTTGCTTTTCTCCGTCAGTTCCTCCACACTCAGAGTACCACTACATAATTGTTCCTCCAACTGTCGCTGTTCTTCCTCCAAGGCAGTAATCTCTCGCTCTAACTGCTCGAACTCCCGTTTCTCCTTATAAGACAACCGACGACGGTCGTCATGGCGGTGGGACTCCCTAGGATTACTAATGTCCCTAGTATTACTAGTACTCCTAGTTTCCTTAGTTTCCCTTGCATCCTCCAATCCCTGCCATTCCCGATATTGCGTATAGTTGCCAGGGAAGTCCTGCACCTCCCCCTGTCCTTTGAACACCAGCAGGTGGTCGACTACCTTATCCATAAAGTAGCGGTCGTGACTCACCACGATGACACACCCCGGGAAGTCTTGCAGGTATTCCTCCAATATCTGCAAGGTCACGATATCCAAGTCGTTCGTCGGCTCGTCAAGTACCAGGAAGTTCGGATTCCTCATCAGTACCGTACAGAGATAGAGTTTACGGCGCTCTCCCCCACTCAACTTATATACATAATTATATTGTTGTTCTGGGGTGAAGAGGAAATACTGCAACAACTGGGATGCAGAGAGTTTCTTGCCGCTCCCCAAGTCCACATAGTCGGCTATTGCCGTGATGATATCTATCACCTTCTGGTTTTCATCAAACTGCAAGCCCTCCTGCGAGAAATAACCGAAGCGGACAGTCTCTCCTATTACGATACGTCCCTCGTCGGG
>DEJF01000047.1:86697-99257 GCA_002353225.1 Prevotella sp. UBA2755 | reverse complement strand
CCCACAATACCCATCTTCTCAAAACGGGCAAAGTTATAATAGAAGTCCTTGAGGATGATGATATCATCGAAACGCTTGGAGATATACTGGCACTCGAAAATCTTAGAACCGATATACACGTTGTTTGCCTTCAGACGTAACTGGCGTTCCTCCATCCGTTGCTTTGCCACCTTCTCCAACTCATAGAAAGCCTCCTCCCTATAGCGAGCCTTATGTCCACGAGCCTGTGGCATCCGCCGCATCCACTCCAGTTCCGTCCGATAGAGGTTATTGGCACGGGCTATCTCCGCCCGTTTGGCATCCACCCGCTCCTGTCGTTTCTCTAAGTAATAGGAGTAGTTACCACGATAGGTATAGATGGTATGATCGTCCAACTCCAAGATGACGGAGCAGACACGGTCCAGAAAGAAACGGTCATGAGTCACCATCAGCAAGGTCTTGTTACCTCTTCCCAGATAACCCTCCAACCATTCTATCATCTCCAAGTCGAGGTGGTTGGTCGGCTCGTCGAGTATCAACAGATCGGGTTCCATCAGCAACACGTTGGCAAGTGCGACCCGTTTCTGCTGACCACCACTCAACTGTCCCATCGGCTGGTTAAGGTCGCGTATCTTCAACTGTGTCAGCACCTGTTTTGCCTTCAGCACCTTCTCCTCTTCTCCATGATGATTAAAGCAGGCATCAAGGACACTCTCCTCTGGATCAAACCGGGGGGACTGTTCCAGAAAGCCGACAGTCAGGTCACGACGGAAGATGATATCGCCCGTATCGTGTCCTTCCTTACCAGCAAGGACTGACAATAACGTAGATTTTCCCATTCCGTTTTTGGCGATCAGTCCCACCTTCTGTCCTTCGGCAATACTGAAACTGATATTGCTAAACAGGTTCAGTGCGCCGAACGACTTCGACAAGTTCTGCACGTCAACGTATGGAGTATCCTTAGCCATTCTGCTCCTTCAATTCTTTATTGATTTGTCCGATATAGTCAAGCACCTCGTCCCTACCCTGTTTCTTCTCCGCCGATGTCAGGAACATCGGAGGCAGTTCCTCCCATGTCTCTAACAATTTCTTCTTATAAGCCTCCACACTCTGGTTAGCCTTGTTTGCCGTCAACTTATCCGCTTTAGTAAAGACAATGGCGAAAGGGACACTTGACTGACCGAGCCAGTCGATAAATTCCAAGTCTATCTGCTGGGGCTCTAAACGGATATCCACCAACACAAAGACATTCACCAGTTGTTCCCGCTGCAGGATATAGCCGCGGATCATCTGGTCGAGTCTTGCCACCTCCTTCTTCGACCGTTTAGCGAATCCATAGCCGGGGAGGTCGACCAAGTACCACTCCTTATTAATAATAAAGTGATTAATAAGCAGGGTTTTACCTGGAGTGGCAGAAGTCTTGGCAAGTCTCTTATTGTTCGTCAGCATATTAATCAAACTCGACTTACCCACATTGGAACGCCCGATAAAGGCATACTCAGGTTTTGTGTCATCGGGACACATACTTACCATCGGGGCACTGATAGAGAACTCTGCTGTCTTGATATCCATTTGCTTCTACATTTTGGTTGCAAAGGTACAAAAAAATCGATTAAACAAGGGCAAAAGGTATACATTTATTTCACCTCCCCCGATATGCACGCGGTGACAACCCTTTCATTCGCAAGAAGAACTTACTGAACGAGGCAAGATCTGCGAAGTGAAGGCGTTCGGCAATTTGGGAAATGCTTAATTGTGAGGTACGTAAGAGGAAGGAGGCTTCCATGGTGAGAAACTGGTTGATATAGTCGATGACTGTACGCCCTGTCACCTGACGAACCACTCGTGACAGATATACCGTAGAGATATTCAGTTGTGACGCGTAGAAGCCGATGTCATGATGCTCAGCGAAATGTAAGGGCAAGATGCGGATGAAATTAATAAAGATCTCCTCTACCCGCTGTGGCACGATGTGCTTTGGGATTGCTTTTTCTTGTGCATTTTGCAAGTCGAGCAAGAAGATGGCATAGAGCATTCGTAGAATCTCAGCCTTATAGATGTGTGAGGAATGGAGATAGTCTCTGATCTCTTTCATCTTATCGGCAAGTCGCAATGCCGTCTCATGAGGTAATGCTACCTTGGGCTCATGCAATTGTACAATAGGCGCATAAGCAATATGCACTAAGTCATGGACCGTTGGCGACTCGATGGTCACATGCTCATCGGCAAGCAGACAGATGCCGTGGTAGTCATCAGATGCGGAAATGATAGTAACAGGCAGTCCGGGCGAATACATATAAATATCATCTGGATGTAATATTAACTCTTGTCCATTATAGATAATAGTTAACCTTCCTTCTAAAACCAATGTGAAGGTATAGGCTGCCATATAACCATGTGTCTCATTAGCACGATACGTAATAGTGGCATCAGTCTCATTGCAATAGATCTTACCGTCCCATTGCCTCATGGGTTCTGTCCCATGCATCTTGATCCATGCCTCTCTTAAACTATACATATCAGTTGCAAAGATACAATATTATTTTCAAAGGTGTATCGTTTCAGACAACTTTTGTATCATTTCGTCTTTGGTATTAGATGCTTAACTCTGTATCTTTGCAGGATAAACACTCATACTTACATTATTAATAATTAAAAGAACAAGAATTATGGACAAGAACAAATCAATTGAGGCATTACAGTTTTTTGCTACTGGTCTGACAGAAGGTGCATTGGTACACAAACTCCAGGGACAGATCTTCAAGGCTCAGGGTTTCTCAAAACTCGGACAGAAGTATATTGACCATTTTAATGAGGAGATGGAATGGGTGGAGAAATTCAACGAGCGTATCCTCGACCTCGGTGGCGACATCAAGTTTGACGGTGCTAAGACGCGTGAACTCATCAAGAACCCCATCGACTATATCAAGGCTGACCTTGAGATTCAGGTGGCTGGTGTCGATCTGCTCTACAAGTGCTGTGAGACTTTGATCAACGACCCTACCACGTATGAGATAATGATTGGCTATCTGAAGGACGAGGAGGAAGACCTCTACTGGAGTCAGGGTGCTATAGAGATGATAGAGTGCATCGGTGCTCAGAACTGGTTGTTCACCCAAGTATAACAAACGACATCATATATGGTAATCAAAGCAGTTAAATTCAGACGTGACGGGTTCTATACCCAGCCCTTCGTCATGGGTGGCGAAGGTGGCGATTATGATCAGAATATCCGCTATCGTGGCAGTCTGCAGAACTGGCTGATTGACACCGGCACAGAGGTCATCTTAGTTGATACGGGCATCCCGGCAGGAACTCCTGAGGAGGTACCCGATGAGACCTCTTTTGGTTTCACGGGTAAGGATATCTGCACCTATATGGAAGCCTTTGCGGCTCTTGGCTATAAGCCTGAACAGGTGACGAAGATCTTGCTGACCCATCGCCATGCAGACCACTCGGGCGAACTGAAGAGTTTCCCTAATGCCAAGGTCTATGTCAACCAGGATGAGATGGATGCTGCCGAGTTGCAAGGACTCACCAATCTCGTTCCTGTAACTTTTACAGATGGACCTTACTACAACTTCCCGGAGGCTCAGAAGATTCAGGATGGTATCTACCTCATCAAGGCGAAAGGTCACACCAAGGGCAACAGCATCATCATCGTGGAGATGGATGGACTGTTCTACATGCTGCATGGTGACATCACCTACGTGGATGAAGCCTTATATGAGGACAAACTGTCTGTGGTCTATGACGACCTGCCTGCAGCCCGCGAGACACAAGACCGTATTCGTGAGTTCATCCGCAACCACCCGACAGTCTACTGCGGAACTCATACTCCTCAGGGTTATGAGAACTTGGAGACTAAGCGCGTGATGGATCTGGACAACCCTGTACCGACCGTTCTTGCAGAAGTGGATTTCTCCAAACAAGAAGCCTCTGGCAAGTACGTCTGCTCCATCTGCGGCTATGTGTATGATCCTGCAGAGCACGACGGTGTAGCGTTCGATGATTTACCAGATGACTGGCGCTGTCCTCGCTGCAAACAAAGCAAGGAGAAATTCAACAAAGCATAGGGTCATTTTGACTTATCATCTTATCATCATTGGGACAGACCTGTCCCAGTGATTTGTGGAAAGTGGGGCTATCAAAGTCCCACTTTTTCTCTACACGTAATTTTTAAAACCCTTGTCACCGTTGCCACCTTGCAAAACTATTTAGTTATCAGGCAGTTGTGTGTGGCAACGAGGTGACAACGGTGACAAGGAAAGGTGCTTTCGATGCAAAACTCCCATGATTCCTCTATTAACAAAACAACTTGTTTTGTTCCGAAAAGGATAGTCTTAATCCATGATAGGGATGCCTTCTTTGAGGACAAAACAAGTTGTTTTGTTCTTATGGTGATATCTTCGAGAATCGAAGGCACCGTCTCCGATGGGAGAATGTCGGGGGAGTGTTATGCGGTCAAAGGTACTCCCGTTTGAGAAAACTCAAAAATCTTTTGGTTTTCTGCTCACTTATTCGTACCTTTGTCGGGATAAATCAAAACCTAAAGGAACACAATATATGGAAAAGCATGACTTTGTAACTATTGCTGACCTCACCCGTGAGAAGATTCTCTATATGATAGAGATGGCACAGGAGTTTGAGAAGCATCCTAACCGAGAGATATTGAAAGGAAAGGTGGTCGCTACCCTTTTCTTCGAGCCTTCCACCCGTACCCGTCTGAGTTTCGAGACTGCCGCCAACCGTCTCGGTGCCCGTGTGATAGGCTTCGCCGACCCGAAGATTACCAGCGGTACGAAGGGAGAGACGCTGAAAGACACCATCTCGATGGTGGCAAACTATGCCGATGTCATCGTCATGCGTCATTTTATAGAGGGTGCCGCACAGTATGCGTCGGAGGTGACGGAGGTACCTATCGTCAACGCCGGTGACGGTGCTCACCAGCATCCGTCTCAGTGTATGCTCGACCTTTACAGTATCTACAAGACACAAGGAACACTGGACAACCTCAATATCTATCTGGTTGGTGATTTGAAATACGGTCGTACCGTCCACTCCCTGATTATGGCGATGCGTCATTTCAACCCCACCTTCCATTTCGTGGCACCGAAAGAACTCGCCATGCCCAACGAGTATAAGTTATACTGCAAGGAGCATGGTATCAAGTTCCAGGAGCATACCGCCTTCAACGAGAAGGTGATTGCCGATGCCGACATCCTGTATATGACCCGTGTGCAGAAGGAGCGTTTCTCCGACCTGATGGAATACGAGCGGGTGAAGAACGTGTATATCCTGAATAATGACATGCTGCGCCTTGCCAAGCCTAACATGAAGATCCTGCATCCGCTGCCCCGTGTCAACGAGATTGCGTATGATGTGGATGACAATCCCCATGCTTATTATATCCAGCAGGCAGGCAACGGACTCTTTGCCCGTGAGGCGATCTTCTGTGACGTACTCGGTATCAGTTTAGATGAAGTAAAGAACGATAAAACGATTATATAATGAATAAGAACCAGATGCTCGTTGCCGCTATTGAGAACGGCACCGTAATAGACCACATACCTTCCGAGAAGACCTATCAGGTGGCACAGTTGCTGAAACTGGACGAACTGGGAACACCTGTCACCATCGGTTATAACTTCCCTTCCAAGAAAGTGGGAAAGAAAGGCTTTATCAAGGTAGAGAACAAATGGTTTACCGACGAGGAGATCTCCCGTCTCTCTGTTGTGGCACCCAACGTGGTACTGAATATCATCCACGACTTCGAGGTGGTGGAGAAGAAACCGGTACGCACCCCTGACGAGATACGGGGCATCGTGAAATGCAACAATCCGAAGTGTATCACGAATAACGAGCCTATGCTCACACACTTCCATGTGACGGACGGCATCCTGACCTGCCACTATTGTGAGATGGAACAGGACATAAACAAAGTGGAACTCGTTTGAGTTCCACTTTGTTTTTATCACTTATTATCCTTTTCTCTGTAACAAGATAACTGTTGTACTCTTGTCCTTCATAGTAGGCATGGTCTCACCCACATCAGAGCCCACATAAGTAGGATCACATACTGTGAACTTGCGACCATCCACCATGATATAGTCACCAGGAACATCCTCCTGGAAGTTAACCGCCATGGCAAGATGACCAGGATAGTACACTAAGACAACGTCCAGGTTGACAAGGTCTCTGACCAGATGAGAGAGCAGAATGGAACGGTCCTCACAGTCACAATAGGGATAGAAGAAGGTCTCCTCGCCGAAGAAGGCACGGTCAAAACCCCATACGTCATCATCAAAGGCGTAGAGGAAACAGCCCTGGTCGGGGTTCTCACGTTTAACGTCAACCGTTCCCTGAACCCACCAGTCTAACTGCTGTACCTTCTCCAGAGGTGACATACCGTCCAACTTCTCTCGCATGGACGGATAGAGTTGTGCGGTGATACCCTTCTCCAGAGGGGTGTTGGCATACATCGCCCAGCGCGTCATGAAGTTATTGTCAGTATAGGACGAGGGATAGGTGTTATAGAAATCAATATAATTCTTGTTTGACTTCAGCGTGAAACTGAAGTCTGGATTCCGTGGAGAGGTGATGGTACGCTCTAACGTAGGATTCTCCGTGAAGTCCTGCACGGCGGTTATCTGGAGTGACAGCGGACTCTCCTTGGGGAACTTAGCCTTACAGATAGCCAACTTGGTGTCATCGCCGATATTGTCAAGCAGGTAGTAGCACTCACCATCCACATAGAAGAACGACTTCTTGAAGATGTTATACTGACTTGCCACAAGGATATAGAGTTTCGAGTTATCATGGGCATAACGCATCTTATAGCCCGACTGGGAATACAAGAAGCCCATCACCAAGGTACCCTCGTTGGTATGCTTGCCATAGAACTTATCTGTCAAGGCGAGCAGCATCTGATAATATGCCCAGTCAGAGAAGTGGTGGTTCTTACGCTCCTGCAGACAGTCATAGAGCATATTGTCATATTGTGACTTAGAGAACTCGCCAATGGCATCCGCCAACTCGTCGCCGCTAAGCCCGTTCAGATGAATACGGCAGTTATCACCAATACGTACACGGCATTGGGTACCGAAGACATCAAACGTCATATAGTCGTTGGCTTTCTCCGGCACAGGAACGACTTCTGCCAGAGGCTGAGGTTGTTTGGGGGCAGGTGCAGGAGCAGCGACAACCTGCTGTACGGCAAGATGGTCGTTGGTAAGTTCACGTTTCCTGCGCTTGGCTTCCTTCTTTGCCTTTTTCTCAGCCTCCTTAGCCTCTTTCCTTGCCTTCCTCTCGGCTTCCTTCTGAGGGTCTTTCTTGTCAAGACCAAACAGTTTCGTAAACCACGACGCGGTCTCGTCCTCGAATTCTGGTGTGACCATCGGCATCACCTTCTCTTCCTTAGGAACCTCGACAGGTGGCTCGGCACCGAACTCCTCCCATGCCTCACGGACAAACTGGGCATACTCGGCAAGTGCTTTCTTGCGGAAGTCGGCATATTCTTTCTTCGCCTTGTTCTTGAAAGCCTCGAAGTCCTGACGGAAATTCTTATTCTGGGCTTGAACGGGCAATGCTAATACCAACATCAGCAGTTGAATAATTATGATATTCCTTTTCATAGTTTTGTGATATTTAGTTTTGACATTGTACGGTATCTGCCTTCTCTGTCATCAGCGAGTCATTGAGGTCCTTCTCTTGGAAGAGCGTGTCCTTCACTAACTGCTCACGGGTAACGGTGGCAGGATCGCTGTGACGACGAACCTTCACTGACTTCTCTTTGCGGAGTTGTGCCACGACAGACTTGACATAGTCCTCTGTCAGCGTAAGCACTGTATTACGCTTATCTGCCAGGAACGACTCCAACTTTGCCTTGCCGGGCGCATTGATGACGTATTGCTTATTGCTGTTCTCTGCAAGCAAGGTCATAGATCCGCTAAAAGAGACATCAATAGTGGCGTCGGCTGTCAGCACATCACCCTTCTCCACCCTATGCTTCCCTTTAGGGGTTATCAACTCCACGCGTCCACTCACCTTGGAGACGACATAAGACACTTTCTTATCTTTTGCCATCAGGGCAAGGGGCATCAGCAGAAGCAACCACAGACCAATGATTTTCTTATGATTCATTTTTCTTATTACGTTTAAATTCTATAGTAGTCTTAAAGGTATCGTACAGATTCTCCGCCATATAGATCAACGCGATCGCCGACATGGCTATCGCCAGACTGATACTGTAGTTGTACCGGCAGAAAAGAATGAAGGTGACCCATACTATCAGCGACAGCCAACCGCAGATAAACAGACCTCGTATCAAGGAGGTGGAGAGAATGACATGGAACAACGTCTTCTTACTGGAGACAAACTGCTTGTACAGTGACAACAAGATAACTGACAAGAAGACGACGATGAACGATACCACAACGGTGACTCCTGTAGAGGCATGCTTGATCTCTGACTGACGAAGCATCGTCTCTGCGGCATAGGCGAGTAACTCCACACCGGCAATCTTACCTTGCGGGGTGTAGTGCATATCACCTTCTTCCTTCATGGCTCCTATCAGCACCAGATGATCCTCTATCAGGTCACGGTTCTCAAGGAGGGAGTCATAGGATACTATTTGGTAATACTTCGGAGAGAAATTGATACTCAGGTCCTTGTCAGCAAGAGGAATGACCTCCTGTCCGGCATAGATCTCAGACACCTTCTTGATAAAAGACGGCTGTACCGTTCCTCCTACGTCGCGTCCGATACTCACACTACGTTTCATACCGCCGTACAACTGGCGCGGCATATTCGTAAAACCCTCGTTGACGGAGTCATTGGGTGAGAAGAACGAGTGTACTGTCTCGCCCTCCATGCTGTCGATAATCTTATAGGAGAACACGAAGTTCTGCAGTTGCTGGACGGTCATCGCCAGCAAGGTGTCTCCCTCAAGATCCTCGTCCTTGTAGCCCTCAAACACCACATCCACGCCGACTGCCTTGGGGTGAAGCGCGTTCACCTCCATGAACAGTTGCGCAAAGTCACGGCGCTTTCTCAACTCCGTCATATCCACGATGGTCACGATGCGACTGGTGTCCCTCTTACCTGCCCCGTCCAGCAACTTATAATAGAAATCCGTAAACGAATAGTCATCAAGGATCTCAGCGACGGGGTTGAAGACTTTCAGGTTGAAAGCCGCCAGCACATAGATTCCCACGACGAAGAATGCGAGAATCGTCACGATGAAGTATCTCCAGAGTCGACTCATTAATCCTTACCCAAATAAGCCTTCAGTTCCTCGCTCAGTTCTTTGCCGCCTTTCTCCAACTCAGCACGGATAGCCTCCTTGGCAATCTCCTGAATGGCAGATGTCTTGGAAACGACACGAACCATCACCTCCTTGTTCTTGTTCTTCAACTCACGGGTAACGACCAGTGGGGTCTGCAGACGACCTAACTTCTGAGAGAAGATGGTCTTGTTCTCAACCATCGTCGTGGTGATAGAGGCAGCCTGGTCGTCAGCGAGCATCTTGTTGGCAACCAGGTTATCGATAATACCTGTTGCCTCTGAACTGATCTTGCTGGCAAGATTCATACGTGCTAACTCAGTAGCCTGAATCTGGGCTGCTGCGAAGTTCTCTGCCGTAGAGCGACCCTCACCGTCGAAATAGAGGGGATTCATCTCCTCGTCATATTGCTCCAAGAACATATACAGACGGTTGACCTGTTTCTCCAAGGGCAGTCCACCGGGTGATACGGTCCATCCCTCTTTCTTCAGTCGCTTAGCCTCTTTCTTGGCATCCTTAGAGACATCCTCCTTCTTCAGGGCAGTTTTGTTTTCCTTCAGTTTTGCCTGTACAGAACTCTGAGCCATAGCGCTCATAGAGAATGACAGTGCGACCAACATCACAATAAATTTCATTGTTTTCATAATGCTAAAGATTTTTGTTAATAATTATACGCTATTTCATACTTAAAAGTCGCCTGGTCCGTAAAGTCCGAAGTCGGGGTCTTTCTCGGGTTGCCAGGTTCTTAGTTTTATCAGTGGCTTGGTGGGCTCGTTGATATCCACCATCAGCATCAGGTATCCCTTGTCACCGTAGGTGGAGGAATAGTAGTCCTGCTGTATCTGGATGGCGTATGACTCACCACCCTCTCCCATCTTGATGACATCATTGTTTGAGAAACGGATGTTCACAAACTCGTTACGCTCGAAACAGCGTTTGAGGTTGGCGAGATACTCGTCCTTCGTCTGGCGGTTCTTCTTGATAATCAAGTTACCCTCCTGACTGATGGTCGACTGGTTCTCGATATTGACGTTCTGATTAGCCCTACTCACCACCGAACCCGTGATGATAACGGCATCATCATCGAAGATGGAACGGATATAGTCGAGACGCTTCAGGGCATAGGCGGTCTTATAGTTCTCCAGGAAGTTCATGATGGCGAAGCGTGACTTCTCCTCCCATACGCCCTTGTTCAGGATATCATCCTCAGCGGTCTTACCCAGTCCGAAGGCGATATTGTCAATCTTCTGGTCTTCCGTGAAGGCGAAGACGACATCCTCGACGAACGACTTCCTGACACCGGAGGCAAAGGAGAACGACATGCGCAGTCCACGTACCAGTACACTACCGTTGTCTTCATAAAGACGAATGTCGGATGAGTCGAGCACCTTACCCTTACCGTACTTCATCAGTTTGGTGAACATATCCCATCCTCCGTCACTGAAGAAAGAGCGTACCGAATCATAGTTCTTCTGTTTGATAGCCTTCACCACCTGCTCCAAGGCAGACATATACTTAGAGGCATCCTTGTCTTTCTTCGCTATGGGTTTGGGAGGAGCAATCACCTCGGCGGCATTGGTGGTGAATGACTCACTCGCCATCTTCTGCTGACGCTCGGCACGCTCCTTGGGCTTCTCTTTATTCTCCAGTTTCACATTCTTGAAAGCGTCAGGCATAGGAGTCCCCTTGACGGCATTCAGCACCATCTCCACCTCCTTGTCGATCTTTGCCTCACCAGCATACTCATACTCAAACTTCAACTGCACATGGGAACTCTCATAACCAGGTGCCAGTTCCAGAACGCCCCAGCCATCCTTCGCACTATAGATAGCACTCCACGACTGACCGTCCCAGAAACAATAGTCGACACTATTCACGGGCTTGTCCTTATAAGTAATGGAAAGATGCACATCATTACCCTCACGACCGTCATAGATGACTTTCAGGTCATCAAAGGTATCGTCCATCTCCTCTTTAATCCAGTTGGTAAGCACATGCTCCTCACCATCATCGTCTGTGTACATCACATCGTTAGGATACTGCAACGACTTCAGAAGGGTCAGCGCCCAGTAGTAGTTACGCAACACATCATCCACCTTACCCTTCTTATCGGCACGGAGAGCCGACTCCACCAAGTCTATCGCCTTACGCTTACGTGACTCGAAGATCTTCTCCACCTCCGACTTCTTGATCCAACGCACGACATAGGCGTCCGGCTCACTCTTCAACACCTGCTGCTGGGTATTGGTCAGCGTAGCCTGTGAATAGGTATTCACGGTCTGGGTAAACTGCGACTCCTCGTTCAACTTACCGTCTCCATGTTGTACCTTCACAGAACTCTGTGCCTCTCCAGTCACATTGGTGGCTATCTTACCAATCAGGTTGGCAAGGGCATTACGCTCCGCCTCGGCGACAGTACTACCCCAGCCTTCACCGTAGATATAGTCCTCACTCTCCCTGACATCCTCCCACGTCTGCGCTGATACCGTCAGTGTCAGCAAAAGACAGGAGCATAAAGCAACTAATCTTCTCATAAAATAATCGATGTGTTTATGAATTATATTCATCATTCCTTATCTGTTTTTACAAATATCAAGGTCTTAGATTTATTAAAATCTATCTGTCTTCGATTGCAAAGATAAGGATAAGTCAAGAAAGTGCCAAATTTTTTAGGTACTTTTTTACATTAACCGGTCGCTTTGGAGTTGTCAAGAGACGAAGTACATACGGTGGAGACAAAGAATAATCCCGACAAAGAGCCTCTGTAGAATCGCATTAAATCCACCAACCTCCGAAGTCGATAATCTGTAAGCGTATCCTCTCCGCCCTCGAAGTCTCCGTCGGGTGAAAGTCTCCGATGCCTCCGATCACAATGAGGGATGCCTCCGATTAAAAATGGGAAATTTTTCCCTCTCAGATAGGAGCCACTCCTCTCTGTGAGCGAAGGCATCCGCCACGGTAATCGGAGGCATTTCTATCAGCAAAACGCCTTTCCTTGTCACCGTTGTCACCTCGTTGTTACCGACAATCCCCTGATTATCAAATAGTTTTGCAAGGTGGCAACGGTGACAAGGTTTTAAAAATTTATAGTGCGCGCACGCGCGCGTGAGAAAGACAGAGTTTCTCGGTAACAAACGACCTGTTTCTCGGTAACAAACGACCAATTTGTCGGTAGGAAACTATCCGGGAATCACTGTGAATGTACAAATTACTTAATCACGACTTTGAGCGGTGCTCGAACTCGTTCACGTTCGGAAGAATACGAGCACGCTCGGTTCTTCGCTCACTTAATCACGAC